>JAVERC010000004.1:0-141933 GCA_034007295.1 Desulforegulaceae bacterium | reverse complement strand
ATTCAAAATTTAATCCTCAAAATACTCAATGTATCCTGAAGGTTAAATTTTTCACCTTCCGTAACTGAACAAAAAATTCTCGTTTTCGGCCAATCACTAACTAAATTGAAAAATTTTCAAGTCTGCTGCACATAATGTCAATTTGTATCAGGCTATACTTTTGCTATGGGTGATGCAATTTAAACAATAAAATGCGTCAAACTTGGAATGCTCAAAAAATTTTCATATTTTTTGATATAATAGATTCAATTGATTAATTTTTTAAATTTAAAAATATGAACGGGTCTATTCAGCCATTATGGTGCTGTAATTGCTGCCTTTTACCCCATAGCATTAAATGTTGTAAAATTGTAAATTCAGATTTTGAGTTTACTCACATCTGCTGCTTAAAATTTTTATATGAAAATTTTTGAAAATTGCAATGGTAATAAATAGAAAAATATTAATATTTTTTTGGGCTCTAAATATTATCTTCTATAAATTTGCTAATTTTTTTTTTATAATTGCTGTCTATTTCCTCAAAGGAACATCCAGCTCCAAGGCTTCCCATCCCCTGATAATCAAGAACCCAACGGACTAAAACAACAATTTTTTTATCGTTTCTAAGTTCTTTTCTCCCTAGAATGTCTTCTATTACAAAACTGTCACCTGGTGAAATTTTAATTCCATTCTGCCTTTGGATGCCAAGTCCAAATCCTCCTTCGCTTACATTTAAAATTTTTGCAAATATTTCACTTGAAAATTTGTCAGATTTAAGAAGCGCTGTAGCAATATCAGGCTTTAGGAACACCCTAGCAGATTTTCTTCTTTCTGGTTTTTTATCTGTCATTTTTTATATCCCGACTAAACAGCATTCAGAAAAAGTAATCAGTTTATTTTAAATAAATTATAGTTCTCTTTTTATACTAAATATTAAATTTAAAAGCAAATCAGTAATTAGCTGCTGAACGAAAACGGCCTTTTTTGTCCATTCTTAAGTCAGAATCAAAATTTAATCCTCAAAATACTAAATTTATCCTAAAGGTTAAATTTTTCACTTGAACTGAACAAAAAATTCTCGTTTTCGATCAATCAGTAAATAAGCTTGATTCATTAAAAATTTCTTAATTTAAAAATATGAAATGCTCAATTTAGGTTTATGTTATTCCAGCTGTTAAATCTTTCATCTTTCTTAAAATGAACAAAATTTAAGAATTATTTTTATCAATTACGCAAAGAATAAAATCCTTTGGCACCTGATCTCCCCCTTTGCATCTTACTTCAGTTATAATTCCCTCAACAGGCGAACTTATCGGATTTTCCATTTTCATGGCTTCCAAAACAAGAATTATTTCGCCTTCTCTTACATGCTCTCCATCTTTTTTTCTGAGAGAAACTATTGATCCAGGCATTGGGGCCTTAATAAAAATAAAATCAGAATTTTCTTTTAATTCTAAACTTTTCCCCTTAGAAACATCCCTTATTTCAATTTCTTTTACAGTTTTTTTAACAGGTTTTTCATTTTTTTTATTTTCAATTAAATTGTCTGAATTAGGCAAAGAATAGGATATAAACGGCTGGCTTCCAGGATCTACAGAGACCTCAAAATATTCGTCTCCAACAAAAACATTAAAAGTTCTTGTTTTAGGGCCTTTTTTTGGAATTTCCCTTATTTCCTCATCAAAGGCTCGTCCTTCCTTTATTCTTCTTAACTTTTCCAAGCGTTCTTTTGCTTCTTTCAGAGAAATTGGCAAAGATTCCTTTGGGGGCTCTTCCTTGTGATATTTCCATTTTAAAAACTTTTTGCCTGTTTTTGGAAAAATTGCATAAATAAGCTCGTCTTCTACATCTGCTGCAAGACCCTTAATATTTTTTGCAGCTTCTGTAAGATTTAAAACTTTTTTTTCAAAATTATCCCGGTTTTCCGGATAAAGGTCTTCAATTTTTGCTTTAAGTTCTGGAGAAATTTCTTTTGGTGTTTTACCAAAAGTTCCCTTTACAAGCTCAGAAATCTGTTCTGCAATAACTTTATATTCTCCGTCTTTTTCATCATGGACTGCATTATTAAGGGCTTGAATTGCGATCAAATATGAAGCAGGGCTCACAAAAGGAATCTGGCCTATATCTTTTCTTATTAAAGGTATTTTTTCAATTGCTTCCCATAACTTTTGATCGTTAGAGCCCTCATTAAGTCTTAATTTCATAAAAGAAATTATTTTTTCAGGAATATTTCCGCTAAGAATTTTGCAGTCAATATGTGAAACTTTATTTTCATTCATAAACAATCTGTATTTAGGTATTATTTCCTCTTCAAGAAACTCTGCTGTTTCATCAAGTTTTTTTAAATCAGGGCTAACCTGCCCAAATTGGGTTGAAAGTGCCTTTACCAAGGGTTCTGCTGCAGGAAGCGAATTTCTTCCAGAAAAAACTGAAATACAGGTGTCAACCCCTTTTGCACCTGCTTCACAGGCCTTAAGAACAGTCATTTGCCCCATTCCTGAACTGCATCTTGAATGAATAAAAATTGGAAGAGATATTTTATCTCTTAGTCTTGAAACAAGCTCAAAACAGTCAAATGGAGTCATTATGCCCATACTGTCTTTTATACAAAGGCTGTCTGCTCCCATATCCTGAAATTTAAGGGCTTTTTCCAAATAGTATTTAAAATTATAAACACTTTCATTCAACCATCCCCCTGATGAAGTAAGACTGTAATGCAGGCCTCCCTGGAGCAAAATACCTTCAGATTTTATTTTTTTCCCCATTGAAACAAGATTATCTGTATCATTTAATGGATCAAACAATTTAATTATATTTATTTTATTAGCACTTACCCTTTCAATAAAGGCATTTATAACATCTTCAGGACAGGGATAATATCCAACAAGTCCTTTTCCCCTCAAGACCATTGAAACTTTTGTTTTTCTCAATGCTCTTACAAGAAGCCTAATCCTTTCCCAAGGATCTTCATTTAAATACCTGTGAGGGATATCAAAAGAAGCATTCCCTGATATTTCAACACTGCTATAACCAGCTTCATCAATAAGCCTTGCCATGAGAACCATATCAGGGGTCCTTCCCATTGCCGAAAACAAAAGCTGAAACCCATCTGTTAAAGTTGAATCGCAAATTTCTATATGATTCATAATTTATTCACCTATTATCCCAAAATAAATTTTGCCAGCTGCTGAACAAAAACAATCTTTATTATTCTTAAAGTAAGATTCAAAATTTAATCTCAAATAGCCCACATATTTTAAAGTCTGAATTTTCCCTTAAACTTAAACAAAATCACCGTGTTCGGCCAATCACCAGCTAGTTTAAACTTGTTTTTTTGCATCTAAAATTTTTCTGCCTGTCATGATGTTTGTAACTCCCCTTTTATGCCAGGCATCACCAGATATTTGAAAAAAATTTTTATATGCATCCTTTTTCATTTTGATTAAAAAATCAGCTTCATTTTCAAGCTCAATATATGCAATAACAGCTGCAATGGCAGCTTTTTCATTTTTATTCATTTTTACTCCTACAAAGGCATATTCCCATGCTTTTTATCAGGAAAATCACCTTTTTTTGAAGAAAGAAAAACCAAAGCTTCATAAATAGCAGCCCTTGTTTCAAAAGGCCGGATAACAGAATCGATATATCCCCTTGAAGCTGCTGTATAAGGGTTTGAAAATTTTTCCCTGTATTCCTCAACAAGCTTTTTCTTAAGCAAGTCCCTGTTTTCAGAATTTTTAAGGGCTTTTCTGTAAATTATCTCAACAGCACCAGAAGCCCCCATTACTGCAATTTCTGCTTTCGGCCATGAGAAAACCATGTCTGCTCCAAGATGCCTTGAAGACATAGCTATATATGCTCCCCCATAAGATTTTCTTGTAATAAGAAGAATTTTTGGAATTGTTGCCTCAGAATAACTCCACAAAATTTTTGCTCCATGACGGATTATTCCTCCCAGTTCCTGTTCTTTTCCAGGTAAAAAACCAGGTACATCTGCAATTGTAACAACAGGAATATTAAAGGCATCGCAGAACCTTATAAATCTTGCTGCTTTATCTGAAGCATTTATATCAAGACAGCCAGCAAGATACTCAGGCTGATTAGCAACAATTCCAGTACAAATGCCCCCAATTTTTAAAAAACCAGTTATTATATTTTTTGCAAAATCTTTGGAAACTTCAAAAAAATCCATATTATCAGCCAATTCAAAAACCACTTTTTTCATATCATAGGGAGATGATTCATTTTCAGGAATAATCGATTCAAGTGAAATTGTTTCTCTGAAAGGATCATCACTGCATTTGGCTGAAATAGACTTTTCAAGATTATTTGAAGGCAGGTAATCAAGAAGTTTTTTTATTTGTGCTATACATTCATAATCAGAATCGCATGCAAAATGAGAAACCCCTGAAACAGATGTATGGGTCATTGCACCTCCAAGCTCTTCTGAACTTATAACTTCTCCTGTAACAGATTTTATCACATCAGGGCCTGTTATAAACATGTATGAGGAATTTTTTACCATAAATATAAAATCCATTAAAGCAGGAGAATAAACAGCTCCGCCAGCAGTTGGACCCATTATTGCACAAATCTGGGGGATTACACCTGAAGCTCTTGTATTTCTGTAAAAAATTTCACCATAGCCTGCAAGTGCATCAACTCCTTCCTGGATTCTTGCCCCTCCAGAATCATGAAATCCAACAACAGGATTTCCGGTTGAAACCGCAAGATCAAGAATTTTACAAATTTTTTTCGCATGCATTTCTCCAAGAGAACCACCCTTAGATTTAAAATCCTGGGCATAAGCAAAAACTTTTTTACCGTTTACAAGTCCAAACCCAGTAATAACGCCATCTGAAGGGATATTTTCCTTTTCCATGCCAAAGTTTGTACACCTGTGGGAAACAAACATATCTATTTCTCTAAAAGTACCCTTATCAAAAAAACAATCTATACGCTGCAAAGCTGTTAGCTTATTATTCTTTGAATTATCGGTCATATCGGCTCTTTCAACTTAAAAAATATTTTGTCCGCCCAAAAATCGGCGAAATACCCATTTGCCAGGCAGTAAAAAACAATTTGTATATATTGCATATTTTATTTGCCTTGTTATGATTTTTTTTGTTATAAAAAATACTCTATAATTTAAAAACATTTTATTCCCTATTTTAAATTTCTAATCTACAAAGGTTTTATCATGCTCTTTTTGTGCAACAAAATAAAAGTGCTTATACTTATAATTGAGAATTCTCCAGGATTCAGCGATATAATAAAAGAATCAATGAAGGAATCCCATATTTTTATCAAAACCTTATCCCCTGAAAATGCACTAAACTTTTTAGAAAAAACCAAGCCAGATTTAATTGTCTCAGAAACAAGTTTTGATAACCCGACATCCTTTAAAATTTGTAAAGCGATCAAATCAAACAAAGAAACATCAAAAATTCCATTCATCTTTTTATCAGTTTTGAATACATTTGAAAACAAAACAAAAGCATTTGAACTTGGAGCAAGCGATTATATTATTTTACCTTTTGAACCCGAAGAAATCAGACTTAGATTAAAAAACCATATTGATGCACACCTTGAAAAGCAAAGCCTGATAAAACAAAACCAAATACTTAAAAATAAAATTAAAACAAAAAATATTGAATTAAATCTGATTAAGGAAACAATAGCAGAAGCAATGGCTTCACTTACTGAATGCAGAGATGCTGAAACAGCAGGCCATTTAAAAAGAACAAGTGAATATATAAAAATTATATCCACAGAACTTAAAAGAAAAAATAAATTTAAAAATCTGCTCAGCGATAAGTACATAAACTTATTACACAAAGCTGCACCGCTTCACGATATTGGTAAAATTGGAATACCAGATAAAATCCTTTCCAAAAAAGGGCCGCTTAATACAAAAGAGTATGAAATAATGAAAACTCACACAACTCTTGGGAAAAATGCTCTTAAAAAAGCAGAAAGAAAAGCTGGAGAAAACCCATTTCTTGAAACAGCAGAAGAAATTGCGTTTACCCATCAGGAAAAATGGGACGGTTCCGGATACCCCCAAGGACTTAAAGGAGATGAAATCCCATTATCAGGCAGATTAATGGCTATTGCAGATGTTTATGATGCCTTAATCAGTAAAAGAGTATACAAGCAAGCTTTTTCCCATGACAAATCAGTAACCCTGATAAAACAGCTTAAAGGAATCCATTTTGATCCTGAAATAACAGATACATTTATTTCAATAAACCATGAATTTAAAAAAATATCCCAAAAATTTACTGATTTAAAAAATAGCGAATGTGCAAACCCATGTTAATTTTTACCTAAGTTAGTGATTGGCCGAAAACGAGAATTTTTTGTTCAGTTCAAGGAAGATGAAAAATTTAACCGCAGGAATACATTGAATATTTTGAGGATTAAATTTTTAATGAATCAAGCTTATTATATTTAAAAATATGAAGCCCTGTGGCTTTTCAATTTAGGTTTTACTAAATCTCAAATTGGTATTTTTAAATTCATTTTTTAAAAACCTGCCCCTTTTTTTATCCCAAATATAAACAGAAATCTGATAATATCTGATTTTGCAAAGACTTATCAATAATTCTACTTTACAAAAAAAATTAAATACTGATAAATCATATATAGATTCAGATCAAAACTGAACAACAATATTTATTTTAATATTTCCGGGGTAAACAAATTGGCGGAAAACAGTTTTAATAACAAACATATTCTTTTAGCAGATGACAATCCTATAAACAGGGAAATGGTTAAAATAATACTAGAAAATTTTAATTTTATTGTCACATCAGCAGAAAACGGGATAGAAGTATTAAATATACTTGATAAATCTTTGGATTTTGATCTTATTATCCTAGATATCAATATGCCCAAATTAAACGGAATAGAAACAGCACTTAAAATCAGAAATTCAAATATTACCAAACTTAAAAATATTCCAATAATTGCACTTACAGGAAATGAAACAAATAGTGAAATTAATTCAATTTATAATGCAGGAATAAAAAGCTACATAGCAAAACCAGCAAGCCCTGATGAGCTTTTAAAAGTTATCAAAAAATCAATTCAAAATCCTGACTACTCAAATAAAATTATTAATGACAGCCCACAGGATCAGTTATTTGATCAGCCTAATCTCTCTAACTTAAATAACCAGAACGAAATTGATATTCAAAAAGGAATTTTTTATGTAGGTAACGATTTTAATATATTCAAAAAACTGCTTTTAAGATTTTACAAAAATTACACTGGATATATTGAAAAAATCAAGGCATTTGCAGAAAAAAATGAGCACAAAAATCTTAAATTTGCAATACACAACCTCAAAGGCGTGTCAGCTCAGATTTGTGCAGGCAACCTAAATAAAGAAACAAAAAAAATTGAAGATATTCTTAAAACTGAACCATTACAAATAGACAAGAATCTGATTAAAAACTTAGAAACACATTTTAATAAAACAATGGCAGCAATTGAAACATTGCTTTCAGCTGAGCTAAATTCAATTGATGAAATTCAATCTTTTCAGAACCAGGAACTATCCCCTCAAATTCTTAAAAAGAATCTTTTATTGCTTGCAAGTGCTTTAAAACAAAAAGAAATAATTAAAACTGAGGCACTATTAAAAGATATAAGCAGATCATCTTTAAATCCGTCTCACAGAGAAATTTTAAATGAAATCAAAATTTTTGCCAAAAATTTTGATTTTGAAAGTGCTCTTTTGCGTGTAAAAAATTTTCTCAAATTATTATAAATAGTGATTGGCCGAAAACTAGGTCTTTTTGTTCAGTTCAAGTTAAAAATTTAAACCCAAAAATTTTATTCTAGGTTTGAAATAATTTTATCTTTAATGTATGCATCAATTAGTTTTTATTATTAGCTGGATTGAGCGATTTTTAAGTTTGCTAAATAGTGATTGGCCGAAAACGAGAATTTTTTGTTCAGCTCAAGAAAGATGAAAAATTTAACCTTTAGAATACATTGAGTATTTTGAGGATTAAATTTTGAATCTGGCTTAAGAATGGACAAAAAAGGCCGTTTTAGTTCAGCAACTAAATATACAATTTGTATCAGACTATGCTTTTACTATTAGGTGATGCAATTTAACGCAGTAAATGCAGCAAATTTAAAAAGCCCAAAGGGTTTTACATTTTAAAATATAGTTAAGCTAAATTCATTGAAAATATAAGGCCCGAAATTCAAGTATTAATTTTACATAAAAAGTTTAGGGTAAAAAATGAACAGAATAAAAAAACTTTTACAAATATATGACCTGCACAACAAATGGACAGGCTCAACTTGTTTTTTCTGCAAAAAAGGGTGTGACAAATGCTGTACAATAAATATTGCAGCAACATCACTTGAAGCTGAACTAATAATTAGAAAAATTGGTCCAAGCCTTAAAAAAAAACTTGAAAACTATCTTGAATATGAAAAATTTATGCCAAAAACAACCATAAATACAATTGCAAACCTCTCATTAACAGATTTAGACATTCCTGAAGAATATATGCCACAAACAAATATAAAATGCCCTTTTTTAGATGAAAAAGAGTGTATGATTTATGATATAAGGCCTCTTGCGTGCAGGATTCAGCTTTCATTTACTGACTGTGCAATTACTGAAATATCTGAAATAGACGAACGCACCATGTCAATAAATAATATTTTTCAGCAATATACTGAACTTCTTGATTATGATGGTTTAAGCGGAAATATTATTGATCTTATAGTTCACGGTTCAAACCCTTTATTTACATCAAAATTTATTGAGAATCAAACGCCTAAGGCTGTAATGGTGCCTCCAGAGTTTCAAGATGAGCTTAAAGACCTTGTAATGGAACTCAATTCCATAATCAGGTCATGAAAACTAAAAAAATTTTATTTTTTTAAAATATGAAACGCTCAATTCAGATTAAAGCTTAAATCATTGTACAAGCTCAACAATTTTTTCTGCAATCTTATTAAGAGGAAGCACAAACTCAGCTGCTCCTCTTTTAATTGCTTCCTTTGGCATTCCAAATACCACACACGAATTTTCATCCTGAGCAATAGTCCTTGCACCTGAATTTTTCATCTCCAAAAGGCCTTCTGCACCGTCTGCTCCCATGCCGGTTAAAATCGCTCCTACAGCATTTGAACCTGCATGAGTTGCAACTGTTTTAAAAAGAACATCAACAGCAGGCCTCTGGTGATGAACCATAGGCCCTGTTTTAACCCTGACAAAATATCTTGCTCCGCTCATTGCCACGAGGAGATGGAAATTTCCAGGTGCAATAAGAGCTGTCCCAGGGGTTATTGGGTCGCCGTCACAGGCTTCCTTCACAGATAAAGCAGATTGAAGATTAAGGCTTTCAGCATAGGATTTTGTAAACTTGGCAGGCATATGTTGAACAATAACAATACCAGGACAATTTGAAGGTAATTTTTTCAATAAATACCTTATTGCCTCTGTTCCTCCAGTTGAAGCTCCTATTGCTATAAGTTTTCTTGTAGTAAGACTTAGGGATTTCATTGATAAGGTATTTGCCTGAGAAATAAGAGAATTGTTTAAATCAATCTTTCTTCTCACATTAACACGGGAAGCAGCTCTTATCTTGTCTGCAATCTGTTCAGACATATCTCCAATTGAATATGAGCCAGAAGGTTTTGCCATAACTTCAACCGCACCGCTTTTCATTGCTTCAAGGGCAAGTTCGCCTCCCTTTTCAGTAAGAGAACTGACTATAATTACCGGAACAGGATAATATCTCATAAGTTTTTTCAAAAAAGTAATCCCGTCCATTCTTGGCATTTCCACATCAAGGGTTATAACATCTGGATTTAACTTAACTATTTTATCCCTTGCAACATATGGATCAGGTGCTGTACCAATAACCTCAATATCATCTTCTTTTTCAAGACTCTGGGATAAAATTTTTCTCACAACAGCAGAATCATCCACAATGAGAACTCTGATTTTTCCAGACATTTATATCACCTTTTAATTACTGATTTTTTTTAATGAGCCAACAAAAAAAATTGCACCATCAAGAAGATTGCACTTAACAAATATTTTGTCAGTATTTTTATCTGAAATACAATTCAAAAACTTTGATTGGCTTGAAATTTCAGGGATATGAAGCTTTGTATTCCGACTTTTAAAAAAATCAGCAACAATTTCCCCTCCTGCCATATTGAGCAGTTCCATTAGAGAGCCCTGAATATCTTCTTCCGAAGCATTTGATTTGCCAGTAAAATTTAGAGTGAGGTCTTTCATTATTTCTGTTTGAACGGCAGCATAAATTTCAAATAAAATTTCACTCTCAACCAGAATTTTTGCAATAATAATACTTTTTTTAAAAAAATCATTAACTTCTTCTAATTCAAAATCATCACTAAATTCAACAGGAGAAAAAAACATTCCTGAAAGGACTTCAGAAATCGAGTCCTTCATCAAAGTCTTCAGCTTCACTTCCATTGCAAATCCTTTCACCCAAAATTTCTATGATTTTTTCCCTTATATCTTCAGGCTTGAAAGGTTTTTTCAGATAACCTGCCGCTCCCTTTTCCATAAACATGCTTATTAGCTCATCACGTCTTTCAGTTGTTATTATGAGTACAGGTACTGATGAAAAAACTTCATCCTTTTTCATTTCCTCAATAAGCATAAGTCCGTCCATATCAGGCATATTATAGTCTGTAACCAAAAGATCTATCCAGTTCTCATGCATAAGCTCAAGAGCCTTTTTACCGTTTGAGGCCTGAATAAAATTTTCCGATGAATAGCCCGCAGCCTTAATTGTCTTTATTATCACTTCCCTCATTGGAGAAGAATCATCTACTACCATTATTGTAAGTTTCCCCATTTTTTTGCTCCCGATAAGTTCAAACGCTTTCTATTAATTCTTCAAGATCTTTTATTGAATCAGTAAATTCAGCCATCATCTTTTCTATAGTTTTATGTTGAAAATTAAGCCTTTTCATAACATTTTCATCAAACCTGTAAGCAAGACCGTCTGACCCTACCCCAAAGCCGAGCATAAGACAGATATTATGGGCAAAATAAACAATATCCGATTCCATCTGGAATTTAGCTCCGCCCTTTGGATTAAAGGAATTTTTTACAATTAAAACCATTTCATCGGGAAAGCCCCATTTTTTGACTACAAGAGTACTAAGTTCACCCTGGTCTATGCCAAAAACTTTTTTTTCTGCCTCATCAAAACTAAACGAACTTTGTTCAATAAGAAATTGAATTTTTTCTTTTTTATTAGCAACATACTGCCCAAGAACAACTTTTCCAATATCCCGTAAAAGAGCGGCAGTAAAGACCCTTGACTTAAATTCAGGATTTTTTTCCTTTGCAATTTTTTCTGCTATTATTGCAGCACTTGCTGACTTCTTCCATAAAGAGCCTTCAGCAAGATCATAACCAGGTTGAGGCCCTTTTAGGTTTTTAGAGCCACATTTCATAAGGACAAGATTAATTATCCTATCGAGCCCAAGAACTGATATGGCATCTTTAAGGGTTTCAACTTTTCTTGATATTCCAAAATAAGCACTATTACTCATTCTAATTATATCAGCTGTAATCATTGGATCATACTGGATGACATTGGCAATTTCTGACATTTTAGAATCGGTTTTCTTAGAAAGCTCCAAAACTCTGTGAGCTATTTCTGGAAAAGGATAAAGTTCATCTATTTGTTCTAAAAGAAGGTTTATAAATTTCATATAATCTTCTCTCCTTGTCCAGATGTTTTAATAATAACTTCTCCTGTATCTACCCTTATTGTAACAGTTCGATTAATATTGCCGCCTACATCTTCATAATCACAAAAAACATTGTTCCTAAAAAACATTTTTTTTACAGCCATATAATTTCGCTTGCCTATATTAAAAAAGCCTTTTTGGTCCAGAATTTGTGCACCGCCTACAATAACGACCTTCATTCTCTGCTTTTTGCCACCATATTTATACAATTCCCTGAACAATCTAGGAATACCTGTATCTGCAAACATAAAAGGATTCTTTTTCGCCTTTTCTAGATCAAGGTCAGATTCGGGCAGCATAAAGTGCAAAAGACCTGCTACTTTAACAAGTGGATCAAATACAGCTACGCCTATACATGAGCCAAGGGAATAGGTAATTATTTCATCACCATTTTTGTTGCTCGACTTCATATCCGCAACACCAACAACAATTTTCACTTTAGCACCTCCATGAATTATGAGGCCGATTCTTTCATAATATCCATAAAAATTTTGATTTTCTATTTTGATTGAATTTATTAAATTAGTTGCTGAACTAAGACGGCCTTTTTTGTCCATTCTTAAGTCAGATTCAAAATTTAATCCTCAAAATACTAAATGTATCCTAAAGGTTAAATTTTTCATCTTTCTTGAACTGAACAAAAAAACTGACTTTGGCCGTTCTAATCCTGAATGAATAAAAGCACTGCTTATTTTCAGCAGCTGTTTGAAAATTTAAAGTTCACTCCACTCAAAAAGACCTGAGATATCTATTATAAGGCCGACTCTTCCATCCCCGAGTATGGCACCGCCTGAAAATATTTTTGTATCCTCGAATAAATTTCCTAAATTTTTAATTACAAATTCATCTTTTCCAAGAAGTTCATCTAAAATAAGACCACATTTTTCGCCTTTATTTTCGACAATAAGGATTAAAAGATTTTCGTTTTTTTCATCATAAACTGCACTGCAAAGCTTATCTAAGCGTAAAAGAGGAATTAATTCATTGCGAGCTTTAATCATTTCACCTTTATTTTCCACAGTAAAATAATTTTTTTTCTCAAATGGAACAGCCTCAATAATACTCATTGTTGGGACAATATATTTTTCTTTACCAACCCTTATAAGCATTCCGTCAATAATTGCCATTGTCAGAGGAAGGCGAATAACAAATTTTGTTCCTTCATCTTTTTTTGAAGTTATATCAAGATGTCCCTTTAAATTTTCAATGGCTTCCTTTACAACATCCATTCCTACTCCCCTGCCTGAAACATCTGTTACATTTTCAGCGGTAGAAAATCCTGGATGAAAAATCAGATTAAAAATTTCCTTTTCACCAAAACGGTCTGATTCTGAGATAATTCCTTTTTGCAAAGCCTTTTGAATAAGGAAATCCTTATCAAGCCCCCTGCCGTCATCAATAATTTCTATAACTATATTTCCAGCCTTGTGATAAGAAGAAAGAATTATTTTTCCACATATTTCCTTTCCCTTTTCTTTTCTTTGAGAAGGGCTTTCTATGCCATGATCTACTGAATTTCTAACCATATGCACAAGGGGTTCATAAAGTGCGTCAACCATGTTCCTGTCAACTTCTGTATCTTTACCCTCCATAAAAAGCTCAACTTTTTTACCAAGGTTTGCAGAAACATCCCTTACAACCCTGATCATTTTCTGAAAGGTATTTCCTATTGGAACCATTCGCATTGACATTGATATTTTCTGAACAGAAGAAATTATCTGATTCATCTGGGAAAGAGACTGAACAAATCTATTGTCAAGATTTTTGCCTTTGGAAAGCTCCTTTAAAATTGACTGGGCAATGACAAGTTCACCTGTAAGATCAACAAGAGCATCTAATTTTTCAGTATCTACTTTTACTGCATAGCTGTTTTTCCTGATTTTAGACTGTTTTATTAAAGCCTTATGAATATCTTTTTTTGAAACTCCATTTTGTTCTGATAAAATTTCCCCAATTTTTCTGGTAGGATCAAGCTTTTGCTTTTCAAGTCCCCTTTCAACATCTTCTGGTTTTACTATTTTTTCCCTTACAAGAAGTTCTCCTATGGGAAGATCCTTTTGCTCATCTGAAATGCTGTCAATTATTTCAACAAAAGTTTCAATTTCCCATTCTTTTCTTGAAATCATTCCTTCTTTTTCAGCCACTAAAAGAATATCATTTACCATTTTTTTCATAAGATCTACTGATTTCAATATTACATCTGTAACATCTGAATTTGGCTCAATCTCTTTTTGTCTTATTTTATCAAGAAGAGTTTCTGTTTTATGTGCAAGAAGATTGATTGAATCGAGTTCAAGAAAACCTGAAACCCCTTTAATAGTATGGAAAGCTCTAAACACGCTGTTGATCAATGAACTATCATCAGGATTTTCTTCCAGCTCAATTAGATCGACTTCCGCACTTTCTAAATTTTCTATACTTTCCTGTGAAAATTCTATGTACAGTGAAATATCCTCTGACGCACTTAATGGTTTTGGCTCAGAAAAAGAATTATCAGGGATCGGAATAGGACTTACCGGGCAATTAATTTTTCTCATTAATAACTCAAGATCACTTCCTTCAATTTTTTCTTTAACAGAAAGAATTTTACCTAGTTCCCTTAAAATATTTACGCCATCCTCTAAAAGGGATATATCAGTTTCTTCTTCAAGAATAATTTTTTCAACAATATCTCTAAGACATTGTCCAATTTCGCCAGCACCGTAAACTTCAGTTTTTATTATTAGGTCAAGAAGTTTTAAGAGCTCTCCAAGAGAAGGAATATCACCTGGTTCTGCAACTACAACCTGAGTGGCTAAAGTTTCAACCAGACTATGATAATTTGCAATACTGTCTTCAGACATAAAAACCCCTCATTATTTCTGATAAATTGTGGGTTCAACATATTTAAACTTATGTTCAATATTCATAAGGCTTTCAGAATGGCCAACAAAAAGATAGCCTCCGGGATTTAATACATTGTAGAATTTATTAATTACAGCAGACTGAATTTTTTTTTCAAAATATATCATAACATTTCTGCAAAAAATAATATCAAAATTAAATTTAAAATGATAAGGTTCCATAAGATTAAATCTTAAAAAGTCGATTTTATTTCTTATTTCTCTGCTGACTCTCACAAACCCTTTTCTTTGGCCTGTTCCTTTTTTGAAATATTTTCTTAAAATAGAAATATCCAAATCAGCAACCCTTGACATTTCATATATGCCAATACTAGCCTTTTCAAGGACATCTGTTGAAATGTCTGTTGCCATTATATGGAAATCTAAATTTTGGTAATTTGAAAGTTTTAAATCAAGTATGCATGCAAGACTGTATGGCTCTTCTCCAGTTGAACAGCCAGCACTCCAGCATTTTAATATCTTAGTGTTTTCTGTCTTTGATTTAAAAATTGATTCAATACCTTTTTGAGATAAAAAATCAAAATGTTTTTTTTCCCTGAAAAAACTTGTAAGGTTTGTTGAAATGGCATTTAAAAGATTAACTGACTCTTCATGGTTTTGTTCAAGAAAAAATTTATAGTCCTTAAAATTTTTAAGATTAAGCTCCCTTAGTCGTTTTGAAAGCCTCGATCTTACGAGTTCTTTTTTTCCTTCATGCAAATTAATTCCGCACTCTTCATAAACCATTTTTCTTATGAAGTTAAAATCTTTATCAGTTAATTCAAAATTTTGAGGAGTTTTATTAAGCATATAAAGCCATTTTAATTGAATTTTGATTTTTACCAGCACAAAGACCAATTATTTGCACTGTTAATGAAACCTGCTTAAAAAACAATTTGATATTTCAGGGTATAAAAAAAGAAATAATACTTAAGCCTAGATTGAACGATTTTCAAGTTTGCTAATCTAGAGTCAAATTGTACCAGTCTATACTTTTAATATGCGTGATGCGATTTAACGTATAAGATCCAGCAAAATTCAAAAGCCCACAAGCTTCTTATTTTTAGATATAATATTTAATCCATAAGAATTTAAAAAAAAATGAAACGCTCAATTCAAGTTAAATTATTCACTAAAAAAGATATAACACCAAAGTAAAAAAATAAAGATAAAAAAAAAGACAGGTGTCAAACCAGTAAAAATCAATATGTTCTAGATTTATACTTTTAAGTCTGACCTCGAAATAAATAAAAAATGCAGTTTGCATTTAAAGCAATTAATATTTTACTGCATTTTTGCAAAGCCTTATAATATTTGACATTACCCTATTTCTGCCACTGTTTTTTGCCTTATACAATAAAGAATCTGCATTCTTTAAAATTTCTGATGGAGAGTTTGAATCAAAACTAGATGCAACTCCAAAGCTTGAAGTAACAAAAACCTTTTCTCCATTTAAAATAAAAGGGGTATCAGAAATTTCCCTTCTCAGCCTGTTCGCAAGTAATGCTGCATTTTGCTCATCAGTTTCTGGAAGTATGACAACAAACTCTTCTCCTCCATATCTGAAAATATTATCTTCAGTCCTTATTGCTTTTCTTATTCTTAAACTAAGCTCTTTTAAAACCTTATCTCCTGAATCATGACCATAAGAATCATTGAGATTTTTAAAATGATCTATATCAAACATGATAAGACTGAAAAATTTTCTATAGCGTTTAGAAATAGAAAATTGTTCTTCTAGTTTTTTGTCAAGTTCTCTTCTGTTATAGCATTCTGTCAGGCCGTCTATGGAAGCTGCGTCCTCAAGGGATTTTAGCCTGATATATGAAGACACGGCATTTTCAAGGCCTGTTACCATATCTGCTATTATTTCAGAATGATATTTGCCTATTATTTTTCTTCCAGGGACAATATAAAGCCTTGCCTTAAAATTTTTACCATTGAATTCTTTTGCAAAAAGTGAATTTCTTATACTTGATTCATTAACAAATCCAGCACCTGAATTATTGACAGGATGAATTTCTATTTCTTTGTTAAATGAAAAATCTTCTTTAACAAGCTCTTCTATTGTGCCCTTAAAAACAGAAGGTTCTACCCATACCATAATTTTATCTTTAATCTGGATTGCAAGGCCAAAAAATTGATGATCAAAAATATCATTTATACAGCTTGAAAGCTGTTGTGTTATATCTTCAAAATCAACTGCCTGATGGATATCTATAAGATATCTATTAAGTCTTTTTAGATCTCTTGATTTTGAAAAGCTTAAGAAGCCCGGTAAAAAAAATCCTGAATTTGATTTTGCATATCTTCTGTTCATAACAGCTCCTGCGTTTTTATTTGGCTATTTTCTATACAAAACGCATGCCAATTCTTTTATTTAATTGCTCAATTAGTGATTGGCCAAAAACTATAATTTTTTTGTTCAGTTCAAGGAAGATGAAAAATTTAACCTTTAACCGCAGATACATGGAGTATTTTAAGGGTTAAATTTGAATCTAACTCCGAAATGGACAAACAAGACCGTTTTTTTCAGCCACTAATTAGTCACAATAATATCAGGTTTTGATTTGATTGAAATAATAGTCTTAATTACAGAAAAACTGTACTAGTTCAAGGATTTATTTTTAAATTTCAAAAAAAAATAAAACCAACTTTTTAATAAAAAATCTTTATGAGTCTTTTTTTACAATTTAAAACCCATCTTTTTAATTCTTATCATCGCCAAAAATATGCCGTGAAAAAAGAAAATGACAATTTTATGACGCAGACTTGCCAACCAGGTAAGTCATTGTTATCTTAAAAATCTATATTTATGTTAAAAGGAGATTTTTATGCTTACCAAAGACGAATACCTTCAAAAACTTTTAGAAACAAAAAAACCCATTTGCCCCCATTGCGGCAAAGAAATGGATATATGGGAAGTACCTCCAATTACTTTCAGTGACGGTCTTGGCTGGGGAGAACCTTTTCTTTTTGTCTGCTTTAATGACAAGTGCCCGCCTTTTATTTCAGGCTGGGATGATATTGAAGATAATTACGGGCATAGAGCATCTTACCGGTGCATCAACTATCCTTTTACCGATAACTTCGAACTCATGCCTGTATTTGGAAAAACAGGCGGCGAAGGTCAAATTATTAGTGAAGAAACCATAAACGAGCAGGAAAAAATCAAAGAAAAAATCAAAACAGGCTTTTCTACACTTGCTGACTGCTACGTAAACAGAGATTTTATTAAAATAGTTACAATGTCACAAGACAGCTCTGAGCCGGTAAGAGTAAGAATCAAAGCTATTGAAATGCTTGGAGACTGTGCTGATATTACTGAAGTAATTGAACCTCTAAAAAATATCAAGCCACCAAATTCAAAAGTATCTGAAGCAATTGAGATTGCAGTAGGCAAAATTCATGAAAGATGTTTCACAAAGGAGTGTCCTTATTGTGCAGAAATAATTAAAAAAAGAGCAAAAATTTGTAAATACTGCGGTAAAGAATTAAATTAATCAAATAAAAAAAGTTTTCGCTGATCCTTAACTAAGTCATGCGAAAACTTTTTATAAGCCATAATTTAAATTAAAATTGATTTTATCTATCTATTGACATTTAATGTGTCATAGGTTCTAAAAACCATTTTCTGTCTTTCAATTTTTTCTTCTGGAAACTTTACAAAGGGATTTTCACTAATATATTTTTCAACATCTTGTCTTGAGGGAATTTTATCCATTCCATTTGCAATTTTTTTACCTTTTACTGAGTCAAAAATTTCTGCATTTTCTCCATTTGTTACTATTGCAAAAGGGATTTGATAATCTTTTATAAAAATCCTTGCAGCAGCAATTATTTCCCTGTCCCAGGAAGCGAGAGAACCTGCCGGAGTTTTAAAGGCCATGCAATATTTTTGGTCAATTACAATAGCAAGGTCAAGTTCTGTTTTATATATTTCTTCTTCAATAATTAACTCAAAAGATATTTTTCTTTTTATTTCTGATTTTGAATAACCCTTTTGCTCTACTAGAAATTCAATTACCTTCTGCCGATTTTCCTCTGCCCCGGTAAGCGGTATTTCATCTCCTGTCAAATAATCTTTTGTAAACTCCATTATACATCTCCCCTTAAAAGACTTTCCCCTGTCATTTCTTCAGGTTTTTCAAATCCCATAATTTCAAGAATTGTTGGAGCAATATCTCCAAGTTTTCCCTTGTCCTTAAGATGATATTTTTTTTCATTTTCAACAAGAATAAGATTTACAGGATTTGTAGTGTGTGCAGTATAGGCCTGATTATTTTTATCAAGCATTTTTTCTGAATTCCCATGATCAGCTGTAATTATTACAAACCCGTTTTTTTCAAGTACTGCATTAACAAGCGGCTTTACACATTCATCAACAGTTTCGCAGGCTTTTACAGCAGCATTAAACACCCCTGTATGGCCGACCATATCCATATTTGCATAATTTAAAACACAAAGGGAAAAATCATTTTCATTAAATGCTTTTAAAAAAGAACTGCAAACTTCTTTTGCACTCATTTCAGGTTTTTTATCATAGGTTTCAACATCCCTTGGAGATGGAATAAGTATTCTTTCCTCACCTGAATATGGCTCTTCAAGTCCTCCGTTAAAGAAATAAGTAACGTGGGCATATTTTTCAGTTTCAGCTATTCTAAGCTGAGCCAAACCTTTGGATGATATAAATTCTCCAAGATTGTTTTTTAAAGTTACAGGAGGAAATGCAGTATCAAGGCCAAACTCTGAATCATATACTGTCATGCACACATAACCTGAAAAGTTTATTTTATCTTTTCTTTCAAATTCAATAAAATCACTGGAAGTAAAGGCTCGGGTTATTTCCCTTGCCCTGTCAGCCCTGAAATTGAAAAAAACAATGCCGTCATTTTCTTCTACAATTCCGTTGGTATTTTTTATCAGGGATGGCTCAATAAACTCATCTGTTATTTCATTTTCATAATAAAATGAAACAGCTTCTATTGAAGAATCAAAAACTTTGCCTTCACCCTTTGAATAAAGATTGTAGGCTTTTTCAACCCTTTCCCATCTTTTATCCCTGTCCATTGCATAAAATCTTCCGCAGACAGTTCCAATGGTTATATTGTCAAAAGATGAAATTTTATTTTCCAGATCGCTTATAAAATCCCTGCCGCTTTTTGGAGGGGTATCCCTTCCGTCCATAATAGGATGAATAACAGTTTTTATATTTTTATTAACTGCAATTTCAATAAGTGCGTCAAGGTGGTTAAGACTGCTGTGAACCCTTCCATTGGATAAAAGCCCAAAAAAATGAATTTTGCCATTATTTTTCAAAGTCTGGTCAAAAACCTTGTTAATTGAAGGATTTGAAAAAAAAGATTTATCATTTATTGATTTGTCAATCCTTAAAAGATCCTGATAAACAATTCTTCCTGCTCCAATATTTAGATGACCAACTTCTGAATTTCCCATTACACCTGAAGGAAGTCCAACAGCCTCGCCTGAGCATTGTAACTCTGAAACTGCATATTTTTTTAAATAAAAATCTAAATTTGGTGTATTTGCAGCTTTTACAGCATTGCCTGGATAGTCATTACCTTTTCCCCAGCCGTCAAGAATCATAAGAAGACATGGTCTAATATTCTTCATAGTCATCTTCCTCTTTGCTCCAGAATTCATCATCATCTTCTTCAGCATAAACTGTTTCAGATATTTTTTTATCTATAAAATCCTTTAATATTCTTGGTGCATCAAGCCAGAGTCCCTCAAGATCATAAAATCTTCTGGTTGAATCATGGAAAAGATGGATAACCACATCACCATAATCCATAAGAACCCAGTTACCTTCATTTTCTCCGTCTATACTTAAAGGTTTTTTACCCTTGTCCCGTAAAGTTCTTCTTACATGTTCGGCTATTGCCTTAACCTGTCTTGCTGAGCGTCCGCTTCCAATAATAAAAGCATCTGCAACCGAGGTAAGACAGGACACATCAAGCACTGTAACACCTTCTGTTTTTTTTCCAAGAACCGCTTCAACAAAAGGAAGTGCAAATTCAGCTATTTGATTTTTCATCTTTATAAAGCCCTTTTTCTTCTATATAACAAGCTGCTTTTTCATTTACATAATCACTTATATTTTTTTTCTGTTTTATCATCTTTCTCAGATATGTCGATGAAATATCCATTTCATTGATATTAAAAATATAGACATCCTTATAATAAGGATGAGAATAATGATTTGTATTTAAAGGAAAATACCCGTCAACACCAAGTATATTTATTTGAGGTTTAAAACCAGGCCGGCTTGCAACGGCAAGATTGGCTGTTCTCAAAATATCCTTATATCTATGCCATTTATTAAAGCTTAAAAAAGAATCTGAACCCATTATAAAAAAAAGCTCATTCTTTTTTATCTGTTCCAAAGTATCAATTGTGTAGGAAAGCCCTTTTCTTTTTATCTCAATATCTGAGACAAAAAAACCTGGCCTGTTTTCAATTGAAATTTCAATAATTTTAATTCTGTCATGCGAAGACACAAGCTCACTGCCGCTTTTATGGGGAGGAATAAATACAGGTATAAATATCAGCTCGTTTAACCCAAGACTTTCAAAAACAAATTCAGCGGCATTCAAATGTCCTTTATGAAAAGGATTGAAAGTACCGCCGAAAATTCCGGTTTTTTTATCAGCTTCTGATCTGACCATCTCCAAAAACAATAAACTTTCTTGTTGTAAGCTCTTCGATTCCCATTGGTCCGTAGGCATGAAGCTTGTCAGTACTTATGCCAATTTCTGCACCAAGTCCAAGCTGGTTTCCATCATTAAACCTTGTTGATGCATTTACAAGCACAACTGAAGAGTCAATTTCACGTAAAAATCTTCTTGCTCTTGAATAGTCATTTGTAACTATTGCTTCTGTGTGCCCTGAATTATGAATACTAATATGTTCAACTGCTTCATGAAAAGTATCAACAACTTTAACTGCTGCAATAAGGTCTAAAAATTCCTTTCCAAAGTCACTTGGATCAGCATTAACTGCATCTTTTAGAATTTTGCATGTTTTTGCACACCCTCTTATTTCAACACCAGCTTCTTTGTACATTTTGCCAATCAAAGGAAGAAATTTTTCTGACACATCCTTATGTACAAGAAGCGTTTCCATGGCATTGCATACGCCTGGTCTTTGAACCTTTGAATTAAAAGCTATATCTGCTCCCATTGAAAGATCTGCAAACTTATCAATGTATACATGGCATACTCCCTTATAATGCTTGAGCACAGGTATACTTGAATTTTCAGTTACAAATCTTATAAGTCCTTCACCGCCCCTTGGGATCATAAGATCAATCAGACCTTCCTGCTTTAAAAGAAAGTTTACAGCTTCTCTTTCTCTTACTGGAATAATCTGGACGCAGTTTTTATCAAGCCCGGAGTTTTCAAGTCCCTCTGAAATTGCTTTGGCAAGTATCTGATTTGAGTTAAAGGCTTCAGTGCCTCCCCTTAGAATTACAGCATTTCCTGCCTTTAGGCATAAAACTGCTGCATCAATTGTTACATTTGGCCTTGACTCGTAAATCATTCCAATTACGCCTATTGGAATATTCATTCTTCCAACTTCAAGCCCGTTTGGCCTTTTTTTCATGGAATTGATTCTTCCAACTGGATCATCAAGCAAAATAACCTCATCAATACCTGAAATCATGGAATTCATAACTTTATCACTCAAGGTAAGACGATCTATCATTGAAGAAGTTAGACCTCTTTCTTTTGCCTTGGATATATCCTTTAAATTTTCTTCCTGAATTGTCTTATAATTTTTTTCAAGGCTTTTTTTTATTTCTTCAAGAGCTTTATTTTTTTGATCAGTAGAAAGAATTGCAGTTTTTCTGGAAGCTTTTTTTGCATTTTGAGCTATATCTGCTATTAATTTTTCCATTTATCACCTGTGATTTTAAATTTTATATTTAAAATTCAAACTTTGTTTTTTAAAATTAAGAGGAAATAAAAAACAGCTAAAACTCAAAATCAGTCTGTAAGTGTTATAACAAGATTATCCCTGTGAATAATTTCATCATATGGCTTAAGGCCAAGAATCTTTTTTATTTCATCTGTTTTTCTTCCTGCTATTTTTCTTATATCAGCAGAGGAATAATTGACAAGTCCAGATCCTAGTTCCAAACCGTTTTTATCTAAAATTTTAACAGGCTCTCCCATATGAAAATCATTATTTACATTAATTATTCCCCCTGGAAGAAGGCTTTTGCCATTTTTTACAAGAGCTTTTCTTGCACCGTCATCAACTATTACAGACCCCTTAGCTTTGAGGTTAAATGCTATCCATGACTTTCTGCTCTTGATCTTATCCCTTAAAGGTACAAAAAAAGTTCCCTTTGCACCAAAGGAAAAAATATCATCTATGGAATGAGCCAGCAGTCCGTTTGTAATAACCATTGGTATTCCGTGCATCATTACTTTTTTTGCTGCACGAATTTTTGATTTCATTCCGCCTGTTCCAAGAGCACCGGGAATATCTCCTGCCAGTTCTTCAATTTCATCAGTAATGGACTCAATTACTTTTATGTGAACTGCATCTTTAAATTTTCTTGGATCCTTTGTATAAACGCCGTCAATATCTGTAAGATTTATAAGAAGATCTGCATCCATAAGCATTGCAACCATTGCAGACAGATTATCATTGTCACCAAAGGCAATTTCTTCTACAGATACTGTGTCATTTTCATTAATAATTGGAATTATATTTTTTGATAATAGAGTATTTAGTGTATTTCTCGCATTAAGATATCTTTTTCTTTCTCCAAGGTCTTCTGAAGTAAGAAGAAGCTGGCTTACTATTCGCCCATATGCTGAAAAGGCCTTGTCATACTCCATAATAAGCCTTGTCTGTCCAACTGCAGCAACAGCCTGACGCTCAGGAAGAAATACAGGACGTTTTTCCAGACCCATTTTTCTAAGGCCGGCTGAAATTGCACCTGAAGATACAATTATAACCTGCCTGTTTGACTCTATTAATGAATTTACCTGTTTTGAAAGGGAGGCAATTACTGATATGTTAAGATCACTTTTGCCAGTAAGAACATTGCTTCCGAGTTTTATTACAATTCGCCTGGCGTTTTCAATATATTCCCTGTTATTTATCATCTCTTTTTAAAACCTGCCCTAAAAATTTGACAAGCTGTTCAACACCTTTTCCTGTAGCTGCTGAAATTTCAAAGATTTTCTTATCATTGATTTTTTTCTTGAAAAGCTCTGCTTTTTCAACAGCACCAGTCAGATCAATTTTATTCAAAACAATAATCTGTTTTTTCTTTGCAAGCTCTGAACTAAAAAGTTTCAGCTCATTATTTATTGAGTTGAATTGATACATAGGATCTTCTTCATCAACAATTGAAATATCAATAAGATGAATAATAAACCTTGTCCTTTCAACATGCTTTAAAAATCTATGGCCAAGACCAGTTCCTGTATGAGCACCTTCAATTATGCCAGGAATATCAGCTGCAACAAAAGGCTCTCCAAAACCTGGGTCAACCACACCTATATTTGGTACTAAAGTTGTAAAAGGATAGTCTGCAATTTTAGGTTTTGCTGCTGATATTCTACTTATAAGAGTTGATTTACCAGCATTAGGGAAACCAACAATACCAATATCTGCAAGAAGCTTTAATTCAAGATAAAGATTAAATTCTTCACCTGCCTCGCCGGGCTGTGCAAATCTTGGTGATCTGTTTGTTGAAGTTGTAAAGAACTTATTGCCTTTTCCACCTCTGCCGCCTTTAGCAACTACAAAATTTTCATTTTCTGTAGAAAAGTCATGAATAAGTTCTTTAGTATCAGCATTAAACACCAAGGTTCCCGGAGGGACTTCAAGAACGACATTTTCACCTTTGCGTCCGCTTCTTAAACTTCCTTCTCCGGGCTGACCGTTTTCTGCCTTTACTATTGTATTGTATCTGAATCTGTAAAGGGTTCTGCGATTTTCAGAAGCCTGAATTATGACATCTCCGCCTTTTCCACCATCTCCTCCGTCAGGTCCGCCTTTTTCAATAAACTTTTCCCTTCGGAAGCTTACGCAGCCTGGTCCGCCATTTCCTGATTTAATTTTTATCCAGGCTTCATCTACAAATTTCACGCAGCTACAACACTTACTTTTTTACGGGTTTTTCCCATTCTCTCATATTTTACAACTCCATCAGAAGTTGCAAAAAGAGTATAATCACGTCCCATTCCAACATTTGTTCCAGGATAGATTTTAGTGCCAAGCTGTTTTACCAGAATATTTCCAGCAAGGACTTTTTCTCCACCGTATTTTTTTACACCTCTGCGTTGTCCTGCACTGTCGCGTCCGTTTCTTGTACTTCCGCCTGCCTTCTTATGAGCCATTATACACCTCTGCCTTATAAAAAATTATGCTTCGATCTGTTTGATTTTTAGAGCAGTAAAATGCTGCTTGTGTCCCTGTTTCTTTCTATAGCGTTTTCTTTTTTTGTACTTAAAAATAAGTACTTTTTTAAGTCTTCCCTGCTCGACTATTTCTGCCTTAACAGAAGCACCTTCAAGCTTTGGCTGCCCTACACTTACATTCTCTCCGTCAGAATAAAGAAGAACATCACTTAAAACCACTTCCTCACCAACTTCACCAGGAAGTTTCTCAACTTTAAGGACTTCGCCCTCTTCTACTCTGTATTGTTTTCCACCGGTTGCCACCACTGCATACATGGTATTTCTCCTTTTATACAAAAATTCTGCAATCTTTACAAAATGACATACTTTACATTCTAATCTTAAATTGTCAAGTTAATTATCGCGTTTTTCATTTATTCCAGGAAGATATAAATCGTCGGCTGCGTCTGCACTATTATCTTCCAAAATTATAATTTTTCCGTTTTTTTCTATAACCTTATCCTTTTCTATCCATGATACACCTGTTTTTTCAGTAATTCTTAACCTGAATAAATAGTCCATTTCCTTTTTTTTGAGCTTATATCTAAAAAAAAGCCAGCAAAAACCAAGAATTGTAAGCCCCAGACAAATTCCAATAAAAAAAATTTCTAAACTTTCAAAAAAATATTCACCTGAACTTCCAAAAAAAGATCTCAAAACATCAAAATCAAAAAAAACAAGCAAAATTATTCCAAGGCCAAGCATAAATGTTAAAAAAGGCGAGTGAAAAAGAAAATTTAAAAAAAATTTAAGCCTTTCATTGGTATTTAAATCTTCGCCTGTTTTTTTATTTATTTGGTTTTTTCGACCGTCAAAAAAAAGATGCTCAAATGTTACAATAAAAATTCCAAAGATAAAAGTTATTCCTACAGGTACAAGAAAAGCTGTAATAAAGTATACTTTCCAGGGAAAAACTTTTTCTACAGGTCCAAACCTGTCATAGCCTGCTGCTCCAATTTGATAAAGCCAGCAGATCATAAATATAAGAACTTCAATTACTACAATAAAAGCTAAATATTTTTTGAAAAAAGACTTAAGTTCTCCTCCTGAAAAAAGCGAGAATAAGCCTTTAAATGTTTGATTGTCTTTTAAATCAGATTCTTTTTTATTCATAAATAATCATCATTTTGGTGTAAGTGCAAGCCTAAAACCTATATCATAAGCTCTTTTTGTGCCAGAGCTTAAATGTTCCCTTGCAGAAGCCCTTAAAAATTCCGGCTTGCTGTAAAAGCTGCCTCCCTTTATCACAACATTTTTATTTTTTCCATAAATCGTTGAATTTTTTGGAGTTATATATGGTTTATATTCAGAGTCGCACCATTCCCATACATTACCAATCATATCATAAAGTCCTAAACCATCAGGCAAAAAACTCTTAACAGGTGATGTAAATATATGGCCGTCATTGCAGCTTGATATTTTCCACCCACTAAATCTCTGTCTAGCTGATTCATCTGCACAATTTGCAATATTACAGATATTTGTCTGTTTTTTTAACATTCCTTTTTTTGCGGCAAATTCCCATTCATTTTCCTTAACAAGCCTTATTTTGTATTTTTTATTTTTCCTGTCAAGCCAGTCTGCAAATTCCCTGGCATCGAAAAATGAAACATGGACTACCGGATGATTGTCTGTTTGTTCAAAACCTGGATTTTTCCAGGAAATTCCTTTTTTTTTCTCCCAATTACCTGTCAATCCCGAGTAAACATAGGAATATCCTTCTTTTTCAGCTGAAGTTAAATAATTGGTTTCTGATACAAAAATAGAAAAATCCTTTACCCTTACTTCATTTTCAGAAATCATGAATTCATCAATTTTAATTTTTGATAAAGGGCTTTCATCAGATTTTCTTCCAGTTTCATCTTCTGGACTTCCCATAAAAAAAATACCCTTGTTTACTCTTATAAAATTAAGGCCTGTAATTTTTTCTGTAATTTTTAATTCATCAATTTTTTTTGAAAAAACAACCCTGTCTTCTTTTTTTTCCTGAATAAAAAATACAAAAAAAATCCTTATATACACAACAAGGATTAAAAAAATTAGAATATATGAGAATTTTTTTTTCTTAAACTCGAACTTTTTCATTTTTCTTTCAAAAAAATAAAGGCCGGAAATAATCCGGCCCTTAAATTTTAAATTTAATCTTTAAATACTATTTTCTTTCAGCATACTCAGCATATGTCATAGCAACTGTTCTATAAACTATATGAGCCATTTTTGAGTATGGAAGATATGCGAAAAGATGAAAAACTGAAATAAGATGCACATAGTAAAATGTGTAGCAGAAAAAAGCTGATCCTGCCAGTCTTGACATCTCAGTAAGCATACCTGTACCGCCGATTGTAAGAACAAGACCAAGAAGATACCAGTCTTTGTATGTAGAAACCTGATCTTCTTTTTTGTCAAATCTCTGCTTAACCATAAGAACTCCACCAATTATCAGTGCAACACCCGAAACATTGGCAAGCCATTTGATCGGGTTAAGCTGGCTGTATGGAGTCCCCTGATGAAGGAAGTAAACACCAACAAAAACAACAGAAGTTACAATAAATAGTCCTATAAAAGAAAAAAGAACCATCATATGTGCTGTTGAACGCTCTCTGTTTTCACCACACTGGGTAAACTGTCTGTGCTTTGCAATTGTAGGAAGAACTTTTTTAAGAGCCAAAAGAAATTCTTTAACATCAATTTTATCTTTTGCTGTTTTGCCTTCAAGAAGTGCATTTTTATGCATATCAGCAATGAAATTTTTAAGCCCAAGAGCAAAAATTGTTACAACAAAAATTGCAAGGGGAACAAAAATAAGGTCAACAAACCAGCTTGAAATAAAGTTTGAAGCTGCAATACCAGGAAAAGGATTGCCGTCATGTGTATGATACCACAACTCACCGCCAAAAATTCCTGCCATAAAGCTGCCGCCAAATATTGTCATTATTGCAAGAAGTGCAAAAATAACTGCTGGAACTGCTGTAAGTGTCCAAAATTTCTTTGGATCATTTACCATTTTGCCAAGAGCTTTGGGTTTTGCATATTCTGTAATAGCATACAAACGAAGTGCTGCAAGAACATCACCTGGTTTTGCTCCTCTTGGACAAAGAGTTGAGCAGTCACCGCAGTTGTGACAAAGCCAGATATCCCCATCCCCAACAAGCTTATCCTTTAGACCCCAGGATGCAGCAATCATCTCTTTCCTTGGGAAAGGTTTATTTTCCGGTGCTATTGGACATGCCACCGAGCATGTTGCACACTGAAAGCACTTTTTAAGGCTTTCACCGCCAAGCCCCATCACATCATCTATAAACTGCAGATCAGGCTCCACCATATATTTTTCAGACATTTTCTAACCTCCTTAGAAAATTAATTACATCATCATAAAAATTCAGAACTAGAAGCCCTTGAATGGGTTTGGACCAAGAGACTCAATCTTTTCAACAAATCCGTTAACCATATCAGAAACTTTATCATAATCATCTATGGCAACTTCAAACTGCTCAACTCTTTCCTCTTCAAGGCCAAGGCTCATTAGAGTTTCACCCATTTTGTATGTACGAACATCCATAAGTTCACTTCCCTTGACAAAATGGCACTGATAATCGTCACCATGCTTACAACCAAGAAGGAACACACCGTCCATACCTTGTGACAATGCATCTTTAATCCATATTACGTTTACAGAACCAAGACATCTTACAGGAATAATACGTACATATGGATGAATTGATTTTCTGTGAAGAGCTGCCATATCAAGTGCTGGAAGGGCATCATTTTCACATACAAGACCAAGAATTCTTAAAGGAGGTACATCATAATCAAAGTCTGAAGGAACCCAGATTGATTTAATCATGGAACCTATACTGTCAATATTATAATCTGCAAAACCAATAATTCTTTCAGGACATGCACCCATGCAGGTTCCGCATCTGCGGCATCTGGTTGGATTTGGCTTTGGTGTTCCTTTTGCATCATCATCAAGAGCACCAAAAGGACATTCTTCAGTACAACGCTTACACTGTGTACAACGCTGGAAGAAAAAGTCAGGGAAAGTCATATCGCCTGATCTTGGATGAACAGCTGTTCCTCTGTTTGCAGATTCAATTGCCTGAATTGCCTTAAGAGCTGCACCGCGTGCATCTTCTGTAGACTCTTCAATAGTCATGCTTCTTCTTACTGCACCTGCTGCATAAACGCCTGTTCTCTGGGTTTCATAAGGAAAACAAATAAAGTTTGAATCTGCGTATCCGTCAAAAATTCCTATATCCCTGAATCCAGGGCCCTGTCTATAGGCAAGGTTTACAACTGGATCATCTTTTGTTGCAGGTACCATACCTGTTGCTAGAACAACTAGATCTGCTTTAATTGTAACATCATTTCCAAGAAGAGTACCTTCTGCTGAAACTGCAAGAGCTCCTCCGTTTTCAACTACTTCTGTAACTGAACCCTTTGTAAGAAAAATTCCTCTGTCCTGCTGGATTTCCTTGTAAAAATCTTCCATAAGACCAGGAGTTCTCATATGCTGATAAATTACATATGCTTTTCCGTCTGAATAATCATCTCTTACATATTTAGCCTGCTTTAAAGCAACCATGCTTGTAACAGAACCTGTATATTCAAAATCTGAATCACCTTCATCCATTCCTGGACTCTGGATAAATACAACATTTTTAGCTGGTTTTCCGTCTGATGGCCTTACTACTTTACCTTTAGCTGCAAGCTGCTCAAACTCATGGTTTGTTATTACATCTTTACTGCCAACTCCAAGATGTGCATATTTTTCAGCATCTATTTCAGCCGGTCTCCATCCTGCTGCAAGAACAACACCTGCAAAAGGCTCGCCGTTAGGGTCAATTGTAAGAACGTCTGCACGGCCTTCATTGATTTTATCGTAAATTACTCTTATCTGGTCAACATCTAGAGGATTGCCCTTTTCGTCATAACGCTGTTCTTCTGGAACTGCCATTGGAACATCGAATTCGATTTTTTCACCTGGCTTTTTGAATGTAACAACAAATTCGCCTGGCTGACCTGCAATACGTGCAACCAAAGTATTGGTTTTAATTGTTACTCTTGGATTATTTTCTGCTTTTTCAATAAGTTTTCCAACAACAGGATCAACAAGTCCCCTTGAGTAATCACCCATTGGAATCTGCTTTCTCATTTTTGCAGCATAACCGCCAAGAGCTTCTTCCTTTTCAACAACAGTAACATTATAACCTGCATCAGCAGCCTCAACTGCGGCTGTAAGACCTGTAACACCACCGCCGATAACAAGAATATTGCGGTTAAAAGTTTGAAGTTTATAAGGCTCTGGAACTGTAATTTTTTCAAGCCTTGCAACTCCCATTCTTACATAGTCTTCTGCTAGATGCTGAATACTATCAATAAAAGTTTCATCATCCTTTTGTTCTTCAGTAGGTGCAGGGAAATCTGCTCTTGAGTGTGACCAGGTAACACCTTCTCTAAGACTTACTCTGTCCACAACACATCCGTCAAAACGGAAAATATCAAAATTAACCCTTCTTGAACAGGCAGCTATAGAAAGTGCGTTTATTCCGTCTGCTACGTCTTTTTTAAGAAATTCAACGCCTTCCTCACTGCAAAGACAGGGATGAATCTTGCAGTCGTAGCCTTTTTCCTTTGCTGCCTCCGCAACTTTTTCAATGTTCAGGGCTTCGCCTATTCCGCACCCTGTACAAATATATGTGCAATACTTTTTATCCATTTTATCTGCTCCCCCTTAAGATCTCTTAACGGTTTGAATAGCTTTGAGAGCCATACCGGTTGCGTTCTGGTTGCTGGAAACAACATCCAGTGGCTTGTTTGCACATCCAACAGCAAACATACCGCCCTTGTCAAAATCGTTTTGAATAAAACCGTATTCTGAGATTTTGAGATCAGCATTTGGCTTTGCTTTGGCAGCAGTGGGCTGCATTCCTGTTGCAAGAACAACAAGATCTGCTTTCTGACGGATTTTTTCGCCTGAAACCGCATCTTCTGCGACTACTGTGATATTGCCGTTATCATCTTCATCAACTTCAGCAACCTTACCTTTGATGAAAAAGATATTTTTGTCTTCTTTTACTTTTTTATAAAATTTTTCGTAGCGATAGCCTGGTGTACGCATATCTATATAGTAAATATAAATTTTTGCATCAGGATATTGAGCTCTTACATAAGTAGCCTGCTTCAAAGAAGCCATGCAGCAGATGTATGAGCAGTAAGGAAGATGATTTTCATCTCTTGAACCTGCACACTGAACAAATACAACACTTTCAGGAGCTTTGTCATCTGAAGGCCTTAATATTTTACCTTGAGTAGGGCCATTACCTGAAGCAATTCTTTCCATCATCATGTTTGTAATGATATTTGGATATCTACCAAAACCAAGATTATCTATCTTTGTTGCATCGTATGGTTCCCAGCCTGTTGCCCAGACAACTGATCCCACTTTTAATGTAAAAGTTTTTGCTTCCATATCAAGATCAATTGCATTGTACTTACAAGCTTCTTTGCACTTTTGAGCTTCTTCTGTACCAATTATGGAAGGATCTATTACATATCTCTGAGGATATGCCATTTCATGAGGAAGATATGCTGCTTTTGACTTGTTCATTCCAAAATTGTATTCATTATCAATTTCGGTTTCACAAACATTTGCACATTCTCCGCAGCATGTACATTTTGAAGTCACATATCTTGGACTAACCTTAATTGTGACATCATAATTTCCAGCAGAACCCGTAACTTTTTCCACTTCTGCCATGGTAAAAGTTTTTACTTTTGGATTGTCCTTAATTCTGCGGTAGTTAATTTCAAGTCCGCAGGTTGGCGGACAAAGCTTGGGGAAATACTGGTTCAGTTGAGCCACCCTTCCTCCAAGAGAGGGGGATTTCTCGACAATATAAACCTCATAACCGACTTCGGCTGCTTCAAGTGCGGTGGTAAGACCACTTATTCCACCACCTACTACAAGAATGCTGCCACCGGCAGGGGCTGTAGTTTCAACACTCATTCTACTCCTCCTGGATTAAAGTTTTAAACCTTTTTGATCAATCCTTGCACCTATGCTCTTCGCACTATGCTCATATTTCAAAGTACATTGCTCTTTTTGTACTCTTAAATATGAACACAGATTAAAATTAATAAAAACCTCCAGGCTCAAAAGAACCTGGAGGCAATTATTTTATCCGGTCATATAACCACCGAAGTCACTTCCTTTAATTACATTGGAATGATTCTGTGGTAATCAACTTTTTTCATTGACCATTCATTGGTGTTCTTATCGTATGTAGAGTTTACAAAACAGAACCAGTTTTCATCATCCTGGTAGTTATGATCTGTTCTGTAGTAGAAACCTGGGAATCTTGACTCTTTACGGAACATAATATGACGTGTATGGGCTTCTACAGTATAAATTCTGTGGAAAATTTCCCAGCATCTCATAAGTTCATGAAGGTCACCAGCAGCAAGGAATTCACAGTCTTCTCTCATCATCTGGAATAGTTCCATTAGATGCTCAAGAGCTTTCTGGTTTGTCTGATAGTAAGTAGCAACTCCACCACCATATTCGTTGGTAGCTTTCATAAGACGCATTGTCATACCAGCAGGCTTGCAGTATTTAGGGTTAACATCTGCCATTGTTGAATAGCCTTTGTTTGCAAACCATGTTTTAACAGGTTTCCAAACCATATCAGCAGCTTCCTGAGCAGTCATGTTTGGTTCTGGTTTAAAATCAGCATGATCTTTTACCCAGCGAACCATCTGCTTAGCAGCAATTCTACCTTCTGCATGTGATCCAGAAGAGAATTTATGTCCTGAGCAGCCAATACCGTCAGCAGCTGTGAAAAGACCTTTCACAGTAGTCATCTGAGAATAAACTTTACCTTTGTCGCCCCACTTATAGTCTTCTGGAACCCAATCTTCATCTGGACCAGATACCCAGATACCGCAGCATCCTGAATGTGAACCTAGAAGGTAAGGCTCTGTAGGCATAATTTCAGATTCTTTTTTCTCTGGCTCTGTGTTTGTTGCACACCATAGGTTAGCCTGTCCGCATGTCATATCAAGGAAGTCTTCCCATGCTTCTGCTTCAAGGTGCTTAAGCTCTTTTTTATCCATGGTTTCACCAAGTTTTGCAAGAGCTTCAGGAGTTGTCATTGTAATAGGTCCACGACCTGCTTTCATTTCAAAAAGCATTAGGTGGTTACGAAGACAAGTAGGAGTAATTGGAGCTGTTCCATAAGGTGCATAATTTGCAAGTTCGTCTTTTGCAGCCTGAGATGCAGCATAGTTTTCACCAAGAGAGTTTTCAAGATGAGCTTTGAAAAGAAGGAACCATGCACCAACAGGTCCGTAACCATCTTTAAAACGAGCTGGGGTGAAACGGTTTTCCATCATGGAAAGCTCAGCACCTGCTCTAAGAGCCATTGTGTATGTAGAACCTGCGTTCCATACTGGGTACCATGCACGGCCTTTACCTTCACCAACTGAACGTGGCTGATAAATGTTAACAGCACCACCGCAAGCAACCATCATAGCATTAGCTCTAAAGTAATGAACAACATTTTCACGTGTTGAAATACCAACTGCACCGGCAATACGATTTTCTTCATTTTTATCATTTAGAAGCTCAACAATGAAAACTCTTTCCATGATATTATCTTCGCCAAGAGCTTTTTTAGCTGCTTCAGCAACGATTCTCTTGTAAGATTCACCGTTGATCATTATCTGCCATTTACCTGTACGAACAGGCTTTGCACCATCTTTAAGAAGACCAACTTTAAGACCCTGCTTACCGTTTAGGTTCTTATTGTTATCATCTTTTTTCCAGATTGGAAGTCCCCACTCTTCGAAAAGATGTACAGAATCGTCAACGTGACGGCCAAGGTTAAAAATAAGGTCTTCACGAACAATACCCATAAGGTCGTTACGTACCATACGTACGTAATCATCAACTGAGTTGTCACCAATATAAGTGTTAATAGCTGAAAGACCCTGAGCAACAGCACCAGATCTTTCCATAGCAGCTTTATCACAAAGGATAATCTTCATGTCATCGCTGGCCCACTTTTTGATTTCAAAAGCAGTACCGCATGCAGCCATACCACCGCCGACGATAAGAATATCTACGTCATGTTCTTTTATTTCTGGGGTTTCTACACACTTAAGTTCACCGTGTGCTTTATTTGGTAATGCCATCTATTTCCTCCTTAGATGTAAAGGATATTTTCAATCTAACTAAATTTCGCCAAATCAAAACAAATTTTTCTAGTAAATCACTGCTTCCAAACAGGTGTTTCTTTAGGAACTACAAGAGTTTTGCCTGTTTCAGTAGCAAGAAGTTCTGATTCAAGATCATCACCTTTAAGATCTGCATATGCGTTTGAGCTTCCTTCAGGAGTAGTTCTGATTGGGAATTTAAAACGCTTAACATTACCATTACGGAATTTACATGTCCACATGATGTCTTCTGTACCCATCATAGGAACAAGGTCTGAACCCATAGGAACAAAGTCAGAATAACCACGAACACCAATAGCCTGGTTTGGGCATATTTTGATACATGAGAAACATTCCCAGCATGCATCTGGTTCCTGGTTGTAAGCTTTCATTTCATTGGGGTCTAGAACCATAAGGTCGTTAGGGCAGATATACATACAAGCTGTCTTCTCGCCGCCCTTGCACCCATCGCATTTTTCTGCAATTACAAAACTTGGCATTTACAATACCTCCATTCATTAACGTTTTATACAAACAATTCACCCTATACTAACAATGCTTATGCATTGTAATTTTTATAAGGTTTATCTCATACTAAATAAACCACCGGATTTACTAACAAAAAGCAATTTTAGAAGCAACAAATTTCAACATTTTTCCGGATACCTTACCACAGATAATTTGCGACGTTAACACCAGCCCTAATGGTTGTCAAGACTTTTTAAAACGCCTCTTTTCAAAATCAAACCTCTTCAAACATTAAGATCTTCCAATATGGTAAACAACCTTAGTGAACATTGATTTGTAAAACTAAGCTCAAAATTTATTTTTTTAACTAAAATAGAAGCCAACCAAAAAATTTTAGTGATCTAAAAAATTCATCTGTCTAAACCAAATTTATTGCCTTGCCTGACATATAAACATGAATTGAATTTTTCATAATTTAAAAAATTTATGAATTAAGCCTATTTTAGGCTTAAAATATGAAACACTTTGCATCACCAATAGCAAAATATTGCTTGATACAATTTGTCTTAGTATATCCAGCAAACATAAAAATCGATTAATCAGGGTACAAGATTTAAAGGAATTTAAGATTGATGTATCTTTTAATTTATTATATTCAATTTCACTTGAGTTGTTTTTTAAATTTCAAAAAAACAAAATAGTTTTAACTCCAAAACTAAATTTTTTAACAAAGACAGGTAAAAAAATGTCATCAATAGATCCTATAAGCAAAACTGACGATATTCTTTTTGAATGTAAACCAGATTCTGGGTGTAAAAATTTATGCTGCTGTGGCATAAATCAAACTCTGACCGGCTATGATATCCTAAAACTCTCCAGATTTAAATCCATGAAAACCTGGGACTTTTTAAAAAAGCACACTTTCGCATACACCGGAAAACAAACAAAAATTCCTGTAATTTCACTTTTTGAGCAGCCAGATAAAGACAATGCCTGCATTTTTCTTGAACAATCATGCACAGTATATGAGGCAAGACCACTTTCATGCAGACTTTATCCGGTTGCAAGGGGAATAAGCAAAGATAAAAAAACCGGAAAAATTCTTGAGCATTTTGCAATTATTAATGAAGATCAATGCACAGGATTTGGCAAAGGAAAAACAATGCCTGTATCAGAGTGGCTTATTGATCAAAAAGCATCAGACTATATTGATGCAAATGATTTTTTTATGAATTTTATTATTGACTTCACTTCAAAACATATAAGCCTTGATAAGGAACAAAAGGAAATTTTTGTAAAAGGCTGCTACAATCTTGATTTATTTCTGGATGAACTCAAAATTAAAAAAATTGATTTTAAAGCAGACATAAAAGAACTTGAAGAAAACCCTTTACTACTTTTCAAAGCAGGCATTTCATGGACAAGAAACCAATTAATAAAAGACTGACAGGCTGCTCAGCCATTGTTCTTGGAGGCATAAAGGGCATTGGACGGGCAATTGCTGTTGATTTATTAAATCAGGGATGTTCTGTTGCTGTTACATATTTTGACTGGCTTGAAGAACTTGATAACCTTAAGGAAAGCCTTGAAAAAACAGCAGGGAAATATTCCATTCATAATATAAATTTACGTGAAACCGAAAAAATTCCTCAATTTATTAATGAAGTAACAGCCAGTCATAAAAAAATTGATATTCTTATAAACAATATTGAACGTGGAGGAATGCCTGTAGTCCACGGCAAATACAATTCAAGGCAATGGGATCTTGAACAGGAAACAACTCTTAGGGCAAAGCATTTTATATTTGAATCCATTTATCCACAAATAAAACAAAGCAAAAACGGCTGCATAATAAATTTTTCTTCAATAGCCTCAATCACAGGAAGAACCGGCCCTGCCGGTCTTATATTTAATGACGGATATTGTGCTGCAAGCAGGGCAGTTTCTCTTTTTACAGAAACATGGGCAAGACTTATGTCACCCAATGTCAGGGTAAACGAAATAATGCTTGGATTTATGGAAACAAGGCATGCTTCAAAAACAAGAGGCTGGGGGCTTTTATCAAAACAGCAGCAGGATGCTATCATAAACCACACACTTTGCAAAAGAGAAGGTAAAATCTCAGATATTATTAAAGCGGTAAACTTCCTTATTCATGATGCACCTTACATGACAGGTGCAACATTAAGGCTTGACGGAGGATATGTTTTAGGTTGTGAAGAAATTCCACCTATGCCTGAGGGAGTAGAATAATCAGTTCATCCATATTTTAATTTACTGCTTAATCCTGATAATATCTGTTTTGATTCCAAGTGCAAAAAACCCTATCCATTCCAAGGCAAATTTTAACATGGCTTCATCATCTATTCTGATTTTCATCTGAATATTTTTTTTAACCTTGTACCTTTTAAGAAAGCTGCTGTTAAACACAAAATCCCTGAAGCTGTCAATATTATATGCTGCCATGAAGACCATTTTAGCCTTTTTACCGTATGGACCTTCTCCACCCCAGATATCAGAATAGAAATATTTTGCTGTTTCGCTCCATAAAAAAGTCATTTTATTTGTAATTACAGCATCCTGGTCTTTAGCCCAGGATGAAAGAGTATGCTCTTTTTTTTCAAATCGTCCCTGGCAAAACTCTGGGGGTCTGAATAAATGAATATGATCTTCAACTTTCCCCTTGTCATTATATTTAACCCCATGCTCAACTGGAAAATTTCTGCAGGAATCCGGACGATGGGTATAAACACTGCATCCTTTATCTGTAAGAAAAGGACAGGTCTGCTCTTCATTGTCTGACATTTTCAGCAAAACTTCCGGGAAATAACGATCTTTTGGCAAAACTGCTTCAGTATAGTTTTCTATAAATTCACCGGAGCTTATTCCAAGTTTTTTTCTAAGCATGATAATATCATGTGGATACAAATAAAGATTTAAGTTTCTGCAGCACTTATTAAAGCAAGTCACACCAGGGTGACAGTCAAAAAAAAATCCAGTATCATTTTTTATTTGTGTTCCCCTGTGTGAAAGATCATTATTTTTTTCAAAAATTTTCATTTACTATCCCTGAAAGCTCCACATATCATTTCTGCTATTGAATGCTTAAATTTAAAATCATACCCTGTTTTTTTCCTCAAATCCATTTCAAGGAAAGCAAGATTTCTATATATGTCTGTCCTGTCAAGCATGGGAACCTTTTTTTTGTTCTTTGAGAGCTCTTCAAATCTAAAGCAGCCAGGGCCTTTAATCCTTCCCCTTGGACTATCAAAATAATGAGCTGTTCCATGAAGACGGCATATCATAAGCCTATGCTCGTACAAACTGCAAAGACCGTCATTATTAATTGGACATAAAATTCTGATTTTTTCACCATTTGCCTCAGCCTCAGATGTTTTAGACACAACATAAAATGCATTCTCAATAATTTTTAAACGCAGTTTATCATCAAGGGATTCTATACCTTTTATAAGATAAAGATATTCTATAAGTGTATGGTGCCTGAAATGGGTATAGCAGCAGTTGTCAGTGCAGTCTTTACAGTTAAAATCAAGAGAATCTGCAACAATTGAATATCTTAATTCCATTTCCTTATAAATTTCTTCAAGCCTTTTAAAAAAAATGGTTTTATCTTCATTTGAAATATAAATTTCCGGAAATTTCAAAATATCTCCTTACACTAAAGGGGAGGGCATAAAAACCCTGGTGTATAAATTTATGGCATATCTGTCTGTCATTGAAGCTATCAAATCACACACTGCTCTTTCAATTTTTTCCGCACCTGAATCATACGGTGGAAGTTCGAGTTTCATTAGTTCTAATTGGAGTTTATCTTCGTGTTTATTAAAATATTCATAAAGTTCTGACAAAATTTTCTTAGCCTTGACAAATTCTCTATGAACCTGCGGAGATCTGTAAACATTTTCATAAAGAAAGGCTCTTAGATCTACCATTGTATTATAGACTTCCTTGCTGATTTCAAGACAAAACCCTTTTCCAGAATCATAGCTTGAAAATATAACATCCCTAATCATGGTTCTTGCCCTTTCAGAGTGATTTTTCCCAAGAACATTTACAAAATCCAAAGGCACATCATTTCTTGTTATAACACCGCTTCTGATTGCATCATCAAGGTCATGATTTAAGTATGCAATAATATCTGCAATTCTTACTACCCTGCCTTCAACAGTTCTTGCAGCTTCTCCAGGGTCTCTTGGAATAATATCTCCAAATCCTTTTGAATGCTTTAAAATTCCATCCCTGACTTCATAGGTGAGATTTAAACCTTCCCCCCCTCTTTCAAGCCGGTCTATAACTCTTAAGCTTTGTGCAGAGTGTGAAAAATATTTTGAATAGATTTCCTTTAAAACAGTTTCCCCGCCATGACCAAAAGGAGTATGCCCAAGGTCATGTCCAAGTGCAATTGCTTCTGTTAGGTCTTCATTCAAATTAAGTGCTCTTGCTATTGTCCTTGCAACCTCTGAAACTTCAAGGGTATGGGTAAGCCTTGTTCTGTAATGGTCTCCTAATGGAGATAAAAAAACCTGGGTTTTGTGCTTAAGTCTTCTAAATGAATTTGAATAAACAATTCTGTCCCTGTCCTGCTGAAATTGAGTTCTTATTGGACAAGGTTCTTCTAGAAGCACCCTGCCTCTCGACTGATAGTTTTTACAGGCATAATGAGCAAGATTTTGTTCTTCTTTTTGTTCACGAATTTCCCTTGGAGTCATGATTAAATATACCATAAAAAATAAATTTATTGACACTCCATAATCAAAAAACAATTATTATTAAGGATTACGGAAAACCTTAAGGCCCAAAAAGGCCAAAAAAACATATTTTCATACGAAAAAAATAATGTAAAGGCAAAATAGAACAATGAATTCCCATCATCTTATTCTAGGAACACTTAAAGACTTTCTTACAGATGAAACAATTGAAGATAATCACGATGAAAGATACAGGCAAAAAATTGCAAAACTACTTGTAGAAAAAAAAGGATACCTAAAAAAAGATATAAAAAAAAACCTTTTAATTTTTCTTGAAAATAAAGGCAATAAATTCAAAATTGCAGTTGATTACACCATCTATTTAGAAAACAAACCAATAATGATAGTTAAATACGGCCCTGGTTCAATTATATCAAGGCATATGAGTACAATTGCATGTGCAAGGCTTATTGATGAAAATGAGGTCCCTGTTTGTGTTGTTACAAACGGAGAAGATGCAGAAACCATAGATACTATGTCAGGAACAACTATTTCAAAAGGCCTTGACAAAATTTTATCAATAGAAGAACTAAAAAAAATAAGTGTAAAAAGAAAAATAAATAATGATATGAGAGAAAAGGCAAAAAAAATACTTTTTGCATTTGAAGTTGACGGAAGATGCCCCTGTGATGATTCAATTTGCATAAACAATCATGGAGAATAAAATGGACGAATTATTCATGAAAGAGGCTCTAAAAGAAGCCTCAAAAGCTCTTAACTCCAATGAGTTTCCAGTAGGGTGCGTAATAGTTTCACAAAATCAGATAATTGCAAGAGGAAAACGAGAAAAAAGTATTTCACAAATTCCTTCAGAAATTGATCATGCAGAAATAAACGCAATAAGAGAGCTTCAAAAAAATTTTCCTTTACTTCCAAAAAATAAAATGACAATTTATTCAACAATGGAACCATGTCTTATGTGTCTTTCAGCAATTACACTTTCAGGATTTGGCAAAATAGTTTATGCGTACGAGGATGTTATGGGCGGAGGCTGCTCAATAGATAAAAAAAATTTTCCATTATTTTACCAAAAAAAATTCCCTGAAATAATTTCTGGTGTTTTAAGAATTGAAAGCCTTAATTTGTTTAAAAAATTCTTTTCTTCACCAGATAATATTTACTGGAAAGACAGCCAACTTTCAAAATATACTCTTTCGTTATGAATTCATTATGAAAAAACTCTTGAAATAAGTATAATTATGGGCTAAAAATACCCTCTATTTGGTATTTATCAGATAATGTAAAATAAGGAGAAAAGAGATAGCTGTTAAAAAGACTGAACAAACAAGGGTCAATGACGAGATCAAAGAAAAGGAAGTCAGGGTTATAGACTCAGACGGAAACCAGCTTGGAGTGTTAAGCATCACCGATGCTATAAATACCGCTGAAGAAGCAGGGCTTGATCTTGTTGAAGTTTCACCTGGAGCCAGCCCTCCGGTGTGCAGAATTATGGACTTTGGTAGATTTAAGTACCAGCAGACTAAGAAAAAACAGGAAGCTAAAAAGAAACAGGCTGTTGTCCAGGTAAAAGAAATTAAAGTAAGGCCAAAAACTGAAGATCATGACCTCAATACAAAGCTGAGACAAATCAGGGGGTTTTTGACAAAAAACAATAAAGTCAAAATAACTGTGAGATTCAGGGGGCGTGAAATAACATTACCTGAAATGGGAAAAGATATTCTTGCAAGGATAGCTACTGAAACAGAAGATATTGCATCTATTGAAACTAGACCAAAATTTGAAGGCCGGACCATGATAATGGTTTTAGCTCCAAAAAAAGAATAGTTATTTTATATTTTTTTTAAAAATAATTAATTATAAAATAAAAATTTTAATTAATTATTTTGTTTTGATATTTATTAAATTATACACGGTAAATACATAGTGATTGACCGAAAACAAGATTTTTTGTTCTGTTAAAGGAAGAAAAAAATTTAATTCTGAAAATACTTTGAATATTATAAAGATTAAATTTTAAATCTGACTTTAAAATGCACAAAAAAAGACAGTTTTAGTTCAACTGCTACTTAATTGTATTTAGTCGCAGACAAAAAATTGAATTTGTCTTAAAACACTTAAGCTTTTAACTGAAACATTAAAGCTTTGATTTTTGAAAAGTTTTTAAGCAAAAATAAACAATTTTTGTTCAGCAACTATTTTAAATTAATTTTTGAGGAATTTGTTACCGTTTTTTTAAATTTTTGATTTTTAAGCAGGCTTAGTGCAAGGAGAGATTCAAATGCCTAAAATGAAAACAAACCGTGGTGCCGCTAAAAGGTTTACTACTACAGGCAGCGGTAAATTCAAATTACGTAAAGCTAACTCAAGTCATATTCTTACTAAAAAGTCAGCAAAACGTAAAAGAAAACTTCGTACAAGTAAAATTGCAGACAAAACAAATGAAAAACAGTTAAGACAACTTCTTCCTTACAGATAATGTCAGCTGAGTTAAAGGAGATTTTAAGATGAGGATTAAAAGAGGTTTTAAGGCAAGAAGAAGAAGACAAAAATTGCTTCAGCTTGCAAAAGGCTTCAGAGGTGGCAGAAGCAAATTATTTCGTACTGCCAAAAATGCTGTAGATAAGGCTTTAACCTATGCATACAGAGACAGACGCCAGAAAAAAAGAAATTTCAGACGCCTGTGGAACATAAGAATAAATGCTGCTGCAAGACTAAATGGTTTAAATTACAGCAAACTTATTTACGGGCTAAAAAAATCTGATATAGACCTGGACAGAAAAATGCTGGCTGACCTTGCTATTTCGGATCCTAAAGCTTTCACTGCTCTTGTAGAGAAAGCATCGGCAAGTCTATAGCATGATTATCCCGGCATAAGCCGGGATTTTTTTAACAATTGAGGCGATAAAATTGGCACCTGAAAGTATTGACGGAATCGAAGAACAGGCATTAAATGCCATAAAAGGGGCTGACACTGAAGAAAAGCTCCAAAATTTAAAAACTGAATATTTAGGCCGAAAAGGCAAAATAACACTTTTTTTAAGAAATATCCCTTCACTTCCACCAGAAGAAAAACCTGTTGCCGGAAAAAAGGCCAATCTTTTAAAAAACAGGCTTGAAAAAGAAATTAGTGAAAAAATACAAGTAATTGAAGACTCTCTTGCTGCAAAACCGGCAGATATAGATATAACTCTTCCTGGAAGAAAACCAAAAACCGGAACCCTGCACCCCATAACAAAAATTCAAAAAGAAATCTGTTCTATTTTTTTTAAGCTTGGATTTCAAATTGCAGAAGGTCCAGAAATTGAGGCAGACTGGTATAATTTTGAAGCACTCAATATACCAAAGCACCATCCGGCAAGGGATATGCAGGATACATTCTATATTTCAGACAGCGTAGTACTTAGAACTCATACATCTCCAATCCAGATCAGATACATGGAAAAACATGAGCCACCAATAAGTATTATTGCCCCTGGAAAAGTTTATAGATGCGATTCAGATCTTACACATACTCCAATGTTCCACCAGATTGAAGGACTCATTGTGGATAAAAACATTAGCTTCGGAGATCTAAAAGGTATTTTAGAATCGTTTATCCATAATCTTTTTGACAAAGAAACATCCCTGCGTTTCAGACCAAGTTTTTTCCCTTTTACTGAGCCAAGTGCAGAAGTTGACATTAAATGTGTGATGTGCAGAGGAAAAGGCTGCAGAGTCTGTTCAAATACAGGCTGGCTTGAGGTTCTAGGTTCTGGAATGGTTCATCCGGCTGTTTTTGAAAATGTGGGCTATGATACTAGTGTGTATTCCGGATTTGCATTTGGAATGGGAGTCGAAAGGCTTGCTATGCTTAAATACGGAATAGATGATTTAAGAAAATTTTATGAAAATGACTACCGTTTTCTGGAGCAGTTCTAGAAATGAAAATAAGTTTAAACTGGCTTAAAAAATTTACAGACTTCAAATCCTCACCTGAAGAACTTGCTGAAGCACTTACAATGACAGGGCTTGAAGTTGAATCAATAGATTATCCTTTTGACTATTTAAAAGATGTTATTACAGGAAGAATCGAAAAAATAATTCCCCACCCCAATGCTGATAAATTAAGAATATGCATGGTAAACACAGGAAAAGATGAAAATCTTCAAATTGTGTGCGGAGCTCCAAATGTTTATGAAAACATGGTTGGCCCTGTAGCCCTTCCTGGAACAGAACTTCCCGGAGGAATAAAATTAAAGAAAAGCAAAATCAGGGGTGAAGTTTCAATGGGGATGCTTTGCAGTTCAAAGGAACTCGGCATAACTGAAGATGGTTCTGGAATCATGGATCTTCCATCTGATATTATTCCTGGGACATCACTTACAAAAGCTTTAGGTCTTGATGGAGCTGTGCTCGAAGTAGACCTTACGCCAAACAGAGCCGACTGCTTAAGTCTTATCGGAATTGCAAGGGAAGTTTCTGCAATTGAAGGAACAAAAATTATAATACCTTCTGCAGAAATATATAAAGATGAAAAAAACAAAGGTGAGATCACTGAAAAAGCATGTGTTGAAGTAAAGGATCCAGATCTTTGTCCCAAATATTGTGCAAGATATATTGATAACGTCAAAGTTTTACCCTCCCCTTTCTGGCTTCAAAGCATTTTGCTTTGCTCAGGGATAAGGCCTATAAACAATATAGTTGATGTAACAAACTATATTATGCTTGAAACAGGTCAGCCGCTTCATGCCTTTGATTATGACGAAATAAAAAATTCAAAAATCATTGTACAAAGAGCAATGGAGGGTGAAAAATTCACCGCACTTGACGGAAAAGAAAGAATCCTTGATTCAGAAATACTTATGATCTGCGACAATGAAAAAAAAGTTGCAGCAGCAGGAATTATGGGCGGAGAAAATTCTGAAATAACAGATAAAACCACAAAAGTACTTCTTGAAAGTGCATATTTTTTTCCTCCATCCATTAGAAAATCTGCAAAAAAGCTTGGTCTTTCAACAGATTCAAGCCACAGATTTGAAAGAGGTGTTGATCCACTTCAGGTAGAAAGAGCACTTAACAGGGCAGCTTCGCTAATTGAAGAACTTGGTAAGGGAAAAACAGCCCAAGGCTTTATTGACACACAAACTAAGCCATTTGAAGAAAGAAAAATTCTTTTTTCACCTTCAGAATGCAATATGAGGCTTGGAATAAATCTTAGTCCAGATCAGTCTTTATCATATTTAAAATCAGTTGGTTTTATAATTGAAGAAACTAAAGATGAAGACAAATATCTTATCAAAGTCCCTTCTTACAGGGTTGATGTTGAAAGGCCTGAAGATTTGAGCGAGGAAGTTGCCAGAAGATATGGTTACAACAATATCCCAACAACTTCACCAAAAATATCTTCGGATAAGCAGGATGAAAGTGAATTTGCTTTAAGGCTTGAAATAAAAGATGCAATGAAGTCACTTGGTTTTAATGAAGCAATTAACTACAGTTTTATTGGGAGCTCTCTTCTTGAAAAAACAGGACTTACCAAAGATTTTTTTATTGAGCCTGTCAGAATTTTAAATCCTCTTTCAGAAGACCAGGCTCTTATGAGAACTGATCTTGTTCCAGGTATTCTTGAGAATATTTCCTCTAACTTGTCCAGACAAATAACAAATCTAAGACTTTTTGAAACCGGCCAGGTTTTTTTCCCAGACTCAAAGCTTATAAACAAGTCTATTCAAAAGGAATATATTGCAGCTGCAATCACAGGGAAAAGAAGAAATTCTCTATGGGATGACAAAAGTCCTGAAGCTGATTTTTTTGATATGAAAGGTTTTGCAGAAGCCTTTTTCAAAAATTTTAATATAGAACCAGAGTTTATAGTTTCAGAAATTCTTATGCCCTATTCAAGAAATGGGGCATCAGCAGACATAATTATAAACGGAAAAAAATACGGTTCTCTATTTGAGGTTTCTCCAAAGGTACTAAAAAATTATAATATCGAACAAAAAGTTTTTATTTTTAATTGCCCTTTAGAGGCAATTATAAAAAATAAAAAAGATGTCTCTCTTTCAAGGGAAGTACCTAAATTTCCTGCTATTTTAAGAGATATTACAGTCATAACCCCAAGATATACTCAGGCAGGTAAAATTATTAGCCTGATAAAAAATCTTAATGAAGAATTTATTGAGAATGTTATTCTTTTTGATATTTATGAAGGGGAGGCTGTAAATAAAAATGAAAAAAGTTTGTCTTTTAGAATAACTTACAGGTCATCAAAAGAAACTCTTAAAGATAAACAGATAAATAAAGTACATGAAAAAGTTACCTCAAGCCTTCTAAAGAATTTTGAGATCAGATTTCCAGGCCAGGATTAATCTCTTGACTTTATAGGAGAAAAAGAATATAAGGACAGTTTAATTGTAACAGTCTTTAATGACGCCTCCTTTGTAAAACGGGTCATAAACCCGTTTTATTTTTTTATGGAACTACAAAATCAAAAACGGAGTTATAAGGATGGGAACAAGCTCATCAGAATTATCTGAGCTTAGAAAAAAAATTTGCGAACTTGCATCCCCTGTATGCGAGTCACAAGGTTTAGAATTTGTTCATGCAGAGTTTTCAGTGAATTCAGGAATGAAAATTTTAAGAATATACATAGACAAAGATACTGGTGTTACAATTGAAGACTGTGCCAAAACAAGCCGTGAGCTAAGCAATCTTTTTGATGTCAAGCTTGAGATACCTGGTAAATATAGTCTCGAAGTTTCTTCTCCAGGCCTTGACAGGCCTCTTGTGAAACCTGAAGATTTTATGAAATTCAGGGGAGAAAAGGTTCATATCAAAATTTTTGAACCTCTTGAGGGTGATTCTGACAGAAAAAATTTTAAAGGAATAATCAAAGACTCAGATGAGAATTTTACACTCATTCAACTTGAAAACGGTGAAATAAAAATTCCGTTTGATAAAATCAAATCAGCCAAGCTTAACCCTGAAATATAAATTTGGAGAATACAATGGTCTTCAGCGATATAAAAAGAGTAATTGAACAAATTGGACGAGATAAAAACATTCCCATGGGAATTTTAATAAAGGCACTTGAAGAAGCACTTGTTTCTGCAGCAAGGAAAAAAATGGGCCCTGATGTAGAAATAGAAGTTGCCTACAATGAAAAAACAGGGGATATAGAAGTTTTCCAGTTCAAGGATGTTGTAGAAGAAGTTGAAGATCCAGAGCTTGAAATTACTCTTGCAGAAGGCCGGCAGCTAGACCCTGAATGTGAAATTGGAGACAGTCTTGGAATAAAACTTGACACAACAAGTTTTGGACGAATTGCAGCTCAGTCTGCCAAACAGGTAATAATTCAAAAACTCAGAGATGCTGAAAGAAATGCCGTATATGACAGCTTTATAGACAGAGAAGGTGAAATAATAAACGGTATAGTACAAAGATTTGACAGAGACGATATAATAGTAAATCTTGGTCAAGCCGAAGCTGTTCTTCCGTCAAGGGAACAAATAAAAAATGAGACATACAGAAGAGGCGACAGAATAAGAGCCAACATAATGAAAGTTCTTCACGAAAGCAGAGGCCCACAGATTGTTCTTACAAGAACACATCCTGATTTTCTAATCAACCTATTCAAGACCGAAGTGCCAGAAATCAGTGAAGGCGTAGTAAAAATTCATGCCGCTGCAAGAGAACCAGGCGTAAGAGCTAAAATTGCAGTATCTTCATCAGAATCAAACGTCGATCCAGTTGGCTCATGCGTAGGTGTAAAAGGAAGCAGAGTTCAAACAGTTGTCCAGGAACTAAGAGGCGAAAAAATTGACATTGTTCTCTGGAATCCTGATACAGCAAGATTTGTTTGCAATTCTCTTGCTCCAGCTGAAATTACAAGAGTTGTAATAGACGAAGACAATAAATCAATGGAAGTGATTGTTCCTGATGAATTTTTATCCATAGCAATTGGGAAAAGCGGACAAAACGTAAGACTTGCAGCAAGACTTACAGGCTGGCATCTTGATGTAAAAAGCGAAGCTGCATATTCTCTTGCAATGAAGGAAGGCTATGACTCTCTCATGAAAATTCCAGGAATAGGCCTTGAACTTGCCGAAAAACTTTACTCAGGCGGTTATAGTTCTATAGAAGAATTAAAAGACATAACAGCTTCTGAGCTTTCCCAAATTGAAGGAATAAGTGAAGAAGATGCACAGACCATAATAAATTCTGCCTCAGAAATGTTTGAACAGGCAGATACAGACTTAAATAAAAAATCTGATTTAGATGATGTAGAAAAAGAAGATAATTCCAATGAGCAAACACAGGAATTTCAAACAAATGATGATGAGCTCGATGATGAAAATGATATGGAAGAAGAACCGGAAACATACAACAAAAAATAAATAATTTTTATAACTTCCGGAGTTTATTAAAAAATAATTAAATTTACAATTAAGCCTTAACTACAAATTATATTTTTAGGCTTTAATTTTTTTATTAAGTGCCCGAGTAAATATTTTTTTGATATTTAAAAATTTATGAATTAAGAAATATTTTATTGGTTTTTCTGAAGAAACAGATATAAAGGGCTTAAAAAGGGGGATGGATGAGCATCAGAGTATATGAACTTGCTAGAGAATTAAATATGACCAACAAGGCCCTTCTTGAAAAGATTATAAAGATGGGTGATATAGACGTTAAAAGTCATATGAGTTCTCTTGAAACCGAATCAATAGAAAAGATCAAGACCAGGCTCCTTGGTAAATCTGATGAATCAGACGAAAAACGAGTTAAGCCAACTGTTATAAGAAGGCGAAGAAGAAATAAAAAGCATAATACAGCTGACAGCACTCAGGAAAATTTATCTGAAGAAATTGAAGACACAGATGAATCATCGAACAAAGAAGAGCCTGAATCAGATGCAGCTGAAACAAATATTACAATAAAACCTGCTGAAGAAACCTTTTCAGAGGATGATTCAGCTGCAAAAGATGAAGATAAAACAGAAAAGATAGCCATGCCCATGCCCGAAAAATCAGCTCCTGAAAAAACAATGGAAAAGGAAGTGTCTTCTTTGGAAAAAAAAGAATCCCTAGTCGCCACAAAACAAAATAAAAAGAAAAAAAATAAAGGTGCAGCCAAAATTATTTTTAGGCCAGAGCCACCTCCTGTAAAAAAAGAACCAGATAAAATTTTAGAACAGGTAAACCCAAAGCCCTCACCGGAAGAAAGCAGACAGGGAACTGAAAAAAAAGTTCCCAATGAAATAACTATCCAGGCAATTCCGGCTGATAAAGAAAAAGACGAACCCAAAGTTAATGATGCTAAAAAAACTGAAAAGAAAAAAGACAAAGTAAAAAAAGAGGCTACAGAAATTTTTAGCGATATAGCACCTCCAGAAATCACACCTGAAATTATTTCAGACGATGATGAGAAAGAAAGAGCAGATAAGCTTAATAAGGGCAGAAATAATAGTGAAGAGGCTAAGAAGCCTAAAAAGAAAAAAAGAAAACCAAAGAAAAAAGAAGTAATTGAAGGTGATGAACTTTATGAATCTGCTTTTACCAAAAAACCTAAAAAGCCTAAAAAAAGCCGTAAGATTCAGGAAGTAGAAAAACCTGTACATCAAAAAACTCAAATAACTATTCCAAAAGCAATAAAAAGAAGAGTTAAAGTTGATGAAACAATTGTTCTTTCAGATCTTGCCAAAAGAATGGGAATCAAGGCCAATGAAATGATCGTAAAACTAATGGGCCTTGGAGTAATGGCAACAGTCAACCAAACAATAGATTATGAAACTGCCGAACTTGTTGCAGGAGAGTTTGGGTTTGAAGTTGAAAAGGCATCTTTTGAAGAAGAAACTCTTATAAATGTGCATCATGAAGCATCAGAAACAGGCCTGGCACTTGTTCCAAGGCCTCCAGTTGTTACAGTAATGGGTCATGTTGACCATGGTAAAACGTCTCTTCTTGACGTCATAAGAAAAACAGGTGTTGCTGAAGGCGAGGCTGGCGGAATTACTCAGCATATAGGTGCTTATATAGTTTCCACAGAAAGCGGAGACATTGCATTTCTTGACACCCCAGGTCATGAGGCATTTACTGCCATGAGATCAAGAGGTGCAAAGGTTACTGATATTGTTATACTTGTTGTCGCTGCAGATGACGGTGTTATGCCACAGACTATAGAGGCTATTAACCATGCAAAAGCAGCTAAAGTTCCAATTGTTGTTGCCGTAAACAAAATTGACAAGCCTGGTGCAGAACCTGACGTTGTGAAAAGAGAGCTGTCAGACCACGGAATTCTTCCAGAAGACTGGGGTGGAGATACAATTTTTGTTAATGTTTCAGCCAAACAAAAAATAGGTATTGAAGAGCTTCTTGAAATGATCCTTCTTCAATCTGAAATTTTAGATTTAAAAGCAGATCCAAGCAAATTTGCCAAAGGTCATGTTATTGAAGCAAGACTTGACACAGGCCGTGGCCCAGTTGCTTCAGTTCTTGTACAAGAAGGAACATTAAAGCAAGGTGATGCTGTAGTCTGCGGAACCCATTATGGAAAAATCAGGGCAATGTTCAATGACCAAGGCGAAAAAATTGAATCTGCAGGCCCAAGTATTCCTGTTGAAATTTTAGGACTTAATGGAGTACCTGAAGCAGGGGATGAGCTCATTGCACTTAAAGATGAAAAAGATGCAAAACAGGTAGGTGAACACAGAGCTGCGAAACAAAGATCAAAAGAACTTGCAAAATCATCACGAATGAGCCTTGAAGGTCTTTTTGAGAAAATTGAGCATAAGGCTGTAAAAGATCTTAATCTAATAATTAAAGCAGACGTTCAGGGATCAATTGAAGCACTTAAGGAATCCCTTGGAAAACTTTCTACAGATGAAGTTAAAATCAAAATTGTACATGCAGCAACAGGTACGGTAAGTGAGTCTGACATAAGCCTTGCAACTGTTTCAGATGCAATTATATTAGGCTTTAATGTCCGCCCTGCTCCAAAGGTCAGGGAACTTGCAGAAGAAGAAAATATTGATATGAAGTTCTACAATGTAATCTATGACGCCATCAAGGACATAGAAAATGCTATGGTAGGACTCATGGATTCTACATATAAAGAAGTAATTCTTGGTACCGCAGAAGTAAGAGCAGTATTTTCTGTTCCAAAAATAGGCAAAGTAGCTGGCTGCTTTGTAACTACCGGAATGATGAAAAGAGGTAAAAACACAAGAATTTTAAGAGACGGAGTAATAATTTTTGACGGTCAGATGTCTTCCCTTAAACGCTTCAAAGATGATGTAAGAGAAGTAAAAGAAGGCTATGAATGCGGAATCGGAATAGAAAGATTCAATGATATTAAAGAAGGCGATACTATTGAATGCTATATGATGGAAGAAATAAAGCCTACTTTGGGATAAAGGAGATCTAATGAACAAGGATTACCCACGTTCTGCAAGAATAGGAACCCAGATTCAGGCAATTGTATCGGAAGTGCTTATAAAAAAAACAAAAGATCCAAGACTATTCGGGGTCAGCATTACAGATGTCAAAATGAATGGAGACCTTTCATGTGCCTATGTTTACTTTGCTGTAACAGGTGCAAATGAAAAAAAAATAAAAGAGGTACAAAGCGGTTTTAAAAGTGCAAAAGGTTTTTTCAAAAAAGTAATTGGTACTGAAATTAAATTGAGATACACTCCAGATTTAAAATTTTACTATGATAGTGTCCTCGACCAAGGACAAAAAATGGATGAACTTCTCAGATCTCTAAATAAAGCAGAAAATCGGCCTGAAAATGGTGAAGAAAATCCTTGAAAAAAGCCGTAACATCTTAATAACAAGCCATCTGCATCCTGACGGTGATGCCATTGGTTCAATGATTGCGATGGCCAAAGCTCTGGAAAAAAAAGGAAAAAATATTTACCTGTACAATGACAGCTGTATACCCAAAATTTTTTCCTTTCTTCCAGGTATTGAAAAAATAAAGAGAAATGTTCCTGATTATTCCAAATTTGACACTGCTATTATCCTTGATTGCAGTGAAACAGGAAGAACAGGAAAATGCAAAAAAATTCTTAATAATATCCCTGAAATAATAAATATAGATCATCACAGAACAAACACCTATTTTGGGACACTAAAAATAGTTGACCCAAATGCAAGTGCAACAGCAGAAATTGTTTATAAAATTATAAAAGATCTCAAAATAGAAATCTGTCCTGAAATTGCATATTCAATCTACACAGGTATTTTCACTGACACAGGTTCATTTCGATTCTCAAACACAAATGCACAGGCTTTTTCCATTTGTCGCGAAATGCTTGATTATGGAGTATGCCCCCATAAAGTTGCCCAGCAGATTTATGGAAGCTATTCACTAGGTAGAATAAAACTCATTAATATGGTTCTTGATTCAATAGAAATTTCAGAAAACAAAAAAATGTCTCTAATGGTGCTTACCCAGAATATGCTGAAAAAAACAGATACCAAAAGAGAAGATGTATCAGAACTGATTAATTATGCGGAGCATATTGAAGACGTAAAGGTTGCAGCTCTTATAAAAGAAGGCGAAAAGGAAAAGAATAAAGACCAGTGCTATCATGTAAGCCTAAGATCTGACGGAAGCATAGATGTTTCAAAAATTGCATTTTCATACGGCGGAGGCGGTCACGAAACAGCAGCTGGATTTTCAACAACAATTCCTTTTACAGATCTAAAAAAGGAACTCATGTCAATAGCCGACAGAATTTGATTCAAATGACAGAAAAAAATGGAATACTCCTGTTAAACAAACCCGAAGATTTGAGTTCAAACACAGCAGTAAACATTGTTAAAAAAATTTTTTTGGCAAAAAAAGCAGGCCATACTGGAACTCTTGATCCTTTTGCACAAGGTCTTTTGCCTATTTGCCTAAACAAGGGAACAAAAATTGTAAGATACCTTATGGAAAAGGACAAGGAATACACAGCCACAATAAGGCTTGGATATGAAACTGACACCTTAGACAAAACAGGAAAAATTATAGACAAGGCTGAAATTCCCTGCTTAACTTTGGAAAAAATCGAAACCGCAATGGAAAAGTTCAGGGGAAAAATAAATCAGATTCCTCCTGCATATTCAGCATTAAAGCACAATGGTATTCCCTTATACAAATATGCACGAAAAGGCGAAATGATTGAAAAACCGCCAAGAGAAATAAATATTTACGAACTTGAAACAACTTTTTTTGATTATGACGTATTAAAAATAAGGATTAAATGTTCAAAAGGTACATACATAAGGACACTTGCATCCGATCTTGCAAAAGAACTTGGAACTTTAGGACACCTTGAAATGCTGACAAGAACAAAAACAGGCAGTTTCAATTTAGAAAATTCATTTACCCTTGAAAGTTTAAGGGAAAAACAAAAATATGACATGCTTGAAGACTGCATAATAAGCATTGAAGATGCAACAGAATCTCTTTGTTCAATCGTGATTGAAGATAATATTGAACAGGCGGTTTCTAACGGAAAAAAAATTGAAGTAAAAGAAATTTTAAAAAATATTTTTATTGAAGAAGACACCCCTTTTAGACTTCTTACAAAAAACAATCAAATCAAAGCTTTTGTAAGAATAGAAAAAAATTCTAATTTTTTAAAATATGATGCGGTCTTTAATTGAAAATATTATCAAGTTATTATATTAGTTTATGAGTCTGCATAATTTCAGGTAAATTTCCTGCGGTCTGAATGGAATATCGGATCGAAAACAGCAGACATATTAATTAATTTATTCCAAAAATATAAGGAGTTTGAATTGGTACTTGCAAAAGAGCAAAAAAAAGAAGTAATTGACGGTTTTAAAAGACACGAGGGAGATACAGGCTCTCCAGAAGTTCAAATTGCAATTCTTACTAAAAGAATTATCTACCTTACAGATCATGTTAAGATTCACAGCAAAGATCATCATTCAAGAAGAGGGCTTCTTACACTTGTAGGAAGAAGAAGAAGGCTTCTTAACTATCTTAAGAAAAAAGATATTTCAAGATACAGAGCAATACTTACTGAACTAAGTCTTAAGCGTTAAAAAAAACAAAAGGGCAGAAAAATCTGCCCTTTTCACAACTAAATCGTGATTGTCCGAAAACTAGAATTTTTTGTTCAGTTCAAGAAAGATAAAAAATTTAAACTTTAGATACATTTAGTATGTTGAGGATTAAATTTTAAATCTCACTCTGGAATAGGCAAAAAAGTCCGTTTCCGTTCAGCCACTAAATCCTTGAAATTTTAACAAACTCAGATAAAGACTTCCGCGCAAATAATTTTTCGGTTTTACTTTATTTTAAACCGAAAAGCTGTTTTTGCGTAAGTCTGCGAGAAAGTTAAAATTTCTCAAAAAACGGAGTACTTAATGGAACAAATAGTAAAAACAGAAATCGGCGGCCGGGAACTTACACTTTCAACTGGGAAAATAGCAAAGCAGGCATCCGGTGCTGTTGTAGTACAATATGGAGAATCAATGGTTCTAGTTACTGTTGCTGCAAGCCCCGAGGGAAAAGACGATATTGATTTTCTTCCTCTTACTGTAGAATATATGGAAAAAATTTATGCTGCCGGAAGAATCCCTGGCAACTACATGAGAAGAGAAATGGGCCGTCCAAGTGAAAAAGCAACATTAACTTGCAGACTTATTGACAGACCAATCCGCCCCCTTTTCCCTGATAACTACACAAACGAAACCCAGATTATTGCAACAGTCCTTTCAATGGACAAAGAAAATGATCCTGACATTCTTGCAATGATAGGTGCATCGGCTGCACTTGAAATTTCAGAAATTCCATTTGACGGTCCAATCGGAGCTGTAAGGGTTGGAAGAATCAACAACAAAATTATTATAAACCCTACAATAGCACAGCAAAATGATCCTGAATGCGATATAAATATTGTTTTAACCGGCTCAAAAACCGGAATTACAATGGTTGAAGGCGGTGGAAATATTGTCAGTGAATCTGATGTCATGGATGCAATTTTTGCTGGACACGATGCAATGCAGTCAATAATTGCTGCCCAGGAAGAGCTTTCTAAGCTTGCAGGCAAACAAAAAATGCAGCTTCCAGAAAAAAGAATAAATCAGCAACTTTTTGATGAAATTGAGTCCATTGCAAAAGAAGACATAAAAACAGCTCTGAAAACTGAAGGCAAATTCGGAAGAAAAAATGCTGTCAAGAAAGTTAAGGAAAAAGTTAAGGAAGCTCTTGCTGAAAAATATTCTGAAGATGAAAACCTTATTACACCTTACTTTGAAAAAATAACAAAACAGGCAAGCAGAGAAATAGTTCTTAAAGAGAAAAAAAGAATAGACGGAAGAGCTTTTGACGAAGTAAGACCGATTGCATGCGACACAAAAATTCTTCCAAGAGTGCACGGAAGCGGCCTATTCACAAGGGGAGAAACTCAGGTGCTTGGAGTTTTAACCCTTGGCTCTGGACAAGATGAGCAAAGAGTTGAAACACTAAGCGGTGATGAATCCAATTCATTTATGCTCCACTACAACTTCCCTCCTTTTTGTGTAGGCGAAGTAAAAAGGCTTGGAGGCCCAAGCCGTAGAGAATACGGACACGGAGCACTTGCCTATAGAGCACTTGAAAAAGTACTGCCAAAAAAAGAAGAATTTGAATACACAATAAGAATAGTTTCAGAAGTAATGGAATCAAATGGTTCATCTTCAATGGGAACAGTGTGTGCAGGAACCCTTGCTTTAATGGACGGCGGTGTTCCAATAATTGCCCCTGTTTCGGGTATTGCAATGGGTCTTGTAAGCGAAGGTGATGAAATTGCAATCCTTTCTGACATTCTCGGAGACGAAGACCATACAGGGGACATGGATTTTAAGGTTGCAGGCACAAAAGACGGCATTACTTCAATTCAGATGGACATAAAAATCAAAGAACTTCCAAGAAACATCCTTGAAAAGGCTCTGCATCAGGCAAAACAGGGACGCCTTCATATTCTTGATAAAATGCTTTCAGCCATATCTGTACCAAGAACTGATATTTCACAATATGCTCCAAAAATTATCACAATGAAAATAAAACAGGACAAAATTGCTGCTCTTATCGGCCCTGCTGGAAAAGTAATAAGAGAAATTCAGTCTTCTACAAACACTAATCTCGAAGTTACTGACGACGGAACAGTAAAAGTTTCTGCGAACTCAAAAGAGGCTTCAGATGCAGCTATAGCAAGAATCAATGAAATTTGTCTTGATCCTGAAATTGGAAAAATTTATTCAGGTAAAGTTGCAAGAACTACTGATTTTGGTGCTTTTGTTGACTTAAGTCCAAATACAACAGGACTTTTACATATTTCAGAACTTGCAAATTACAGAGTAGCCAAGGTAACAGATATTGTAAAACCAGGCGATGTAATAAATGTAAAAGTTCTTGATGTAACAAGGGACGGAAAAATTCAGCTCAGCCTTAAAGAAGCAGATCCAGAGCAGGCAGGCAAAAGTGATGACTCCGACAAAAAGATGAAAGATTCCGGTAAAAAAAGCGGATTCAGAAGAAACAGAAGCGACAAAAACTCAGACAACAGATAACCATTAAAATTAGGTACCGGACAAAAACCGGTACCAGAAAAATTTTTATTTATGAAATTATCAGGTCAGAGCAGAACAATCCACCTGAACCCGAAAACAAAAAGTAATTTTATTGATGTTGGCCAACAAATACACAAAACCACCCTTTCAAATAAAATAAGAATTATTTCACATAAAATTCCATATATTCGTTCAATAACCATGGGCATTTGGATTGATGCAGGTTCTAGGGATGAAGAACCTTTGGAGCATGGAAGGGCTCATTTTCTTGAGCACATGCTTTTTAAAGGCACTCATAAAAAATCAGCCTTTGAGCTTGCAAAGGCCATTGATGCAATAGGCGGAAACTCCAATGCCTTTACCTCTGTTGAGGCAACCTGCCTTTTTGCCCAGGTAATGGACGAAAATTTTGAAAAAATGGCTGAAATATTAATAGATGTTTTTCTTAATTCTAAATTTGACCCTGAAGAAATTGAACATGAAAAACAGGTTATTTTTCAAGAAATTGAAATGTTTGAAGAAAATCCCGAAGACTTTGTCATGTCACTTTTAGACAAAAAAAGATGGGAAAACCATGCTCTTGGAAGAAACATCTTAGGTTCACGTTCAACAATATCTTCAACTAATTCTAAAGAATTGAAACTTTTTTGCCAAAAACACTATACGCCTGAAAAAATAACCATAGCACTTGCAGGCAATATAAACCATGATGAAGCGGTTGGTATTTTAGGCAAATCATTTGAAAAAATAAAAGCTGCAAAGTATGAAACAGAAAAAAGACAAAAACCCAACGCTGAAAAAGGGCTTGTTTTCCAAAAAAAGCCAATTGAACAATACCATCTTTGCATAGGTGCCAACGGATTTTCAAAAAAAAGCAGAAGCAGATTTAAGGCTTCCTTGTTTACAACAATTCTTGGCGGTAATATGAGCTCAAGACTTTTTCAGGAAATAAGGGAAAAAAGAGGTCTTGCATATTCTATTTATACTTTTTTTAATCAGTTTTCAGATACTGGAATGATAGGCGTGTATGAGGCCGTATCAGAAGAAAATCTTATTCCCTCATTAAAGCTGATTTTAAAGGAAGTAAAAAAACTTAAAAATAAAAAATATTCTGAAGGTGAGCTTGAAAGCGTTCGCTCATTTACAAAAGGCAATCTACTTTTATCAATGGAAAGCACTGAAAATTTAATGCTAAAACTTGCCCAAAACGAAAGTCTTTACAAAAGATACATTCCCTTTGACGAAACAATTTCTGAAATTGAAAAAATCACATGGAATGATATAAGAGATATGGCAGACAGAGTTTTTGACAGAAGCACACTTACAGCTTCAGTCCTTGGCCCTGACACTTCTAAAAAAAATGAAATAGCAGATATTTTAAAGATTTGACAAAATGACTGAAATAAAAATTAAAATTCTTGATCCAAAAAATTTTGATGTTGATTTACCAGCCTATATGACTGAAGGTTCGGCAGGAATGGATATAAGGGCTTTTTTAAAACAGCCGCTAATCATAAAGCCAATGGAAAGAAAACTTATTCCAACTGGCTTTGCAATGGCAATTCCTAAAGGTTTTGAAGCCCAAATCAGGCCAAGATCAGGCCTTGCAATAAAAAAAGGCATAACAATAATAAATTCACCTGGAACAATAGACTCAGATTACAGAGGTGAAATAAAAATTGGACTTGTAAATCTTTCCTCAGAGGAATACGTTGTAGAAAACGGTGCAAGAATAGCTCAAATGATAATTTCAAAAATTGAACATGCAAAACTAATACAGGCAGATAATCTTGAAGATACTACAAGAAATTCAGGAGGGTTCGGTCACACCGGAACCTTATAATAATTCACAAAATATTTATTTTTCAGTTCTTGCAAGCGGAAGCAGTGGAAATAGTATTTTTGTAAGTGATAATAAAACAAAAATTCTTATTGATGCCGGACTTTCAGGTATTGAAATAGAAAAAAGACTGGCCTTGATTGGTGAAGATCCAAAAAATATTCAGGCAATAATAATAACACATGAACATATAGACCACATTAAAGGAGCAGGAGTATTATCAAGAAGGTTTAAAATTCCTGTTTACACAAATAAAAAAACTCTTTTAGCCTCTGAAAGCTGCTTAAAAAAACCATGCGAAACAAATTTTTTTGAATCAGGAACTCCCTTTTTTATTGGAGAAATGAGAATAAATCCTTTTTCAATTTCCCATGATGCTGCTGATCCATGCGGATTTACAATAAAAACACAAAATTCAAAACTTGGAATCGCAACTGATCTTGGAATTGCAACAAGCCTTGTTAAAACAAGACTTAAAAACTGTACTGGTCTCATTCTTGAGGCAAACCATGATCCTTTCCTTCTTGCCAATGGATCTTATCCCTGGTCACTAAAACAAAGAATTAAAGGCCGGACAGGCCATCTTTCAAATGAAGATGCAAGAGACCTTTTAGGTGAAGTTGCTGGAAAAAATTTAAAAAATATTGTTCTAGGGCATTTGAGCAAAGAAAATAACTGCCCTATAAAAGCACTTTCAATTGTATCTCAAGCAATTAAAGATTTAAACTCTGAGCTTACAAATGCATCTGAAGAAAAACCCACTTCAATTTTTAATATCTAGCTGCTGAACGAAAACGGCCTTTTTTGTCCATTCTTAAGTCAGATTCAAAATTTAATCCTTAAAATACTTCATGTATCCTAAAGGTTAAATTTTTCATCTTTCCTGAACTGAACAAAAAATTCTCGTTTTCGGCCAATCAATACTTAGGTATTTTAAAGTTTTAATTTATCAACAAATTAAAATTTTTTTATAAAGTTTAAAAACCATAAATGACATTTATAAAAATTTATGCAATTATATCCTTATAGTCATCCCGAAATTTAATTCATTCAGATTTGAATAAAATTCATACCTTTCAAGAGAGTTAAAATGAAAAAAATACACTCATTTTTTACAGCTCTTATAATTATTCTTTTTCCACTTTCTAATACAGCAGCCTATAATGACAAAAATGAAAAAATTATATTGCAGCTTAAATGGTCCCATCAATTTCAGTTCGCAGGATATTATGCAGCAAAGATTAAAGGATTTTATACAAATCAAGGCCTTGAAGTAGAAATAAAAGAAGGCGGCTATAATATTTCAACTGTTGATTTAGTTATACAAGGAAAAGCCCAATACGGGGTAACAAATTCTGAAGTTTTGATTTCAAGGCTTAATAATAAGCCAGTTGTACTAATTGCACCAATTTTTCAACATTCGCCCTTAATATTTATTTCAAAAAAAACAAAAAATATTCTAACTCCTCAGGATATGATAGGAAAAAAAATAAAATTCATCAAACAAGCAAGAGATATTGAACTTTTAGCTACTTTTTCAAATGAGGGTTTAAATATCTCTGACATAATTCATATTAAAGGGCCAATAAAAAAAAAAGACTATTTTGATGATAATATTGACGTCCTAAGTGCATACATTACAAATGAACCATATTTGTATGAAAGCAAAAATATCAGATACAATATTATTAACCCTGTAAATTATGGTGTAGATTTTTACGGAGACTGTATTTTTACCTCAGAAAACGAAATTAAAAACAATTTTGAAAGAGTAAAAAAATTTAAAAAAGCAAGCATTGAGGGATGGGAATATGCCCTTACTCATCAAAATGAAATAATTGAATATATTTTATCTGAATTAAGTACTAAAAAAACAAAAGAGCATCTTGAATATGAAGCAAAAAAAACAAACGATCTTATAATGCCAAATCTTGTAGAAATAGGTCATTTAAACCAAGGCAGATGGCAATATATTGGGCAAATTTTTGCAAAACACGGCCTGGTTCCTGAAAAATTCAGTCTCAAAGGGTTTATATTTGACCCAAGTCCAAAACCTGACTTAAAAAAAATTAAATTTACATTTTTTTTCCTTTTAATTGCAATTGCTGTATTTTTTTTCTGCGTAATTACTCTGATATTTTTTAACAGAAAACTTCAAAAAGAAATAAATAACAGGAAGGCGGCTGAAAAAAATTTAAAGGAAAGTGAAGAAAAATTCAGAAATATTTTTCAGCAGTCAAACGAAGGAATAATTCTGCAAAATTTTAAAGGCAATATTATTGATGTAAATACAAGTGCCCTGCGAATAATGGGTTACACTAAAAGTGAATTTATAACAAAAAACATAACAGATTTGATATTAGCCAGCGAAAAAACCAAACTTGTGAAAGCATCTTCTTATCTTAAAAAATACGGTCATGCACTTATCAATTTAAAAGCTGTAAAAAAAAATAATCAAATAATCGATCTTACAAGCTCATCAGCAGTTCTTATGTTGTCCAATAAAAAAATTATAATGAATGTAGTTAATGACATAACAAAAAGGCTTGAATATGAAGACAAATTAAAATTCCAGGCAGAAATCCTCAATCAGATTAAAGATATGGTTATAGTGACTGACATGATGGGAAACATAACCTATTTAAATCAATCAGAATCAAAAAAAAGAGCTCTAAAAAATAATTCTGCAAAAACCCAAATTGAATTTTTTGAACTAGAATCAGATAAGAACGCATCAGAAAAAATAATAAAAACCACAATTGAAAAAGGTCAATGGCATGGTGAAACTGTAGATTTTGATCAATTAGGCAACAAAATTTACCTTTTCACTAGAACAGTGCTTATCTGTGATTCTCACAAACAGCCTTCAGGAATAATTTTTATAAGCACAGATATAACTGAAAGAAAAATATCAGAGCAGGAACTTCTTTCAAAAGAAAAACTTTTGAGGCAGGCACAAAAAATTGAAGCAGTTGGAACGCTTGCCGGAGGGATAGCACATGATTTCAATAATCTGCTTTACATCATTTCAGGAAACTGTGAACTTCTTCTTTTGAAATCAAATAAAACTATTCATAAAAATATTTCAAATATCCTTCAGGCAACAGAACGGGGAGCTGATCTTGTTAAAAGGCTTTTGGCTTTCAGCAGAAAAACAGAAAGCAGGCTCGAACCTGTATCATTAAATCAGGAAATAGTAAGAATAAAAAAAATGATAGACAGAGTTCTTCCAAAAATGATTACAGTTAAGCTTGTCCTTGAAAAAAAGGAAAAATACATAAAAGCAGACCAGGGCCAGATAGAACAAGTACTTATAAATCTTTGTCTAAATGCTAAAGATGTAATGCAGGATGGAGGAAGTCTTGTTATAAGTACACAATTTATAGAATATTTTAATGAGTCAGACCTTCCTTTTGAATCCAGAAAGAATATACCTTATGGAAACTACATGCTTCTTTCAGTAGAAGATTCAGGTGCCGGCATGGATAACTCAACCCTTGAAAAAATTTTTGATCCTTTTTTTACAACAAAATCTATAGGAAAGGGTACAGGCCTTGGCCTGTCTGTAATTTACGGAATAGTAAAGTCACACAACGGATTTATTGAATGTGAAAGCATCAAAAATAAAGGCACGATTTTTTATATAGTCTTCCCTGTAACAGAAGAGAAACCATGTATTCCACAAATCAAGGAACAAACTTCCGCCCTTCACCATGGAGCAGAAACAATCCTTACAGCAGATGACGATAAAAATATTTTATCTTTAACTACAAAAATGCTTGAAAAATTAGGCTATAAAGTTATTTCAGCGGAAAGTGGTGAACAGGCAATAGCTGAATATAAAAACTCAAAAGATAAAATTGACCTTGTAATTTTAGATATTGGAATGCCTGGAATGGGGGGTAAAAATGCAATCAGGGAACTTCTAAAAATTGATCCCTGGGTAAAAATAATTGTTGCAAGTGGGTATTCCAGCGAAGGACAAATCAAAGACACTTTGTCTATGGGTGTCAAAGACTATATTGTCAAACCCTATTCTTATACTGACCTTTCAAAAATTGTAAGAAAAGTCCTTGACTTCAGCACATGCTAATTTTTTAAAAATTTAAAATCTTGTCTTAATGTCAGTTAACAAAAATCACTAACACTCTATTTTAAAAAAACTAATCTCAAAAATAAATTTTTTATAATTTATTTATAACATTTTTCTTGACAATAAACTTGACGTTAACGTAAAGTTTATGTGAGATTTTAAAATGCACCACTTGGGAGGGAATATTAAAGATGAATCAAACAGCTTTAAAAACTAGATGGCAGGATTTATACAAAGAAAAACTAACTACAGCTGAAGAAGCAGCAAAAAGTGTAAAGTCAAACGATAAAGTTGCTTTAAGCGGAGGAACCTGTATACCTCCAGCTTTTTGCAGAGCTTTAAGTGCGAGGGCCCCTGAACTAAAAAATGTATTACTTGGTCTTGGATTTGCTATGGATTTTTATGATTTCATGGATCCTAAAAACAGAGAAAGCTTTCACATTGAAACAATGTTTGTAGGCCCCGTAGAAAGAATATGCATGCAGTACGGAATGGCACAATATGTACCAATTCATTTAGGTGACTGTCCAAGCTATGTTGAATCAAGAGGATATAATATAGTTACTTCTGTTGTAACTCCGCCTGACGAAAACGGTTATATGTGCAGATCTCTTTTTGGATCATTTTTACATAAAAAAGATATTGAAAAAGCAGATATTGTAATTCTTGAGGTAAATAACAAACTTCCAAGAATAAACAGTGAAGATTTCATGATTCATGTATCAGAGGCAGACTTTATTATTGAGCATGAAGCAGATATTTTTGAAGTACCAGAAATTATAATTACAGAAACAGAAGAAAAAATTGCAGCTCATATATCAGAACTTATTGAAGACGGATCAACAATCCAGCTTGGATTTGGAGGTCTTGGCAATGCAATAGGCCATCATCTGAAGGATAAAAAAGATCTTGGAATGCATGCAGAAGTTGTAACCCCTTCTGTTATGGAACTTGTAAAAGCCGGAGTTATAAATGGATCGAAAAAAACATTCATGCCCGGAAAAGTTACAGCTGCTTTTTGTGTAGGCACAAAAGAATTTTATGAATTTATACATGATAATGAAAATTTTGTATTTAAAGACATAAGCTACATTAACAACCCTGACATAATTGGTCAAAACGACAATCTGGTTTCAATAAACAATGCACTTATGATTGATCTGACAGGACAGGCGGCATCAGAATCAATTGGAACATTTCAATACAGCGGAACCGGCGGCCAGCTTAATTTTATCCACGGATCAAAGCGTTCTAAGGGAGGAAAAAGCATTCTGGCCTTAAACTCTACTTTTAAAGATAAAGAAGGAAATTTAAAATCCAAAATTGTCCCCTATTTCCCTCCTGGAACAACAGTAACTACTCCAAGGACTGAAGTTGAGTATATAGTTACCGAGTTCGGAGCGGCAAACCTAAGATACAAAAGCATTTCAGAAAGAGCAAAAGCCCTGATAAAAATAGCCCACCCAGACTTCAGGGAAGAGCTTACTGCTGAAGCAGCAAAGAACAAATGGATATAAATTAAGCCCGCCTAACTGCCCGGTAAAACACTGCCGGGCAGTACTTATTTAAAGTCTGAGTAAATCTTAAAAATTTTTGCCGAAATATTATAAAAAATTATATTTACTTGAATAAAACAATTTTTCTGGTATGGAGTTTAATAATTTTTTTGCAATAATAAAAAAATTCAACACCAGAATTAATTAGTTTATAAATACAAAAATGGTGAAAAATGACAAAAAAAGATGAAAACCAAAAAACCTTTTCAATATCAAATCTTGCAGAAGAATTTGAAATAAGCACAAGAACCATAAGATTTTATGAAGAAAAAGGTCTTATCTGTCCCGGAAGAACAGAAGGCAACCAAAGAATTTATACGAGAAAAGACCGTGCCAGATTAATTCTTATTTTAAAAGGTAGAAAATTTGGGTATTCAATTGATGAAATTGCAGAAATAATCGGCCTTGCCAATATTGACCTTGATGAAATTGACCAGATTAAAAAAACCCTTGAATACGGTCAGAAAAGACTTGCTGAAATAAGGGAAAGAATAAGTGAACTAAAACTTCTTGAAGAAGATATTGTAAGTTTTCATGACAAGGCCAAAGACAGACTTCAAATACTTTTAAAAGAGAAAAAAAAAGAAAAATAAATGCCCGATTTTAAAGTTCATTCAGAGGCAGGAGTTCTTGCAGGATATGCAGCAGGAGCTTTAAGTCTTTATTTTTTAAACAAGTCAGTTTATTTTTCAGGTCTTGTTTTTGTAAGTTCTTATGCAGGTTCAATTTTTCCTGATATAGACAGCGACAACAGCAGAACAATAAATATAATTTTTAATTTATTATCAGTTCTTGGCGGCTTTGCAGCAATTTATTTACTTATTGATTCTCCGATAAAATACGCATTTTTAATTCCGCCTTGTGTATATTTTTTTATTAAATTTGCTGTATCAAAAATTTTTAAATACTATTCAAGACACAGAGGGATTTATCATTCTATCCCAATGGCAGTTTTTATTTCACTTTTGATATTTCAGATAACATATTTTAAACTTGGTGAAATTTCAGGATTTGTGATTGGTATTTCATTTCTTTATGGATATTTAGTGCATCTTATATTAGATGAAATCAATTCCCTGTATAATTTAAAAAATTCCCTTGGAACGGCATTGTCTATTAAAGGCCTTGATATTTATACAACTATTATTGTTTATTCAGGTATTTTTATTTTAACCTATATAAATTTTGAAAAACTTTCCAATGGCTTTAAATATTTAATAAATCTTTTTAATGTCTGAACGAAAACTGCCTTTTTTGCAAATGCCCAAAAATTAATTTTTTTATTCACCTGCTATTTATTAAAAACCATAATGACCTGGGATACCAGAATAAAAATCATTCCAATACCTGACAAAAAAGTAAGGGGTTCATTAAGAAGAAAAATACCAAGAAAAGCAGCAGTTAAGGGTTCTGCAAGAGTAAGTGTTCCAACAGTTGAAACCTTAACAGACTTAAGCCCCCTTCCATAACACATATAAGAAAGCCCTGCAGATATAATCCCAAGATACAAAACAGCTCCAATTCCTCTTGGAGTAAAAAGCCAGTTAATTGGATAGATAAAGAAAAAAAAAGCCATAAATACAGTACCAATAAGAAATGAAACACCAATAACACTGTCTTCGCTTCTTGATTTTATGAGCCTTTTGGCAACAAGGGTAAACAAGGCATAGGAAAAGCCCGCAAGAATTGCAAACAATATTCCTGCAGTTTCAATTTTTACAGAATCATTTGAACTGATCATGAGTAAAAATAGGCCCGAAACTGCAAGAAAAGTTGAAATAAACCAGTTTATGGAAAGCTTTTCCCTGTCGAATAAGACTCCAAGTATCCCTGAAAAAACAGGTGAGCAGCCAATTGCAACCATTGCTCCTACTGCAACACCGGTTATTTTAATTGCAGAAAAATATCCAAACTGAAACATTGCCTGGCAAAGACCTGTAAGCAAAAGAAACGGGGTAAAAAAACACCTGAAATTTTTAATCTGATTTTTAATAACAGAAAAAGATGTAATAAAAATACCTGCTATCAAAATTCTAAAAGTACCAAGCAAAGCAGGCGAAGCCTCAATTGGAGCATAAGCCTGGGCTGCACCGGATGTTCCCCACAAAATAGCAGCCGCTACTATAAGTACCCTCCCCTTTAGAACTTCATTGATGTCTTTATTATTTTCACTCATAAATAAAATCCTAATGTTTAATTTAAAACTCTGCCTTTGCGAAAATCCATACAGCAGTTTTTTAAACTAACAGTAAATCTGATCATAGGGAAATAATAAATTCAAACATATGCAGCTTTAAAAAATAGAAATGGGTTGATTTTTATGTTTAAGGCTCTGCCTAATTGACAACTATTACTGTTAGAAGCTTTTAGTCAAAAGCTCATTGTTTCTAGTATGTTAGATATAATTGAATAAAAAAATATTTTAATTCAAACTTATTTTTTGCCTTGCTTTTTTTACATAATGCAAAACTGTTGAAATTGAGCCACTATAACCTTTTTCAGCTCTCAGCCTATTGTAAATTCTTACACCTGTGTGCCGCTGTTTTTTAGGCTTATCTTTGTCTTCTTCAAGCCAGCTGTCTATTATTTTTAAATAAGGTCCAAGTACGGGATAAGGCTGTTCTCGCCTTTTTGAATAGCCTGAGTATTCTTTTTTTAAAACTTTTTTTATGGTGTTTCGAGAATGCCCCGTTTCTCTGGCTATTTCCCTGATTTTTTTGCCGTACACTTCATATGCAGTTTTTATATTTTCACATTGATTTATTTTTATCATCATAGTTCTCATCACAAAAATTAACCAAAAAAATTACTGTATTCTTTAAAAATAAATAAAACAATTCCTATCCTTGATTTCTGGGAATAACTTTAAAAGATAAAAACTCAAAAATCCAGTGCTACATTTTAATTTCTTATAGGTACTGTGAAAATTGGAGAGAAATATTTGCCAGATTTGAAAGAATTATATTTCAATTCCTTATAGGTACTGTGAAAATATACCATAGTGGCGGTTTAAGAATTGTTGGAGAAAAATTTCAATTCCTTATAGGTACTGTGAAAATTGGTGAAATCGCCAGTTGTAAACCTCAAGTTATCCTGATTTCAATTCCTTATAGGTACTGTGAAAATGTTTAGGCCAATTATGAAGTTCTCTGAGCCATGGTAAATTTCAATTCCTTATAGGTACTGTGAAAATTATGAAACCTTTAGAAATAGGTATTGTTGTACAAGAATTTCAATTCCTTATAGGTACTGTGAAAATTACGCATGAGAGACTTGATATAGGAATTAAATCATTATTTCAATTCCTTATAGGTACTGTGAAAATTAATTGTAAATTTTTTAATTTATACGAGTAGATTTGGATTTCAATTCCTTATAGGTACTGTGAAAATTCAGACAATCGCAACGTTTTTGATTACTGCTCTTGTATTTCAATTCCTTATAGGTACTGTGAAAATCGGCAGAATGGTCAGAATGTCGTGTGGAATTGACGGATATTTCAATTCCTTATAGGTACTGTGAAAATGTTGAAAAATGAGCTTGTCCAGACAATTAATGGTGTATTTCAATTCCTTATAGGTACTGTGAAAATTTTAGTGACAAATATAGCTTCGCTCATCCTCAGATATTTCAATTCCTTATAGGTACTGTGAAAATTCTGGCTGCCTCCCGTTTTTGTGTTTTCAAGGGGATATTTCAATTCCTTATAGGTACTGTGAAAATCTGAAAGAAAAAAAACTTCAGGATTCAATTGATTTAATTTCAATTCCTTATAGGTACTGTGAAAATCTTTTGTTGCTGGCTATGGTTAGCAGTGGGAAAACAATTTCAATTCCTTATAGGTACTGTGAAAATCGACACGCCAGAGATGGCAAGAATTATAAACGAAAGAATTTCAATTCCTTATAGGTACTGTGAAAATTCCCGGACATTATAATATTTTGTTCACGCTTCTTTCATTTCAATTCCTTATAGGTACTGTGAAAATTTTTATATCCTTTTTGTTCATAATAACTAACATTTCTATTTCAATTCCTTATAGGTACTGTGAAAATATGTTTTAACTTCTTCGGTATCTCTATATTTAAATATATTTCAATTCCTTATAGGTACTGTGAAAATAAAGAAGATAAAACAGAATTTAAAAAAGGTTTTGATATTTCAATTCCTTATAGGTACTGTGAAAATTGTTGACGTTTCCTGATACAATTTCATTACTTGTCATCATTTCAATTCCTTATAGGTACTGTGAAAATGCAGCAGTCATGCCAGATGCCGTTGCATGATTTGCATTATTTCAATTCCTTATAGGTACTGTGAAAATCACATTGCAAAATTATACTGAGTATTTGAAATATCATAATTTCAATTCCTTATAGGTACTGTGAAAATTGAAAACAAAAAAATAAAGTCCGGATTCGGTGAATGGGATTTCAATTCCTTATAGGTACTGTGAAAATTCAAGGATATCTTTTAGAAAGACTTGTTTATCTTTATTTCAATTCCTTATAGGTACTGTGAAAATTGCATTACTTCAGTATGAAGCAGGTCAGGAACTCGATTTCAATTCCTTATAGGTACTGTGAAAATTTTGTTAATCTATAAGCCCGTCTTCCTCTTGATCACATTTCAATTCCTTATAGGTACTGTGAAAATACATCCTCCTGTTGCCAAAGGTTTATTGCTCCCCCGGATTTCAATTCCTTATAGGTACTGTGAAAATTTAATAGCTGTAAAAGGCTGGCCTCTTTCAGAAGAATTTCAATTCCTTATAGGTACTGTGAAAATCAGGCAGCCCAGTTTTATTGGGTTATTTATTCCACTATTTCAATTCCTTATAGGTACTGTGAAAATTTATTTTTTAACCAAAGACTTAAAGATTGAAAAAATAATTTCAATTCCTTATAGGTACTGTGAAAATCTTTTTTTGTATGGTTAAATTGACTTTATATTCATCCATTTCAATTCCTTATAGGTACTGTGAAAATTCTTTGATTCAAAACAGAAAAGAAGTGGTGTATCAAATTTCAATTCCTTATAGGTACTGTGAAAATTGATCATACCTTGAAAAGAAAAAAGAACTTTGTTTCATTTCAATTCCTTATAGGTACTGTGAAAATTTTAAGTTTGTATATGTCAGATTTATATACTGTTGTATTTCAATTCCTTATAGGTACTGTGAAAATAGAGTCACATAGTGAATGTAAAGCTCTTACTCATAGCGAATTTCAATTCCTTATAGGTACTGTGAAAATGTGTTACGCTCCAGATTTCACCGTCCTTAGTGAATCCATTTCAATTCCTTATAGGTACTGTGAAAATCAATTGCTCCAATACCGTCTTCTGTCCTGATAAAAATATTTCAATTCCTTATAGGTACTGTGAAAATAAACAATGTGATGCTTATATCCTTGTATCGACTGCAAAATTTCAATTCCTTATAGGTACTGTGAAAATTTATTATTTCCATGTAACATTCCTTGTGTGTTGTTGAATTTCAATTCCTTATAGGTACTGTGAAAATCTTTTGACGGAAGCAAGACCAGCCGTCATTATGCAGTATTTCAATTCCTTATAGGTACTGTGAAAATTTCCCTTGAACCTGGTTCAAATTCAATTTTTTCCCTGATTTCAATTCCTTATAGGTACTGTGAAAATGACAGTTGAATTCGGACCTATAAATGAACAGGATATTATTTCAATTCCTTATAGGTACTGTGAAAATTTTCTGTTGTGAGAGGTGTATAATGGGCAGCATTGTATTTCAATTCCTTATAGGTACTGTGAAAATTTCTCAGCTTCGGTGGGAGCAGAAACGGCGTAAGGAAGATTTCAATTCCTTATAGGTACTGTGAAAATCTGTTCCGTCTTCTATCCCTGCAATAATTGTAATTATATTTCAATTCCTTATAGGTACTGTGAAAATCGGAGATGGAGATGTTATAGTTTCAGGGACATTGAAATTTCAATTCCTTATAGGTACTGTGAAAATTTAAAGGCTAAGTTTGAAAAATAATCTTGATTAATCTAAATTTCAATTCCTTATAGGTACTGTGAAAATGAAATCAAAAAACTTTTTAATACCTGCGGTGCTTTTTTATTTCAATTCCTTATAGGTACTGTGAAAATGGAATCAATTTCGGGATCAGACTCTTGATCAACATCATTTCAATTCCTTATAGGTACTGTGAAAATTTTCTTGAACGAAAAATTATCTGCTTCATTTGAATTATTTCAATTCCTTATAGGTACTGTGAAAATTATTCTTCAAAAAAACGCCAACTGCCGATCCTGCTGAATTTCAATTCCTTATAGGTACTGTGAAAATCGAATTTCTTCCCATAAATCAACCATGATCCAGATGATATTTCAATTCCTTATAGGTACTGTGAAAATGTATAATGAAATTTCTTATTATACTAATATTCACGAATTTCAATTCCTTATAGGTACTGTGAAAATCCAGAATGGTGATGCAACCCGATATGCAATTAACAAATTTCAATTCCTTATAGGTACTGTGAAAATCCGTTGTAAAACTGGGTTATTTCAGCTTGGTTCATGGAATTTCAATTCCTTATAGGTACTGTGAAAATAAGGCGGACAGACAATATCTGAAACACTTGAAGAGCTATTTCAATTCCTTATAGGTACTGTGAAAATTAGCAACAACAAAAACAGCTCAAAATTGAGCTGGCAAAAGATTTCAATTCCTTATAGGTACTGTGAAAATCGGATCAATTTCGGGATCAGATTCTTGATCAACCTTATTTCAATTCCTTATAGGTACTGTGAAAATTTTTAATCTTGAGCAAATCAAGAATGCTGTCCGCATTTCAATTCCTTATAGGTACTGTGAAAATGTGCTGACATTCAAAATGTTGTTGATTTTTTACAGGTATTTCAATTCCTTATAGGTACTGTGAAAATTGCGTCTGACTCACAATATCAGATGCTTTCAAGGATATTTCAATTCCTTATAGGTACTGTGAAAATAGCATGCAGCTCCAGATTACAAATGTAACGCCTGAAAATTTCAATTCCTTATAGGTACTGTGAAAATTATATCCCTCTTTTTACTTGGGAATATCCTGACTCTATTTCAATTCCTTATAGGTACTGTGAAAATGAAGAACCCTACTATAAGGGGGAGTATTCCACCAAAATTTCAATTCCTTATAGGTACTGTGAAAATGATACTCAACGCACAACATCTGCACCCAATCTTTTGATTTCAATTCCTTATAGGTACTGTGAAAATGGGAGCAAGAAACAAAGATAAAATCACCTTCATACGGATTTCAATTCCTTATAGGTACTGTGAAAATTTTTCAGCTGTAAATATGAATACTATGGATATTTACATTTCAATTCCTTATAGGTACTGTGAAAATTAGTAATAATTCTGAAGTTAGTTTTAATTTAGGTTATATTTCAATTCCTTATAGGTACTGTGAAAATATAAATTGAAAATCTCTTTTTTTGGTTTTACAATAAATTTCAATTCCTTATAGGTACTGTGAAAATGAAAATGCAGTTTTTCTTAAACAGGCATTTCAACAACATTTCAATTCCTTATAGGTACTGTGAAAATAAATAGGTAAATTATGATTTTAAATCTTGAGTTATTATTTCAATTCCTTATAGGTACTGTGAAAATTGGCGATGTATACAAATATTAACGAGGATACGTAGATAATTTCAATTCCTTATAGGTACTGTGAAAATAAATGATTCCAGTAATTGATGTAACAAGAATAATAGGTATTTCAATTCCTTATAGGTACTGTGAAAATTTACCGGCGAAAAAGGCACAGGCGTTCTATTCAATAAGATTTCAATTCCTTATAGGTACTGTGAAAATTAACCTTCTTTTTTCAGGGGGAAGCCTTGAAAGCGTATTTCAATTCCTTATAGGTACTGTGAAAATTTAACCTTCTTTTTTCAGGGGGAAGCCTTGAAAGCGATTTCAATTCCTTATAGGTACTGTGAAAATGTTTTCTTGAAGGTTTTGACCCGGTTTTAAAAGCTATATTTCAATTCCTTATAGGTACTGTGAAAATTGATATTTGTAATTTTCCTGAAAGTTCGTCTTTATAAATTTCAATTCCTTATAGGTACTGTGAAAATCCAACCACTTTGAAACAATCTGTTCGTTGTTAAAGGATTTCAATTCCTTATAGGTACTGTGAAAATGATAACCCTGGACTCTCTTTTTATTAAGAATTGTGGATTTCAATTCCTTATAGGTACTGTGAAAATTTTCAGTTTAAGTCCGAGGAAGAACTGGCAGAGCTCAATTTCAATTCCTTATAGGTACTGTGAAAATAAAACTCACTGCTGCAGCCTATGGTTTTATTTCTGTATTTCAATTCCTTATAGGTACTGTGAAAATTATCGTACTGTTTCAACATCATACGGTGCTGAGCTTAGAATTTCAATTCCTTATAGGTACTGTGAAAATAGACCACTTTCTTTTCAGGGCGAACAAAACACCTGCATTTCAATTCCTTATAGGTACTGTGAAAATGTGTTCCACTTGCAATTCCAAAACAATTAATCCCCAATTTCAATTCCTTATAGGTACTGTGAAAATTGTTTCTAATATCGTGTCTGAGGGGATTAAGTTTGTGAATTTCAATTCCTTATAGGTACTGTGAAAATTATTACAGGAGACAATAATTATGGGGGGAAAGAGCAGATTTCAATTCCTTATAGGTACTGTGAAAATAATTTATTTTCCAAGGCAGGCTTGATTGTTTTGCCTTATTTCAATTCCTTATAGGTACTGTGAAAATCCCAAATTTTATAATAAAAAATACTCACATTGACAAGAAATACATAATAAAATTGTCAAAGAGCATCTATTCTTAGATATCTGTTATGTCCTACTCCTTAATTTTTAACGCTACTAACCATCGACAGATTTATAAAAATTGAGTTTCTCCTTTTTTATCCAATCCATAAACTTTTCTTTCATAATATTTCATTTGCCGAAATTTATAAGCAACAACAGAATCTGTTCCCTTTTTATCTATAATTTCATTAAGTTCAAAAATCATTTTCTCATATTTTGCTTCAGTTATTTCACCCTCAAAAACTGAGTTTTGAACCCAAGTAAGATATTTCCTGCATGTTTTCAAAGCCCTGCTGCATTTATTTTGCTCTACGTCATAAAAAAGAATTACAAACATTTACCAGTCCATTATAAAAGGTTTATAAATTTCTTCTCCCATAAGATGCTTTTCCAGTTTATAAAGTTCAAGCCTGATAAGCCTTCTGTAACTTGTCTGTTTTTTTGTACCTGAATGTTTAATTGTCTGTTTCATTTTTTCTTCAAGATTTTGAAGAAATTTCTTTTTCCCAGACTCTTTTAGAATAATTCCATCAAAATTTTTATCAAAATCTTTTTCTGTAATTATTCTTTTATTCAAAACAGAAAAAATTGTCCTGTCTCCAATTATAATTTTAAAAATTTCTGCAATATCAAGATTTAGACTGAATCGTCTAAAATTGGTTGTATGAAGATATCCAATTCTTGGATCTAAATGAGTTTTGTAAATTTCGCTCAATACCTGAGTGTAAATTACTGAATTTGAAAAAGAAATAAGAGTATTAATATAGTCCTTTGGGGGCCTTCTTGTGCGGGATTCAAACCTAAATTCGGGGTTATCAATTATTTCTTTGAAAGTACTAAAATAAACCTGCTTTATCTGTCCCTCAAAAGCCATAGCTTTTTCAAGTTCATTTTGATTTAAAGCTTTTGCCTTAAAATTTTCAATTTCATTTATTTCATTTTCAAGATTTTTTTCTCTGCGGTTATAATATTTTAGAACCTTAAGGCTATTTTTTGCTGCACCTTCAATTATTTTCTGTGCAATAAACAGCCTTTTTTCTTTATCAATATAATGTTCCGACTGCTTTAATATCATATATCCTGAGTTGTAATGCTCACGGGGATAAAAACTGCCGGAATAATAACCGTAATAGTTAAAATAATGCAAAATTATTTCTTTTTGAGATAAGAAATTTAAAATTTTTGCATTAAGATCAATTTCACCAAAGGCATAAATCTCTTTTACATTTTCGACTGGAATGAATTTTTTGTTTCCGTCTTCTGTTTCAAAAAAAAGAGTATTGTCTTTTCTTTGAAGCTTACCGTTAGAAAATATGTATATGGATTCTTTCATAACCAATAATAAAGACTTTCTTTTAATTAAATAAATTGAAAGTCATCCATTTCCTTTTCATTTAAACCACCTCCAAGGGTGTATATATATTTACCTGATGAATTTTCTAAATTGCTTAAATGCCAAAAGCCGTATTTTTCTTCACCCCAGGCTATTAACTTTTTATAATTTTTATATGAATAAAACATGGAAAATACAAAATTAGACATAAGGCTCTGCAACTCAACTATAGAAATTTTCTTTTCAAAAAAATCACTATCTTTATTCTCAATAATATCACAATATTTCTGAAAAACATCGGCTCCTTTAAGAATATTATCTTTATCAAGCCCCAAAGTGTTTTTTATTGGATATTTCTGTAAATCAAACTTAACATCCACAAATACAGATATAGTATCCTTATCTATAAGTTTAAAATCTTCATGCACTCCAGAATAAGCAAGGTTTCTTACAAGATCTTTATAATCATTAAACCCATATCTAGATTCAGATTTATTGAGATTATTAATATAATTAAAGGTATGTTTATAAAACCTGTCGAAATCTTTGGTTTTAAGAATTTTCTTATATTCTTCAGGATCAAAATTCTGTTTCTGCATTTTATATCGGTAATCCGAACCGTAAATTCTGAATTCATCGTTATAATTAAATAAAAAGACTTTACATCCAGACTTTAAGGCATTTCTGTTAATTCTGCCTGCAAGCTGTTCATCACTGTCAATAATAGAGCTGTCTTTAAATCCGAGATCAAAATCAAGATCTACACCTGCCTCTACTACCTGAGTTGAAATTAAAATTATTTTTGATTTATCATCTTTATTTTCAGCATTAGATTTGAAGTCTTTGATAATTTGTCTTCTTACAGGCTCAAGAATTGTTCCACTTAACATTTTCAGCGTATATTTTTTCTTTTCTGCTTCTTCCTTTATAAAGTCATAAAACTCAGAAGCAGAATTTTTAAAAATAAATTCAACTATAGACCAGCACCTACCATGCTCATCAAAATATTTCTCACTTTCTTCAAAAAGCCTTTCTTTAATTTCTGGAAGTGTGTTTTTTTCTTTTTTCAATAAAGATAAATCAAACTCAACTCTTTTAGCAAAATTAGGATTTTGAAAAAATTCCTCTTTGTTTTTATTAAGATTCACAAATTCTGTAAAATCTGCAGATTCCGAGATCTTCAGCTCATTTATTTTTGGAAGAGTCGCTGACATAACAATAAAAACAGTATTAAAAAGATCTGACAAATTTTTCATAAAAAAACAAATCTTATCCCAGTGAGAAGGAGAATAAGCCTGCAATTCATCAATAATCACAATTGAATTTGCCAGTTTATGGTAGAGGTAATTGTCATTTTTTTTATGAGATTTAACTATGTCGAAAAATTTTATGTGGGTCAGTAAAGTAAAAGGATAATTTACAAACTGGTAATCTATATAATTCAGCTTGTTTTCGCCATAATTCCCATCAGAACTATTTTCCTCACTGTCTTTTTTCATACCTGCTTTAGAATGAAGCTCAATATAATCTGACTCCCTAAGATCAAATGTTTCCTTTAAAGATAAAGATGTCTGTGTTGCCAGAGTTGTAAATGGAAAAACATAAAAAACTTTATTAAGTTCTTTTCTTTCCTTCAGCAACTCAGCTACAGCCATAAAAGACATATTTGTCTTTCCTCCTCCTGTGGGAGCTTCCAGAAAAAAAAGATTTTTGTCAGCATTCAATTTCAGACAATTTCTTACTTTACCAATCATATCTAATCTAAGCTTATTTAGATCACTATTTAAAAGCTTTTCTATTTCTTTATCTCTTTCAGATTTGCTGTAATCGATAGCCTTATTATAAATTTTTGTTGAATAAAATTTTTTATAAACATTCTCTTTTAATTCATCATTTATAACCCCGGATAAATCAATTTCTGTGTCCAAATCATATTCTGAAGTTGCAATATAATCTGAAATAGTTAAAAGAGATGAGTTAAGTTTTATCAAAGAAAAAAGAGAAAAAGAATTTACTCCGCTTAAATAAGAGTCGATAAAAGGTCCTTTATAACAAACAGAAAGCCTGGTTTCATAAAAAATATCTTTATGAAAAAAATGATCAAATTCTAATCTGAGTTTCTCCAGGTAAGGCTGAATTTTATCAAGATTTACATTTGAAAAAAAATTAGTCTTTTCTTCATAATCCTGTATTTCAAAATAATGAAACGGATTTGCCAAACTTGGTGAATGGTGTTTACGAACAGGCATGGTAAATATAAGAAGAAAAACAAAAGCCAGCCCCATCTCATCATCTGTTTTAAGCTTTTTTACTTTTTCCAGCATATATGAATAAAATAAAAAAACACTTAAAATTGAGTGTGTTGAACCAAGGGAGTTATTAGCTTTTTCAAAGCCAACCGTATTTTTCATCTTTTCTATTTGAAAATTTTCATTAATTTTACCAAGATCATGAAAATAAACAGCTTCAAAAAACAACAATTTTACAAATCCATAAAAATCCTGTTTATTTACAATAGATTCTCTTGAAATAAGAGAACCTATATGCTTATCAACAACCTTATCCAAACCATGGGATTTCACCAACTTCAAAAAAGTATTTTTAGTTCTCTCCATATGTTCAGAAAGAAGTTCATTATTTTCAGGTTTATTTTCTTTAGGTATATGAGCAAGGTAATTTCCACAGTTTACAATAATTTTTTGCGGATCAAGCTCTTCTTTATCTATTAAATCTTCAAAATTGACAGGTTCAAAAAAGGTAGACGACATGATTTCCCCTTTCCAACTGAACAAAATTTTCACTGCATTGAAATTTTTCTCTGGAAAACTCAATATTTGTAAAAACAAATTCTTCAGGTTCAGAATATTGTTTAAGAGTTTTATTAAACCCAACAGGGAGTCGTTCAAACTGAGAGAATTTTCTTTCAGGATTTGCTTTCATTCCTGCAAAAAGACCAAATGCCATTAATTTTTTTAAATCATCCAGCTTTGTTCCTTCAGGTTTTGCAAAAATAGTATCTATTTTAAAATAGTCGGCCGTTACATTATGAGCATCTATCTCGTCATAATTTTCCCACCAGCAGGGAAAATCATTTTTCCCCATATATGGGATAAAAACAGCCTCCTGATTTTTTAACTTTGATTTCAGTTCAGACAAATACTCTTCTGAATCTTTGACATACAGATAAATTCTATATTCAGGATTTATTAATATCTGTTCAATAACATTTAAAGTTCCTTCATTTGCATGACCTGTTGCATTATTATATTTAACTATCGTTTTTTCAAAAATTCCATTTTCTTGGCCTTCACCAATTGGCTCTATTCCAATTTTTATATTCTTTAATTTTCTGTAATAATCAGGTAATTGGTCATATTGATAATGGCCGCACTCCCCTAAAATAGCCCCCAAAATACCTAGCAAAGCAGGTTTATGGAGCATATTGTAGGTCAAATATATGGAATCATTAATGTCCGGTTTTTTAAAAAAACCGAAACTTGATCTTAGTTCAAAGGTAATTAGCTTCATTTTTGTTTCTCTGTTTTTTCTTGAGAGTTTACCTCACATTCCTGTGATGATAGAACTTCATTCAAATCTTTTTTTATTATAATTTCCCAATCGTTACCTTTTTTTTCAAAAACTTCTATTCCTCTGAGATCTGTAAAAACATCATCATAATAAATTTCTATCTTTGAAATATCTGTTTTGAATTTATCCAGATAAGCTTTAACTTTTGTAAAATCTATTTCTGATTTGCCTTTATCTGTAGAAGTCACAGTAATCAGATCTGTAAAATTTTTAAGTATCTTTTCAGACCCATCATTCATTTCAATCCACATTAAAAGTTCATTTTCTGAATCTTTTTTGGAGGTTGAATCATAATATGTTGTCGCAAGAGCCATTGCCTTCTTAAGCTTACTCACATCTTCAACAGATAATAGCTTAAAATCATTATCACTGTTTTCTTCTTTAAAGTGCTCAACATAAGCTGATAAATTTTTAGGATTTATTGAAAAATGATGAACATAATGTGCTTCCATAGAGCGTATTTGAGTTCCAAGAGTAGTCTGGTTATCACCTGCTTTTGATGCATATGGAGAACCTATTTGAGCAGTATAAACACCTGAATCTTCCAAGCTAAATCTATTGACGCCATAACTAACCTGAACAGGTCCATGAATAGATATATTCTTGTTATCTGCACCTTTAGCTGCAAAAGTGGCACCGAACAGTCTTACATCTAATTTTGTTAATAAATTCTTTAAAATATCTTCTTTTTTTGTATCATCACTTATAGTTCCAAAGTGACTTTCATAAACTTCCTTAAGAATCATTGGATTAAGATCAGATTTATAAGTTGTTTTTGTAAAAATACAATCCTTATCATTACGCCCTAGATACTTTCTATCATTGAACTTACTTACTTTATCCGTTGCATAGACAGTACCGTTAGGTAGGGTTCGTGGAGCACCAGTAAAATCAGCATTATAGTTTGAATTTTTTGATTTAATGATCTGAAGACCATAAACTCTTCTGCTAAACATTTTTGAGCCATTAGATTTTTTTGTTGACATTATTTATCTCCTTTTGAATTAGAGTCTCTCTTTTCTTTTACAACTTCTTCAATTACAGACTTTGCAAAGTAGCCACATATAATAAGTGTTTCTAAACTTTTTAATGTTTTTCCATTTTCTAAAGTATAACCAGTTGTATTACTCATTAACCTGTCAACAGTGTCATAATTCATTTTAATTTTATGGCCATACGTCATCATGGCTTTATTTATTTGAGAAATAAACACGTTGAAATTACCCAATTTTTGTAAAAAAGGAGCAAACATTGAATGATTCTTATTGGATGATTCACTTAGTTCGAGTAAATACCGTATAAGCTGTCCTGTACCAAAAGCAAAATCTTCATCACTTTTATAAGAGTCAATTTTACCTTTTACGAGGTTTAAACAATTGTCTCTATAACGTGGCAACTCCGAAGCCATATCTATCCCTCCAAAATTAATATGTTCTTTATCAAAAATTTCATTCAATTGAATATATAGTAATATCTTTCTTATTATTCGATTTTCAAATTTACTTTTTTTATTTTCAGTTTCATCGTTCTCTATTTCATAATGAATTACAGGCATACAGATATGTTTAACAATACTTGCAGAAATCAAATATAACCTTGATTTATAGAAGGCATCATATAAAAGTTTACGATATTTATAATAATTTTCTTTGACAAATTTAGGTGCAAAATGTTTCTTTTGAACTACATCTTTTTTAGAAGCAGATGGTGAAAAAAAATAATTATCAGACAAAAATCCTGATTCTTTTTTTGTTTCTCTATGAATCTGTACAATAAATTCTGAATCAATTATGTTTTCAATGTCAAAAATATTATCAATCTCATAGGGGGATTTATACTTTTCAAAAATTTCTTCTAATGAAGAGAGTCGTTTCATTTGAACGAAATATTTAAACGTAGAAACAAAATCAAAATCTCTGATTTCTTTTTTAGAAAAATTTAGTAAATAATAATTATTTAAATCTCTTTTTTTCTGACTTGCCATAATTGCAATTATTTCTTTATAGCCCCTGTTATTATCATTTTTAAACAAAGTAATAACATCATAATTAAGTTCATTTTTATCAATAAATACTGGCAACACCTTTGGCAAAGAATCAATTGAATTTAAAAACTCATTTAAATATAAAGCATCGCTTATTTCTACTAATTCATTTGCCATGAAGTAAGAACTTCTATGCAAATTAAATATTTTTTTATCTTCAGCTGACTTATTAAAAAAGTTGGACAGGCCATAATTAGCTCCATTAAACAATTTATTATATTTAGTAATATTAAAAATCTTTTCCGAAAAATATCTATTCGATGCTTTTTTAAGTATGTTAAAGGGGACATTGAAATTAACTTTTATGTATTTATCAAAATAGTAATCTTGAATTTCAAGTTTTTCTTTATCAAAATTTTTATCAAGAGAAATAAACATACTTAAGAAATTTGGATCTCTAATAACATCATCAATGAACTTCACAGCCATATATTCTTGTATGTTTTTCAGATAGATATATTCTATATCCGACTCTTCTAACTCAAAAAAATCGTTTTCTATTTTAAAAAAATATGCTGGTATAGATTTTTTATCATTTTTAATTACAGATAAAATTTGAGGTTTAATAAAAGTATCAACTAGTTCATCTTTTATTTTATCAAAATTAGATTCATTATTTTCAAACCTTAAAAGAGATGTATCTCTGAAATTTTTAAATTTTTCTTTATCCAAAACCTTTGTTTTATCTGTTGAAGCTGTAAAATAAATTTTAAAAAACACTGAATACGGATTGTTAGAAAAAATGACCTTATCAATGATCCCCTTGTTATTGCCTAGTGCATTTGAAACAATTTCTCTTGCTTTAAGTTTATTTAAAAAATGAGATGGTTCTTTATCTTTTTTGAAGACTTCGCTTTGATATGAATTTTCAATAATTTCCCCAGTTTCATCTATATCAATTAAAATATGTATGCCCTCAGATAACTTCCCCTCAAAAATTTCAGGAAAATCATCTTTAAGCCATTTTGTATAATTAACAAGTTCCTGTATCATTCTTTGCTCCAAGTATTTTTTAAAAATTTAAAACCATGAAAAGCCACTCACTAATTTAACTCCAACAAAACTCAAGATATGAACAAGAAGCACAAGCTTTTATCCTTTTTTTATCAGGCGGCTTTTCAGTGTTTATTAATTCTTCAATCTCATTAATAAGACATTTAACATAATTTTCTTTTTCTTCTGCAAGCTCTATTGGAATAACTTTTTTTTCTTTTGGTATTCTTATCTCTCCATAAGCTTTTCTAAAGTTATCCTTATATGAAAACAGATAGAACAATAACTGTGCTTCAGTGGCATCAATCATTTTCGAACTCTTTTTTGTTTCTGAGATTATAAGAATATTATCCTTTTTTCGTATGAAATCTATCTTGCTATCTCCCAAGTTTATCTCTTTATTATCTCTTTTATATGTTTTTTCTGAAATAAAACGCCCTATTTCCAAGAGTTCATTATCCTGATCCCCTGATATCTGACGAGTCATAAGCCAGCTTTTTCTTGGACAGACAACATATGCATGTATAACAGAACCTGTGATTTTAAATTCCATAATAAAACCATCCATTACTATTTATACACAACCTCAACCATACCAAACCCACCACTATTTCGGCTCCCAAGCCCTGCACTTATTGCAAATTCCAAAAACCGAGGCTCACCTTCAATAAAATAATGTCCTGAATATCCTTTAATTACAGTTTTTTTAAAGACTCTAATCTGTTCTTTGCAAAACTGAATTCTCACAGGCTCAATTTTTAAATCATATAAACAATCTTCATCAAAAAGAGCTTTCCATTTTTTCTTCAGGTTATTATTTACAATTTCACTGAATTCTTTTTCCGAGGGAGAATAATAATAAGTTTTTTTTTCTCCGTCCTTTTTTTCCAGAGTTGAATGAACTTCTATAGGAGTTAAAGCATTTATTCTTACTTTGCTTTCTTCAATTTTTTCATCTGGAATTATTTCCACACCAGATACATTTAAATTGTTTTTTCCAATTCTTACCTTTTCTGAAATTACTATATTTTGTGCAACCTGCTTTATAATCCAGTCAACCGGAGAAGAAATAATAAAGCTTACTGAATCTGGGAAAATAAAAACTTTTTCTTTTTTTATAATTTCAGGCTTTTCAAGAAATGATGAAAAAGTAAAAAATTTAAAAGTCCGTTTTTCATATTTAAATCCGGTTTCATGCAGCCATTCAGAAGAAACACGATCTAAAAAATTATAAACCAATGCCTGCAGATACTCTGAAAAACCAAAAGGAACTTTTATTAATTTATCGCTTTGCAAAGAAATTTTAAGTTTCATAACCTGTCCTGTTTTTAATTTTCAACAACCATAACACACAAGGTCTGTCAAAAACTGACAGACCCCAGATACTTTTTTAAATTTTTTTTAAGTTTTTCAATTACAAGCTCTTTTAAAAATTCAGGGGATTCAACGACCACTCCGTCGCCGTGGCGTAAAATCTCCATTACAAGCTCAGTTGGATTGCTAAAGGGAATTTCTAAAACAAGGTCCTTGCCTTCAAAATATTTTTTCTGGTTTTTGTGCCAGATTTCGTCTTTGACCCAGTTTGAGTTTGGTTCAGAAAATCTTAATTTTGCAATGTGCTCGGCTTTTCCCGAAAAAACTCCAAAGCCGTCTTCAAGAAAGGAGTCTATTTCTTTAGAATCAATTTTTTTTGCATTTTTTTCTGTTTTTAAAATTTTTATTTTTTCAACAGAAAAAACCCTGAGTTCCTTGTTTTTTTCACAATAGGCACATAAATACCAATTATCCTTATAATGGATAAGCCTTTGGGGATGAAGTTTTCTCATGCTTTTTCTCTTGCATGACCTTGTAAAATATTCAGCTTCAATAATTTCGTTGTTTATAAGAGATGAACAGACTTTGGTAAAATTGCCTTTTTTCATTATTCTTGAATACAAAGGCATTACTTTTATAAGAGATTTTAAATTTTTTGGGGAGTGGCCGAATTTGGCAATAATTTCCTCAATTTTTGAGGTAAGAGGACTTATTATCGATGAAATTCCAATTTCTTCACTTTTTTCAATAACCTGAATACATACAAAAAGTGCATAAATTTCATCAGGACTTAACCAAAAACCAGGAAGGTCGATTTTTCTTTCAGACTCATCATAATAATATCCGTTTTTTTCCACATCATATTTTAATGGAGCCCCATAATAATCAGTAAGGTTCTGCTTAAGCCTGTTTACAGTTGATTCCGAGCATTCAAGCTCTTCCATGATTCTTTTAAGGGAAGGATAACGCAGATTTTTTATAAGGGTATGAAACTTATAAATTCGTTCTGTTTTGTTCATTTGACAATACCGGTGTTTTTATTATTTTATTCACCAATATCATCAATTTATTTTTAATCAAGTCAAACCTGAATTATGTATCCTATAAAATGAGAAATATTTCCTTTTCCATCATAAATTTTTTTAACATAATGACGAAAATCTTTTTTCCCGCCGGCAGTTGTATAAATGGAAACTATTCTGTCAGAAAATGAAATATCTGAATTTACAAGATTTTTAAAATCTTCCATTACTGCTGTATAATCTTTTATATCCATTATATCCCTATAAAAAAATGAGCCGGACAAAAATTCAGAATCTGTGTAACCTGTAAGTTCTTCAATATTTGAACTGGCACATTCTACACTTAAATTTTCATCATTTTTCCAGATCATGTATGCAACAGGTCCGCGGTTGAAAAAATATTTCATTTCACTCAAAAATCTTTCTTCGCTCTTGTGCCTTGAAATTTCATAGGTAATTCCAACCATTTTTTTTGCTTCGCCTGATTCACCACGTTCAATAACCTGGCCTTTGTCACACACCCAGACATAGGAACCGTCTTTTCTTGTAAGCCTGTGCTCGCTGATATAATAATTTGTTTTGCCTTCAAGATGCATATTTATTGATTCTTTAGCAAAATTTCTTTCATTTGGATGTATATGGGACAAAAATTCTTCAATATTGCCTGTATTTCTTTTTTCATAAAAACCAAGAAAATTCTTCCATGAATCTGAATAAACTATATTTCCTGTAACCGGATTAAGTTCCCATACCCCTGTTTCAGTTACTTCAAGGGCATCGGAAATCATTTTTAAAGCATTTGATTCAGAAGATTTTTCAGTAAACATATTCTTGATTATAAAAACAATTCCAATTGACTCATTAAGATCAGTTGTAATTACTGAAGCTTTAAGCACTATCTGAATATTTCTTCTTGCAAAGTCAGTGGGTGAACATTCAAATATTATTTTTTTGGTTTTAATTATTGACTCAATTACATCATCACTGTCGCCCACATATGGAGTTGAAACAGCTGCCCTGAAATTAAACATATCACGAATATTTCTAATATCTGAATAATCTGAACTGAACCCTGTAAGCATTTGTGCTGATAAATTTACAGCAGTTACAAATCCGCTTATATCTGTAATTATTACACCCTCTTCTATTGCATCAAGAGATGATTTAAGGTTTATGTCCTTTTCAAGGCTCAAATTATAATATTCATCTTTTTCAGAAATAATATCAGATACTGTTTTGTTCATTCTGTCAGTATATGTATATAAAAACATAATTATAATCATGCACACAAGTGTTCCTAGAAAAATTTCAATTAAAAAATATTTTGCACCAGGATATGAGCCGTCTATCTGCTTGACAAAATACCCCCTGGAAAAAACCCTGAAAAGGTCGCTGTGAAAATTTGCTCTGGATACAATATAATTTTCATCTTCTACTTTAAGGAACAAAAGTTCAGAATCGTCATTTTCTGCTTTTTCAAAAATCTTTTTTGATACATCCCTTAAACCAGTGGAATAAATTTCTTCATGCCTTATTTCAGAACCCTCATATGAAACAAAAATAAACTCATAACCAAACAATTCCTTTAAACCGCCAACAATATCTGTAATGTCAAAAACAACATTCAAATATTGATATGTTCCAGATTTGGAAATATCCGAAGAAATAATATTTAAAAGGATTTTATTATTTTTTATACTGACTAGAGAAACTTTGTCATTTTCATTTAGTGCTGGCTGAAAATTTTTCAAATCAAGCTCTACAGGCTTTTCAGGATTTAAAATTCTCTTTGTTTCATCACTTATGAATTTAATATTGTAAATTTCTGGATATTCAATTTCGTTTTCTACACCCAAAAAAGCATAATTATTGTTTTTTAAAATCTGTGAAATATTTGTTCTTACCTCATTTAGCTCTCTTATGTTTTTTGAAACAGATTTCAACATATAATTTATGTCATTTTTGGATACATTTACTATATAATCCCTTTGCTCAAATAAATTAAAAAGATAAAAAATAGATAAAATTGCAGAAAGAAAAAAAATAGAAAAAATACTTATCCGTTTTTTTGAATCAAGAGAGGGAATAAACCAGGACAAAGGAAAAACATTTCCAATATTTTCATCCCTGATATCTTCGGCATTAAGATAAATCAAAAGGGAAATTGACAAAATCAGGCAAATTGAAAATATTGCTGCAAGGTATTTATAATGGAAAAAAAATACCAGAAAAAATGCTGAAAAACACCCAAGACTGAGTGAAATTGCAGAAAAAGAAAGTCTATTCATATTTCTCCCGAAAATTTTAGATAAATTTTTGAGGACAATCTGTAAAAAAACCGCTTACTCCAGATTTAATAAGCTTTGATGCTTTTTTGGGTTTATTGACTGTATAAGGAATTACTTTTTTACCAGTATGTCTTTTGTAATACCTGATATGCTTTTTGGATAAATTTACATGGCCCGGATGCCATGAAAATGCATTGAGTTTTCTTGTCAAACCAACCGGAGGCCTTGGTTCTCCTGAAGTTAAAATTCCTAAATTTGCAGTTTTGGAAAGTTCCCTTAATCTTAAAAGAATTTTATGGTTAAATGAAGAAAAAATCACCTGGTCAATCATGTTTTTTTTCTCAACAAGCCAAAGAATCATTGCTTCAGAGGATTTTTTGTCATCGCCTTTTTTATAAACTTCTGATTTTATCTCAATATTTAAAACAGCTCTGTCTTTTACAAGATTTAAAACTTCTTCAAGCCTTGGTACTTTTGCAGAAATTTTGCCTGAACTTAATATTTTTCCTGCATCAGCCTTATAAAAAATATCTGAATAAAAATTGTCCGATATTTTGCCGCGGCCTGTAGTTGTTCTGTCAAGGGTGTCGTCATGAATAACAACAATTTCATTGTCTTTTGTTATACCAACATCAAGCTCAATCATAGAACACCCTAAATTTAGTGCTGCTATAAAAGCAGGCATTGTATTTTCAGGAAAAAACGATGACAAACCTCTATGTGCCGCAAAAACCGGTTCTTTTAATTCTAAAAGTTTCATTTTAAATCCAGATCAATCTGTAAACAAAGATATTTTTTCAAATTTTGAAACATCAATAAGTCCAAAATCAGTAAGTTTAAGCTCAGGAATAACAGGTAGAGACAAAAAGCCAAGGCTTATAAAAGGGTCTTTTTGAATTGCACCAATTTTTTTAACTGCATCAAGAACATCATCCAGCTCTGCTTTTACCTCATCAAGAGTTTTTTCAGACATAAGCCCTGCAATTGGAAGAGCAAGGCAGGCAAGGATTTTTCCACTCTCGCACACTGCAAATCCGCCTTTCATTTCAATTACTTTTTTGGCTGCTGTTTTCATGTCTTCATCATTTGTTCCGCATACAATTATATTGTGTGAATCATGGCCTACACTTGAAGCAAATGCTCCTTTTTTTATTCCAAAACCTTTTACAAAACCCTTACCAGTACGTCCTTTTCCTGAATAACGCTCAACAACGCAAAGTTTTAAAATATCCCTTTTTGTGTCTGATACTGCAAAACCATTTTCTATTTTTGGAACATCCTTAAATCTTTTTGTAATAACCTGATGTTCAATTACTCCTATTATATTAATTTTTTTGTTTTCCTCACACTCAATTGAAAAATCAAGAGTTTCAGGGTCAACATTCATAACCTTTGGGCTTTCAGGCAAAGAACCAAAACTTACTGTTTTTGTATATTCTCCATTTTCAAAAACTTTTTTGCCTGATTTGTAAATTATATGGGGATTAAAATTTGCCAGATCTTTAAAAATAATAAGATCAGCAATTTTTCCAGGTGCAATTGCTCCCCTGTCTGTAAATTTAAAATGTCCGCAGGCAGACCAAGTTCCCATTCTTATTGCAATTATTGGATCAAGGCCAAGTGAAACTGCATCTCTTACTATTTCACTTATATGACCATGTGACAGGTCATGGGGATGCCTGTCATCAGTACACCACATCATTTTTTCAGAATTTTTTTCATTTATGGCCGGAAAAAGATCGTTCAAATTTCTTGCACAAGTTCCTTCCCTTACCATTATATTCATTCCAAGTGACAGTTTTTCAAGGGCTTCTTCATGACAAACGCATTCGTGGTCACTTGAAACTCCTGCATTTACATAGGCACAAAGATCTTTTCCAGTGACAAAGGGAGCGTGTCCGTCAACTGTTTTTTTACTTTCAAGACAGGCATTTATTTTTGCAATAACCTTTGGATCTCCTGCTATAACACCAGGATAATTCATTACCTCTCCAAGTCCTGCAACCAAAGGATTTTCAAAATAGGGCTTAATATCTTCTGCTTCAATAACTGCACCTGAAGTTTCCATATTGGTTGAAGGAACGCATGAAGGAATCATGAAAAAAATGTCAACAGGAAGATTTTTGGAAGAAGAAATCATATAATCAATGCCTTTTGTTCCAAGGACATTGGCAATTTCATGGGGATCTGCCACAACAGTTGTTGTTCCGCTTTTTAAAACTGCTTTTGCAAACTCTGGTACAGAAACCATTGAACTTTCTATGTGAACATGGGAATCAATAAGACCTGGAGCTGCAAAAAAACCTTTATAATCAATTTCCTCATCTGCACAATAATCGCCAAAACCTATTATTCTGCCGTTTTTAACTGCAATATTCTTTTCTTCTATCTGATCTGTAAATACATTAACTACTTTTAAATTTTTCAGTAAAAGATCTGCCTTATCACTCATTTACGGCCCCCTTAAATAAATTTTTAACTATAGCAGCCTTTAAAACATCAGGTTTTACCGGCTTGGTCAGATAATCATCCATTCCAGCACTTAAACATCTTGTTTTATCAGCTTTCACAGCATGGGCTGTTACAGCAATAACAGGAATATTTTTTTTAAGCTCTCCTGCTTCTCCGGCCCTTATTTTTTGTGCTGCTGTAATACCGTCCATAACAGGCATCTGAATATCCATCAAAACAAGATCAATATCTGTATTTAAAAGAAGGTCAATGCCTTTTTTTCCGTCAGCTGCAAGATAAATATTGGCTCCTTCTTTTTTTAAAATTGCCTGAAGAACCATCTGATTAACCTTATTGTCTTCAACAATTAGAATATTTTTATCAGCAATCAATTGTTCTTTATCATCCTTTCTTTTTTCAGATATTTCAAAACTATCCTTTTCAAGAGGGATTTCCACTGAAAACCCGTTTTTATGCCCGTCATAAGCTGTAAGCACTCTGCCGCCAATCTTCTCAATCATCATTCCTGCAACTGAAAAAAGAAAATCTGATTTATCTGCACAGTCGAAATCTTTATCAAAATCCAATCCCTGGTCCATAAAACAAGGAAGTCCTGAATTTTCATCTTTCAGACTTTGGGTTTTTATATTTATTTTAATAAGGTCAATACCGTTTTCATTTGAGGTGCAAAAGGCATCCATAATAAGATTTTCAGGCCCCCAGAATCTTAATGCGGTTTCAACCAGTGATCCTATTGAATTGGAAATCAGTTTTATATCTCCAATATATGAATTGGAAATTTTTTGATCTTTATTGAAAATAATATCAAAATCAGAAGAAAAAGAATATCTTTTGCATTGCTTTTTTATTCTTTCAATTAAATCAGAAAAAAGAAATTTTTCATTTTCAACAACCATTTCATCTGCATAAATTTTTGAAAAATCAAGAAGATCATTAATTAAAAAACTCATGTGATCAAGGCTTGACTTAATCATCACTGCCTTTTTTCTGTCTTCTGGCGAAAGTTCTTCTGAAGAAATAAGCATATGAGTAAACCCTGTCATTCCATTTAAAGGTGTTCTTAACTCATGATTTATATTTTCAAGAAAAAAAGATTTGATCCTGTCTGCCTTTTCAAGCTCTTTTTCAAATTTGTGCCTTTGGGTCACATCCCTTACAATACCTAAAAAACCTGTTAGTTTTCCCTTTGAAGAAAATTTTTTTGTTACTGAAGCTTCAACATGTTTTTTTGTTTTTTCACTGTTCAAACAGATAATTTTAAAGTCAATTCTCAATGTTTTATCTTTGACTTCAAAAAATTTCTGCATTTTTCTTTTTACACTTCTAATGCTTTCTTCATCTAAAAAATCAAACAATGACCTATCTTTTATTCTGCTGTAATCTGTTTCAAGAAGATTTGAAAGGCCTGGATTTAATAGAATAATTTTTCCGGTTTTATTTATTTCAAAACATGCATCATCCATGGTTGCAATAAGGTTTAAATACTCATTGCTTTTATTTTTAAGCTCTTTTTCAATAGTTTTTTTTTCTTCATAAAAAGTTTTAAGCTGAATATTTTTTTCAATGAGATCATACTCGTTTTTCTTGACTGCTGTTTCAAGATCCTTGTTTAATGAACCTATCCTGAATTTTTCCATTTCAAGATTTCGTTTGAAAAAAAAATCTTTTTTTTCGTATAATTCAAAAACAAAAGCAAGATATGCACCTAAAATATTTGCTGTAATAAGATAAATATTTATATAAATATAATCACTTGAAGAAAGTGTATTTCCAATATTTGCAGCGTTGTCTATTTTAAAAATAAAATCAGAAAAGTTAAAAACAACTGCAATACCTGCACCAGATAAAAAAGCCCAGGGCAAAAGAATTTTCAGTGTATAATTCATAAAAACTATAAGAACAAGACCAGTTAAAAAATAATATTTTGCTGAATCATCACAATATTTTATCAGAACTATTACACCTGAGCCTGCTGCAATAATGCCCACAGAAAAAAGAAAACCCGCAATTTTTTCATAAATCTTGAAAAAACTGAAAATTATTATCAGTAATGCAACAGGTGCAACAATACCAAGACGGATTATGTATATGTATTTTGCAAGATGGGGATTTTCACCTGCATGAAAATAACCAAGGCCAATATAAATTATTATTGCAATAAATATTAAAATTCTCTGATACCAAAGATTTTTCATTACATAATTTTTTTTAAATTCCCGGCTTTCTTCAAATGAGGGAGAGTAAGCATTAGTTTTCAAAACGTTTTCCATTTTTAATTGTTAAATTTCCCGGACCAGGCTTGGGAAGCCGTCAAACAAGAATAACTAAAGTTAAAAATCAAAGCGTTGAAAAGAAATAATAATTGAATGTCAAAACATTATGAGAAACTGAATTTAATCTTAAGTGAAAAATCAAACTTTAAAAAAACAAAAAATACATCTTAATTATATATCAAACAAAACCCATGGTAAATTTTTTATTAAGATTTAATAAAATTTTTTCCAAATTTATCAATAATTCTATTTACATTTTTTATTGCTGATAATGTATCTGAAAAAACAATTATACCATTTGAAACCATTTTTTTACCTTTGACATAAACATCTCTTACCTCTCTTCTTGAGGCTGCATAAACTATATGGGATTCTGGAGAATACATAGGGTTAAGACCTGGAAGATCATGATTTAAAACTAGAAAATCTGCATCTTTTCCAATTTCAAGGGAACCTGTTTCTCCTTCTATTCCAAGGGCCCTTGCAGAATCAATTGTAGCCATTCTAACTGCCTGCCTTGCAGACACAACAGTTGGATCAAGTTTATTGACCTTGTGAAGTTTTGCAGCTGTATCCATTTCACTTAAAAGACAAAGGTCATTATTGCTTGCAGCTCCGTCTGTCCCAAGTGCAACACATATTCCCTTTTCAAGCATTTCCGGAACAGGTGCTATGCCAGAAGCAAGTTTCATGTTGCTTTCAGGATTGTGTGAAACCTTTACATCAAATTTTTTGAAAAGCTCAATTTCTTCTTCATCTAGAACAACACAATGAACTGCTAGAAGATTTTTATTTAAAAGTCCTAAAGAATTCAGATATTTTACAGGTGTTTTACCGGTTTTCTCTATCAGCTGTGAAACTTCTGAAGCTGTTTCAGAAACATGGATCATCATGGGAAGATTATGTTTTAAAGAAAATTCATTTGCCCTTATAAGATACTTTTCGTCTACAAGATAAGTGGAATGGGGTGCTATACAAACTTTTACCAAAGGGTGGTTTTTATATTTGTCAAATAAAAACTCTGTATTTTCAAAGGCATGTTCTGGAGTCAGTGCACTTGGGGTTTGAAAATTTAAAATACCCTCCCCTGCAATAATTTTAATTCCTGCATCTATTGCAGCCTGTGCAGCCTGATCTTCAAAAAAATACATATCTGCAAAACAGGTAGTTCCGGCCTTGAGCATTTCAAGGCATGCCAGAAAAGTTCCTGCATAAACATCGCCTGCTTCAAGGGACCTTTCTGCCGGAGAAATTTCATCAAGCCATTCCATCAAGGGAAGATCATCTGAAAATCCCCTTAAAAGAGTCATGGCAGCATGGGTATGGGAATTTATAAGACCAGGCATTATTATTGAACCGCAAAGAGATTCTTTTTTATCAGCCTTTATATCAAGATTTTTCCCAATTTTAATAATTTTACCGTTTTTTACTGCAACATCGCCGTTTTGAATTATATTATTTTCATTGTCTACTGTTACAATTATACCGTTTGTAAGCAAAAGATCAGCTTTTAAATCCATAAATTACAACTTCCTTATTATTAATTTTAAAATATTTTCAAGCTTTTCTGCTGAATCATTTGCAACCTGAATTATGTCATCAATTTTTGCCTCTTCAGGCTCATCAGGATTGTTAATATTTGTTATTATTGACATTCCAAGCACACGCATACCTGCATGCCTGCCTGCAATAACCTCACATACAGTAGAAAGGCCAACAGCATCAGCACCTATTGTTCTTAAAAATCTGTTTTCAGCAGGTGTTTCAAGAGAAGGCCCTTTAAGTCCTGCATAAACTCCTTTGTGAACATAAATTCCAAGTTCTTCTCCTGCCTCAAAAACAAGATCTCTCAAACCTTTGTCATAGGTCTGGCTCATATCAGGAAATCTTGGTCCAAGATTTTCGTCATTTACTCCAACAAGCGGATTTTCTCCTGTAAGATTTATATGGTCTTCTATGACCATTAAATCTCCTGGTTTAAAACTTAAATTCAAACCTCCAGACGAATTTGTAACAATAAGATTTTTTACTCCAAGAACCTGCATAAGCCTTACAGGAAATGAAACCTGATCTGCAGTATAGCCTTCATAAAGATGAAATCTTCCCTTCATTACTATAACTTTTTTGCCTGAAATTTCTCCAAAAATCATTTCTCCGGCATGGCTTTCAACAGTTGAAATTGGGAAATGAGGAATTTCAGAATATGGAACAGATTCAATGACTCTCATAAAATCAACAGAGCCTCCAAGCCCTGTTCCAAGAAAAATGCCGGTTTCAGCTTCGGCAAAAATATCTTCAACAAATTCGGCTGCTTTTAAAGCTCTGCTATAAATCATTTTTTATCCTTTCCAGTTCTATTTCTGTTTCATAAACAAACTTTGCCGGTCCTGTCTTAAAAATATGATTGTTTGCCCTGTTCCATTTTATGTCAAGACTTCCGCCTTTAAGTCTTACAACTACTTCTTCCAGGGTTTTATTATTCAAAACACAGGCAGCAACACAAGCACAAGCACCGGTTCCGCAGGCAAGGGTTTCACCTGCACCCCGTTCCCATACTCTTACAGATATTTCATTTTCAGATATAATCCTTACAAATTCAACATTGGTTTTTTTGGGAAAAATATTAAAATTTTCAATTGCAGGCCCAAGTTTGAAAAAAAGAAAATCTTCAATATCATTTTCAATAAAAATAACTGCATGGGGATTTCCCATGGAAACACAGGTAATTTCAACTTCATTTCCAAGAACTTCTATTTTTTCAGAAATTATCCTGTCTTTTTTTAAAGTACAGGGAATAAGTTCCGGATCAAAAACAGGTTCTCCCATATCTACTTTTATATTTTCCACAATACCTTCAAAATTTATATCCAGCAGGGGAACAATGCTTCCGGCTTTTGTTTCTACATTAATAATCTTTTGCATTAATATAGACTTTTCATAGACATATTTTGCAAAACATCTCATTCCATTGCCGCACATTTCTGCCTCTGAGCCGTCTGAATTGAAAATTTTAAAACCTATGTCATGGGTTTTTGAACTGACAGCAACAATAAATCCGTCTGCCCCAAGTCCAAAATTCCTGTGACAAAGCTTTTTTGCAAGGGATGAATAGTCAATTTGATTTAAAATATTTGATTTTCTGTCATCTGCAAGAATAAAATCATTTCCAATTCCATGCATCTTAGAAAGCTTGATAAGCATAATATAATTTCTCCAAACAAATAATCAGCCCTGAATAAAAAATGCCTTTTTTGTCAATTCTAAAGTAAAATTCAAAATTTAACCCTCAAAATATTTTGCTGGCTGTAAAGTTAAATTTTTCACCTAAACTGAAACAAAATCCAAGTTTTAGACTGCCGCTAATTAATGTCTGAACAAAACGGCCATTCACTAATTCAGCCCATTATAATGGATATTTGTACAATTTCCCCATAAAGTTTTCAACCTCAAGAAAATCTTGTCCAAAATGCTTTATATATTCTGGAAGAAGAGGAACTTTTCCACCGCCGTCAGGCAAGTCTATCATATAATAAGGAACTGCCATACCGCTTATTCTTCCCCTAAGCATTTTCATTATTTTTATGCCTTCCCTTATATCAGGACGCAAATGGCCTGTTCCCCTTATAGGGTCTGGATGATGAAGATAATAAGGTTTTATCTTTATTTTCAAAAGATTTGTAAAAAGCTCTGAAAGTGCAGTGTAATTATTGTTTACGCCTTTTAAAAAAACGCTCTGGCAGCCAAGGGGAATTCCGTAATCAGAGGCTAAAAAAGAAGATTTTTTTGTTTCCTCTGTTATTTCCATGGAATGGTTAAAATGAGTGTTTATATAAACAGGTTCATATTTTTTTATTATCTGGCACAGGTTTTTTGTTATTCTCTGGGGAAGGGTTGAAAAAGTTCTTGTGTGTATTCTTAAAATGGAATCTTTTTTAATTTTTCTCAAATTTGAAAGAATAAACTCAATTTTTTCATCTGAAACAAGAAGAGGATCTCCGCCTGATAGAATAATGTCATCAACTTCATTATGGTTTTCAAGATAATTTAAAATATCAGTAAAATTGTCAAAAAAAGTTTCCTGATGAAGGCCGACCCGTCTTTTTCTCATGCAATGCCTGCAATAAACCGCACATTTATCTGATACAAGAAGTATTACACGATTTTTATATCTGTGAATCATATTTGGAACAGGCGACAAAATATTGTCTTCAAGAAAAGGGTCTTTTACTCCCTTTGAATCCAAAATTTCTTTTTCATCGGGAATTGCCTGAATCCACAAAGGATCGTTTTTTTCTTTTATAAGGGAAAAAAAATACCTGTTGATTTTAAAGGGATAAATGCTGTGAATTTTAAAAATATCCGGGTCTGCATTAAATTTTTTACAAATTTCATCCGGGCTTACCAGGTCAGAAGCAAAATTTTTCCATTGGTCTTTTAAATGCAAATTAAACCTGCCTTTTTTAAAAAAAGGCATTATCCAATTTAGTTTTAAATTTGTAAAGCCAAGATTTACAAAGGCAGGCAAAAAATTACGGCGGTTTAAAACCGCCGTAAATTGAGTTTATTCTTCCAAAGCAACATTTATTTTCTTTGGTTTTTTCTCTTCAGGCTTTGGAATTTCAAGTACAAGAACACCGTCTTTAAATTTTGCAGAAATCTTTTCTACGTTTACATCCATTGGAAGTGTAAATGCCCTGTGGAATTTTCCTGTAAATCTTTCTCTTCTGTAATAGTTGTCTTTATTTTCCTCTTTTTCAGTATTTCTTTCACCTTTAATTGAAAGAACATTGTCATTTACTTCAACATTTACATCTTCTTTTTTAAGGCCTGCAAGTTCGGTTTCAATAATAATTGCATCTTCTGTTTCATAAATATCAGATGCAGGCTTCCATGCTCCAATTGCACCTTCTTCCATGTCTGATGAATCCATTCTTGAAAATACATCATCAAACATTCTGTTAATTCTGTCCTGAAGACTTGCTACGTTTCTGAAAGGTTCCCATCTTACGATTGCCATATTATCACCTCCATAATTACTTATTGTTTTAAATAAAAGTTTAAAATAAAAATTATTAATGATAAATTACAATATGTTATATATTTAACTTCCTTTTGAATTAAAAGTAATCACTGGCTTTATACTGTCAATATTTGTTTGAAAATTTTTTTAGATTTATTTTAAAAAACTAAAATATAACAAAACCTTATCACTAAAAACAGGAATAACTTAACAAGTAAATTAAGGGAATTTTTGAATGATAAAAGAATAAACACCATTCAAATTATGTCAATACTCAAAGGCATGCCATTCTAATATGGAAAAAAATTTTTTTTTATTGTAAATAAAAATTCAGTTTACAATTAAATCAAGGTTTAACCATGCAGCTTGATAAAAAAAATTTAATTTCTCTCATAAAAAAACTTGCTCTTACTCCAGGCAAAAGCCTTGAAGAATCAAAAAGGCTTTTATTGATTGAAGAGTTCTTAAAAAAAAGATCAATAAATTTTCAAAAAGACAAGGCAGACAATATAATTATTCCTATAAAACAAGGGAAAAAAGAAGAAACAATTATTTTTGATGCTCATACAGATGTTGCAGGAAAAGGTTTTTGTGAAAATTATGAAGAAACCGCAGACATTATAAAAGGCCAGGGTTGTGCTGATGATCTTTTTGCTGTATCCATGCTTCTTTTTTTATGTGAAAAGCTCAAAAATAAAAATATTAAAAAGCCTTTTACAATTCTTCTTTCATCTGGAGAAGAAGGCATTGGGAACCTTTATGGAGTAAAAAATTTTATTTCAGATTTCAATTCAGTACCAGAGCTTTTTGTATCCTTTGACCTTTCATACAATACAATTTCATTTAATGGACTTGGCTCAAAAAGATTTGAATGCAAAATTTTCACAAAAGGCGGACACAGTTTTGAAGATTTTGGCAGCCCAAATGCCATTGAAACAATGTGCAGTCTTTTAAATTCAATAAAAGGAAAAATTACTGAAAATTTTTTAAAGGACAAACCAACATTTAATGCCGGAAAAATCAACGGTGGAACTTCCATAAATCTTATTGCAGATTATTGCTTATGCCTTTTTGAATTCAGATCAGAGTCCCAACAACTTCTTCAAAAAGCACAAGATATTACTTTTAAGCTGATAAAAGAATTTGAAAGCCCTGACATAAAAATTGAAATTAAAGACATTGGTTCAAGGCCTGGAGCTGATTGTATAAAAAAAGATGAAATTTTAAAAAAAATAATGCCGGTTTTTAAAAAAAACAATCTTGCCCCTCAAATAAAATCCATGAGCACCAATATAAACGCAGCTTTAAGCAAAAACTGGCCGTCTTTTTGCACAGGTCTTTGCGATTGCGGAAATTTCCATACTGAAAATGAATATATAAAAAAGGATTCCATTGACAAAGGCTGGAATCTTCTTATTGGACTTATAAAAGAGTTTGGTATAGTCTGCTGATTATGAATAATAAAGTAAACTTTAAAAATACAGCTCTTGTTGTTACAGATGTTCAGGAAAAACTTTTCAATTCAATGCATGAAAAAGAACAACTTAAACAAAATCTCATAAAACTTGTTAAAGGGTTTGAAATATTACAAATACCTGCAATTTTTCTTGAACAAAACCCAAAAGGCCTTGGAAATACAATTCCGGAAATAAAAAATCTTGGATTTATGCCTGTAAAATTTGAAAAAATGACATTTGGCATAAAAAACCATGAAAAATTTTTTAGCCATATAAATAAAATGAAAATAAAAGATATTTTCATCTGCGGAATAGAAGCACATGTTTGTGTTATGCAGTGTACAAGAGATTTAATTAAAAATGGACAAAATGTTCATCTTGTATCTGACTGTGTATCCTCAAGAAATGAAAAAAATTTAAAAACAGGGATAAAAAGAATGATTTATGAAAAAGCAGTTATTTCTTCCTGCGAAACAGCCCTGTTTGAAATGCTTGAAACATGCGAAAGAAAAGAGTTTAAACAGATTTTAGAACTGGTAAAATAAAATGAAATTATTTTTGCAAAGCTTAAAAAAAAATCTCTACCTTTTTTTTAAAGATCCGGTTGGAAAACTTGAAATTCAGCCCCAGCTTAAAAGAGCACTTTATGATCTTAACTTTAAAGGCCTTACCCCAATCCAGAAAAAAGCCCTTCCCAAAGGAATAAAAAAAAGAGACATCATAGGACAGGCACAAACAGGAACAGGCAAAACAGCAGCCTATCTTACCATACTTTTTTCAGGTCTTTTAAAATCAAAGCCAGATCACAATCATCCAAGAGCACTTATTCTTGCACCTACAAGGGAACTTGTTGTTCAAATTTACAAGGAAGCCCTTAAAATAGGCGTATATACAGATTTAAAATCTGTGTGCATCTATGGCGGTGAGGACATGAACAAACAAAGGCAGATTTTAAAAGAAAATCCCCAGATAATTATTGCAACGCCTGGAAGACTTTTAGGATTTCTTGAGGAAAGAGCTTTAAATCTTTCCAAAACTGAAATTTTTGTAATTGATGAAGCAGATAGAATGCTTGATATGGGTTTTATGCCCGATGTAAGAAGAATTGAATCAAAGCTTCCTTATAAAGGCAAACGCCAGACTCTTTTTTTCAGTGCAACCCTGCCCGAGCAAGTAACAAGATTTGCACTGAACTGGACAGAAAATCCAAAAGAAATCAGAATTGACCCTGAACACATAACATCTGAAAACATTGAGCAAAAAACTTATCTTGCAACAAGTGACCAAAAATTTGCCCTTCTTTTAAATTTTATAAAAAAGAAAAAAGCAAAAAATACAATAATTTTTACCAACCAGAAATATGTTGCAAAGGAAATTTATGACAAGCTCAGAAGATACAGGGTCAACTGCCGTCTTTTAACAGGTGATGTTGCCCAAAACAAAAGACTTAATGCTCTTGAAGATTTTCAAAAAGGCAGATCCCATATTCTCATTGCAACAGATGTTGCTGCAAGAGGCCTTCACATTGACAATGTTACCCATGTTATAAACTACAATATGCCAAACAAGGCTGAAAATTATGTCCACAGAATCGGCAGAACAGGCCGTGCAGGAAAAAAAGGGAAATCAATAAGTTTTGCCTGCCAGGAAGATTCTTTTTATATTCCTGCAATAGAAGAATTTACTGAAACAAAATTTCATTGCGAATATCCGCCTGAAGAATGGCTGATTCTTCCGCCGCCGCCGCCGCCTGTTAAGGAAGCCATAAAAAAAACAAGGGAAATTATTCACCCTAGAAAAATAAAAAAACCGCCCTCAAAAGCCATTGTTTCTCCAAAACCGTCAATTTTGAAAACTGAACCGGTAAAACCAAAGAAAAAAATGGCAAAAACAATTTATAAAGACGGAAAAATTATAAGAATCGAACAATAGCTTCGGAGTAAATTTATGTACAGATCGCTTTTGCTGAGCAATTCAACAATGCCTGGATATCCATATCTTGAATGGTGCAGAGATATTTTAAATGATTTTTTAAAATCAAAAAAAAATATTATTTTTATTCCATACGCTGCCGTAAGATTTTCCTTTGATGAATATGAAAGCATGGTTTTAAAAGGACTTCTTACAGATAAAAAAATCAGGTCAATCCACAGGTTAAAGGAAAAAACAAAGGAAATAAAAGATTGTGATGCAGTTATTACAGGCGGAGGAAACACATTTATTCTTAAAAAAAGACTTGAAGATGAAAACTTATTTAATGAAATAAAATCAAAAATCAAAGAACCTGATTTTTTATACTGCGGCTGGAGTGCTGGTGCAAATCTTGGGGGATTGTCAATAAAAACCACAAATGACATGCCAATAGTTGAACCCCTTGATTTTAACGGCCTTGGTGCAGCTGATTTCCAGATAAATCCCCATTATACAGATAAATCCCTTGAAAACCACGGCGGTGAATCAAGAGATGACAGACTTATTGAATTTTCAATTATAAATCCAAATGTTTTTTGTGCGGCCATACCCGAAGGCAGCGGACTTTTTGTTGAAAAAAACGGAAAAAAAGCAGAGTTTTTTTCCAAAGAAAAACCTGCAAAAATTTTTTACCAAGGTAAAATTCATCAAACTTTAAAAAACGGCGAAGTTTTTCAAATTCCATGAATATTCTTTTATTTGAGTCAAATAATTTAACTACTGACAATACAATTGAAATTACAGGTCAAAAAGCCTCACATATAATAAAAGTATTAAAACTTGGCAAAAATGACTCAATCAAAACCGGAGAAATAAACGGAAAAACCGGATTCTCAAAAATTCTTTCCATAAAAGACAACAAGGTTCTGCTTTTGCCTTTTCATGACAAAGAACCAGTTCAAAGCCTTGACATCTCTCTTATAACAGCACTGCCAAGACCAAAGGCTGCAAGAAGGATTATTTATTCAGCAGCCTTGCTTGGAGTTAAAAAAATTTATCTTATAAACTCAGCCAAGGTTGAAAAAAGTTATTGGCAAAGTCCTTTGATAGATGAACCTGAAATAGAAAAACAGCTGATAAATGCACTTGAGCAAAGCGTAGATACTGTTATGCCAAAAGTTATCAAAAAAAATCTTTTCAAGCCATTTTGCGAAGATGAACTCCCTTTTATTTTAAAAAATTCAAATGGATATCTTCTTGACCCATATTCATTAAATGAATTTCCAAAAAATCCTCCAAAAAAACATTCAGTCCTTATTATAGGACCTGACGGCGGATTTACAGATTATGAGAATAAAAAATTAATTGAAGCTGGTGCGTTGCCCTATTTTCTGGGTAAAAGGATTTTAAGGGTTGAAACTTCTGTTGTAGCTGCAATATCAAAATTTATTTAGCTGCTGAACAAAAACTGCTTTTTTTAATTTCTAAGGCTGACTTTTTCATCTTCCGTTAAATGAACAAAAAATTCTGTTTTTCGGGTAATCACCAAATATATATTTCTCCAATTTATTCCTGCATAAAAACTTAAAATCTTGAAAAACTTTCATATTAATTTATATTTTAAATACTAAGCCTTACAAAGAACACACCTTGAGAGCAAAAGTTCAAAAAGAAGGAGCACCATAAATGAGCTATATCAAAATCAGATTCGGAAATCCGGTAGACTGTGCCGGAAGCAGCAAATATCAAATGTTTCAGCCCATAAATCCAATGTTTTCATTTGAAGATACATGGAAACCCCAGATGGATATTTATGAAACTGAAGAGGAAATTATAATTACAGCTGAAATATCAGGGGTTACAAAGGAAGAGCTTGAAATTGAAATTGATGAAAAAGCTGCAAGAATAAGCGGAACAAGAAAACCATCGCTTCCTGCAAAAGACGCAAGATACAGGCTTGCTGAAATTCAGTACGGCAAATTTGAAAGGGTAATTTTTCTTCCGGCTCAAATTGATACTGAAAAAATATCAGCAACCTATCAAAACGGATTTCTTCATCTCAGGCTTGGCAAGGCTTCAATAAAAAAATTTCATACAATTGAGATTGAAGAAGAAAAATAAGTTATTAGATTTAACAAATACCTGTACTTTGGTCTGAACTCGAAATCAATCTAACCTTGGAGGTAAAAAAATATGCAGGAACAGCAGCCATCTATTGAACTCAGCCAGCAGGACCTTCCGGCAAGAATACCAATAATGCCGCTTATTGATGTTACACTATTCCCCAAAATGGTACTTCCCCTTGTTGTAAAACATGAACAGGGTAAACAGCTGATAGACGATGCAATGGCAACAAACAGAATTGTAGGATTTGTTGTTTCAAAAAAAGGAAAAGACGAAGATAACCCCACAGCAGATGATCTTTACGAAATAGGCTGCGGAGCAATAATTTTAAAAATGGCAAAGGCTGAAGACGGAAGAGTTCAGCTTCTTGTTCAGGGAGTAAAAAGATTTAAGCTCAATAAAATTGTAAAAGACAAGCCCTATATGACAGCAGAAATTGAGCAGATTAATGAACCAGACGACCATGACAAGGAAATTCAAGCCATAACAAACAATCTTTTGGAGCTTTACCAGAGCATAATAGAATTATCCCCCGGTCTTCCAAAGGAAATGATTCAGCTTGCAAAAACAATTGAAGAACCTGCAGTTCTTGCAGATATGATAGCATCAACCATAAATGCAAGCCCTGAAGAAAAGCAGGAAATTTTATCAACAATTGATCTTAAAAAAAGGCTCAGGGAAGTTACCAAGCTTGTAAACTACCAGCTTGAAATTTTGCAGATAGGTTCAAAAATTCAGTCCCAGATAAGAGAAGACATGAACCAGAAGCAAAAGGAATATTATCTCCGCCAGCAGATGAAGGCAATCCAGCAGGAACTTGGAGACACAGACGACACAAACCTTGAAATAGAAGAATACAGGGAAAAAATAGCAAAAACCAATATGCCTGAAGAAGCAAAAAAAGAAGCTGAAAGAGAGCTTAAAAGGCTTTCAAGAATGCATCCTTCTTCTTCTGAATATACAGTTGCTTCAACATATCTTGACTGGATGACCGCAATTCCCTGGGATGAATCATCAAAAGACAATCTTGATATCAAGGCTGCAAGAAAAATTCTTGATGATGATCATTTTGGACTGGAAAAACCAAAAAAAAGAATAATTGAATACCTTGCCGTAAGAAAACTCAAACCAGATTCAAAAGGTCCGATCCTTTGCTTTGCAGGTCCTCCGGGAACAGGAAAAACTTCACTTGGAAGATCAATTGCCAATTCACTTGGAAGGGAATTTGTAAGAATTGCACTTGGAGGCGTAAGAGACGAAGCCGAAATCAGAGGACACAGAAGAACCTATGTTGGTGCTTTGCCAGGAAGAATAATCCAGGGAATAAGAAGAGCTGGAACAAACAACCCTGTATTTATTCTTGACGAAGTTGACAAGCTTGGAAACGATTTCAGAGGTGATCCGTCTTCTGCCCTTCTTGAGGTTTTAGACCCTGAACAGAACAATTCTTTTGTAGATCATTACCTTGATGTTCCCTTTGATCTTTCAAAAGTCATGTTCATAACAACTGCAAACGTAATCCATACAATTCCTCCGGCATTGAGGGATCGAATGGAAATAATTGAACTCTCAGGATATACTGAAGATGAAAAAATAAAAATTGCAAACAAATATCTTATTCCAAGACAAAGGGAAGCACACGGCCTTAATTCAAAACAAATATCTTTTACCCAGGGTTCAATAAAACACATAATTGAAGACTATACCAGGGAAGCAGGACTAAGAAATCTTGAAAGGGAAATTGCTTCAGTTATAAGAGGGGTTGCAACAGAAGTTGCACAGGAGGAAATAAAATCTGCAACAATTCAGGTAAACACTTTGTCAAAATATCTTGGACCGGCAAAAATAACTCCGGAATCAAAACCAAAAATTGATTCTCCAGGTGTTGCACTCGGCCTTGCATGGACTCCGGCAGGAGGTGATGTTTTATATGTTGAAGCAGCAGCCATGGAAGGAAAAAAAGGTCTTATTCTTACAGGTCAGATGGGTGATGTAATGAAGGAATCTGTAAGTGCTGCATTGAGTTTTATAAGAGCAAACAAGGAAAAGCTTGATATACCTGAAAACTTTTTTGAAAACCATGAACTCCATATTCATGTGCCTGCAGGTGCAATACCAAAAGACGGCCCTTCAGCAGGAGTTACAATGCTGTCAGCAATTACATCACTTGCTCTTGGCAGAAAAATAATAAAAGACCTTGCAATGACAGGAGAAATAACATTAAGAGGTGAAGTACTTCCTGTTGGCGGAGTAAAAGAAAAGGTTCTTGCAGCACACAGAATGGGAATTAAAACTGTTATTCTTCCAAAGGATAATGAAAAAGACATTGATGAAATACCAAAAAAAGTTAAAAAAGAAATGACTTTTCACTTTGTAAGAAAAATGATGGATGTGGTTAAAATTGCAATAGAACAATAACAAATCAAAAAAACAGCGGCCGCATCCCTCAAATTAAAGGGGATGCGGATTTTATTATGAAAACTAAATTTTTTTTTATATTTATTTTATTTATTCTGATTTTAAGCTCGTGTTCCTCAAAACAGCAAAACCATGAGGAAAAAAGCACAGGCTCTTCTTATTATGTATATGGCAAAAAATATACTCCGGTGAAAAGCTCAAAAGGTTTTTACCAGTCCGGCAATGCTTCCTGGTACGGGAAAAAATTTCATGGAAGAAAAACAGCCAGCGGAGAAACATACAATATGTATGAAATGACCTGTGCACATAAAACCCTTCCCTTTAATACAGAGCTTGAAGTTGAAAACCTTATAAACAAGAAAAAAACCATTGTAAGAGTAAATGACAGAGGCCCTTTTGTTAAAGGAAGAATAATTGATCTTTCATACAAGGCCGCAAAAGAGCTTGGAATTGATATTTCAGGCACAGCACCTGTAATAATAAAATCATTGAACAAAGGAAACTTTGACAAGGGAGATTTCAGTGTGCAGACAGGATCATTTGCAAACCATGACAATGCACTGAATTTAAAAAAAGAACTTTTAAAACAATTCAGCCATGTTTTTATTACAAGTGCTGAAATAAACGGACAAACATTTTACAGAGTCAGAGCAGGAAAATTTAAAAGCCTTTATCAGGCAGAAATAAATGAAGAAAAATTAAGAAAAAATGGTTTTCCAAATGCCTTTGCAGTTGCTCTAGACTAAAAAGAAGCCTGTAATTTATGAATAAAAAACCAGTAGTTTTCATAGACAGGGACGGAGTAATAAATTTTGACTCCCCTGATTATATTAAATCATGCGATGAACTTTTTTTTATTCCCAAAAGCATTGATGCAATTGCAAATTTAAGCAAATCAGGACATGATGTTTTTGTAATCACAAATCAGTCTGTTATAGGACGAAAAATGGTTACGCCTGAGGGTTTAAAAAAAATATTTGCCAAAATGACTGATGCTGTTAAGGAAAAAAACGGAGATATTAAAGAAATTTTTTTCTGCCCACATATTCCAAAGGACAATTGCTCATGCAGAAAACCAGCTCCAGGCCTTTTTTTTCAGGCAAGGGACAAATACGGACTTGACCTTTCCAATTCAGTAATGATAGGCGACAGTTCAAAGGATATGATTGCAGCAAAAAATGCCGGAGTAAAATTTAAAATTCTTGTTCTTACGGGAAACGGAAAAAAAGCACAAAAAGAACTTAAAGAAAAACAAATATTTACTGATTATATTGCAGCAGACCTTTATGATGCTCATAAATGGATAATTAAAAATACAGGGCCCCGATGATTACAGTCAGCGGAACAGTTTTAAATCTTACTTTCCACAATCCATCAAACGGCTATACAGTTGCAAAACTCAAACAGTCTGAATTTTCAACTTCAATGACAATTGTTGGAATAATGGATGAAATTTTTCCAGGAGAAAAACTTGAGGTAACAGGCACCTGGGAAGAACACGACAAATTCGGGGAACAATTCAGAGTTCATTCCTATGAATCAATTATTCCAGACAGTGAAGAAGAAATAATCAATTATCTTACATCAGGAATTATTGAAGGCATAGGCAGATCTACTGCTTCAAAAATTGTGGATTTTTTTGGAAAATCTACAATTTCAATTATAGAATCAAGCCCTGAATCACTTGCAGATGTCCCTGGAATAGGCAAAAAAAAAGCACAGTCAATTGCCTCGGCATGGAAAAACCACAGCTATGCAAGACAGCTCAGACAATATCTCCATGAGGCAGGAATACCTTCAGAATATACACCACAGATAATTATCAGATACGGGAATCTTTCACTTGATGTTGTTACAAAAGATCCATACAGAATTGTAAAGGAAAACCCATATTTCAGCTTTGATATTATTGACAGGCTTGGCAAAAAAGCCATGATTGAACCATCTGACAATTCAAGGTTATCTGCAGGAATTGTCTGTGTTCTTGACAAGGCTTCAAACAGCGGCCATTGTTTTCTTGGACTTGAAGACCTTAAAAAAAGAACAAAAAAACTTACAGGTTCACAAGAAAACGCAATTGACAATGCAATTGAAATTTTGCACAGGGAATCATTTATAGTTAAGGAAAAAATTGATCTTGAGGAAGTTATTTATCCTTTTCATCTTTACAAGGCTGAAAAAGGAACTGCCGATAAAATAAATGCTCTTTTTGAAATTCCGCCTGAAAAACTTCTTATCAGCAATGAAGAAATAAAAAATATCACAGCCACTTATTTAGGGGTTATTCCCTCAAAAGAACAATTTGATGCTATTAAGGGAATTCTTAATAAAAAAGCAGGAATAATTACAGGCGGACCAGGTACAGGTAAAACAACAATTATAAAGGCTCTTTGCAATATTTTTGCTCATCTTGGCAAATCAATTTCACTTGCAGCACCTACAGGCAGAGCTGCAAGAAGACTTTCAGAAGTTACAGGAAACAAGGCTGAAACAATACACAAACTTTTAAAATTCAATCCTTTAACAGAGCTTTTTGATAAAAACGAAACCAATCCTCTTGACTGCGACGTACTTATAATTGATGAATCTTCAATGATAGACATAATAATGTGCTATCATCTTTTAAAAGCTGTTACCATAAACACAAGAATAATATTTGTCGGAGATATTTTTCAGCTTCCTTCGGTTGGCCCGGGCAATTTTCTTTCTGACATAATAGAATCTTCTAAAATTCCTTCTTTTCAGCTTACTGAAATATTTCGCCAGGCCAAGCAAAGCCCGATTATAATGAACGCACACAGGGTTAACTCAGGAATGCTTCCTTTAAAAGATGAAACTACAAAAGAGCTTTCTGAATTTTATTTCATAAAAAACGAAAGTCCGCAAAAAGCAGTTGAAACAATAGTTGAGCTTTTGACAAAAAGAATACCCAGCAGATTCGGACTTGATCCAATGGAGGAAATTCAGGTAATAACTCCAATGCATAAAGGTGAAACCGGTACTTTAAATCTCAATAAAGTTCTTCAGGAAAAACTCAACCTCTCAAGGGAAAAAATAAAGTCAGGTTCAAATATTTTTAAAAAAGGCGACAAGGTAATGCATCTTGTCAACAATTACGACAAGGAAGTTTTTAACGGAGATATTGGAAAAATCAAATCAGTAAAGTTTAAGGATGAAATTGTTGAAGTAATTTATCCTGACTATCCTGAAAAAAGAATTGTTGAATACAGTTTTGATGAACTTGAGGAGCTTTCCCTTGCTTATGCAATTTCAGTTCACAAATCTCAAGGATCAGAGTATCCTGCTGTTATAATTCCCCTTATGACCCAGCATTTTCCGCTTTTACAGAGAAATCTTTTGTACACAGGAATGACAAGGGGAAAAAAGCTTCTTATTATTGTTGGAAGTTCACGTGCACTTGAAATTGCAGTAAATGAAAACAGAGCCTCAAAAAGATTTTCATATTTAAAACAAAGACTTTGCCCGATTCTAAATTGATATAAGGGAATATATATGAATAAAAAAACCTGGTTTTTTCAAATAACCGGCTGGACCTGCATAGCAGGTTCAATTACTTTATTTGCACTAGCCGGAACAGATATATTACTTGCAAGCGAATCTTTTAACAGCCCGATTTATTATGTTCCTGCTGCTTTACTCGGGATTTCAGGGGTTTGTCTTGCAATCTGTGCTTATATTTATTACAAAAAAAAGAAACAAAAAAAAGAAACTATAAATATTTTTGATATTCTTACAAAATACAGCGGTCAAATAACTCCCAATGAATTTTCACAAGAAAGCGGTTTAGACCCTGATGAGTCAAAACAAAAGCTAGACGATATGCATAAAAACGGGATTTGCAGGCTTTATGTGACAGAAAGTGGTTTACTAATTTATCATTTTCCAGATTTTGAATTTGATGGTATTGTTAGTAAGCATTAAAATATACATTTTTCAAAAAAATATTAAAAATTAATTAAAAACTAAAATTTTAGTTTCAAAACTATTTATAAATTTAAATAATGAGCTGAATATAATGAACAAATGGAATGTACTTGCTGGTTTATCATGTCTTAGTGGTGCAATAATGTTTTTATTTGGAATGATATCCGATATTATGCAAAGAGAATCAAATCTTCATACAATAAATCTTTATGAGTTTCTTGGGGAAGAAAAAACCATGTGGATTTCAGATCTTCCTTCAAAGCTGGTTATGAATGGATTTGACAAACTCTTTAATTTACAAATTTATATATTATTATTAATAATTGGAGCAATTATTTTTATTTTAAATGGTATTTTTAGAAAAAATTAACAGAAAAATAAAATTAATATTTTTTTTATATCTATATTTGCTCCGAACTTATAAAAAACTCAATTTTTATAAAAATTTTTGGGTTGCCATAAAACAAAACAATTTTTATTTATCTTTATTTCAATTATTTTTTTGACACCTTAGCTATGTAAAAAAAATTTATTAATTTATCGATAAATAGCTATAAAATTAACTTTTAATAAATCATCAGCTATAATTTTATCAAAAAAATCATTTTTATTTCCTAAATTTTTTGAAATTCTTGTTTTATAAACACAGCTTAAATTTCTTCACTATTTTTAAAGTAAAATTTATTATAAATTCAAATATATAGCGATTTCAGTAATTTTGAAATTTTCAGAGTGAACAGTGTTATTTTAATTCTTTTCAAGCTCATGTATCCAATATAGTATTCACATGAGTTATTAAAAACAAACCTAACTAAGGAGGTCTTTTATGATAGTTGGACTTCTAAAAGAAATCAAAGCTGAAGAAAACAGGGTCTCAATGACTCCTGCTGGTGCTGAAGTCATGAAAAACAACGGTCACAAAGTATTAGTTGAAAAAAATGCCGGTGTTGGAAGCGGATTTTCAGATGAAGACTACAAAAAAGCCGGAGCAGAAATAGTTGATACTCCAAAAGGTGTTTTTGAAGCATCAGACATGGTAATGCATGTTAAAGAACCTCAGCCCTCTGAATATGCACTAGTCAAAAAAGATCAGATAGTTTTTACCTATTTCCATTTTGCAGCAGATGAATCCCTTACAAAGGAATTTCAGAAAACAAATTCTGTTGCAATAGCCTATGAAACAATTGAAAACCCTGACGGAAGCCTCCCTCTTCTTACCCCAATGAGTGAAGTTGCAGGAAGAATGGCAACCCAGGAAGCAGCAAGATTTCTTGAAAGAGCCCAGGGCGGAAGAGGCGTATTAATGGGCGGAGTTACAGGTGTTAAGCCTGCAACCGTTCTTGTAATAGGCGGCGGTATTGTTGGTACAAATGCAGCTCTTATGGCAGCAGGACTTGGAGCAAAAGTATATATCCTTGACATGAACCTTAACAGACTTAGAAAACTTTCCGAAATCATGCCAAAAAATTGCTTCCCTCTCATGAGTTCACCAGCAACAATAAGAGAACTTGCAAAAGAAGCAGATGCAATTATTGGAGCAGTTCTTCTTCCTGGTGCAAAGGCTCCAAAACTTATTAACGAAGAAATACTTAAAACAATGAAAAAAGGCTCAGTTATAGTAGACGTTGCAATTGACCAGGGCGGCTGCTTTACCACATCTAAGCCTACAACCCATGGAAATCCTGTTTTTGAAGTTGAGGGAGTAGTTCATTATTGTGTTGCAAACATGCCTGGTGCTGTTCCAATGACATCAACCATGGCTCTTACAAATGCAACACTTCCTTATGCAGTTCAGCTTGCAAACAAAGGCTGGAAACAGGCAGCTAAAGACAGCGAACCAATCAAGCTTGGAATTAACATGATTGACGGCAAAATAACTTACAAAGAAGTTGCTGAAGCATTTAACATGGAATACACACCTGTTGACAGCTTTCTTTAATATAAAATCAGTCTGAAAAAAGGCCGGATTAATTTCCGGTCTTTTTAAATCTAAAAGTCATCAAACACAATATCCTTAAAATCATGGGCTATAACAATAAGCCTTGACCCTCTTCCAGACAAAAGCCTTTCCTTTCCATCTTTTTCACCAGGATTTATAAAATACTGATTATTTTCAACAAAACCTGTAATTATAAACTTTGGAAGGGCATATAAAGAGGCTTTGTAAATCTCATGAAAAGTTTTATTTGCAAACTTTTCAGGAATTTCAACAAGAAAAATTTCCGGAGTACCCTTGCCTGAAGTAAGAAGATTGTCAAAAATTTCAATAACACCAGGATTAAATGAATTTTGTGCAATAAGCTTTTCTGTTATATCTCCAAGACATACAGCTTCATTTATAACATTCATATCAATAAACTCCCTGTTTGAAGAATCAATCAGCTCCATTACTGTATGAATTGCAGGATTAAATTTTTCAATTGCCATAGCTGTAAGGGTTGAAGGTGCATCAGCATAATCTCCGTAATTTGGATCTGCAAGTATAATTGCTGCACCGCAGTTTTTAATTCCTGCCTTTTCAAGAACATCTTTATTGGCAGGATCACCAAAAAAAAGCCTTAGATTTTCATGTTCAAAAGGACACCATGAAGGATTATTTTTCATTAAATTTTCATCCTGAATTATTATGGAAAGCTTAAAATCCTTTTCCCTGCTTCCATAAAGAAGTTCATCTGCAATACTTTTAAGATTTGAATTAATATTGCAGATAACAACATTATTATTTTCAAGACTTTTAAAGGAAGAATTAGAACAAAAACCATCTACACACACAAATTTATTCTGTCTGAAATATTTGAATTTATGGTTTTTTAAACTTTTATTGTATTTTTTTTCTATGTCAAATCCAGGTTCTTCATAAGCAATTAAAATAAGATAATCATTATTGTCAATTGAAAGATTAACCCCATATTTTTGTCTGAATTTATCTGCAAAGGGATTAATTATTAAATCATAATTTCCACTGTCTTTTCTGTATTTATAAGCACCAACAGGAATTATATTATTGTCTTCATCAAAAAAATATTTCTGGATTTCATTAAAACCTGTTTCTCCAAAAAAATCAGGAACCTTTACCTTATAAAATTCGCATGAATCAGACGAAAATGTCATAAGAGACCTGTAAATTTCTGTTACCCCAGGATTTAAAACCCCCTGGCTTATAAGTTTTTCAGAATAAACAGAGCTTACAATAAAATCTGTATTAGCCATTATTTTTGCAAATTTCATGGATTCTAAAAGATTAAGCTGAACAGTTACCGGAACATTTTTATTTACAGCATTTAAAGCTATAGCCTTCATAAGGCAGTTATGATCAGATGATTCAGTATTTTTTTCATCTTTATTCTGAGACAGAACTATTACCCTTTTTGCCAAATCAATATCTGCTTTTTTAAGTATTTCAGGATTTAAAGGTTCACCTTTTAAGGCAACAACCCTTTTGTAAACAACTGGAATTGAAATCATAAGTTCATCTGCATTGGTACAAACCGCAAGAATATAATATCGTCCGCCAAATGCATTGTAGAGCTGCCTTATTACATAATCAAGGTGCTTGTTAAAGCCAAGGATAACAATATGATTTTCCATTTTTGAATTAAAAGGCTTTAACCGGATTTTTCCTTTTCTGTTAAACTTTCTCACAAGAATTGAAACTATTTCAGCTGTTACCATACCCACAACGCAAATACCGGCAATAAGAAAAATTGTTACAACAGCTTTTCCGGCTAAAGAAACCGGTTCCTTATCCTCAATTCCTGAAATAAGAACTATTATCATATGCCAGTAGGATTTCCAGTAATCGCTGAAAGGTCCGTCTGAATCGGCAAATTCAATTTCTGTAAAATAAACAATATTTGCTCCGGCAATAAGAGCAATTACACACAGCACAAAAAGATTATAAAGGTTATCAAGCTGATACTCATCACGAAGTGCAGACATTTTGTTTTTAAAATTATTAAAGGAATTGTAAAGATAGTCATTATATCTTAAAAGCCTTAAAAGTCTCAAAAGCCTTGCCATCCTGAAAAGCCTGAACATCATAAAATTTGTGCTGAACAAAAGAAGTGAAGGAAGAATTGCAATAAGATCTATGACTGCATAAAAAGTAAAGGGGTATTTGAGTTTATTTTCTGAAAAAACCCATCTGATAATGTATTCAAATGAGAAAAGCAGAGCAAAAAATATTTCAATTTTTATCCACAGGCTTCTGTATACCGGAAACATATAGTCTATTGGAATAATAATACATGAAAGAAGTATGCAGATAAAAATAAAAACTTCTGCTGTTTTTTTTACTGATTGCAATGGTTAAATCCTTTGGAAAAGGTTTTATTTAATATTACTCTTTTTTATCATTATGCCTGATTTTAAAGGTCAAATGATTTTATCAGAAAGATTACTTATTTTCCAAAGAGATTTAACCCCAAATTATGTATTTTAATTTTTTTAGTTTAAAATTCTTAATAAATTAAAGCTATTATATTTACTATATATTTATCAGCTTGCTTTTTTCACATCAATTTTTTCAAGAGACTTACTCAGACTGTCTATTTTATTCATTTAATAAAATTGATCTAAAAAAATTAAAGTACTATGCTTTTTAAAGAATTTATCAAATTTTCATATTTAGGAATTATCTCTTTTTTATTTTTAATTTCTTCTTTTTTCTGTTCAGCCAATTCTTTAGAATTTTTTATAATATTATCCAAAAAATTATTTGAATTATTTTCTATCGTCTGAATCAAATTATCCTTCTGGAAATTGATATTTTCTTTTATATCCCCTTCAATCTCCTTAACTGTCTTTCTAAGAATTTCTTTTAACCTTAAAGTTTCACTATCACCACTAACAACTGAATCAGAAAAATTTTTAGCTATTATTTGTTCATATTTATCAGAATCTGCATTATAAGGTTCAACAAGAAAATCTGCCAATGTATTCTTTACTGAATTAATTATATTATTTGGATTGAAACTTTCACTTGAAACATCAACATAATTTAAAATTATTGCTCCCAAATCTCGCTCAACCTTTTCAAAATCAAACAACCTACTCCACTTCTTCCTGATAAAGGAATTAATACTCTCAACACATTGGCCAACTGAGTCTGCAGCATCATAAACCCTTGCATAAGAGACAGTTTTGTAAATATTCCTTTTTTTTAACCACAAAAATCCATAACGTTCACTATGTGAAACTTCTTGCTTCTCATAAACTTCAAGATTTTTAAAAGTAGAACCAATTTTTTGTAGCTCAGGAATAATCTGATCACTTACAATCCATTTAACACCCCTTGCCATATCTTGAAAATAATAATTGATTTGAGATTGTGCACTATTGATGGAATTATTCAACGAGTTAAAATCTTTTTCTAATTTTTCTAAATCATTATTCTTTAATTCAAAAAAGCCATCTTCAATTTTATTTAAAAAATTTTTACAAATTTCACTAAATGCTCTTTCATGCCCCTTTGCTATATCAGTAATCTTATTTTCTAATATTCTTTTTTTGTCATTTTTTAAAGCTTCAAGGTCTTTTTCTTTAATATTATTAATATTAGATAGATCTAAGAGGTTTTCTTTATTAAAATCAAAATTTTTGAATCTTTTCTTTAGATTAATCAAAGAATGATTCTCTGTTTCATCCAAATTATCAGATTCTTTTACGGCAAGACTAAAACAAATTGCAGATATATATTTAGGTGGAAGACAATCCTTCAGTTTACTTGATAATGAACTATCATAAACGCCATCTAACAATGAATCTATAGCACTCGTTGCCTGATTGCTCAGCTTGGATGAAACATTCTTAACAGTTTCTAAAAAATCCCCTTTATATTTTTTTGATTCATCTATTAAAACTGAATCAAACTTACTCCCTAAAAGAACAATTTTTGTAATACCCTGATTAGGTAACTTACTAACCAAAAACTGTGCATCTTCACTTCCCATAAACTGCCCAGAATAACTCAACAAAAAAACACAGTCACATTGAGCCAAAAATTTTTCTGTTATTCTCCCCCTTGAAATAATTGGATCATTAACTCCCGGCGTATCAACAACCTGAATTCCTTGCAATTCAGAAATATTTAAAAAAATCTTTATATTCCTGGTAAAAGGTGTAAATTTGCCGCCTGAGCCAACATAATCCTTCAACCTGTTCATTAAATCATCTTTAGATTTTATATCTAAAATGGTTTCTTTTCTTCCAAGATATTTATCTATATCTATAGATAAGGATTCAGCCTGTTTATGCAACATATTTAATGCAACCGCTTCCTCACCTAAGCTTAATTGGACTTCTTCTTTAATTTTTTCGTCAGGTAAATAAATATTATCTTTATGATAATCATTTTTTTTCTTATCAAATAACTCTTTAAATTCCTTTGCTTTTTTTCTTACGACTTCCCAGTCATCTTTAGTATAAAACTCAATCTCAGCATAATTTTTTTCAGAATATTCTAAAATTGTAAGAGCTGCTGTCATAGGGGTTGAAGCTTTAGGTAAAATAGATTTACCTTCAAAAAAAAGAGAATTTAAAAAAGAAGACTTTCCTGCATTAACTTGGCCGACGATACCAATACGCAATATATTTTCTCGTCTTTTAAGATCGCTTATTTTTTCCTCAAAATTAACTCCAAAATTTTTAATTTCTTCAAAAAAACTAGTATCAATATTTGTAAGAATAATCTCCTTATTTTGTTCTGCAACTATTTCAATATTTTTATATTTTTCTACTAGTCCAGACTTAGACATATTTATAATCTCCATTAAAAAAAGAAATATTAAACACCTTACTTAAATACAAAGTTGTATTTATTTTACCAATTGATCTTCGATATTTTTAGTTTTATTTAAAATCTTTTCTTTTAACTTAATAAGCTCATCTTTTATATCGTTTCTATCTGAAAAATCTTTTTTAGATTGAGCAAGAACATCGTCAAATTCAGGAATAAGCCTTATGGTTTTATAAGCAAGAGTCTTTACTTTATTTAATGTTCCCAGGATAGACTTATATTTTTCTATCTTTAAGCTATGGTGCAATTCATATTTATCAAATATTTCTTTAAGCTCATTAGTTATATTAATTTTTTTTATATTTGATGAATTCAATTTATCCAAGTATGCAGCAATTCTGTTATCGGAAGCTACCTCCAAATTATCATGAGAAGAGTATGCTACAATATCCACAAAAGAAATATTTTGACTTTTCAAAGTATCCTCAACAGCAATTTTAATTTTTTTCACTTCTTCTATAGGCTTTTTATCAGCCTTATTTAAAATAAATAAAATTGGTTCATCAAATTCAAGAGATTGAATAAATTGAATATCCGTTGCAGGGATGATACCTTGTTCAATATCAATAAACCATATCATATGGTCAGCAGCTTTGAGATGTTTTTTTGCAATTTCTTCATCTGTATTATCACCCTCTAACTGTTTTTGAGATTTGGTATATCCTGGGGTATCCAAAAAAGCTAAATTTTCAAAAGTAATTTCACTGCTTTCAATACATATTTTTTTTATTATTTTAGTGAGAGTAAAAGAAAAAATATCATAAAACTCGTGGGATATCGCTGTCAAAGCCTCCTGATCAATTTTAGTTTTTTTACCTACATAATTATAACAATTTATTAAGGTTGTATTATTTTTTGCTTTTGAACTAACAACATAGGTTGGTATTGAAGTAGTTGGTCTTGTATCTACTGGCAACAAATCACTTTTAAACCCTAAAAATGAATTTAAAAAAGATGATTTTCCTGCACTGAAACCACCACCTAATGCAATTATTTTTTTTTTATTTATTTCAGGAAATTTTACAATATCCTCAACAAAAGATATAAGCTTTTGAATTTTATTAAATATTTTTGCTTCTTCAGGGAAATCATCTTTTTCTGCAAAAAGCATATAATCATTATAAATTAATTCATAAAATTCATTATATAAATACAAAAGCTCTGATCCATTTTCCTCTGAAGCCATTATATCTGATAGCAGTTGCATTCCTTTATAAGGATTTTGTAAATATTTATTAGTTCCAGTGTAGGTAGTTATATCTATTTTCGTTGAAAAATAATTAAAAACACCATCAATATCCTCTTTATTTTTTTTGATGCGATTAACTAAATCATCAACAACAGAAAAACATTCACTTGAACTATTTTTTTGTCCATCAACAGCATCCCATAAACTCATAGAGTTCCTCATTTTTATATTTTTATAATTATTTTTTTAGTTTTATTGAGAAAAAAATTCACCACGCAATAAAACCAATTGCTCTTTTAAAGCCACCATAAACTTTTTTTTCTCAGAAATTTTATTATCATTTTCAGCCTTTTCATTTTTTACTTGCTGAATAGAGGATATTAATTCATTACTTTTTCTTTCAGCATTTAATTTTAAATCATTAATAAATTGTAATTTAGCTTCATTTAAACCAGATTTAACCTGGGGTTTTAACTTGTTGACAATATCTGGGATAATACTAAATTCTATATGCTCTTTTAATTTTTGAAGCTCATCATCTTCATTTTTTAAAAGTTTATAAATAAAAGATAAAATTTCAGGAAGGAAAAAAATTACTATTTCAAGCCAAGGAGCAACAATAGTTGTTACTAACGCTAACGAACCAGCGAATGACTTATATACATAATTAACTTTTGGAGATACATCTGAAAGTTTACTTGCCGCACCATCAAAAGATTCAGCCAATTTACCAACTTTATCAATAAGTATATCCGATCGATTCTTATCAAAAAAATCACCTAATATATTCATAGATGTTTCAAATTTTTCCTCATAGCTATTAATACTATGATCAAAAACAATCTGAATATGTTCTGCGGTTACTTTCACCAAAACAGGTCTTATAATTTCATTTACCTCTCTTTTAAAAGCATCTTTAGAGGTCTTTAAAGCACTGACAAGAGAAAAAGAATTATTTCTTAACTCATTTTTTACATCAGATAAGATAGATTCAACTGTATTCTCAGAAAATTTCCTGTTTATCTCTCTTTCCTCATTTTCGATAGCTTCCATTAACTCTTCTCTTGATTTTTCTAATCTATAGATAACATCATCAAGTTCCGAAGTATTTTTATCTAAACTCTTAATTCTTATTTCTAAGCCTGTAATGATTGAACCAATTATTTGAAATAAAGTTTCATCAAAAACAGATTTAAAACTTTTAATTTTATCAATTTTTTTTAAAATTTCAAAAAAATCATTAATTTCATCAAAATGAGCAGAAACAGAACCAACAAAAGTAAGTTTGCCAAATGTACTTACCTGTTCTTTTATTATATCTTTAATTTTATCTATTTCATCCGCAGGTTTTTTATCTGATTTATTTATCAGCACAGAATAATCAAGATTATACTGATTTATTTCCTTTAAAAAACTTATTGTGTTTCTTTTTAGCGAGCCATCCTCTGAATCAATAACAATTATATATGAAACTCCAATTCGGATATATTGTAGAATTGCCTGATTATGTGCTTCTATTCCTGAATCAAGTCCCGGCATATCAACAAGTACAATATCATCTGGCATATCCAGTTCTGGTTTATTCACATAGAGTTTAAGGTACTTGAATTTATCTGGTTTTAAAGTACCAATTTGATCAACAGAAAAAAATTCAGAAAGGCCCTCAAAGTTAATGGCTTCTAACTGAGTCTTTTCGCCATAATGAAGTTCTGTTGCAATTGTTGTTTCAGCAAGAGTGTCATAGGGTAAAATCTCATCTTCAAGAAAGCTATTTAATATTGAAGATTTTCCGGCACTGAAATTACCAACAAGCGGTACATAAATCTTGAATTTTTCTATATCTTCTTGAATTTTATCCAATAAAGATATTGTTTGTTCAGAAGTTTGTGCATCTTTAATTAAATTTTTTATTTTATTTATAAATTCCAAATATTTTTCTTTTGTTTTTTTCATCTTAATCCCCTTTTAAAAGTTATAGTGATTTATAGAAAACCACTATAACTTTATAAACATTATTATTTTAGATACTTAATTCCTCTTTCAAAGCCCTCCATGCTTCAATCCAAATTTCTTCACCTTCGACTATTTCACCATCTGCGTTTACAATACCATTGACAGCTAAGTCTATAACCTTGATTAATTCTTCTCTGTTTTGAGGATCAACATTATTTATATAAGTAATAATTTCCCCAAATTCAGGTGGATTATTCTCCATTTCTCTAATTTTTTGAATTAACTCAGAAGATAAACTATCTTTATTAGATGAAATAATGGCATCAATTGCATTTTTTTCTTCCTCACCAATATCACCATCACTATTTGCAACAGACATTACACACGCAAACAAAGCTAGAGTAAATTTTTCCGCTTCATCTCTCAAAGCTTGTTGTTTCTTTTTGTCTTTGTCAGCCTTTTCTCGCGACAATTCCAATGATAAAAGTTCTTTTTCTTTTTCATAATGTTTTTTTATATCATCAGTTATTTCATCCTTATCCATTTCATAAAGAACTTCAGAAACAACACCTCCTGCAACAGCACCCCCAGCAGCTGCTGCTGCTGCTGCACCAATTGAAGTAATAGCCAAAACTGGCCCTGCCACTGGTGCGAGTGCTAAAGCACCAACTCCTGCAACAGCACCTCCAACAATTCCCCAAAAACCCATAAAAACCTCCTTACTTTTTAGTTAGTTATAAAAATAGCTATATTTCAAGCCAAATAAAAAAACAACCAAACCCAAGTCAAAAATAGTTCATAAACGCTCTATGAAATCTATCTTTTACGACATTTCTCAATTTTTCAGGCGAAAGAACAATTACAAATTCACCAAATCCAAGAATCCATTCTTCCAAAGCCCAGTTTAAAGGTGCTGTTATTTCAACTTCAAGGCTGTCATCATTATTTTCAAAAATCTTCTGGGTTGGATGATAGGAAAATTCCCTGAAAAGATATGCTGCCTCAGGAAAAACCTTTAATTTTATATTTTCAGGCTCTGCTACAAATCCCTTAAAACTTTTTTTGATACTTTCATCAATTTCATTTTCATCTATATCAGGTGCCTTGGCATTTCTTACTTCCTTTAAATTTAAAAACTTATCAATTCTCCAGGTAAAAAGCTTTTTACTTGGTGCACCAGCTGTCAAAACATAAAGTCTTTTGTCTGAAATCCAGATTCTTAAAGGTAAAAAAACAGCCTCTTTTTTTTCATTGTTTCTGTTTTTATATTCTGCCCTTAAAACCTGTTTTCTTGCAATTGCCTTAAAAAGGATATCTAAAATTTCTTCAGATATTTTTAATCCAAGATATTTTTTCCCAATTTCAACAACTGACTTTACATATAAGCAATCGCCGTCAGTTTCCTTTTTCAGTCTTTGATTAATTTTTTCATAAAAAAGATTAACCATATTCAAAAAAATACTTTTCAAATAAAATTTTTCTGAAGTATCTGAGGCAGCTCTGCAAATTGCAAGTGTTGAAATATCATATGCTGAAGGTGAATTTATGTTTTCTAAAATAATATTTGGATCAGTTAAAACATATCTGACATTTTTTAACTTTCCCCTTAAATCTTCAAATTCTTCAGGGTTAATAACTTCTCCATTTCCATCAACCATAGCAACAGGAAATCCGCATTCAATAAGAAGTTTTAAATCTTCCCTTGTGGTTTGAAGACTGCATTTATTTTCATTAAAAGGATAATTTATATGGGTTTTTTCGTTTATTTCCTTTGCATTAAGAGGACTATTTGCTCTTGTAAGCAAAAGAAGAGTTTCCCATGACCGTTGAAGCCTTCTTCCTTTTTCTCCAAATCTTGCATTTTTTAAATTTTTATCAGCCAATATGAAATTTCCTTTTATCTTAACTATTATATATTATCAAAATTTAAAAAAAACAGGTCAAAGTCAACAAAAATAAAAAAATGAATCAATTCAATTTGATTAAACACTAAAAACTGCCCAAGTTATTATTTTCAATTTTTATAAGTTCCTTAAAAAAAATACCTGAATCAGAAACCAGTTCATCGGAAAAACTGCAGGTTATTTTCCTGATTACTATGTTAGAAAAATCCTTTTGTACTATCCATTCAATTTTGACTTTTGTTCCCTCAGGAATAAAATTTTTTACTGCAAACTTAAGCCCCTCATGCTCCTTAATTTTTTCCCAGTAATCAACAGATGCAGGCATGGTAGAAAGTCTGCTTTGAAGTTTTTGTATTTCTGAATTGATCCTTTTAATTTTATCACTAAACTCTGCCTGTCTTTTTTTCTCTCCATTTAAAGCATCAATAAGGCTTAAAATTTCCAGTCTCATTTGATCAAGCTGGTCTGCACGTCCGCTTTTTATATATTTTATTTGCTTTTCTTTTATTAATTTTTGAAATTCCTTATTTTTTTCAAGCCAGAATTTTACAAAATTTATATTATTGTTAATAAGCTCCAGATTTAATCTGTGATTAACAAGTCCTTCAAAAACAACAATTTTATATCCATTGTAAACTTTTGAGCTCCACATGGTTTTATCAAAACCAATTTCAAACATCTCATAAACCGAATCCTGATACCTTATCATTTTGCTTTTTTTCACAAAATTAACAGCATCATCAGAACAGCCTGAAAAGAAAAAAGCAGAAACAGCCAAAAAAAATAATGAATTCTTAAACATTTTACCTCCTGTATGTTTTTTATTTATTCATACAAAAGGAAAACTCGTTTAGAGCATTCTTGATATTTTTTTTACAAAAAAAACCTGATGCCAAATCAATGATTTAAAGCAACAGGAAATAAAAAAATCCAAATTAATCTTTTAAGATTATCTCATGTCAAACACTAAATTATTGATTTTCAAGTGCAAAGGCAAAACTATTTTTACCCGATTTTTTGATTAAATACATTGCAGAGTCAGCCTGCTTGATCAAATATTCAATATCATTGCCGTTTTTTGGATAAATTGAAATTCCTATACTACACCCGATTTTCAAATCATTGGTCTTATATTTAAAAGGAAGGGAAATTTCTCTGATAATTTTTGCTGCAATATTTTCTGCCGGATCCAATGATTCAATTTCATTAATTATTATTAAAAACTCATCTCCTCCAATACGTGAAACCGTGTCAGATTGTCTTACAGAAGAATTAAGCCTTGAGGCCACTTTTTTTAAAACAACATCTCCAGCTTCATGCCCAAAAGTATCATTAACCAGTTTAAATCCGTCAAGATCAACAAACATAAATGCAGTCATTTTATTGCTTCTTTTTGCTCTTTCATTTGCAATTAAAGCCCTGTCTTTTGCAAGCCTTAAAGTTGGAAGACCCGTAAGTGCATCATGATTTGCCATATGCCTTATCATTTCCTCGGCTTTTTTCCTGTTTGTTATATCAATATGAGTACCTGTCATTCTCAACGGCTTGCCGTCAATATCTCTTTTTACAACCCGTCCCCTGTCTAAAACCCAGATCCAGTCTCCGTTTTTATGCTTCATTCTTACTTCAGCTTCATAAAAATCGGTTTTTCCGGAAAAATGATCTTTTAATGCAGTTTCTGAAATTTTAATGTCTTGTGGATGACAAAGATTAATCAAGGTGTTTATGCTTACAGGTTCAAGCTCTGACAGTTCATAGCCTCCAATCTCTGCCCAGCGGTTGTCAAAAAGAGCTTCCCCAGTCTGAATAGACCAGTCCCAAAGACCTGCATTTGTACCTTTCAAGGCAAGGTCAAGACGCTCTCTTCCCTGAACAAGACTTATTTCAGCCTCTATTCTAAGTTTTATGTTTACAAGTATCTGTGCAAAAAGATAAAGCAGATCAATTTCAATATCTGTATACTCATGATAAGTTTTCACCCAGTCAAAACCTATATAGCCCAAAAGCTTGTCATTATCTTTCAAAGGAACTGTTACAAGGGTTTTGATGCCCTGGGGAGCTAAAATATTTTTTAAATTTCCTTCTGCCAGGTTTAAAACATTCCTTACAAGCATGGGATTTCCTTTTAAGTGTGCATCAACCCAGTCATCAAGGCCTTCTAAAGGGACATTTTGAAGCTGGTTAATTTGAGGAATAAGGCTTTTATTGCACCATTCATAAAGATTTGATGTAGTCTGATTTTTAAAATCATAATCAAAAATATAAACCCTGTCCGCTCCAAAATGTTTCCCAATTTCACTCAAGGCTTTATTAATTGCCATTTCAGCTTCATCAATTTTGATATTTATGTATTTTGAAGCAATATTCATTAAAATATTTTGCATTTGAGAATAATAAAGAAGTTTTTCTTCAGCTTTCTTTTGTGCAGAAATATCTGTCATTACACTTAAAAGATAAATTTTACCCCGGCTTTTAATTTCTTCAGCTGACAAAAGTCCGGTTAAAATATCATTTGATTTTGTCCTGATTTTCAGCTCAACATTATGAATAAACCCTTTGTTTTGCAGATTGTTTGACACAAGTTTTTCTATGTCTTTTTCAACAAAAAGATTCAAATCCTTGACATTTTTACCTATAACTTCATTCTTTGAATAGCCAAGAGTCTTTAAAAAAGCAGTATTAACTTCTGAAAAATTTCTATCAGGAAGATTTGTAACAGCCATTAATGCAGGATTATTTTCAAAAAGCCGGTTAAATTTCTCAAGTGCTTCCTGTTCTTTTGAAAGGTCTTTTGAAATACCGAAAATGCATTCTTCTCCATTCCATTTACCAAACCAGACCCTTGTTTCTACAGGAACTTTAGTCTTATCTTTTTTTTGAAGAGGCAAAGGACATGAAAATCTTTTTTTGGCAAGCATATCAGATAAAATTTTTTGTGCTTTTGCTCTGTCATCTTGAGTGTGAACATCCAAAATATGCATTTTTTCAAGTTCATCATGACTAAAACCAAGTTTTTTGCTTACTGAAGGATTGGTGTAAAAAATATTACCCTGATTAGTTCCAATAAAAATCATATCATCAATTGTTTCAAAAAAAGTTCTGAAATTTAATTCGCTTTCTGCAAGTTTTTTTTGAAAAACCTTTTCTTCTGTTATATCCCTTATAATTCCAAGAGCATTCCATCTGCCTTTAAGATTTAAAGCAGAAAGAGAAAGAGCAATTGTAATTTCTTCACCATTTTTTTTAATACCTTCAAGTTCAAGTGTTTTTCCTATTGCATTTCCCTTACCTGTTCTTTTAAATTTTTCAAAAGCTTTTAAAGATTTCAAATGATATCTTTCAGGTGCAAGAAACGAATGTAAATCTTTTCCCATTACCTCATCTTTTGAATACCCAAAAATTCTTTCAGCCGAAGGATTCCAAAAAGAAATACTGCCTTTATCATCAATCATTATAATTGCATCATAGGCTGATTCTGCAATGCTTTTTAAAGTTTGTTCACTTTCCTTAAGTGCTTGTTCTCTATATATATTTTCAGTTACATCCCTTGCAGCTGCATAAATAAGACTGCCTTTAGGATATGATCTCCACTCAATAAATCTATATGAATTATTTTTTGTCCTGTATCTGTTTACAAAATTTAAAATTTTCTTTTGCTTACTTAATTCTGACATTGCATTTAAAGTTGATTCAATATCTTCTGGATGCACAAACTCAAGAAATTTTCTTTTGCAAAGCTCTTCAACAGGGTAACCAAGAACTTTTTCCCACTGCCTGTTTACTTTAATAAAATTTCCATCTGTATCTGCAATGCATAAAAGATCAAGATTTACTGAAAAAAAGCCATCAAGTTCTTCTGCCTTTTGCCTGTCTTTTGTAATATCAATAAAAATTGTTGAAAAATAACCATCACCCTTTGAATATGCATTCACTTTAAACCATTTTTTCAAAGGTTCAGAGTACTGCTCAAAGGTTTTGCTTCCGCCGTTTAATGCAAGCTCGCCATAAAATTTTATCCAATTGAATTTGGAGTCTTCAATTTCCGGCAAAATATTTTGAACACTGTTTCCAATAATTAATTCTTTGGCAAAGCCTGTCATTTCCAGAAAAGATTGATTAACGTCAATAAATTCGTAGTCTTTTGGACTGCCTTTATCATCTGTAATTATTTTGTGATAAGCAAAAGCAAATGAGGATTGCTCAATCATTAATGATAAAAAATCATTATTCATATTTTAATCTTTAATTTTAAGTTTACATACAATATGGTCGTGATAATAAGTTAAAAAGCGGATTAATTATGAAAATAAATTTATAATAACAGAATTTATTTTCATATTAAACCTGAATTGAGAATTTCATATTTTTAAATTTAAAAATTCAAAATCCAGGTCAAAGAGGATTGCTTCTTTTAGATAAAACACAATTATTAATGTTTGAAAGAGAGGTAGCATGCGTAAGGCTGTAGAATTCTCAGTACATAACAACATAGGAATAATTACATTAAACAGACCTGAAAGAAAAAATGCAATTAACCAGGAACTGCTTGCAGGTCTTTATAAAAGTGTAAATGAAATTTCAGAAAATGATGAAATAAGAGTAGGAATAATAACCGGCAATGGAGATTCCTTTTGCTCTGGAATAGATCTCAAGGCTCTTCAAAGCGGAGAAAATCTTTTTGATCCGCTTGGAGATCAAAAAGGAATGGCAGAAGTATTTAAAGCATGCAAAAAACCAATTGTTGGAGCTGTAAACGGATATGCAATTACAGGCGGATTTGAAATAGCACTTAACTGCGATTTTTTAATTGCTTCTGAAAATGCTTTTTTCAGAGATACCCATGCAGTTGTTGGAATTCATCCAGGCTGGGGAATGAGCCAGCTTCTTTCCCAGGCAGTTGGAAGAAGAATGGCAAAACAAATGTCCATGACATGTGAACCTGTTTCTGCACAAAAAGCTCTTGAATGCGGACTTGTAAACGAAGTTGTATGCAGAGATGATCTTATGAAGCGTGCTGTTGAAATTGCAGAAATGATAACCGGAGTAAATCAGGATATAATGATGCAGATGAAAGAACTGTGCGAAAAACAAGATTATCTTTCATTTGATGAATGCCTCAAAGAAGAGGAAAAAGGGTTTAAAAAATTTGTTGCAATGTTTTCTAAATAATATTTATTCCTATTCAACTGCTGAATGAAAACTCCCTTTTTTGTTCAGCAGATAAATAAAATTTTCTATTGAGAAAGCCCTTTTTTACAATTTGAATATCAAAAGCCATCTTTATAAACCCTGACAGGTGTTATTTAGTTGCTGAACGAAAGCATACTGCTCCAAAATAATTATCCTGGGGAAGAAAAGAATGAACAAAAAAATTTTTATCTAAACTGCCGGCATCAATTATATTTAAAAACTTTTTTCCGCATAAATCTCCATCAGCATAAAAGGAATTTGCAGACTTTCCAAGCCCCTCTCCAAGAGCCTTGACATATGCTTCCTTTACAGTCCAGTATCTTAAAAAAAAGCATTTTCTCAAAGTTTTTGGAACAGATTCAAGGATTTCACACTCTTTTTCATGAAAATAATTTTTTGCAATTGACATAAAATCATTCATATCCCGATTATACTCTACATCTATTCCCAAATTTTCAAATTTTGAAAATCCAATTAAAACAATGTCTTTAGAGTGTGATACATTAAAGGAAAAATCAGCTTCCCTTATATATGGTTTTCCTTTTTCTTTGTATGCAAATTCAATTGATTTTGGAATTTTTGACAAATATTTTCCGCATAAAATTCTAAGGCATGCCCTTGATATTATGCATCGGTTTTGGTCGTCTTTAAATTTAAACCTTGAAGCTTTTTGGTTTTCATCAAAACAAAGAAAAGATTCAAAATAATCAAGCTGATCTTCCAAATCAGAAATATTGATTTTCCATATATGAATTCCTTGCAAATTGGAAAAATCAAAATCTTTTTCAAAAAAATTTAAAATTTTTATTTCAGGAAAATTTTTATTCAAAACTTTATTTAAGTTCATAATTTTTATGTTTTATGGGTTTAAATTTATTTACACATTATTTTTATTTTCATAGTATAAAAAATTTGATTTTTACATAAACCTTGACTTTATTAGTACCAAGGCAAAAAAGCCATAAAAAACGGAGACAAAAAGCATGAAACAACTTAAATATATTTTCCTTTTAATAAGCATTTTTCTGATTCCATCTTTTTGTATGGGAGCTGACACTGAAGAGCTTGTTGCAAAAGTTGAAAAAAGATATTCAAAAAAGACCTTTAAAGCAGATTTTTTCCAGGAATCAATTCTAAAAGCACTTGATATAAAACAAAATGCCGGCGGATTTGTAATTTTTTCCCACCCAGGCAAAATGTACTGGCAGTACAATTTCCCGGATAAGCAGGAAATAATAACAAATTCTGAAACAGTATGGATTTATGTTCTTGAAGACAATCAGGTTACAATTGCCTCTGCCGGAGATTATTTTAAAGAAGGAATGGGAGGTTCTTTTCTCTCAAATATTGGCTCAATAAGTAAAAATTATGAGATCAGATCGCAAGATGACAAAGACAATGATAAGGCTCTTGTTATTTTAAAACCTCTGGAAAAAGGTGCAATTGCTGAAATAGAAGTACTCATTTTAAAGGAAAACGGAAAAATTCTTTCTGTAAAGACCTTAAGCCAAAGCAGCGATGAGACTGTTCTTAATTTTAAAAATGAGGAATTTTTAAATGATATTGATGAAAATATATTTAACTTTATTCCTCCAGAAGGTGTAAGCATTACAAATTTTTAAATACAGGAAAAACTCAAATGAAGGAAAAAATAAAAAAACTTGCAAGGGAAAAAAATGCAATTATTCTTGCACATAATTATGAACCCCCTGAAATTCAGGATCTTGCAGACCTTTGCGGCGACTCTCTTGAACTTAGCATAAAGGCATCAAAAACAGATGCAGACATTATAGTATTCTGCGGCGTACATTTTATGGCTGAAACTGCAAAAATTCTGTCTCCACACAAAAAAGTTCTTCTTCCTAACCCTGATTCAGGCTGTCCCATGGCTGACATGGTAACACCTGAAGCTCTTCTCAAAAGAAAAAAAGAACTTTCAGGCGTTCCTGTTGTTACATATGTAAACTCAACTGCTGCTGTAAAAGCAATTTCAGATGTATGCTGTACATCTGCAAATGTTATAAAAATTGTAAACAGCCTTGATGCAGAAGAAGTTTTAATGACCCCTGACAGAAACCTTGCCCTGTATGCAGCAAAACACACCACCAAAAAAATTCACCTTTGGGAAGGTTATTGTCCTTTTCACAATAACATGAAAAAAGAAGATGCTCTAAAAGCCAAAGAAAGATTTCCAAATGCAATTTTAATTGCACATCCTGAATGTCCTCCTGAAACACTTGAAATTGCCGATGAAATTGCAAGTACATCAGGAATGATAACAATTGCCAAAAATTCAGATAAAAAAGAATTTATTATTGCAACTGAAACCGGACATATTTATCCCTTAAAAAATGCCTGTCCTGACAAAATTTTTCATATTGCATCCGAAAAAATTTATTGCAGGGACATGAAAAAAATTACTCCAGAAATGGTTTTAAAATCCCTTGAAACAGGTTTTGGCGAGGTTGATGTTCCAGAAGAAATTAGAATAAAAGCTCTTGGATGTGTTCAAAAAATGCTTTTGGCAAGTTAAATAGCTGCTGAACGAAAACGGCCTTTTTTGTCCATTCTTAAGTCAGATTCAAAATTTAATCCTCAAAATACTCAATGTATTCTAAAGGTTAAATTTTTCACTTGAACTGAACAAAAAACTCTCGTTTTCGGTCAATCACTAAATACCAAATTTCTTAATCATATTTTATAAAAATTCAAAAGGACAACAAAACCTTATCTGCCTCAATATCTTCGTCGTAAACTTCAATATTAATTATCTGTTTTATTTCTCCAATATCTTCAAAATCATTGTCATTATTTAAGTCAATACCTGCTTCAATTGTATAATTTCCAGGCTCCGAAACATCAAATGAATATGAAAATAATTTTACACCCTCTTTTTTTGCCGTTAAAGAACTCATAATTTCACCAAAGCGATTTTTTAATATTACTTTTACTGAGGCATATGAAATAAAATCCTCAAGACAATTAAGAGACTTTTTTGCGTCAATAAGTCCGTAACCATAATTTTCATCAAATCCTTCATCTCCAAGATCAACAGTCATTTTCCCCTGATAAATAAGATTAAAAATATCTTCTGAATCAAGATTTTTGTTGATTGACTTCATAAGTGCTATCACCCCTGAAACATGGGCCGCAGACATTGAGGTTCCAGCCATGAACAGATAATCATTTTCATAAGGCCCTGAAGCACTTAAAATTGAATTTTCGGCCATTTGACCTTCTCCGCCTGGTGCAGTAAGTGTTACAAAATCACCATAATTTGAATATGATGCTGTTCTTTTATCCTTATCAACTGCACCAACACAAATAACATTTTCATAGCTTGCAGGATAATACTTGACATTCCTGCCTCCATTTCCTGCAGAACTTACAAGGACAGCACCTGATGAGACTGCATCATTTACAGCATCTTCTTCGATTCTTGAATAGCCAGGCCCTCCAAAACTCATATTAATTACATCTGCCTTTTTTTCAGGAATTGTTCCGCTTGAATTTGAAAGTTTTACAGCATATCTTATTCCATCAGCAATATTTTGTGATGAAACACTTGTATCAACAATTCTTACAGGCATTATAACAGCATTTGGGCTTACTCCTGAAATACCTGTAAGATTATCCATTTCAGCTCCAATAATACCTGAGGTATGTGTTCCGTGATATTCATATCCTCCAAGACTGATCCCAGGATCTTCTGGATCAGAATCATCCTCAATAAAATCATAACCTTTTACAATTCTTGACAATGGAAATTCTTCATGGGAAACAATCCCTGTATCAAGAACAGCTGCAATTGCATTATCCCCCCTTGAAATATCAAAGGCACTATAATTATTTATAAGTTTAAGATTCCACAAATCATTGTAATAATCATTTGGAATATAATTTGGCTTTCTTATAAAATTTGGCTCGGCATAGTCTACAAAAGGATTTGAGTTAAGCTCGTTTATCTTATTTATTGTTTCTTTTTTTAATTCGGTTTCAAGTCCAAGTGATAGTATCTTTTTAGAACTGATTTTATAAACCCTGAAATTTTTGCAGTCTTTTTTTAGTTCAAGGTCATTAAAAGTTTGTAAATCAGTACTTTGAGCTGACTTTAAATTATTTTTAAATTTTACAATGACCTCTCCTGGTACAAAATCAAAATCTGTTGATAATGTCTGCTGCTTTTTAGTTTCCTCAATTTTTACAAAATAATTTCCTGACAAAGTTTCTGCTTCAATTTTAAGATAATATCTGCCTGAATTTGAAAAAGAATAATCATTTGAAAAAACAATTAAGCCTGAAGGGTCCAAACCTGCTGAAAAACTAATTCCAGGCTCTGATTCAATGCTTATGGTTACAGGATTAAAAGCATTAAAAACATAGAAGTCATATTTGTCTGAAGCTGTGTCTGCAAAACCTGATATTGTTGAATCAGTTAAAATATATTGAGCTTTATCATATGAATTATTAAGAGGCTGGCCGCAATTTTTAAGGTCAAAATCAACAAAGGCATTGCCGGAAAGTTCGACAATGCCTTTGATTTTTTTATCTGCTTTCACAGGATCACTGCTGCTAGATGATCCCGAACAGGAACAAACAAAAATTCCAAAAATTAATATAAAGCAGAGTTTTTTCATTTTTTATTCATAATATGAGTCTGGTATGTCAGCATTTGTATAAACATTTTGCACATCATCGCAGTCTTCAAGACCGTCAATGAGTTTTACCATTTTTTCAGCGTCTTTGCCGTCAACAGCTGTTTCATTTTGAGGAATCATGCTTATTTCGCCTGCTTCATATCTTATGCCGGCTTCATCAAGTGCTTTTTTTACAGATTCAAAATCTGAAGGATCTGAGTAAATTTCAAAGGAATCATCCTGCTCTTCAATATCTTCTGCACCTGCTTCAAGTGCAACTTCCATAAGTTTTTCTTCGTCTGCATTTTCTTTTAAAACTACGAAAAAACCTTTTTTGTCAAACATCCAGCCAACACAGCCGTTTTCACCGAGGTTTCCGCCATGCTTTGCAAAAAGATGCCTTACTTCTGCAACTGCACGGTTTTTATTATCAGTAAGACACTCAACAAGAACAGCTGCTCCTCCAGGGCCGTAACCTTCATATCTTATATCTTCATAACTTACGCCTTCAAGTTCTCCGGTACCTTTTTTTATGCCGCGTTCAATATTGTCTTTTGGCATGTTTGCACCTTTTGCAGCATCAACTGCTGCACGAAGCCTTGGGTTTGATTCAATATCCCCTCCGCCTATTTTTGCAGCAACAGTTATTTCCTTGATAAGCTTAGTAAAGATTTTACCTCTTTTAATGTCTTCCTTGCCTTTCTTGTGCTTGATATTTGCCCATTTGCTATGGCCTGACATACATTCAATCCTTTCAAATAGTAATTTTTATTTCTTTAAAAATATTTTTTATAAATTTTAAATCAAAAAAACAAATAAATTTACCCTTAAAATAAATCTTAGTAAAGAGTTATTTTAATTCATAAAACCATCAAAGTTTCTTTAATTGTTTAAGTTAATCAGAGTCTCAATTAAACTATTTTAAAATCTGAGTCCAAGTTTATTTTCTGTTTATACCAATAATATAAACTTCCTTTGAATTTTTTCTGCATGCCTTTGGCTTAAAAATTTTTCTTTTTTCAAACTCAGAAAGTACTTGTTTTGCAAAATTGTCAAAATCAGGTCCCTGAAATATTTTTGCAATAAAAATGCCTCCACTTTTTAAAAGAGAGGGACAAAGATAAAGGGCTGCCTCGCAAAGAGCTGCTGATTTAACTGAATCTGCATATTTAACTCCAGTTGTGTCAGGTGCCATGTCGCTCATTAAAATATCGTATGGACCAAATGAACTTAAAAAATCTATTGTTTCCTTTTCGTAAATATCTCCCTGAAATGTTTTTGAATTTTCTTGAAGAGGAATTTCTATTTTTTTTAAATCAATACCAATTACAAGACCGCCAACGCCTGTTTTTTCGCCTGCAAATTTAAGCCATGAGCCCGGAGCACACCCAAGATCAAGAACTTTCTGGCCCTTTTTGAAAATATTTAATTTTTCGTCTATCTCTTTTAGCTTATATACTGATCTTGCAGGATAATTTTCTTTTTTTGCAAGTTTTGTATAAAAGTCATCATCCCATGTATTTGCAGAGTTCTTTTTTTTTGCCATAAACTAATTTTCCTTGCCTGAAAAAATAAGATCCATTGCTTTTGTTAAATTTTTTGCAGTTAAAATTTCTATTCCATCAAACCCTTTTTCAGATAAGCTGTTTTCAGGAACAACAAACCTTTTAAATCCAAGTTTTTTTGCTTCAATTATTCTTTTTTCAAGGTTTGTAACCCCTCTTAATTCACCTGTAAGCCCGATTTCTCCCATAACTATCATATCTTGGGGAAGTGGAAGATCAAAAAAACTTGAAGCAACAGCAGATGCAACAGCAAGATCCGATGCAGGTTCTGAAACCCTTACTCCGCCTGCTGCATTGACAAAAACATCATGGTCTGAAAAATGAATGCCAACCTTTTTTTCCATTACCGCAATAATTAATGCAAGCCTGTTTTGCTCTACCCCTACAACAGTTCTTCTTGGTGGCCCTCCAAATCCTGAATTTGAAACAAGTCCCTGAATTTCAATTAGAATCGGTCTTGTGCCTTCCATTGTTGCAGTTACAGATGAACCAGCTGTATTTACAGGCCGTTCTGAAAGAAATACTCCAGAAGGATTTGATATTCCAAAAAGACCTTTTGCCTTCATTTCAAAAAGTCCAATTTCATTGGTTGATCCAAACCTGTTTTTTACAGCCCTTAAAATTCTGTAAACCTTTCCTGAGTCTCCCTCAAAATACAAAACAGTGTCAACCATATGCTCTAAAATCCTTGGGCCTGCAATTGCACCTTCTTTTGTAACATGACCCACAAGAAAAGTTGGAATTCCCTCTTTTTTAGCAAACTCCATAAATTTAACAGCAGCTTCCCTTACCTGGGAAACGCTTCCTGGAGCCGAACCAAGCTCTTCAGAATAAAGGGTTTGAATTGAATCTATGATTAAAACATCAGGCTTTGATTCCCTTGAGCAGTCAAGTACAATTTCAAGTCCTGTTTCTGTTAAAACAAAAATTTTCCCTGATGATTCAAGACGTTCACTTCTGAGTTTTATCTGGCTTGCAGACTCTTCTCCTGAAACATACATAACCTTTTTTCCAAGTGAGGCTAGTGAAGATGCCATTTGAAGCATAAGAGTTGATTTTCCAATTCCAGGGTCTCCTCCAATCAGGACAAGACTGCCGGAAACAATTCCTCCCCCAAGAACCCTGTCAAACTCATCAATTCTTGTTTCCATTCTTGCTTCACTATTTGATTCCACATCAGAAAGAACAACCGGCTTTTTAAATTCAAGCCTGTTTTTTATGCCTGATTTTGATTTTTTTTCAACTTCTTCCACAAAACTGTCCCAGCTTCCGCAGTCCGGACATTTTCCAAGCCATTTCAAGGATGTGCTGCCACAATTGGAGCATACATAAAGTATTTTTTCTTTTTTTTGGGCCAATTTTATTCTCTTTAATTTGTGTTTAATTTAATTTTAAAAAATGATAATAAACTTATCAGAGTTTTAAATGAAGAGCATTAATAAACCAATTTATTTAAGTCTTAAAAAATTGATAAAAACCGATTACCACATACATACAAAATTTTGCAACCATGCAAAAAAAAGCATGGAAGCATATATTGAGCAGGCTGTCCAAAAAGGAATTTTAGAAATTCTTTTCCTTGACCATTTAACCCTTTGTGAAAAAGACTTTAAAAACTCCATGACAATCAAGGAAGTTCCCCTTTATTTTTATACAATAAAAAATCTCAAAAAAAAATTTAAGGACAAAATAATTGTAAAATGTGGTCTTGAAACAGATTTTCACCCTGATTATTTTGAAAAAACTGAAAAAATTTGTAAAAAGTTTGATTTTGACATGATTGGAGCTTCAGTTCATTTTGTAAAAGGATTTAATATTGCCAGTAGAAGCAAAAGGCAAGAATATCAGCATATTGACCATAATGAACTTGTTGCAAGTTACTTTGAAAACATGGAAAATATGCTTGAATTTGATTTTTTTGATACAGTCTGCCATTTTGATTTAATTTACAAATTTTTTGAAAATCCTGTAATTGACAATAAAATATCAAAAACAATTGACAGGCTTCTTGATAAAATGAAAGAAAAAAATAAATCAATGGAAGTAAATACCTCAGGCTTTTACGCACCATTGAAAAGACAGTATCCATCTGAAAAAATTCTTAAAAAATGTCTTGAAAAAAAAATTGACATAACAACAGGCTCTGATTCACATTTACCTGAAGAAGTCGGAAGGCATTTTAATGAAGCATTTGAACTTTTAAAAAAGCTTAACTTCAAATCAGTTTCAGGGTATGAAAAGAGAACCAAATATGAAATCCCTTTATAAATTTTTTGTTATTATTTTTTTAATTTTTTCCTTTATTCCTTCACTTTCACATGCAGACCACTCTTACTTTGAATATATCAAAAAAAAACTTATAAAAGACGGGTTTGACAAAAAATATATAGAAAAAATTTACTCTCCAGAATCCATAACCTTTGAATTTGGATCAACAATACTTTTTTTTATTGTAAGTGAATATAAGCTTGATTATGAAAAATTCCTTGATTCAGAATTTGTTTTAAAAGGGAAAAAATATATAAAAGACCATAAAACTGCCTTTTCTTATGCAAAACAAAATTTTAATGTCCCCCCGGAAATAATAACTTCAATTCTTATTGTAGAAACAAAGCTTGGTGCATTTACAGGAAACAAGCCAGTCCTTTCCTCCCTTTCTTCAATAGCATCACTTGAAAATCACAATATCCAAAAAATGGTTCTAAAATCTATTCCATCACGCAAAAACAGATACACAGGAAAAAAATTTGCAAAAAGAGCGAAAAACCGTGCTGATTTTGCCTATGAAGAATTAAAAAAACTTTTAAATTTTGCAATAGAATATAATCATGAAACATCTGAAATAACAGGGTCGTATGCCGGAGCTGTTGGAATTCCTCAATTTATGCCTTCAAATATTCCTGTTTATGGACGCGACGGTGATATGGACAATAAAATTGATCTTCTAAATCACAATGATGCCATTGCAAGCGTTGCTAATTATCTTAAAATGCATGGGTGGTGTGAAAACTGCGGTGAAGACAAAAAAATTTCAGTAATTTTAAAATATAATAAAAGCATGCCTTACGCTAAAACTGTAACAAACCTCTCAAAGCTAATAGGAGATAATAATTAATGGATTTAAAAACTGTCACAATATGGTTTTTTATTGGAATTGTTTTTCTTGTACTTACAAATATTGCATTTGCACACTGCATAAAAAGAGACTTTAAAACAAAATCAAAAAAAACATTCTGGTGCATTGTATCACTTATTCCATTTATTGGCTTTATCTTCTATTTTTTACTTGGAGCAAGAAAAGGAGTATTAACAGATTCTAATGAGCCACAAAATAACAGCTGATACCAAAAAAAATCTTTTATTTATACAAATAGGGGTTGTCGAAAAAAATAATTTTTCTCTTTTCAAGGAAAATGTCAAAATTCAATCCAACAAGCTTAAGCCCGGATTTACATGCGTTACAGATTTCAGGTCTTTTCACCTTGATTTTGCTAAAAATACATCCCAGGACTTTAACGAACTTCTTGGTTTTGTTCAGGAAGAACTTGAAAAAAAAGGGGTTATAAAAATCATAAGAATTGTTCCGCCACAATCACTTTTAATTTCACAGATTCTTTTGAGAGATTTTGAAAAGAAAAGAAATTATGACTTTGTCTGTTCAATGGATGAGGCAGACGAAATTATTTCAAAGCTTTAGAAAGTCATCATTTCTAAAGCCTTGAAATTTTGATAAATCAAAATGTATACTTTTTTATTACCTGTTCAATTTCATCAGTTTTCTGTATTTCTGTGACTGCCTGATTGAATTTGATTTTAAAATCTTCATAATAGCTGCTGAATTTAAAATCATCTTTTGTAAATCCAAGATATCCCCAGTTAACCTTTACAACAACGCCTCTTTTGATTTCAGGAAACTTGCTTATGTCTATCATTTTGTCGTTTATATAAAAATCAATTCTATCTACAGAAAGTTTTTTTAAATTAAGCTCATTATTTTTTGCTTCTTCAACTTTTATCATGCCCATTTTTATAGCATTGGCAAATTTTTTGCCCCCCATTGTCTCATGATCAAATCCCGCATTTAGGCCAATTGTGGAATTATAAAAATCATCAGGCCAGATATTTTTATTTTTTATTTTTCCTTCCTTTCCAAAAACTATAGTTTGTTCTTCAAGTATGGGCTTTGAGTAAACAAGCCAGTCTTCACGTTCTTCTGAATAATAAGGTGGGAAAAAAGCTATTGCTTCGCCTTTTTTTATCTCATCTATACATCTTTTCCAGGGAAGCATTGTAAATTTGACCTCATAACCGTCAATTCTTTCAAAAATTCTTTTTATTACATCTACATAAATGCCTTTAGCTTCACCGTTTTCCTCAAAGGAATATGGAGGATAACCGCTGTCACCCAGCAAGACCACTTCTCTTGCAAAAGAGTTGCTGAAAAAAACCAGAAAAAAAACAGAAATCAATAAACAGAACCTTAAAAGTCTCATTGAAAATCTCCTTTTTTTTTGATGTAAAAAAACAAAGGTGTAAGAAATAATGAAGAAAAAATGATTTAACTGAAATTTAAAACAAGAAGAATATGATTTAAAAATATAGATACTGATAAATTATGTCAATCAGTAAATTCAATTGTTTAGTGAATGTTTAAAACTTAATTTTTTAAAAAAATACAACCTAAATTGAGCGATTTTCAAGTTTGTTGCATATACAAGGCAAATTGCATCGGGCTATACTTTTGCTATGCGTGATGCAATTTAACGCCGTAGATGCAGCAAATTTGGAAAGCCCGCAGGGTTTCATATTTTTAAATATACTAAGCTTGATTCATTGAGAATTTGTTGATTTAAAAATATGAAATGCTCAATTTAGGTACAAGTAAAAATTAAATACTCAGAGAGTAGCTAAACAAGGGTTTGTTTCTGTTCAAGTGAAAAATTCAAACTTTAGAATACATTTAGTATTTTGAGGATTAAATTTTGAATCTGACTTAAGAATGGACAAAAAAGGCAGTTTTCGTTCAGCAAATAGTTAAGAAATCACAAAACTACCTTTATATTTTCTCTGATTTCAATTGAATTTTTAGTCAAACAAGTATCAAAAGCCACTATATCAACGCCTTTTTCAAATGCCTTTCTAAGAAGCTTTCCATATTCAGGGTCAATATGATCTGCTGGAGAAAAACATTTTGCATCCATTCTCTGAATAAGAAAAAAAACAGCTGAATAATACCCTTTTTCTTTTAAATCCATAAGTTCTTTTAAATGCTTTTGCCCTCTTGTTGTTACAGCATCTGGAAACATTGCTTTACCATTTTCAACAAGAGTACAGTTTTTTATTTCAACATAAAATTTATTATCAAACTCATCCAAAAGCATAAGATCAAGCCTTGTTTTATCACTTGTCTTTACTTCAGAAATCACTTTTGGATATTTTTCAAATTGTTTAATTTTTTTTGACTCAATTGCAGATTTTACAAGTTTGTTTGGGATAGAAGTATTAACACCTACTAAAGAGTCAGGCATTTTTATAAGTTCCCAGGTATATTTCAGTTTTCTTTCCGGCCTGTTCTGAGGTGAAACATAAACATCAGCCCCTTCCATAATGCAGCCTTTCATACTACCGGAATTTGCACAATGGGCTGTAATAAGCTCACCTGAGTCAAGTTTTATATCTGCAAGAAACCTTTTATATCTTTTTACAAGTTTTCCTTTTAAAAGATCACCAAACAAAACCCTGCCGTTTTTTATTTCCATGTTTTTCTTTCATATGTTTGAAAAATTATTAAAAACCCTTATAGTCATTTTTTTAACCGCAAAAAACAAAAGCAAATGAAAAAATTTACAAAAAAAGAATTAAATGCAATTTACAAAAACTTTAACAAAAAAGAATTTATCTATCCTGATCCTCTCTGGTTTTTATACAAATACACCAAAAAAGAAGATATTGAAACAGCAGGACTTATTGCATCAAGCCTTGCTTACGGAAACATTAAAATAATAATGAAATCTGTTGAAACAATTTTAAATCTTCTTGGAGACAAACCTTCAAAAACCCTTGATTCAAAACCTGATTCATGGATAAAAAAAAATACCTGCAATTTTGTCCACAGATTTGCAAAATGCGAAAATATTACAGGCCTTTTAATAAGCATAAGGGAAATAAGAAAAAAATATGACTCAATTGAAAACTGTTTTTTGTCCGGGTACAATAAAAACGACGAAAATATTTTAAATGCTTCCTGTAATTTTTCAAAAATTATACATGAAGCTGCATATCCTTATAAACCGGCTCATCTTATGCCCCTTGCAGAAAAAAAAAGTGCCTGCAAAAGACTTAATCTTTACTTAAGATGGATGGTAAGAAATGATGAAGTTGACCCGGGCTGGTGGGAAATTGACAAATCAAAACTCATAATTCCCCTTGATACCCATATGCACAAAATCGGCCTTGAATACGGACTGACCGAAAAAAAATCAGGTTCAATGAATACTGCAATAGAAATCACAAAAGGATTTATAAAATTTTGTCCTGATGACCCTGTAAAATATGATTTTGCTCTTACCAGACAGGGAATTAGAAAAACTTCAGGACTTTTTTAACCAAGGGTAACTTGAAAACAAAAGCCTTATTTTACTTTGACTAGTAATTGGCCAATAATCAGAATTTTGTTTTAATTCAAATGAAAAATTTAAAGGCCGTACTGTACAAAGACAAATACGGCCATAAACAATTCAAAAAAAATCTTTAACAAGACTATTAATAAAACATCCCAAAGAATCTCCAGAAGAGCTGCTGTCTGAACTATTGTCTTTCCATGCAGGGGCAAGTCTGAGAATTATTTTTCCATTCACCAAAGAATCAATGTCTACTTCTTCACCATCCTGAAATGAAACAGAAAAAACTGAATCCGAAACAGGATTAAATGATAAGTCTTTCCATAATTCACTGCCGTTGGGATTATAGACAAAAACTTTTTCAGGTGCTTTTGTTTCTCCATGCAGATTGAAATAAATCTCGGCACTGCAGTTTTCACCAATGTTTTCAAGATTAAGATTAAAAATTCCATGGGACATTAAATAGCCAGAAGGTACTAAATCTTCTTGAACAGGAGTTATAACTTCTATATTACAAAACCTGCCTGCTCCAGTGCTGACAGTTGCATAACCTCCGCTTGATCCCGTATGAAGGGAAACTGCCTGTGCCTGTTTCCAGTCAGAAATACCGTCTGAATTTCCGTCAAACTCTTCTGTGTTTCCAGATGGACCCTTTTCTATTACATCTGCAATGCCGTCTTTATCAAAATCAGCTGTAACAGCAGATTCAAAAACAGCATTTATTGTCATGTCTTTGCTTACATTGGTCAGTGCAAGAGGATTTTCAGTTCCTGTATAATCACCTGTCCACCCTGTAAAGACATAGCCCTCATCAGGAACTGCAGCAACTTCAGAGCAAGTGCACAGGGAAGTAACAGACTGAACAGGCAAGCCCTTTAAATTTCCGTTTTCCCCTGGTATAAATTTAACAGTATACAGAGTTCCGGCTTTTATATCTGCCGAATCACTGCTGTTGTCTTCATTGATATCTTTTTCAGATATCCTTGCAACCCAGACACTTGTCTTGGTATTTCCCTCAAAATTGCTGCAAACAGCCTCTATGAGCATGGTGCATGATTCACCGGGTGCAAGACTGCCAATGGTCCAAATGCCTTTATCAGCACTGAACAAACCCATATCGCAATAAAATGTTTTGTATGCAAATGCAGGGTCAAGATCAATGCCTATCTGAACAGCGGAAGCAGGATCAGGCCCATTGTTTCTCACAAGCACTGTATAAATAATATTTTCTTCTGATTTAATATTTTTTGTTCCTGAATGGATCTGAACAGCAAGATCAGTGTTAAAAGGTGTGGTTGGATTTAAAATAACTGAGGAAGTATTGTTTGTGATATCAGGGTCATTTCCTGATCCGTCCAAAGTTTTAACAATTGCAGCTTTCAGGACTGCATCTGTAATAAGGGTTTCATCTTCTATTTCAAGTTCAAGCTCCAGTGTATGCAGTTCTGAAGTTTCAGATCCATCATATTGTGCCATTTTTGTTCTTGTCTCAGAACAGGCTGAAGCATTATTTACATGCCAGATTGAAGTTAAAAAATCATAACACCCTGATGAAGAATTAAATCCTTTGACAATCATGCCTGGCAAAACAGCTATCTGGACCTGAAGCCCTGCTTGAGTATTTGTGCCGATCCTGGTCAGTGTCACATTAAAGCTGATCCTGTCGCCATTTTTAAGCTTGCTTATATCAGCACCGTTTAATCCCTTTATACTTGTATCCAAAGCCGGATCAATTGCAAGTAAACCTGAATTTATTCCAGCTAAAGCACAATTGTTTGACTTGACCGGATCTTTTATACTGAGTTCAGAAATATAGGCACTGTGTATAAAAGCAAGCTCAGTATTTACCACAATATTTATTTTAAGAGCTGCACTCATTGCATTTTCAAGGGTGTCACTCTCCCAGATCCCTGTTGCAGGGTTATAGCTGCCGTCACCGCTGTGCCCTGCATAGTCAAGCCCTAAGGGAAGCAGGTTTTTCACACAAATCTTTTCTGCAGTATCAGGTCCATTGTTTGCAAGTACAAGAATGAGCTCAGCTGAACTGCCCTTTTCAAAGCCTGACTGTACTGCTTCCATTGTAAGGGAAAGATCGCCTGTTTTATTTAAAGGATTTGAATTTATATAAACAGATGCAGTGTTGTTTCCCATATTTCCGTCTGTTTCTGCAGCTGATACAGATGCACTGACAGCAAGTTTCCCTTTTTCCCGGATATTTCCGGTTCTGGCCTTGATCCATACTGTTTTTGTTACACCCTGAGAAAAAAGTCCAAGATTTGTCATGCCGGTCCAGGCCTCAAATTCTGTCATGCTTTTAGTTTTATAACAGACATTTTCAAACCCCTTATCAAGCTCTGCGAAAACATTTACATCCGAAGCAAGCTTCGGCCCTTGATTAAAAACAGTCAAAGCTATTACTATGGTTTCATCTTCACCTGCGGCTGATGGAGAAACTGCTGCAAAAATTCCCATATCTGCACCTGACTGCAAACCGTTTAATTCCACTGAGGCGGTATTGTTTGAAGTTTTAGGGTCCATTGGTGAAACTGAGCTTACAGCTGCTGTATTGATAATTTTTTCAGCACTTTCTACTTTTGAAACTATATGAAGTTTTGCATGTTCACCAGAGGCAAGTTCCTTTATGCTCCATTGTCCTGACAAAGAAAGATAGGTTCCGCCCCCTTTGTGGGATACATAAGAAAGCCCTGCAGAAAGGCATTCATCAACTGACACTTCCATCGCAGGATCAGGGCCGTTGTTTGACACTGTAATTGTAAAAGTTACAAAATCATTAATTTTTGGCCTTGCTGAATCAACTGATAAACCAGCACAAAGATCAGCCTCAGGCAGAGGATCATCAAATTGTGCAGTAACAATCAGGTCTGAGTGAACATTTGAAAAGGAAATATCCCAGCCATTAAATATATACCCTGATATTGATGAAACTGCCGGAGCAGCAGCACTTGAGCCTTCTTCAATTATCTGGGTCAATAAACCTCCGCCTGAATGGGTTCCTTTGGCCGGGTCAATTACAAACTTTATTGTATATTTGGGTAAAGGCGGATTTTTTAGAGTAGTAAAAATTATATCCTGACCATAACTTGTTCCATATGAATTTGTGGCAAAAGCACGGACATGGTAGTCAGTACCCTGATTTAATCCTGCAATTGAAGCTGTAAATGCTCCGGGGGATGAAACACTGCCTGAATCAGTGCAGGAATCTGACAGCGTGGGGTTTGAAGACTTTGACCAGCATATGCCGTGTGCTGTTGGGTTTTGTTTCCCAAGGCTTATAATATTTCCGTTTCCTGTAGCACTGGTTTTTGATATGTTTGTTACTTCAAGGGTTGTTACTATAGGGTTTTCCTTTGTCCATTTTGCATAAAGACTAAGGTTTTTATTTGATCTGCAGACCCCGCCTGAATCATAATCTGTACCGCTTGCGTCAGGTTGTGTATTCCATCCTGCAAAAAAAATCCTGCCTTAGCCAGACTGCCCGTGTTTGATGCAAGAACAAGATCCTGTCCGTAAAATTTTATCTGCTGATCAGGCACAGTTCCTGTTTGAGCATCATTGGCATTATAGGTTATTTTATATGAGGCGTTTATCTGCCATATATTTATCCCTGAGGTTACAAGACCAGGATAAGGCGAACCATTATAATAGGAAGAATTTGTTATTTCTTTAATATTCCATCCTGCATCATCAAAAGTTTTAAATTGTTTCATTTCAAGGGTTGTTTTAGATTCCGCACCATTTGCACCTGTCTGATTTGAAGATTCACTGTCCCAGAAATTGTTATTAAATGTTGCAATACCTACAGTTCCTGCAAATCCATTATCTGTAAGAGCATCTCCGTCTTCAACAAATACGCTGCCTGTGGCATATGAGTTTTTAATCTCACCATCACAGTTACCGCAAAAACCGCCAAAAGATGTATGAGGGTTCGAGTTTTTTCTGGTCACGTTTCCTGTTGAATAGCAATTGGTTGCTGTCCTTTGATTATTTCCAATCAGTCCTCCGACATAAGTCTGTCCATGAACAAAGCCTGCTGAATAACAATTACTTACCAATGAGAAATTATACCCTATCAGACCGCCGAGATAGTGAGTTCCGTAAATAAATAAATTAATAAGGCCAAGGTTTTTAATTTCAGCACCTGATCCTGCTTTACCAAACAAACCTTGACATGAATCAGCACGATTTATGTGCAACCCGATTATTGTATGTCCGCCACCGTCATAAAAACCACTAAAACTGTTTACGTTATTACCAATAGGTGTCCACCCTTTTCCGTTGTCCCAATTTGTGGTATCAGAAGCATTAATATCAGCAGTCTGGATATAATGTTTATTCCACCTTGATGAATCTATAGTAATCCAGTAAAGCTCTGCCAGGGTGCTTATCTCATAGGGATCAATTGCGGTTCCGTTTCCTGAAGGTTCAGCAGGAACAGGCTCGGCACTGCAAATAAAACATGGCATTCCAGTTATAAATACAAAAACTGCAAATGCCATTACAAAAATACGCATTTTTCTTAAAAGCAAACCAAACATCCAACCTCCAAAAGCAATTAATAAAAATTCATTTTGCTAAATAAAAACTGCCTTTTTTGGCCATTTTTATTGTTAATTTAAAATTTAATCCCAAAATACAAAATTATTTTAAATGTTAAATTTTTTATTCAAACTAAATAAAAAATCCTGATTTGGGGACAATGATTCTCTGGTAAAATTTTCCATAAAATTGACACCAGTTTAGTTTATCTTTAGAAGATAAAAATTCTGTTAGCAATAATTATTAGATGAGAGGTCGTTTTCCATCAGAATTTGAGTACTTTTTTTGTTCAATGGAGGTTGCACAAGCCGAACTGTGAAAACAGTCTGAAATTATTATTGAGCTGAAGAATTAGAATTTAAGAGAGGGAAACGGGGGTGGAACCAAAACAACATACTTAGTTGCTGAACGAATTCAAAAAAAGCATAATAAATCAATATATTAAGCCATTTTTTTATAAAGAAGCAATGTAAATTATAACATAATTTTTCGATCAACCCTGCTCCTAAATCAATATCATAAAATTGTATATTTTTTTGAAAAGCTTTATTGACAAGCTTTTGAGCTTGTTTTAGAAAAAAATAAAGAATTTGAAAATGAAAAATACGCAATGCCTGAAAATAAAAACCCTAAAACCGGACGAAGGGGAATGGATTTATGGAAGATTCTGGTTTTAGGTTGTATCCGTCTTGGGTGCAGCTGGGATTTTGATAAACTTCATGATATTGCAAATAATCACAGAACAATACGCCAGATGCTGGGCCATGGTCTTTTTAGTGATGATTATGAATATAAAATTCAAACTCTAAAAGATAATATATCATTGTTTACCCCAGAGGTTCTTGCAGAGATCAATCAAGTTACCATAGAATTGGGACATAATTTTTTTTTGGCCAAAAAACGAATAAAGATCTGAATCTTAG
>JAVERC010000031.1:0-41478 GCA_034007295.1 Desulforegulaceae bacterium | reverse complement strand
TATCTTGAAGTTACAGAGGAAATTCTTAATATGACAGCCTCTGTTGCTGGCGTTTCCAAAGATAAGGCAGCAAGAATGATAATACTTGGGCTAAAGGACATGGCTGGTGTCTGCCCTCCAAGGTTTATAAGGGAAATTGTACAGGAACTTAGAAAAAAATATCCTGAGCTTGTTCTTCATTATCACAGACACTGCACAGACGGACTTTTTACACCAGCAGTTGCAGCAGCAGCAGAAGCAGGTGCTCACATAGTTGATGTTGCAATAGGTGCCTCTGTAAGATGGTACGGTCAGGGTGATGTCCTTGCAACAGCAGCATACATGGAAGGCGAACTTGGTCTAAAAACAAAGCTTGACAAGGAAATGATAAGAAACGCAAACTTTGTTATCAAGCAGATTCAGCCTTATTATGATAAATATTGTGCACCATATTTTCAGGGCGTAGACTACGATGTTGTTGAACATGGAATGCCAGGAGGTGCAACTTCGTCATCCCAGGAAGGTGCAATGAAACAAGGGTATATTCATCTTCTGCCATATATGCTTAAATATCTTGCAGGAATAAGAAAAATTGTAAGATATCACGATGTTACACCTGGCTCTCAGATTACATGGAATACTGCATTTCTTGCTGTTACTGGAGCTTTTAAAAGAGGCGGAGAAAAAAATGTAAGAAGACTTTTAAAAGTGCTTGAAGAAGTTGTAACTGTTTCAGAAGAAGATTTAAGCGAAAATACTAAAGTTGAAAGACTTGAAATTTACAGAGACAGTAATGACGCCTTCAGGGACCTTCTTGTAGGTAAATTTGGTAAGCTGCCTCTTGGTTTTCCTCCTGATTGGGTTTATGAAAGTGCATTTGGTACAGAAGCATATAAAGATGCAATTGCTTCAAGAACAATTACTTCTCCCCTTGAAATTCTGCCTGATATTAATCTCAAAAAGGAAAGAGAAGAGCTCGAAAAAGCAATAGAAAGAGAAGCTACAGAAGAAGAATTTATTCTTTATATTAATCATCCCGGAGATGCATTAAAAACAATTAAATTTCAGGAAAAATTTGGAGATCCAAACAACCTTCCGCTTGATGTATGGTTTGAAGGCGTTGAAAAGGGTGGTTCTACCCAGTTTCAGGATTCAAGAGGAATGTATCATAAAATGACTATCCTTGACATAAGCGATCCAGATGATGAAGGTCAAAGTGTTGTAAGATATCATCTTGATTCTGAAATTCTTTCTTATCAGCTTAAGGTCGCTGAACCATTAAAAGGAAGCGGAGCAGATATTGAAATCGCTGACTCTTCCAATCCTTATCATGTTGCTTCGCCCTCAACTGGAGATTTATGGGTAACTCATGTAAAAGCTGGCGATATTGTAAAGGAAGGTGAGGAAGTTTTTAATATTTCAATCATGAAGCAGGAAAAAGCTGTTCTTGCCAAAAAACCAGGACGCGTAAAGCGAGTTCTTAAAACAGCTGATTATCAAAATGACAGGAAAATGGTTCCTGTTAGAGACGGAGAGCTTATTGTTGAACTTGAGCCTGTAAGTGAAAGGCTTTGCTCTAAGTGTGGTGCCGACCTTGATGCTAAATTTTCTTTTTGTCCCTCATGCGGAGTAAAGCAGTAAAATTTTTTATTTGATTTAAAAAAGGCACTGGTTTTTTACTGGTGCCTTTTTTTGTTTTTATTCCCATTCTTTAGTATACTCTAGAAAATGCAATTTTTTATAAACTCTAATAAATCAAAGGTGACAAAATGATAAAGCCCAAAATAGTAGTGAGCAGATGCCTTGGTTTTGAAAAATGCCGTTACAATGGAGAAACACTTATTTCAGAGATTATAGAAAATTTGAAAAATTATGTGGAATTTATAACTGTCTGTCCTGAGGTAGAAATAGGCCTTGGGGTTCCAAGGGAGCCTGTAAGAGTAGCAGAGTCTGGGGGTGCAAAGCATCTTATCCAGCCGGCGACAGGCAATGATTATACAAATCAGATAAGTAAATGGAACAAAGAATTTTTTGAGCAACATAAGCATATTGACGGTTTTATTTTAAAAAATCGGTCTCCTACCTGCGGTATAGGTGACGTAAAAATATACAAAGGGCTGTCAAAAACATCGTCTGCATATAAAGGCAGCGGCTTTTTTGGTGAATTTGTTCTAGAAAAGTTTCCTTTTCATCCTATAGAAGATGAAGGAAGACTTTTAAATTACGAAATAAGGGATCATTTTTTAGTAAAACTTTTTGCATTTACAAAATTTAAGCAAGTTAAAGCAAATAAAATAATAAATGAGCTTAATAAATTCCACAGTGAAAACAAACTCCTTTTTATGGCATACAATCAGGCAGGTTTAAAACGCCTTGGCAATATTCTTGCATCATATAACAAGTCAAGTAAGGAAACAGTTTTTCAGGAATATGAAAATGAGTTTTTAAAAATTTTTATGAAAAAAGCAGGGCCTGGTAATTTTATAAATGTTTTGCAGCATGCTTTTGGCGGAATGTCTGACAATCTTAATGCCGGAGAAAAAAATTTTTTCATAAACAGCCTTGAAGAATACAGGGATGAAAGGATCCCTTTAAGCACAGTTACATATCTTATACATTCTATGGCTGTAAGATTTAATAATGGCTATCTTATAAACCAGACGCTTTTGAATCCATACCCTCCTGATTTGATAAAAATTTTAGATTCTGGAAAAAAGTTAAGAAGATAATTTATTTTAACCTTAAAACAGTATATATAAATTTAAACAAAACTAATAAATTAAAGGTTAGATTATGGATTTTGGATCCTTTGTTGGGATTATTTCAGGTCTGTCCCTTATATTTTCTGCAATTTTTCTTGGGGGAGAATTTTTAAGTTTTATAAATATTCCCGGATTAATGATAGTTGTTGGAGGAACTGTAGCATCAACACTTCTGACTTTTGAATTTAAGCATGTTGTTACTGCTTTTAAGTCAGCAGCTCTTGTTTTTTTGAGCAAAAGGGATAATCCTAATGATGCAGTAGAAACAATGATTAAGCTGTGCAAAATAAGCAGACAACAGGGGATTCTGGCTTTAAGCGATGTTAAAACTGAATCAGGTTTTTTAAAAAAAGCCTGTGGCCTTATTGCTGATGGTTCTGAGGAAGCTACAATAAGGGCAGCTCTTGAAACAGAAATAGATTATTTAAAGATGAGACATTATAATATTCAGGATGTATTTAAAAAAATGGGAACTTATGCTCCTGCCTTTGGAATGCTTGGCACATTGATAGGTCTTATCCAAATGCTTACACAGCTTGCAAATCCTGAAACAATTGGTCCTGCAATGGCTGTAGCTCTTCTTACTACTTTTTATGGTTCCCTTATTTCTACATTATTTTGCCTTCCAATTGCAGGAAAATTAAAATCAAGAACTGTAAATGAAGTTATGAATCTTGAAATTATGCTTGAAGGATCTGTTTCAATATTAAATAATGATAACCCCTTAATTGTGTATGAAAAACTTTCCTCATTTATTCCTGTTAATTCAAGGGTCCCTGTAGAACAAATGAATTTAAGAGGCAGGAGATGAAAAAGAAATGAGAAAAAGAAATTCAAATGCCAACGAATTCCTCGATGATGATGAAACCGGATGGATTGTTACTTTTTCTGATCTTATGACTCTTCTTTTGGTTTTTTTTATTCTTTTGTTTTCCATTTCAAGCCTGAATCAAAAGAAATTTGAAAGTGTATTGGAATCAATCCGAATAAGTCTTAATTCAAAGCAAAGGCCCCTTGCTTTAATGGAAGTACTTGAAATTCCTGAAAAAACAGATAAAACAATTAGGATAGACGAACTTACAGGTCTTACCTCAAGAAAGGACAGAATTGAAAAAGATATTAAATCTTATATAAGTAAACATAAAATTCAGGATAATGTAAGTGTAAGTATTCTTGATGATAAAATTGTTGTGCAGATAAGAGGAACTGCACTTTTTGATTCAGGGGACGCAGTTTTAAAACTTTCTGCTGAGCCTGTTTTAAAACAGCTTGTAACAGTTTTCGAGGCATATGATGAATACAATATTAATATTAAGGGGCATACAGATAATGTTCCGATTTCTACTTTAAAATATCCTTCAAATTGGGAGTTGTCGGCAATTAGAGCAACAAATGTATTAAGGTTTTTTATTTCGCAGGGAATAAATCCTTTAAGGCTTACAGCGACTGGATATGGTTCTCTTATGCCTTTGAGGCCTAATACTTCACCTGAAAATAGAGCTGCAAACAGGAGAGTTGAATTTGTTCTGGAAAAAAGAGGCAGGTAATAAATACAAACTAAGATTTGAATCATCAGATAAAAGAAATTTTTACAGATTTAGACCTTTAGGGAAAGAAAAAATTTTTATTATTGTGAATTCAAAAGCTTTTGAAATATCGAACCTTAGTGCAGGAGGAGCAGCTTTTATTGCTGAATACTGCAGAGTTGGTGATGTTTATAATTTTGAGTTATGTCTTTCAGAGAAAAAAAATGATTTTGTTAAGGGCAAACTAGAAATTTTTGGTTTTGACAATTCTTTGTGCAGAGGTAAATTTATTGATATTAGTGAAAATGACAGGGAAAAAATTCATAAATTTATTTTTGAAAGACAGATTAAGCTGATTCGTGAAAAAAAACATTTATTGTAAATTCAATGTTTATTCCTTAGAGCCAGCTTTTGCAAAATGGGAACTATATTTGAACTATTAATTGAGAACATAAAAACTGGAATTTTTTTATCTCAAAATTTAATTTTTTTTAAGTAATCCCTCATTTTTTTAATATTTTTTTTATTTTTGCTGCCTAAATATCTTTCTTCAATAAAATATAAGATAAAGGCCTTTATTGATTCCAAATTTTTTAAATCCGAATTTTCAATTCTTTTTAAATATTCAAAATATCCTTCATTATTTTTTTTTAATAATGCTTTATTTTTAATTTTGTTCTGAAATTTTTCAAATAAAATTAGTTCTTCAACTTTTTTTATGGCATATTTGGCCTTTAAATTAATGAGATATAAAATTAAAATACTTGATATAAAAACTATAATAATAAACAAGATGGATTTTTTGAAAAAGTTTTGATTTTTTAAACCAAGGAATTCAAAAAATTTATTTTGTAGACTGAAATTATAACCCATAATTTTTTGATCCCAGAAAAAGTTTATTGCATCAAATACATTTAAAATCGATTTTGTTAATTTAAAAAATTGATTTTTCCTGCCAAAATCAGAAGAAAAAATTTGGTCAGTATTTCTTTCAAGCCTGTCAGGTTCAGATTCAATGGTTGGATCAATTCTTATCCAGCCTTTATTTTCAAGCCAGACTTCGCACCATGCATGGGCATCGGATTGTCTTACGTTTGTAAAGCCAGCAATTGAATTTTGTTCACCACCCAGGTAGCCTCCAGTAATTCTAGATGGAACTTTTGCAGCACGCATTAAAAAAGCAAAAGATGATGCGAAATGTTCACAAAACCCTTTTTTTTCTTTAAATAAAAATTCGTCTATATAATTTTTACCGTATTTTGGAGGATTTAGTGTGTAGACAAAATTATTTTTTTTAAAATATTTTAAGCCTTGTTCAATCCTTTTATCAGGTGTGAGGCTTAGCCAGTTGGAGCCAAGTTCGATTGCTTTTTGGTTGTAGCCATTTGGAAGTTTCAAATGTTTTTTCCCTGGCTTTGGATAGTTGGGATTATTATTTGTAAATTCAACCTCATAAATTTTTTTGTCATTTATTTTAAAAAACCAGGAATAAAGAGTTGCATTTTCTGTAAGATAAATACCTTTTTCTGGAAAATTAAGGGGATAGTCAGGAGAAATTAAATATTTTGAATAAGTAGGATATAAAATTATAAAGGCTTTTTTTGAATTTAAATTGTTATAATTTGTTGGTGCTTTTATTGGAGGTTTATCAGGATGCCATGAAATTCCGTCGAAAGTATTAAAGACAATTCCTCTGAAATAATTGCCATGTAAAGAAACTTTGTCTTCAAATTTTACTTTAAAGGCAACCTCGTCATTTTTAGCAAGGGAAGATATTGAACCAGGACTTATTGTCTGAGCAAATCCAGATACATTTTTGGTATTGCTGTGTTTGCCCCAAAGACTGTTTTGAATCCTTGGGAAAAAGAAAAATAATATAAAGGCGAATAAAATTGCAGTTAGTGAAACAGAAAGGCTTTTTTTTATGCTTTTAAAAAAAATTTTATCAGGTGAGTTTATAAATCCCATAACTGAAATTGTATAAATGGCCGATAAAAACATATAAATTGTTGTAAAAAAAGAAGTTGAAAATAAAATCATTGAAAGAAGAATAAAAAAACTTAAAAAACATGCAACAAGCTCATCTCTAAGATTTTTCATTTCAAGGATTTTTAAAAGCGACATAACTATTAAAAGCGGTACCCCTGCATCCCTTGAAAAAAGTTCTTTAAAATTTATGGCTAATATGAAGGTGAAAAAAAATGTTAAAGAAAGAAGGGTCTTTTTTTTGGGGGGCCTGATTTTATTAAGAATAATTAAAATATTGTATATAAAAGGAAGAAATATAATAAATAAAGTTTCAGGCTCCATAAATACAAGAACTGGAAGAGAAGAAAAAAAAATTGAGGAAAAAATTAATTTGGAGTTATTTAGACTATTCATTTTTAAACTCCGCAAGAATTTCAAGGCATTTTTTTTGGTGTTCTTTTCCCTTGTTTGGCAAGAGTTTGATATTTTCTATTTCAAGTCCATATTTTAATCCCATCAATTCAAGTTCAAGTATTGTTTTACAAATTAGGGAAAGTTTTTTTTCAGTATCTTTTATTTTTATTTTATCAAAAAAAATCATAATTTCATCAAACCCTTTCTGTTCTCCAAAATCTTTTGTGAATAGTCCAAGTCCTTTTGAGTATGATTTCCATGAAATTCTTTTTATGCTGTCTCCTTTTTCATATTCTTTTAGCCCTTTAAATTCATCATCTTTATTTAAACTTTCTTTGATTTTTCCCTTTTCTTCCATAAGAGATTTAAGCTCAGGCACAGAAATTGAATTATTTGAGGGAGCAGGGTAGACAATTTGCTTTTGATCTGAACGAATATAAGTCCAGGCTTTGAAAATTCCATATGGATAGCTAGAGGATAAATTAAAAACAGGAGAATTGTAAATTCCACGCCTTTTTGACATAAGAATAAGCTCTTTTTTTACAGATGAATTTTTTTTAATGGAATTGATTTTTATATTCTTATCCAAACAGCTTATTTCAATGGATTTTTTTTCATTTTTATCGGCCGAAAGATGAAAAATAATTTTTGAATTTGAAAAAGCAAAGCTGTTTTCAAATTTAATTGAATTTATTTTTAAATTTAAAATTGAGTTCCTTGTTTCTCTTATGGAAATTATAAAAATAAAAAAAAGGAAAAAACTAAATAAAAGACCCATATTGTTATTTTCATTAAAAGAGCCTGCAAAAATTACAAAAACAACTAAAAGAAATATAAAACCTGGAGAAGTTGGTAAAATATAGATTTGATTTTTTTTTATTTCCAAGGGAGTAATTTTTGCTTTTTTTTTAATTTTTTGTTTTATGAAATTATATAATTTGAATTTCATTTAGGATCTCTTTAATTTCATTTTTTTTAATAAATCTTTGTTCTTTTTCAAGAAAAAGTCTGTGAGAAGCTGCCCATGGAAGAATTGTTTTGATATCTTCTGGAATTACAAAATTTCTTGAATAAATATAGGCCCAGGCTTTTGCTGATTGAAGAATGCTTATACCAGCTCTTGGTGAAAGCCCATTTTTGAAATAGCCGCAATTTCTTGTAAATTCTATTATATCCTGGAGATAATCAATTACTGGATCACTTGCTTTTATAAGCTTGATTTGTGTTTGAATCTCAAATGCTGATTTTGAATTGAGTATGGGATTAACAAGTTTTGTTCCATGTGAGATTGAGTGCTTTTCAATAAGAATTTTTTTTTCAGAATCTCTGTCTGGATAACCTATATCAATTTTAAAAAGAAATCTGTCAAGCTGGGATTCGGGAAGAGGAAATGTCCCTGACTGTTCCTGGGGGTTTTGAGTTGCAATTACAAAAAAAGGTTTTTTTAGCTCATACGTACTTCCCTCTATTGTAATCTGCCTTTCCTCCATTGCCTCAAGAAGTGCACTCTGGGTTTTTGGAGTAGCTCTGTTTATTTCATCTGCAAGAAGGACCTGTGTAAATACAGGACCTGGGTGAAAGGTAAAGCTTCCACTTTTCTGATCAAATACTGAAGTACCTAAAATATCCCCTGGAAGCATATCGCTTGTACACTGAATCCTTTTAAATTTAAGACCCATCACATTTGAAAGAGCATTGGCAAGTGATGTTTTCCCTATACCCGGAAGGTCTTCAATCAATAGATGACCATCAGCAAGAAGGCATGCCAGGCAAAGAATTATTTTTTCTCTTTTGCCAAGGATTATTTTTTCAACTTCATCTATAATTTCTTTTATTTTGGTATTTATCATTATAAGCTCTTTTGTTTTAGTAAAATAAAAATCAAACAAGCAAAGTGTAACTATGTTAAGCGGTTTTGAAACATATGCAATAATCATATCATTATTTAGCCTTATTTTCCTTCTTTTACTTTTGAAAATTAAAGGTATTTTTGAATGGAAAATTTCTCTTTTAAAAAGACTGGAAAAAATTAATGAAAAATCTCAATATACAACAAATCTTAAAGAAAAAAAAGCATATGAATATGTATATCTTGAATGTAAAAAAATATATAAAAAAAATTATTATTCAAACTTTGAAATAATAAACCTTCTTGATTTTGTTAATGAAATTTCAAGGATTTATAACCCTGAAAGTAAAAAACCTTTTTTAGAAATAAGCATTGGAGATTTTTTATATTTTTCCAATTTAGCAGCTATAAGAATTGAAAAAATTCTTGATAGAAAAATTTTAAAGTTAATTTATGGGATAAGGTTAAAAAATTTATTTTTTAGTTTTAATATTTATAATATTTTTTTAAAAAATAAAGTTTTAAAGGCCTTTTTTATTATTTGGAAAAACTATTCTTTGTTTAGCATTGTGCTGTGGTTTAATCCGTTTGGGTTGCTTATTTTTCTTTCCTCAAGTCTTTTACGAATGAGTATTTTAAGGTTTTTGATATCAGATTTTTTTTTATTTGCAGGTGAGTATGCTATAAAAGCTTATTCTAGCGAAAAACAAGGAACATACTCATTTGATAAAAAAAAGTATAAATATAATTATTCACAAAAAAATGTGTTATTTCAAAATATTGCATTAAAAAAAATCAAAAAAGATTTTTTGGTTAAAACCTTTTTTTTGGGCAGTCTTCCTGAAAAGGAAAGTTTTAAAAAAGCATTTTTTGACTCAGTTTTTGTTATATCTAAACATTATTTCAAAGAATCTGAAAATCCTTTAATGGAAGCTAAGGCAGGTCTTGTGTTAGAAAGGACTGCACATTGGCTGAAAATTTTATCTGATTTGAGCAATAGAAGAATAGTAAAATATTTTTTTAAAATAAGATTATCTTCGTTTTTTTCAGTTTACAGTCTCCATAAAAAATATTTGCCTGAATTGTTAAAAGATGACAGGAAAATACTTGGGAAAACTATTAAAATTGCAAGTTATTCTAGGATGCTTTTTAAAGTTTTAAAAAAACCTTCACCCATGGGTTTTGCAGCATGGGCAGGTACGGAATATGGGAAAAATTTTTTGGTATTTTTTATTTTAAAATTTTCCTATGAAAAAATGATTTTGGAAATAGATTATGTTTATAAAAACAGCCAATAAAAGGAGATTGGAAAAAAATGAATGAATCAATAGAAAAATACTGGTTAAAAAAGCTTGAGCACACAAAAGAAAACCTTATTTCAAATAATTTTAATGCATTTATTGCTGAAAATGAAATTGAAGCATCACGTATTTTTTTTGATGAAATTATGTCTGAATTATCTCCGTTGTCTGTTTCTTGGGGAGGCTCACTTACATTCAAGGAATCAGGTATCTATGAAAAATTGATGGAACACAAAAATATTAAAATAATTGATACATATGATAAATCTTTTTCAAAAGATGAAATAATGGATTTAAGACGAAAGGCTCTTCTTTGCGATCTTTTTATCACAGGAACCAATGCTGTAACTGAAACTGGTGTTCTTATAAATCTTGATATGATAGGAAACAGGGCATCTGCAATAACATTTGGCCCAAAAAATGTTGTGATTTTAGTTGGAAGAAACAAAATTGTTCCAGACATTGATTCAGGAGTAAAAAGAATTAAAAATTATGCTGCTCCTGTAAATGCAATGAGGCTTGATAAAAAAACTCCATGTGCAAAGACTTCTGTTTGTTCTGATTGCTCAAGTCCTGACAGAATATGTAACGTATGGGCAATAACTGAAAAGTCTTTTCCTGAAAAAAGAATTTCAATTATTTTGATAAACAAAGATCTTGGATTTTAGTTGATTAAGGCCGGTTATAAACCGGCCAATTTTTTATCTGAATAAAGGCTTTATCTCTATTGTTTCTTCTCTCCCAGGACCAACTGAAGCGATTTTTACTTCAGTTTCACAGATTTCTTCAATTCTTCTTATGTACCTGATTGTAGTCTGTGGGAAATTATCGAATTTTCTTATTTTACTTATATCTTCGTTCCACCCTTCAATTGTTTCATATTGTGGAACTGCAAGAGCTGCATTTTGAACAAGGGCTGGAAAATAAGGTGTAATTTCATTTCCTATTTTATATGATGTACAGATTTTAAGCTGTTTTATTCCCCCAAGAACATCAAGTTTTGTAAGTACAAGACCGGTAACTGAATTAAGTCTTACAGCATTATTTAAAACTACTGTATCAATCCATCCGCATCTTCTTTTTCTGCCTGTGGTAGCTCCGAATTCTGCACCTTTTTTTTGGATATAATCTCCGGTTTCATCAAGAAGTTCTGTTGGGAAAGGGCCCGCACCAACTCTTGTTGTATAAGCCTTTGCAATTCCAAGTACTTCCTGAATTGCTTTAGGTCCAATTCCTGACCCGCAGCAGATATTGCCGGAAACTGTATTTGAAGATGTCACAAAAGGATATGTTCCGTGATCTATATCAAGGTGAGTTCCCTGTGCTCCTTCAAAAAGAATTTTAGAGTCTTTTTTAAGTGCTTGCCCAAGATCAGCAGAGATATTTTTTACATAAGGCTTTAGTCTTTTAGCGTATTCTGAATATGTCTTATAAATTTTATCAAAGTCTGGGGTTTCATTGTAAGAAAAAACATGAGTTAAAATTTTTGTTTTTTCTTCAATATTTATTTTCAGCATTTCTCTAAAAATTTGGTCTTCAAGAAATTCTGCAAATCTTATTCCTTTTCTTGAAGCCTTGTCTTCATAGCAAGGCCCGATTCCCCTGCCTGTTGTACCAATTTTTTTGTCTCCGGCACTGTTTTCACGGGCATTGTCAAGCATTTTGTGGTATGGAAAAATTATATGTGCCTTCTCGCTTATAGAGAGCTTTTCAGGGCTTACGTCTATTCCTTTTTTTTCCAAATAATCCATTTCCTCCAACAATACAGAAGGGTCAACAACAACGCCGTTTCCTATAATGCATCTTTTACCCTGAATGATTCCCGAAGGCACAAGGTGACTTATTATGGATTCACCGTTAATGACCATTGTATGACCTGCGTTGTTTCCTCCCTGAAACCTTACAACATAGTCTGCACGGTCTGATAGAAGGTCAACTATTTTACCCTTGCCCTCATCTCCCCATTGGGTTCCAATCACGGCAATACTGGACACTTTGATTCTCCTTTTTTAATCTTTCTTTTGTTTAGAAAAAAGTCCTGAAGAAGTTTTTTGCATTCATTTTCTAAAATTCCTGAAACTATTTCAGGTCTGTGATTCAAATTTTTATTTTCCTGAAAGCTGTATAAAGAGCCACATCCCCCCCATTTGTGGTCAAAGGCTCCGAATACAACTTTATTTATCCTTGAATGAATAATAGCTCCCATACACATTATGCAAGGTTCTATTGTTGAGTACAAAACAGTATTTGGAAGTCTATAGTTTGAAAGTTTTTCCGAAGCTTTTTTAATGGCATTTATTTCAGCATGTGAGCATGGATTAGTTTCAGTTATAACAAGATTGCAGCCTTTTGAAATAATATTTCCATCAAAGTCTGTAATAACTGCTCCAATTGGGACTTCATTCATGCTTTTTGCCTTTAATGCCTCTTTTAAAGCAAGTTCCATAAAAAATTCATACATTAAAACAACCCCAAATCTTTAATGCGATATCTTGAGACAAAGAAAGAGTCAACTCTTAATTAAAAAAAATAGGCCTGTTCAGTAAAAATAAAGAGATAACTAAACCTAAAGTTGGATTTAGAATTTAATATTCAAAATTTTCAATGTATCGTGAAAGTTAAATTTTTCATCTTCCTCGAACTCAACAAAAAAATTGCGTTTTCGGCCAATCACTGATTCAGATAATAATTATTTTTGAATGAAAACTCGTTTTTTCTGGAGTTGAGAAAATTTATTTCAAAGTCAAAGCTTAAGACGCAATGAATTTTGAAGTAAATTTTTTTACTTATGATAAAGTAAACAAAAAAAATTTGGTTTTCAGTCAATCACTAATTACAACAAAAAGCCAAATTTTAAAAACTTTAATTTTTAATTTTTTAAAGATATCTCCTGAATTTTTTCTTTTTTACATTGACAATTATGCTGCCATTGGTCTATATGCAATGAAGTTTTTTTGCGCCTGTAGCTCAGCTGGATAGAGCGCCGGACTACGAATCCGTAGGTCGGGGGTTCGAATCCCTCCAGGCGTACCATTAAAATCAAGGCTTTCAGCGTTTTTCGCTAAAGCCTTTTTTTATTTCTTTTCAATCTGTCCACGGTACCGTCCACGGTATCAATTTTACGGTTTGTACCTGTCCACAAAAAACAAAGAACAATTACAAGAAAAAATATTTACCTAAAAAGTAGCCTTAAAATGGGTTCGATTGCTACTATGTCCATCGAACCTTTTTATTTAATGCCTATGAATAAAGGCTTTTGTGTTTTCATAAATTAAACAGGTACACAAAAAGGTCGATAGAAAAGCAACATTTAAAAAACTTTTGTGTTTTCATAAATTAAACAGGTACACTCAAGGGTACACTTAATCATTTGCTTAATGATAAATGAATATTTTTTACAATTATGTAATATGATTTCAGCCAAAGAAAAAAGCTCAACTGATACCTTGATATGATCTCATCAAATGAGCTGCTGTGTTTTGATATTAACGAGCTCATATTTGCGTTGGTTGATTTTTGTAATATCGGCTTCCTGTCTGTATTGCACCTAAAGGGGTAAATCGGGTAATAAATATTCTTTAGTATTAGTATAGTTTATTAAATCCAAGATAACCTTGCTTTATAGCCGCCTGCTAGTTTTAAGCAATATCAAGTGTTTAGATAGTTTACTGCATAAGTTAAGGATATGACGGCTTATAAAATCAATAAGTTATAAGTCACTTTTTTATTTATTACAGGCTTTACCCTGAAACAAGGCAGCTATGTTTAAATCATTTATTCAGCCAAAGAAAAAAGCTCCCTGGTAAACTTAACCAGACAATATATTAATAGTATCTTAAATTCAGACTTCTGCCCAATTTTGAGCAAAACTAAACTTAACCAGACAATATATTAATAATATTCACTACTTAAAAATAAGTATAAGGGTTATTTAAAATCACGCTCAAAGACCTTCTTTTTTATAATTCCAGATATTTAATAAATGAAGTAAATAAATATTTTAATTACTTGCTATCAAACAAATAAAATACAGGCATTAAATCAAATGTTTGAATATTTAATAAGGCATAGACAAGCACCGGTTATTTTGCTTATTTAGCCATTTATTTTATATCATCAAGAGTAATCAGTATTTAAAGATGTTTTTTATAATAATATTGTCCGTTAAATGGACGGTGTATGTAAAATCTAATTTATATTTGAAGGTAATTACACTTGGTTTTTATCAGGACGGCTTGATATTGAAGCCAAATAAAGAATATACAGACAATACACCAGTTCTTATTCACCGGCTTTTTTTCTTTGGCTGATTTAACTGTTTTTAATACTGATATAAATTTGATTAAGGATAAAAGATCTTTTCAAGGTATGAAATACTTTTTATCCGAACTGAAAATAATAAGCTGCTTTGTATGATCTTTAAAAGGACGTTATGACTTTGAAGCCAAACAAGAATTATTGAGCTAAAACAAAAGTTCTTTATCCTCATGCTTTGATCTTAAATACTATTAAACATAAAAGGCTAAAACATTTGTTCTTAACCTGGACGTACTTCACCAATAACAAAATTATTAATCATGGTTTGCCTTGAATGCTTTTTTCCATTTTAAACTTATATCAAATCTTGTGTATCAAAAGATCTTATCATGGCTTGAATTGTTAATATGATATACAAGGTCATTCATGCTTAAAACCTCAACTCATTTACCCTTGTTCAGGGTAGTATAAATTAAAATTTACTTTGTTCTGATTAAAATTAGGCCTTTTTTTATTTGTTGCTGTCACGGGTTATAAGTAAATCAAAGCTCAATACATACTATTTAAAGCCTTTTCAAGTTTAACTTATATCAGCAAGATATCTTTTAAGGCTTGTATTATGCTTATCAGAGTTGATTTTAAGGTATTCTAAATATAAAGGGTTAATCCATTATTAAACAGTCCCCTTTTTTTTATTTATTGCAAGGACGCTTGATTATAGTAAAGCGTTTAACAAGATTATTGAATAAATACAGACTTTTTCAGGTTGGCATGAATATTGCTTAAAAGTGTTAAGGCAAGGATTATTCCATTTTCAATATATATTAAAATCTAATAATAAAAGATCTTCAGGACACTACTTTAATAAATTGCCTGGATAGTTCTGTTAGGCCGGCAGACTTCACCGGCCTTGATTATTATTTTATCCTGCCTTTACTTTTGGCTTAAACCTTCCATATAACCTATTGAATCTTTCCTTGTCTGTCTCAATCCCTAAAGCCTTATAAATCCTTTCATTAGCCAAAGGACAAATAAAGCCTTTTTCATGTATAGGCTGATTATTATATAAGCAAACAGGATAAGTCCCTGTGTCGTCGCTATTTAACCCTATATGCTTACATGGCATAGAATCAATGCAAACACTTGGCTTTTCAATCGTTGGAATTGGTACAATTTCAATGCCTGCTTTTATTTTTCCGATAATTTCACCTTTGCAAACTTTCATATATGAGAGTATTTGTTTTTTCTCCCAGTCTGTAAATTGCAACAATCCCTTTATCCCTAACTTCCCGTTTTCATCAAGGCTAAATTCAACTTGTCGACCGTATATTGTATCAATCATTCAATACCGCCACGTCACCATTTTTAAAAATCTCAAATGATGTTTGTTTCTGCTCAACTGGTTTGGTTTGTTGGTCTGGTTTGTTTTTGCTTACAACATCATAACCATCATAACCATCATAACCAAAGCTTTTATTTATAGTGTTCTCGCTATGGATATGATCTTTTTGTGTCATATCCATCATAACCATAGCTTGCTTGTCTTCTGTCTTTTCTGGATATGTTGGATATGATGATTTTTTATCATAACCATGCTGTGTATCAGTGTTGACAGTATTTTGGATATCATGGATATGTTGGATATGATCTTTGATGTAATAATTTAAAAATCTTTTAAGTTCATCATCGCAAATCAAACAAGTAGCTTTTTCCGTCCAGTCACCAGAGTTATTTTTTAAATGAACCTGTCCATTTGTTTTATTCAATCCTGCTTTTTCAATTAACAGTCCTATTTTTTTACTTCGGGGTTTTATGTTGACTGCATGGTCTTTATTGTATGCTTCCCTGATATCATTAAACTTTAAATAATTGTCTTCGTTTGCATGATCTAAAATCTTACTTAAAGTTTGAGCAAGGTTTGAAAGCTCTTTATCTGCTAAATCCAGACTTTGTTTTTTCTCAAGAATTAAAACAGCCATTATATTTATAAATTCAGCCAAATAAAAATCAGCTATTTCAATAGCTTTATTATAAGTTTCAGCTGTAATTTCTCCGCTTATTCTATGGCTGGAATTAAGGCAATCAAAAAGATGAAGTAAACCAGCTATACGGCTACAATCACCAGTTATTTTATTAATATATCCTTTGATAATTTCAGGGTATCTTTTAGCCTTTAATACTAAGTTGTTTCTATATTCCTTATACAGTTCAAAAGCTTCAGGCGTTAACTTTAAAAAACAAATAGACTGGTTACTTTTCAAAGTCTCATACCATAGCAGCAAATTGTTAAGTCTTTTTAACCATGCTTGCTGGTGTTCCTGTGTCCATATATCACCTGTTTCTAAGTATGTTTTATACTGTTCATAAGTATAAATAAACCTTTCAACTGTTCCGTTTTCTGTGTATGAATTACCATTAAAAAGTCTTTTAAATATTGGTGGCTGCATACCACCAGATATTGACACGGCCAAAGGTAAAGTGACCTGCAAACCTTTCCTTTTAATAGTTATGGTTTGACCGTCTTTTAAATTTAAAATAGTTTCCTTATCACTTCCTTTACCGCCTTTATACTGGTTAGCCCCGTTAAATATTCCTGCCAGTTCATGCACCAAACATATCAAACCGCCTGAATAACTAGGGTTTTCTCGTAAACTTTCCATTGTGAAATCATCAACTGATAAGGCCGGGGTTTGTTCAGGCTTTTCAATGTCATCATCTCCTCTTGTCTTTGCTTTTTGATATTCAGCAAGTTCATTAATATATTTTTTTTCTTCTGCTTTTTGTTTTTCTTTAATTGTCTTTAGCAGTTTATTAATTAAAGGGCTTTTGCCTTGTCCTTTATGCCGTATATCACAACAAAATAAGGTTAACGGCATTGTATAACCTTCTTTAACGTGTACCTGTATTGAACTGCCTGTAATTCCTGAAATTATCGCCATCGCTATTCCTGGAATTTGTCTTGAGCTTGAATTTAAAGACTTTGCAAGCTGTTCAAATGATTGAACTAAATCAGTCGGTAAGCAGTGAAACGGGTATGACCTTAAGGGGTAGTCTTGTTGAGCTGTTGTTATATCAGTAATTTGTTTTGTTTCTTCTTCGTCCTTTTTCTGGTTGGCTTCAATTATATTATCAGGGTTTAAAATATACTCTTTAACCTTGCTTAAAGCCTGCTCCCTGGTGCCGCCTTCATCAATAAAACCTTTGTAATAGTCGTTAAAATCTGAATTTACAGGACATAGGACATAAGGCAAGCCATACTTATTATTTAGTTCTTCCGCTGTCTCACGGCCTTTATTTATACCTTTTTCAGCTTCTTTTTCAATGTCGTTATCTGCAATCAGGACAACTTCTTTATCAGAATATTTTCCTTTTAAAGCCAAATAAACAGGTTCTATATTTCCGGCATTAACGCAAAAAACACAAGGTTTGTCCGTGGCAAGGTGGACGGTGTCAGCTGTTGCAGCACCTTCCGCAATATAAATAGTTTCTGATTTTGCAATATCACCTGCAACATTAAAGCAGCTGTTCGTCTTACCCTTATTTCTCTTGTCTGTTTTTTTCCCGTTTGGAAGTGTGATTTTTTCAGCATATATATATTGATTTGACCAGTGCTTGCCGTTTATATCAAACAACGGCATGACAATATTTTTATATTTATGATTATAGCCAATCAATTGAAAAGCCTTAAAATCACTGCCAGTTAAGCCTTTTTTAAGGCAATATCCAAAGTCTTCAGGTATTGCATTGTTTGAATTTTTAAGGATATAAACAGCTTTTTTTGCGTCTTCTTCAGCCTGCTTTTCACGCTCAGCGTCCCTTGTTTTTTTGGCTTCCTGGATAAGTTTTCGGTCTGCTTCGGTCATGGTTCGATATTTACCACTGCCATTAAGACACTCTGAAAATTGTTCCCCTGTTGCAAAATCGCCTGCAAATAAAACAAAGTTGCCGTCCCCATTATCAAAGATCTTATAAAAAATGCTGCTCTTTTGTTTAGGCCGGACAAAGTCAGCCGTCCCAATTTCAACTGCATCAACGTCAATATCTAACTTTTCTTTTAAAAGACGTCTTATTGTGTCAATAATTTTATTCTTATCAAAAGTTATAACATCTTGTTTTTTTATGATATTTGATGTATTATTTATATTATTTGAGTATGCCGGCCTTGTGTCGGCTTTTGTTTTTTCAGACATAATTAAACCTTTCAAGTTTCGAACCTGGATTAATACAAATGTCAGGCGTCAACTTTTCGATTTTTAATATTTTTGAATAATTGGGAAGGAAAACTCTTGAAAAAATCAGGTAAATTGATATGATCTTTTTAACTGGTTCTCAGGAATGTTTCCTCCCCTTTAAAGGGGTTTATTCCTTTATTCTAGTTACGGAGATAAAATGTTGAAAAAAGCCTATTACTTGGAAGGTCATAGGTTTTTTTCTTTTGTGGCTTCAATCTCTCACCTTCTTTTTAAGATACTCAACAACATCTTCAATTTTGTATGCTGGGTTTTTACCTATATAAACTCTGTTATTTATGCCGTTCCCTTCAGAATCCCTTACCGCTAAAGTCGAACATCTCAAAAGACCACCTGTTGCTTTTTCAATATCTTTTCTTAATATTAAGCCTAAAGGATAATTTTTCTTAAGCACTTCTAGAATCTTGTCAAAATCCATGTTGTTTCCTTTTTTAAATTTATCGTTAACAATAAATTATAGTAATACTTCTTGCCGGACAACTGATTTATTTTGAATGAAATTGAAAATTCACATACGTTAAAAAAATAATTCACATATGTAAATTTTGAATGAATTAAAAAAAATAACTCAAAGTTACTGTTATTATTTTAAAGGCTAAGGTGTTAAATAGCTTGTGTGTAAATTATTTTTAAAAAACCATGTATTTATCACAATATCAGATATTTATATTTATTTTATTTGTCTAAATGGAATAATGTTTTTTTCTTCATGAGATTTATTAAATTTTTCCAGTTCCAGAATTGCATCTTTTTTTTGTTTGTCGTTTATATGTGCATATCTTAAAGTCGTTTCAATTTGTTTATGCCCCAGCAACTTTTGAACTTGGTAAACATTGCCGGAACTGGTCATTGATCTTGTCCCGAATGTGTGTCTTAAGGAATGAAAACTTAAACGGTTCAGACTGTCTTTACCTTCATTAAATTTAAGAATTTTTAAAGCTCTTAAAAAAGCCGATGGTGTATAAGTATGTGGATTTCCATTTTTTAATGAAAAAACATAATCAGAATTTTTATCCTCAAGCCTTCTATTCAAGGCATTAAAGACACGTTCAGTCATGGCAATAGTTAAGGTTTCATTGACTTTATTATTTAATCCCCTGGAAGTAATTTGTTTATTTTTAAAGTCGATATCTTGCCATTGAAGTTTGAACAAACTCCCACGTCTCAAGCCTGTATCAAATCCCAGAACTACTAAATCATGCACTTGTCTGTTAACCAGCTCCAGATGATCTAAAAGTTCCCTTTCTTCTTCATAAGAAAAAACTCTTTCCTTCTTGTTTTTTACTGGCTCAAGCTCAAACCGTCTGCTTTCAGTTGGACATCTTTTTTCGGTAAGTTCATCATCTAAAGCGAACTGCCAAACATGATGAAATGTTGAAAAAACGTGCTGTATTGTTCTTGGTTTCCTTCCTGCCTTCTGCATATTGGCTTGTATTTTTGAACAATCTTCAATCGTGATCTCATCGAAAGACTTTTTACCAATAACTGGGTTAATCCAGTATTCAAAATGGCGAACTTGTGTCTTATAAGTTCTTTCTGTCTTTTTTATTTTTGCTGTTGGCAGATATGTTTCAGAAACAAAGTCCTTGAATGATATATTTTTTTTATTTTTTATCCTTTCCTTTTTAGACTGCTCTTGCTGTTGTGCTTCAAAGTATACTGTTAGATCTTTACCCTCACGGATAAGAAGTTTTAACTTGTAGTATTCATCTTTTGCTTGCTTTAATGACAATCCCTTCCGGCCTGTAAAATCCCCTGTACCTATGGTGTAATATTTTTCTTTTCCCTCATGAAAATATCTTATTACCCAGCTTAATTTTCCCTCTTTACCACGTTTATATAAATAAAGAGTCCCTGCACCTTTTTCTCGGTCAATTTTAGCCTTTGTTTTTTCTTTGATTGCGTTTTTTATATCATCAATTTCAGCCATGTTAAAACCTCCTGATTTAAAAATCTGTCCACGGTACCGTCCACGGTAAAAAATATATGGTACGTCAAAATAAGTTAACGACAGTGAGGGTAATATAGGCTGAAACACCTTTAAAATCAAGTTTTTTGTTGTTAAGTGTAAATATAGGGTATAATCAAAGCTAAAGACTACGAATCCGTAGGTCGGGGGTTCGAATCCCTCCAGGCGTACCAATAAAATCAAGGCTTTCAACTTTCCCTTCAAGTGGGCTTGAAGTTTGTATACACCTTCATACACCCTAAAGGGGAGAGGTGTAATGCCTAGAATAAAATATACTGGTGTCTTCAAAAGAACTTTAAAAAATGGAGACACCAGTTTTTTATCCGCTATAAACTGTCAGGAAGCACTAAAGACGAAGCTGTTGGATTAGCTTCAGAAGGTATGACAGCTAAACAAGCTTCAATCATTAGAAGCTAAAGACTAGACCCCTTCATATATGAGCCGGTTTTTCGAAATTATTCAAATGGTGGTCTTGAATACAAACCTGATATTTTTATAAAAGGGTGGATAAATTCACCCCTCACATCTGGCTAATATTATTGAGCTAAAATATATTGAAACTGGTATTGCTTCTATTCTAGCTGACGATGGTTCCTGTACGGTTGTTCAGACTTTCGGTTTTTGCGGTGGCTGTCCGGCAATAATGAGTCTTCTTGCAAAATTATCTGAATATATTAAAAATAATTTCACATGGGCTGGTGAAGAAAATTTTATTCCTGAGGTTTATTGGTGTGAATTAAAAAATGTCCATAGAATGTCCATAAAAATTTTAGGTATTAAAAAAGGCTTTAAGGTAAAAATTCTTAAAGCCTTTATTTTATTTGGTACCGAAGGTGAGACTCGAACTCACAAGAGCATACACTCGGCGGATTTTGAGTTTTGCAATATTTACCCTTGTCAAAATTAACTATCCTTGTAAACCCTTATTTTACAGGCTTTTTAGATTTTACCCTTTACTGGCAAAATTAATAAACCTTGTCTTTTTTCGTCTTTATGTCGTACTATTTACGTACTTTTTTAAAATAAAAAAAACCGGCGGCATAAAATGAAAGAAAAAATCACAAAAGAATTTTTAAAAGAAATTAAATACCCCGAAGGCAAAAAACAGCTTTTCATTTATGATACTAAACTGGCTGGTTTTGGTGTCCGTGTGTCAAGTCAAAGTATAGCTTTTATCATTCAAGCGGTTTTACCGGGCAAAAAAAAGCAGTCAAGAATTACTATTGGCAAATTTGGACAAATCACAGTTGAAGAAGCAAGGAAGGAAGCCAAAAAGCTATTTTACGAAATCAGCCAAGGTATAAACCCGAAAGCAGAAAAGGAAGCTGAGCAAGAAAGAGCTGTTACGCTTGGAGATGTTGTAAACTCTTATATCGAAGCCAGGGGGAAAAACCTGAAACCGTCCACACTTCATGAGATTAACAGGCATTTAACCCGAAACTTTGCAGACTGGCAAGACAAGCCAGTTGTAAGTATTACAAGGGAAAAGGTAAAAAATAAATTCCTTGAGATCAGCGACCGAGCACCCATTCAAGCAAATCAGGCATTCAGACATTTAAAATCATGGCTTAATTATGCAGCAGCAAATTACAGGCCCAACGATGAACCCCTGTTTATTGAAAACCCTGTTTTAGTTCTTAACCATACCAGACTCTGGAACCGTGAAAAAACAAGAAACGGCAGGATTCCAGTTGAACAAGTTGGCAATGTCTGGAAGTTCTTAAAAACCTTGAGAGAAGCACCAGCAACAGCGGAAATCAGCAAAACTCATATTGATGCAGTTCTGCTTTTAATCCTGACCGGCAACAGGTGGGAAGAAGTTGCAAGTTTAAGGTGGAGCCAAATAAACACAATGAATAAATTTTACACTTTACCTGATCCAAAAAACCGGCAAGAGGTAAAAATTCCATTATCTTCTTTGGCTTATGAGCTTTTGCAAAACCGCCCCAGATACAGCGATTTTGTATTTCATTCTGATTCTACAAAAACCGGTTATATCAGCGAAGTCAGGACTGTAATGAAAAAAATTTCAGACATTGCAGGACTTGAAAAAAAACTCACGGCCCATGATATGAGACGGACATTTACAAGTATTGGAATTGCAGCAGGTGTTGAAGGCTGGAAAATAAAACTGTTAAAAAATACTATATCAAATGATGTTCATGAAAAACACTATGTTGAAACAAGCGACTTAACTTATTTAAAGTCCGATGCAGAAAAGATTGCACAATGGATTTTAAGCCAGGTGGACAAGACAAGGCAAGCTAAGGTTATACAATTGTTTGGAAACCAATAAAGGAGGCAGTTTAAATGAAAAAAATTATTGTAGTGGACTCAACACAGCAGGCCAAAGAAAAGAATGTTAGTTTTTTAGATTATCCAATGAAAGACTTTACCAGCAATGAAATTTTAACAGGCAAGTTTTCAGACTATTACGACTCTTGGGAACAATACCTTGATGTCCTGATGAAAAACAAGATTGATATATCTGAAGTAAATTTTTAATTCTATTTCAGGTGGGGGAGCGATGCTTGACTTTAACGATGCACCAAAACAAGATCATATAATTTTTACAAAAAACCTTATTCCGTATAAGCTTTTTTATGATTTAGTCTTTTGTACAGATCCCAATATCAAACCAGAAGATTTTGAATTTGATTCACAAGATTTTATACTTGATCCAGTTTTCAAATTAAATTTTATTTTTGGCTATGATTTTTTTACTAATACAGAAAAGCTGATTGATACCCAGTCAAGTTTGCAAAAGCCCCAGCTTTTAAGCAATTTAAAAAACATTAAGGCCATTATTTATAATATAAATGGTGTGCCCGGTTTATGTCTGGATATTCCATTAAATGGAAAACGTCCATTTTATACTGTTTATTTTTATAAACGACCGGTTCCCGAAGCTGGCGACCATACAAATATTCAATCTTTTAAAACAGGTTTTTATTATGATGATGTCCAGGTGAAGAGAGGTAAATTATTTGGAAATAAAAAAACAAAATTTAATAAAATTTATAGCCTTCTTTTAAAAGTTTTTGAAAAAGAATTTACTGAAGAAGGGTTAAATGATGATGAAAAAAAAATCCGGTTTATAATTGAACAATACCAAATTTTTAAAAATCCCATACCCCTTAAACTAGCACTTAAAACGCAAGATCAGGCAGTCATCATGCACCCTGAAACTTTGTCTTTATTGGCCGACATTGCAACAGGTAAAAAAAACAGTCAAAGTAAACCGGCTAAAGTGAAAAATCAAAGCTTAATTGATAACATAGTTAAGGCATTCCTGATGGAACCTAAAAAACCATTTTATTTTAAAGGGCTAAGAGGTCTTGAGGCAGAAAAAACAGTTGCTGCAATGGTGTCAAAAAAATTGCTAAAAAATGATACTCCAAGGAGTGAAAATACGTTAATTAAGGATTTGAAGGACTATCTTAAAAAAAAATAAGAAGCACGTTAAATTTATTTAATTGATAAATTCAAATAGTTAAACACGTGGTATTTTTTAAAACTGAACTATATCACTATCGAAGTTCAAAAACCCCCCTTAATATAAACCCATGCAGATAATTTCTGTGTGGGTTTTTTTGTGCACAAAAGCCCTTTTAATTTTAACAAATCGGAGGGTCAAACATGGAAGCAAATATAATAAAAATCAGCAACAATGAGTTTATGACAGAAAAGGAAGTGGCGGAGTTTTTAAAAGTTCGTCCAAATACTTTGGCCGCGTGGCGTTATGAAAACAGGGAACTGCCATTTTATAAGTTTGGAAGACTGGTAAGGTATCGCAAGGATGATGTTTTAGCTTTTGCCGGTAAATGTTGTGTAAATTGATGTCAAAAAAGGCCAGTGGGGAAACCGGCCTGATAAAGGGGGAACTTTTAATTGATTGATTTTAACAATATCAAAAATAACCAAGAAAATCAAACTCTTAGTTTTGCGGAGCTTGAGGAAAAAATAAAAAAAATTCTATATGAAAAATTAAATTTAAACCTTGATTCGGTTGAAATTGGAACGTCCGATTTTGTCCGGCCGAAGCAAAATAGCAGCGTTTTTTACAAGGTTTTCAATAATGGAAACGGTTTTGTTTTGTTTGCAGGGGATTTTGCAACCGATGAGCAATTTTCAGAGTGTTTAAATGGAAGTGGTGAAACTCGAACCATGACCGAGGCAGACCGGCAAGCGATACAGGAAGCCACAGAAGAAAGACAAAAGGAACTTGCAAAGCAGGCAGAAGAAGACGCAAAACAAGCTGTTTCTATCCTTAAAAATTCAAATAATACAATACCTGAGGACTTTGGCTATTGCCAGAAAAAAGGGTTAACCGGCAGTGATTTTAAGGCTTTTCAATTCGTTGGCTATAATCCCAAATATAAAAATATTGTCATGCCGTTGTTTGATATAAACGGCAAGCACTGGGCCAACCAATTTATATATCCTGATAAAATCACACTTAAAAACGGGGAAAAAACAGACAAGCTAACTAAGGGTAAGATGAGCCACTGCTTTAATGTTGCAGGGGATATTGAAAATTCAGATATAGTTTATTTTGCTGAAGGTGCTGCAACAGCTTTAATAGTTCATCTTGCGACCGGAAAACCTTGTGTTTTTTGTGTTAATGCCGGAAATATAGAGCCTGTATTTTTGGCTTTTAAAGGAAAATTTCAGGATAAAAAACTTATTCTAATTGCTGATAATGACCTGAAAAAAGAAGCTGAAGAAGGTATTAATAAAGGCCGTGAGACAGCGGAAAAACTAAACAGTAAATATAGTTTACCTTATATCTTAAGCCCAGTTAACAGCGATTTCAACGACTACTACAAAGGTTTTATTGATGCAGGCCACACCAGGAAGCAGGCTTTAAGCAAGGTTAAAGAATATATTTTGAACCCTAACAAAGCTGCAAGAAAAACAGCGTCCGAAGTATTACAGGAAACTATAAAGATATTTCCAAAAATTCAATGTCCAACCAATATTTTAAATGAAGAGCTTGAAAAAATTTTGAAAGATCATGCACTTTCACAAGGCATACAAGTTGACCATGTTTTGTCAAGGTTTATTGCTTTTACTCTTGGTTTTACTGGATTTTCAATTAAATTCAAAATTCATGATTCCAGGGTTAAAATTCCAAAATTTTGGGGAGTATGCGTAAACGGGAGCGGACGCAATAAAACAGCTCCGTTCAAACAATTGATGAGACCGGCAGAAGATATTGCAAGCCTTATTACTTCTGAACGTGCTGAGGCTGAAAAAATATATAAAAAAGCCTTAAAGGATTACAACAGGTCAACGACAACCGGAACCCCGGAACCCGAAGAGCCAGCGATATTAAAAGAAGGCTTACCAGTCATAACGGCCGCCACAATGGAAGCCGCGGCAGTTTATTACAGTAAAAGAAATAATTCACTTCTTATACTCCGTGACGAGCTGAGCGGATTTGTAAGTGGCATTGGTCAATATAAAAAAAACGGTGACGCGGAGTTGTTCTTTTGGCTTGATAGTTACGAAGGCAATAAAAATTTTAATGCAACAAAAACTGATGGTATCCGCGAAAGTGAATTCATATCTTACATTATCGGCAATTGCACTTTTGGGGCATATATCAAACATTTTTTTTCAGATACAGCAATTGACCGAGGTTTAACGGGGCGATTTGAGCCAACAACCGATGAGCTGGGCAAACGTCCACCAAAGAGTAAAAAACCATGGGGATATCAAAAGCAGTGGATTGAATACGGAGAAAAGTTAAAAGCTTATTATAACAGCTTAACACCTGAAAAACTCAAAAACTCTTTTATCTTTACATTAAACCAAGACGCAAAAAGCTATTTTGACAAAATTGAGGACAGCCTTGAAATTTTAAGAGTTGAAGAGCTTGAAAAATACCCTGAACTTGACGCAGTATCCAGCAAAATTTCAAAGTCAATAGAGCTTGCGGTGAGTATAGCAACGGCTTTAAAATTTTCAGATATTATTATGGCTTCAAATCTTGAGGAAATCAAAACTGGTAAAGTTGATTTTAATGCAGATTTAACGCTCAATGATATCCAGCGAGGATTTAGGGCCGCTTTTTTTTATGTTGGAAATTTTTTGGCATTGTTTGCAAAAATTCGGTTCAACCTCACAGTCAAAAACGCTGACTCTTCTGATATCGAAAAAATGAAAAAAACATTGTCCAGGCTTAAAACTCATGCAGCCACACACACGGACGGAAAAAAATATTTAAGACTTGGCTATATTCGAAAAGCTTTTGATGAAGACCACGGCACCAATACCACAGAAGATTATAGGGCTAGATTTGTTGAAAACCTTTTCGAAAAAGCTGGACTTGAAACAACAACTACTCCGAAAAATATAAAAAATAAAAATGATCCTGAGCCAGTGAAACAAATTTGTTTAAAAGTTAACTCTGATTTTGAAAGCTTTGTTACTGAAAAAGATAAAAACGGCGTCTTTGGCGTCCACGGCGTCCAAAGCCTTATAAATCAAGCATTCCAGAATGGACGCCAATTTTCAGACGGCGTCCACGGCGTCCAAACGGCGTCCACGGAAGACGAAAAAGAAGAAGCAACGGACGCCACGGACGCCAGGACGCCAAACGGCGTCCACGCCGAAAACCCTATAAACAAAGACGATGGACGCCACGGACGCCACGGACGCCAATTTTCAGAAAAAAATAATTTAGAAACAGAGGTTTTAGAAAATGATGAGGTGAAAATATGATTACAGTGATTAACGGCTGTAAAATTGACATAGCACTAGACAATAACGAAGACTTAAAAATTAAAGGCTTAAGCCATTATAAAAATGAGCATACCAGGCAAAAGGTCATATCATACTTAAAGAGCTGTAAACCCGAACTGATACAAAAAATTAAATCAGGCATTGAGCTTGAGCCGGTGCCACAAGTTCACAAGATGAGTGTTTGCATTGATTCCATGCCATGCAAATATATAGGCATAAACAGCGACGACACAGGGACTTATCCTGTTTGCTTATATAATAATCAGCCTATACATGAGCCGGGCTTTTGTTGTCCGTTGGCCAGTGAAAGATTAAAAAAACGTCTGGGGATTCAGGACAGGCCGAAAAGAAAATATCAGCCAAAGAAAAAAGTTTCTTCTATTCCTGAAGTTCAACAGGTGGAGCCGGAAGAAATTAAATCTTGTGAATTACCCAGCTGGGCAAGTTGAATTATTTGTTGGCTGAAAATTAAATATAAAAATACGGAGTTTTTTAAAATGCAGAATTATATAAAAAATCTTGAAAAAGTTTTTATTGTACGAAATGCAGCTAGGACTAAATCCGGAATGATTTTAATTGATTATGTAAAGCCGAAAATATTAAAAAAGAAAAGGTACATAACAGCATATGAAAAACTAACAGGAACAAAAACCGAGTTGTTTAAAATTCACGGCATCACACCTGATAAGGGTTACAAAATTGTCCGTATTGATGTCTTGATTGCAGATGACAGCCTGACAGTTCCTGTAATGGAAAAAATTAAAAAAGGAGTTTTCGCTTTTGCAGGGCAAAGCATTCAGGCATTACAAACTGATGAGTACATTCTGTAAATCCATAAGCCTTGCCAGTCAAGGCTTTTTAGGATTTTTTCGGGTCCTTCTGAGGGATTTGCCTCTATACGGGGGCAACGACTCTTGAAAGTCGGCTACTTTTGAAAAGTGAAAATTAATCTGGATTTATGGAACTTAAGTTTAACTAAAGTTTATAAGTAATTTTTGAACAATTTTCAATTACTTACACGGTGTCAATTTGGGCTTAAAAGAAGCAGCATATTTTGTTTTTTGTGGATTAGCTTATGGAATATACAACAAGCTGTTTTTATGCCGGTATTTTTGATCTTTGGAAGTATAAAAATAGTATTAATGGAATGCTCAATAATAGAATGGAATTTTTATATTTGAGTTATATTCACCCAAAAAGGCGTTTATAAAATTACTGGTTTTGAAGTACCGAGTAATACTCGCCGGTTGGAAGCTGGCGGAGGTTTTCACCCTAAAAGGCGAAAACCTGATTAAGTTTGTTCACCCTGGAAGGCGAGCAAAAACTTATCCCAGATTCAGTAGTTGCACCCACCAGACCGGATAAGAATTATTGTTCTTTAATATAACCCACGAGACCTAAAACCAAAGCAATATTAAAGATCTGTTTCATCATGTCCTAAAGGCGGACAGTTGGATTGATATTCTAAAGATTAATAGGTTCAAGATCATTCCAGGTGAAAACATTATTTGTTCTTTAGCATCTGGTGCATGAAGTCCTGAGTAAGATCAAATGTATCAGATATTTATTTTGAGATAAGATACAAGATCAGCTTATTCTGATAAAGATCATTTGATCCAGATAAATAATTTTCATTATTATCCAAGATCAAGTGGAGCAGGATAATAATTTAAAATAAAATCCAAGAACGAGTGAAGCAGTATAATAATTTTAGTTAGGCTTCAAAGTCATAGCGTCCAGATAAAGATCATACGAAACAAGATATTATTTTCAGTTCAGCCAAAAAGTATCTTGTATCTGAAAAAGACCTTTTATTTTTTGAGCAGAATAAGATCAGGATTCAAAACAAATGATTCAGCCATATAAATTATATTAGTGATTAAGAACAAATGTATTTATTAAAAATTCTTTATTTGGCTTAAAAGTCATGCCGTCATGATAAAAACCAAGTGTAATTACATTCAAATATAAATTATTTTTTACATACAGCGTCCATTATCAGGTGCAATTGATTCTATAAATGAACTTATTTACCCTTATTAAAATTTAAGATCAGGATTTAATATATTTGTTCTGTATCAGGAGCAGATGATTCTACTTTTTAACCACTCTTGGATTCCATAAACAATCAACTTGTATACTTACTCAAAAATAAAAATATTTAACTGGTATTAATTGAAAGAGGTTCTCTGATGGTGGGGAGCTTTTTTTATTTTATGGCTAAGTTGTTTGTCTGGAAGACTAAAAAGTTGTTCCTGAATGCTAAGTTGTTTCTCATAAAAAAGACCGGTCTAAAATCAGACCGGCCCAAATAGTGGGGAGCGTACCCGTAAGAAAAAATCAAACCAACAAAAACAAAAGTATATCTATTATATAATAGGTTTGAAATTCTGCAAGAATGATTGATGTTTTTAAAGGGGATTTTATCTTGGCTTGAATTTAATTCAGGAGCCAGAAAAATATTTTTTTACCTGTATTCCTTCCAATGGCTTTTGATGGAAAAATGACGACTTAGTAAAATCTAGTTCGTACTATTGACGTACTACCAATAAAAAAGGTTACAAAATTTTATTTTTAAAAACCCTGTAACCTATTGATTTTACTTGGTACCGAAGGTGAGACTCGAACTCACAAGAGCATACACTCGGCGGATTTTGAGTCCGCTGCGTCTACCAATTCCGCCACTTCGGCTGATTTTAAAGCCTGGATTGTAAACACCAGCCTTTCAGTAAATGATTTCATACATGAAAAGGCGTTGTTTTGTCAATTAGATTAGAAATTTTTTTAAATCTTTTTCTTTGACTCTTCCTTCTCTTATAATTTTTATTTCGCCTTTTGAAGCTTCAAGAATAGTCGAAGGGCTTTTATTACCTGGTTTATTTGATTTTATAATAAATTGTACCTCTTTTACCAGATCAGGATCAAGCTCTTCAAATGTATCAGTTGCATGGTTACCAGAAATATTTGCAGAAGTTCCTGTAATCGGGTTTTTAAAAATGTTTAAAAGTTCGTTTAAAAAAGGATGGGCTGGTATTCTTACTCCAATTTTACCTGTATTTCCAGTAAGAATTTGTGGAACATTATCTGAAGCATCCATTATAAATGTAATATCTCCAGGCCAGAAAGTTTTCATGAGTTCAAAAAAAATTTGAGGTATGTTTACACAATATTTTTCAACTTCGGCTATGTTTTTTATCAAAATTAAAAGAGGTTTATTTAAAGCTCTTTTTTTTATTTCATAGATTTTTTTTACAGAAGTTACATTGTGAATATCAGCTCCAATACCGTATACACCATTAGTTGGGAATATAATCAGCCCACCTTTTTCAAGAATGTGGGCTGCTTTTTCAGGGGCAAAAGTATCTTTTTTATATTCTACAATTTTAAACTGAAAGTTTTTTTGCCTTTTTTTCAACTTTTTCTGCCATTTCAATCTTAAATTGTTTCATTTGTTTTGCAATTTTTTCATCAGCAACTGCAAGAATCTGTACTGCAAGAACTCCGGCATTATATGCTCCGGGTTTACCAACAGCTACCGTTGCAACCGGCACTCCTGGAGGCATTTGAACAGTTGATAGAAGTGAATCAAAGCCTTGAAGGGCTGATGAATTTATTGGGACTCCAATAACTGGAAGAGTAGTTGAGGCAGCCATAGCACCTGCTAAGTGGGCTGCATGTCCAGCCCCTGCAATTATTACTTTCATGCCTTTATCTATAGCTGTAGAGGCAAAATTTGCAGCTTTTTCAGGAGTCCTGTGGGCAGAAGCTACAGTAATTTCGTATGGGATGTCAAATTTTTTTAAAACAGCTACTGTTTCTATCATTACATCAATATCTGAATCACTTCCCATAACTATTCCGACTAAAGGTCCGCAGTTCATTCTATTAATGGCCTTTTTTCCAATATCTTTTCTGTAGTGGACTTTATTCCAGCTTATTTTTTCAACAGCTCCATAAGCTTTTTTTATTGCACTATCTAGATCTTTTCCTATGGCTGTAACCCCTAATACTCTTCCGCCGTTTGTAATATATGAATTGTTTTTTATTCCGGTACCTGCATGAAATATTTTTATGTCTGGATTTTGGTTAATCTGTTCAATTCCTTTTATTACATCACCTTTGTCATACTTTTCAGGATAGCCTCCAGAAGCCATAACTACACATACTGAAGGCCTTTCATCAATTTCAATTTCTACTTTATCAAGGTTTTTATCAAGTGCTGCAAGAAGAATCTGGATAAGATCAGATTTAATTCTCATCATTAAGGGCTGAGTTTCAGGATCGCCAAGGCGGGCATTGAATTCAAGGACTTTTACAGAATCCTTGTTTATCATAAGTCCTGCATAAATAAAACCTGTATAGGGCCTACCTTCTTTTTCCATTGCTTTGATTACTGGTTTTATAACTTTATCCATGACTTTGTTTTTCATGTATAGATCTACAACAGGGGCAGGGGAGTATGCACCCATTCCACCTGTATTTGAGCCTTTATCATTATCAAAAACTGCTTTGTGATCCTGGGAGGATGGTAGAGGGTAAACATTTTTTCCGTCAGAAATTGCAATAAATGAAGCCTCTTCTCCTTCAAGGAATTCTTCAATCAAAATTTTGCTTCCTGCTTCCCCATATTTTTTTTCATTAAGAATTTGATCTATTGCCTCAAAAGCTTCTTGCTCGGTTTGGCATATTATGACTCCTTTGCCTGCTGCAAGTCCGTCTGCTTTTGCAACAAGGGGAGTTTTAATCTGCTTAACAAAATTTTTGGCTTCTTCTGAATTGGTAAATGTTTTCCCTTTTGCAGTTGGGATATTGTATTTTTCCATTATGTATTTTGCATATGACTTTGAGGTTTCAAGCATTGCGGCCTTTGCAGAAGGCCCAAATATTTTAAGTCCTTTTTCAGTAAAAAGATCTGTTATACCAAGAGAAAGAGGAACTTCAGGGCCGACAACAGTTAGATCAATACTTTCATTTTCAGCAAAAGACAGAAGTCCTTGAAGATCATCAGCCTCTATTGGCACTGTTACAGCTTCTTTAATGCCCGGATTGCCCGGAGCACAAAATACTGTAGTTACAAGACTGCTTTGTGCAATTTTCCATGCCATTGCATGTTCACGTCCGCCACTTCCTATTACAAGAACCTTCATAAATTTACTCCTGTGCACTAAAAATTTATTTTTTAAGAGATAGTTTTATAAGTTTGTTAATTAATTCGGTAAAGCTTATACCCGCTGTTTTTGCAGCAAGAGGGAGAAGACTGTTTTTTGTCATTCCAGGGATTGTGTTTGTTTCAAGAACATAAAATTTGCCTTCTTTTACAATGAGATCTGTTCTGCTGCATCCTCTGCACCCAAGAATTTTATGGATTTTAATGCATAAATTCTTAGCTTCCATTTCAGTTTTTTTATCAATTTGAGCAGGGCAAATTTCATCAGTTTCTCCAGCTGTATATTTTGCTTGGTAATCAAAAAACTTGTGGCCTGCTTTTGGCCTTATTTCTATTACAGGAAGAGCTTCAGGATCATCATTGCCAATGATTGCACAAGTAATCTCAGTACCTGAAATGTATTCTTCTGCCATTACAACTTCTGATTCATTGAGTGCTTTTTGAGCAGCTTCTTTTAAGTCTTCTTTTTTTTCAACAATTGACAGTGCAATGCTAGAACCGCCTATTGCTGGTTTTATAACAACTGGAAGCCCAATTTTTTGGATAACCTCATTCTCTATTTTTATATTGTATTCCTTAAATGCAATATGTCTTGCAGTAGGAATGGAGTTGAATTTATAAAATTCCTTGCATTTTTCTTTGTTCATTGCAAGAGCACTTGCTAAAATTCCAGAGGACTGATAAGGAATTTTAAGAAGATCTAAAAAACCCTGTATTCGGCCATCTTCACCATTTTCTCCATGCAAGACTATAAAAGCAAAATCAATTTTTTCTGCATTTTGTAAAATTTTTCCAAGATCAAATTTTGCATCATAACAATCAACATCATAAAGATTTTTGTCTATTGCCTCAAAAACTGCATTTTTACCTGCAATAGAAACTTCTCTTTCAGATGATGTGCCTCCATAAATCAATGCTATCTTATTTTTTATCATTTTTAATACCGTTTTGGTTTAAAGATTTAGATTGAATTTTTTCTGAATAATTATCTATCTCAAAAACGTCATCATTTTTTGTAAATTCATTTCCTATTAGTTCTTTTTTTAATTTTTCATATTCATATTTGGATATCAGCTGATTTTCATAAAGTCTGCTTAATTCTGAAAGATTTTCGATTTTTGATTTAAAAGGGTTTTCTAGCTGAATATATTGATTTTGTGGGTTTAAATTAGGATTTCTTTCAAAATTACTGTTTCCGACCTTAAATGAGGCTGCACCTCCAAGAAGCCTTATTTCTATATCTTTACCTGCAAATTCAGGCAGCTTTAAAATTTCTCTTATGGTATTTTGTTCTTTTTTTATTTTTTTAAAAAAATAATACGCACTTGCTGCAACAACAACAAGTCCTCCTAGAAAAATCCATGTCATATAATTTATTACACCCCTGAAAAATAATACTAGAAGACCTAAAACAGCAAGTATTATTAAATGGAATAAAAGTATTGAATAAGCGATAAAAATGCTTTTTACTACACTTTCATTTTTTTCAGGATTTGGTTGTGATTTGTTTTTTTTAAATAACATTTTTAATTATCTGCTTTTTTATTTGTTAGTTTTGATAGTTTTGGAAAATATTTTTCATTTATTTCATTTAGTACTGAAAAACCATAATTAATATTATATTTTTTTATAAGAAAATTAAGTTTATCTTGGGTTTTTATAATTTCACTTTCCTGCTTGAGCCCTTTTAAAAGCTGTTCTGTTTTGTTTATTTCTTGTTTTAGTTCTATTTCAGGAGGAAGACAGCCTGAATTTTTTAGTATTTTGTAAGCCATTCTAAGTTCATGAGCAATATTTTGGTTATCTGTTTCTAGAGGTTTCCCTTTACCTTTAAAATTATCAAAAAATCCTTTTTTTTGAGCTTCAAGAATTCTTTGTTCTGCAATAATTTGAAATGCTTTTATCATTAATATCTCTTTAATTATGATAGTTAAAATTTTGATAATAACATAATCTAAAAAAAGATTGAATTAAACATAAAAGTTTAATGTTTTGGAACTTAAAAAAAATAACAAAATTTTGGGAATTGGAAAAATATTTGAAAAAGAACTTTATGAGATTAAATATTAAAAAAGCCCTCCGTTTATTTAGAACAGAGGGCTTATTTTTTTTATGGTGGCGATGCAGGGATTTGAACCCCGGACACTACGGATATGAGCCGTATGCTCTGACCTACTGAGCTACATCGCCTTTTTGAAAACAAAAGCTAATTAACTTTTTATTATAAAAAGGTCAAGTACTTTTTAATAATTAGTTCAAATTCTCCTGTGAACTAATTACTTCTACGGAAACTTCAGCAATGTTTTCAGGTAAATTAGAAAATATAGTCATAAAAGGTATTGATTTACCAGAATTTACTTTTGCATTAATGTTATTGTCGCCGTTTGGTTTATTAAGTTCTGCATCGATATCTTGAGCTGACATTGTTTTTAATTTCAGGTCTGAGAGTTCATTCCCTGCATAAAATTGCTTTTTAGCAGCAATCTTTTTATCCTGGAATAATAATTCGGCTTTGAGTTTTATTTTGCTAACCGGATTGGGGTAATTATTTTTTACTTCTCCACTAAGAATCATTAAATAACCAAGTTTGTCTGATTGAATAAATCTGGGTTCATTTACAGTAGTACTGATTTTTAGATTACCAGGGTCAATAATTTCTGGTTTTTGATCTTTTTGATTTATCCATGGAAGATTGATTGGAATATTATTAAGCATATCTGTTTGGGTTGTTAGATAAAATAAGCCCCCAAATGCTGCACTTAGAATTATAATAATTAAAATTATAAATTTAAAAATACCACTGCCGGATTTTTTTTCAGGTTCTTTATTTTCTTCTTCATTTGGCTCTTCTGTAAGTGATGCTGCTATTTCTGCATCAGAAAGCTGGGGTGAAATTTCTTCGTCTTTATTAGCTATAGAAGGGACTTCTTCAGTTTCATAAAAATTATCTAATGTTTCTTGATTGTCTGTTTCTTCTTCGTCTTCTGAATCCACATCTAAGCTTATTTCAATATCCTGTTCCTCTTCTGTTTTATCAGAATTTAAATCAAGGGAAATCTGTTCAAATTCTTCTTCATCCAAATCTGAAAGATTTTCTAGCTCAAGCTTTTCTTCATCTGGATCAAGATCTAGATTCAGTAGCATTGAATCTTCATCTTCTCCTTCAATATCAAGATCTAGGCTTTCTTCTGAATCGTCAAAACTGTCAATATCAAGATCAAGCTCTTTTTCTGTCTCAGAACCGAATATGTCTGCTTCGCCTGTTAGATCAAGGTCAAGATTTAATTCTTCCTCTTTTAAATCATCAGTAAATTTTTTAGACTTTGTCTCCATGTCTATATCAATATCAAGATCAAGTTCTTCTTCATCTTCAATTTCAAAGGATAGATCATTCTCTAGTGATGGCTTTAAAAGCTGCTCTTCTTTATCTGATGGCTCTTTTTCTATATCTATAGATAAGCCAAGTTCATCTTCAAATGATCTAAGCTCATGGTCAATAGTTTCTGAATCCTCTTCTTCAATAAGGTCTAGTGAAAGTTCATATGAGTCTTCTTCTTGAGGATTCATTTCAAGGCTTTCAGGAAGGTCTTCATCAAAATCAAGTGAAAGTTCAGATTCTTCATCAAGATTAAGTTCTAAATTGTCATCTTCAGGCTTTAATTCCTGGTCATCAAAATCAAGTGAAAGTTCAGATTCTTCATCAAGACTAAGTTCTAAATTGTCATTGGAGCTTTCATTGAAATCAAGAGCTATGTCATCTTCAGGCTTTAATTCCTGGTCATCAAAATCAAGTGAAAGTTCAGATTCTTCATCAAGATTAAGTTCTAAATTGTCATTGGAGCTTTCATTGAAATCAAGAGCTATGTCATCTTCAGGCTTTAATTCCTGGTCATCAAAATCAAGTGAAAGTTCAGATTCTTCATCAAGACTAAGTTCTAAATTGTCATTGGAGCTTTCATTGAAATCAAGAGCTATGTTATCTTCAGACTTTAATTCCTGGTCATCAAAATCAAGTGAAAATTCAGATTCTTCATCAAGACTAAGTTCTAAATTGTCGTTGGAGCTTTCATTGAAATCAAGAGCTATGTCATCTTCAGGCTTTAATTCCTGGTCATCAAAATCAAGTGAAAATTCAGATTCTTCATCAAGATTAAGTTCTAAATTGTCATTGGAGCTTTCATTGAAATCAAGAGCTATGTCATCTTCAGACTTTGATTCCTGGTCATCAAAATCAAGTGAAAATTCAGATTCTTCATCAAGATTAAGTTCTAAATTGTCATTGGAGCTTTCATTGAAATCAAGAGCTATGTCATCTTCAGACTTTGATTCCTGGTCATCAAAATCAAGTGAAAGTTCAGATTCTTCATCAAGATTAAGTTCTAAATTGTCATTGGAGCTTTCATTGAAATCAAGAGCTATGTCATCTTCAGACTTTGATTCCTGGTCATCAAAATCAAGTGAAAATTCAGATTCTTCATCAAGATTAAGTTCTAAATTGTCATTGGAGCTTTCATTAAAATCATGAGAAATATTATCTTCATTTTTGAATTTTTGTGAGTCGTTAAGATTAAGTGAAATATTTCTATCCTCATCTGAAAAATCTTCAAAATCTACATTTCCCAAGCTCAATTCTTCCGAGTATTTATCTGAAATTTCTTTTTCGTCTGGCTCTGAAAAATTTTCAAATAAAGTACCTTCTTCAATTTTAACTTTTTCGTCTAAAAAATTGTCAATTTTATTTTCTTCATGATTTTCAAAAGGAATATCCAAAGAATTCTCTGATTGAGATGCTTTGTCTTGGTTTTCAAAAAGAATATTGTTATCCTCTGAGGATTGGACAATTTCTTCTGTGCCTTTTTCAATTTCTTCTATATCAATAAAGTCATCATCAAAGATTTCATTTGTTTCAAACTCTGTTGCAGCTTTATTTTCAGAAAGAAAATCATCATTAAAATTAATTTCTTTATTATCGTCTTCATCAAGTGAAAATTCAAGCTCATCATCAGAACCATTTAATTCTTCACTGTTAAAATCAAGATCAAGGTCATCATCAAATAAAGAGTCTGAATTTTTATCTGAATTTTCAAAATTTTCTGAATCAGCTTCATCTTCCCCGAACAAGTTTTCTTCAAATATATCTTCTTCTTGTTTTTCTTCGGGCAGTATTTCAGGAAATACTGTAAAAATGTTGCCACATTCTGAACATTTAACCTTTGTACCTGTACTCTTGATTTTGTCAGCCGGAAGTTTGTATCTGGTCTGACAGGCTTCACAGGTTACAATCCTCATAAGCCTCTCCGATTAAGTTTTAATGTGATATATTGCTGGAAGATTTCTGTATTTTTCGGCGTAGTCTATCCCGTATCCTACAATGAAACCTTCATCTATTCTGTGACATGTATAATCAATTTCTACTTCAAGCTTTCTTCTTTCATGTTTGTCTAAAAGAGTACAAACTTTTATTTCAGCAGCTCCAGAGCCTTTTAAGTAATGCTTGAGATGTTTAAGGGTAAGCCCTGTATCTATTATATCTTCAACTAAAAGAATATGTTTATCTTTAATATCAATATTTATATCTTTTGTAATTTTTATAGTGCCTGATGATTTATCTTCAAAACCGTAGCTTGATGCACCTATAAAATCAATTTCGCATGGAATGGATAATTTTCTTACAAGATCTGCCATAAATATGAAAGACCCTTTTAAAATTCCTATTACAACAAGATTTTTATTTAAATAGTCCTTTGAAATTTTATCTGCCATCAAGGAAACTTTTTTTTCAATTTCTTTTTCATTTAATACTAAAACAAGTTCAGGCATCAAATTAGTATCTAACTCCCTTTATTTACTTAAAATTTGCTTGAAGATTTAAAATTTTGGATTTGCAAATCAGGATAATAACTAGACATAAACAATGTTTAATGTCAATCCAAAACCTTATCATCAGACTATTTTACACTAATTAGGCATATTTTCAAGTATACCTTGTTAAATATGATTAATTTTTTATATATAAATTTTCTTGACATTTAATAACTATGAAAATAGTTCACTATTTTAAATTTAAACTTTGAATTTATTTGATCTGGCCAGCTATTTTTAAAATAAGGTTGAGAAAAATTTGATAGAACTTTTGAGAATACATCAATACATAAAAAATTTATTTATTTTTGCACCTCTTTTTTTTTCATTTAGTTTTTTTTGCAAGACATATTAGCTACAATTATAGCATTTATTTTATTTTCAGCTGTTGCAAGCAGCGTATATGTTTTTAATGATTTAATGGATTTTCATGAGGACAGAAACCATCCAACTAAAAAATATAGGCCTATTGCAAGTGGTAAAGTTTCAAAAAAGGAAGCTAGATTATTAATTTTTTTCCTTTCATCTATATCTTTTACATGTGCAGGATTTTTTAACATTTATCTTTTTTGTGTTTTATTAACATACTTTATACTAAATATTGCATATTCATTAAAACTTAAACACATAACAATTGTAGATATTTTTATTATTGCTGTTGGGTTTGTGCTTAGGCTTTTTGCCGGAGCCTCTGTTATTAATAACCAGCTTTCGATGTGGATTATAATAATAACTTTTCTTTTAGCATTATTTTTAGCCGTGGCTAAAAGAAGAGATGACGTTATTTTAGCTTCAGTGGGTAAAAAAACTAGGAAAAGTATTGATGGATATAATCTGGAATTTGTAAATGCTGTAATGGTTTTTATGGCAGGAGTCATTGCCGTATCTTATATTCTATATACTGTGAGTGAAGATGTTATCAAAAAGTTTCAGACACAATATTTATATTTAACCTCTATTTTTGTGATACTTGGAATTATTCGTTACATGCAGTTGACTTTTGTGGAGCAAAATAGTGGTAGTCCCAGCAAAACAATTTTAAAAGACAGATTTTTGCAGCTTACCATAATTATCTGGCTTGTTAGCTTTGTTGTAATAGTAAAAGGAGGATTTTGATTTGAATTTCAATAGTAAAATAATAATCCCAGGTGCTGCCGGCCTTGTAGGTCAAAATTTAATCATTCAGTTAAAAAAGAGAGGATATTCAAATATTGTAGCTTTGGATAAACATGTAAAAAATACAAAAGTATTGAGAAAAATTCATTCAGATATAAAAGTGATAGAAGCAGATGTATCAAAAACAGGTCAATGGGAAGATGAGTTTAAGGATGGAGAGGTTGTTATTATGCTTCAGGCCCAAATAGGTGCACCTACTATTGAACCTTTTATTAAAAATAATATCGATTCGACCAGGCTTATTTTAAATGTAATGAAAAAGAATAAAATCCCTTATTTGGTACATATAAGTTCTTCTGTAGTATGTTCTGCTGCAGATGACTTTTATACAAACACAAAAAAAGAACAGGAAAAAATTGTTTTAGAATCAGGTATAAGCCATTGTGTTTTAAGGCCTACACTGATGTTTGGCTGGTTTGACAGAAAGCACTTAGGATGGTTAAGCCGATTTATGGAAAAAACACCTGTTTTTCCTATTCCAGGCCATGGAAAATATTTAAGACAGCCGCTTTATGCAAAGGACTTTTGCAGTATAATAATTAGTTCAATGGAAAAACAGCCTCAAAATAAAATTTTTAATATCACAGGCCGTGAAGACGTTGATTATATAGATATAATAAAAACAATAAAAAAAGTAAAAAAGCTTAACACTATTATTATGAAAATACCTTATGGTTTGTTTTATTTTCTAATGTGGTTTTATGCACTTTTTAGTAAAAATCCCCCATTTACAACCCAGCAGCTAGAAGCACTTGTAACAGATGATTATTTTGAATTGATTCCCTGGTGGGATATTTTTGATGTTGAATCTACAAATTTTGATAAAGCCATGGATGAAACATTTAATGATTTAGTATACAGTAAATATGTTTTGGAGTTTTGATGAATATAAAAAAAATAGCTGTAATCGGAGCTGGCCCAATGGGGCTTGCTGCAGCGTTTCAACTTGTGAAGGAAGGCTTTGAGCCAGTTGTTTATGAAGCTGATAATCGAATAGGCGGTATGACTGCTTCATTTGATTTTGATGGGATTGAAATAGAGCGTTATTATCATTTTCATTGTGAATCTGATCAGGCTTTTTTTGATATTTTAAAAGAGCTTGATTTGTACCATAAACTTAAATGGGTAGATGCTAAAATGGGATATTGGTATAACAAGAAGCTTCAACCCTGGGGTTCTGCAATTGCCCTTTTGAAATTTGATGGCATTAATTTTTTGTCAAAGATCCGGTATGGACTGCATGCATATTTTTCTATAAAAAGAAATAATTGGAAACAGTTAGAAAAGTACAATGCTGTTTCCTGGATAAAAAAATGGGTTGGAAAAGAAGCTTATGAAATATTGTGGAAAAATCTTTTTGAACTAAAATTTTATGAATATACTCAAAATCTTTCCGCACCATGGATATGGAGTAGAATAAGGCGGGCTGGGCGATCAAAAAAACTTGGTTATCTTAAAGGTGGGTCAAAGGTTTTACTTAATGCTATAAAAGAATATGTTGAATCAAATGGGGGAGAATTCAGGTTAAGCTCCCCTGTAGATAAAATAGTGATGAATGGTGATGAAGTAATAGGTTTAGAGTCAAAAAATATTTTTGAAGAATATAAAAAGGTCATATCAACTATTCCCCTTCCCTTAGCATCTAAAATAGCACCAGATTTGCCAGAAGAAATACAAAAAAAATTTAGCTCAATAAAAAATATTGGATGTATTTGTGTAATAGCAAAACTAAAAAAACCAATAACAGATAATTTTTGGCTTAATATAAATGATGGTGATATGGATATTCCTGGAATAATTGAATATGGCAATTTAAATCCTCAATTCGGGCACATTGCTTATGTTCCATATTATATGCCTTTGTCAAATTCTAAATTCAATGATAGTGATGATATTTTTAAGCAAAAAGCATTAAAGTATTTTAAAGAAATAAATCCTTCTTTGAAAGACAGCGATATAAAGGCTGTAAAAGTTCATAGATATCATTTTTCTCAGCCAGTATGTGAGCCCAATTTTTTAGAAAATTTACCCGATGCAAAAATACCAATAAAGGGTCTTTGGATAGCTGATACTTCATATTATTATCCTGAAGACAGAGGTATTAGTGAGTCTATTGGCTATTGTTATCACCGCTCTGAAAATGTAACAAAACCCTTAGTTTGAAAATGTAATAAAAAAAGCACACCCTGATACAAATTTATTCAAAGCATGCTTTTTTTATTTTACTCTTTTACAATATCCCTCATTC
>JAVERC010000083.1:0-7010 GCA_034007295.1 Desulforegulaceae bacterium | reverse complement strand
TGTTTCTTTTATAGCTTTCCAGTCGCTTTCTGAAATTAGAACCGCATTTCCTCTTTTGCCGGTTATGGTTATTGGTTCATGATTTTCAGAAGTTTCATCAATTAACCTGTATAGTTTTTTTCTTGCTTCTGTAACTGTCATTATTGTCATTTTACACCTCTTTTTCTTTTAAAATACGGTTTGTCGTACGCAATGTCAAGGCAATACAAATGGGGTGCTTTGCTTTTTTTAAAGAGCTGTCCTTAGCAGCTGTTCAAAAGCTCCGGCTTTGGAATACAAAATCTAGCCGGCCTCAATCCGCTGGTTAAACTCATCAATTTTTTTAACAATTTTCCTTACAACATCAGTTTTGTCCTTAAACAAAACAGTTATGCTTCCGTATTTATTAAAAGGGTGGTCATTTAATATTTTTTTATCAATGCTTCCGTTTTTGACAATATAGTCCACAATAAGATTTACAAATTCCATCTGGTTTGAATTGAGCATATTATTGGAAATAAATTCTGAAAAAAGTTCATAGGCAGCTTTTTTTTCAAGTCCCACAAGTTCGGCTGCAAGTTTTAAAAGCGGTTTTTCTCCAAATTCCCTTTTGTAGTCGTCTTTTGTTCCAAGGTCTTTGAAAAGAATTTTTTCAAGATGTTTTATATCATCTTTTGTAAGAGGTTTGTTGTTCCTCAGTTTGTAAACTGCAATATCGTTTTTGTGATTATTAAGATATGAACTTACCTTTTTTCTGTAGCTTAAAAATTCATCTGAAATAAACTCTGCACTGTTTTCAGAAATTTCCTTAATTTCATCCTTAAATGAAGTAAAATATATTTTTGTGTCTTCCCTTTCAAGAAGAACAATCAAATCCCTTAAACAAATTCTTATGTTTTCAAAATCTGAAATATCTGCATTTTCCCAGAATTCCTGAGTCTGAATATCTGCAATAAGTTTTTCATGTTTTTTAATCTGGGGAAGATTTCCCTTTTTTTCAAGTTTTTCAGCAGTGTTAAAAACTTTTTGCTTTGGTTTTGAAATGCTCATTCCCTGAAGATAAAAAAGTTCAATCTGATAAATCAATAAGTCAAATCTTTTTGCAAGGTCATTTTCATCTGTAGAAAAAATTATTGGAGCAATTTCATTTTCAATGTCATTTACCATTTTGTCTGAAATGGAATTCCAGGTATTTTTATTTTTGTATTTATGGATAAATTTTATTCTTTGTTTTGCATAAAACCGCTCTTCATCAATTGCTTCAATTTCCTTTAAAAGGGAATTGATAAATTCATTTCTTTTAATCTGGTAATAATCTGTTTGAAAATCAATATGTTCAAGTTCTTTTGCAATTTTAACCCTGATATTGAAAATATTTTCTGTAAGGGATTTTACAGCCTTTGCCTCAACTCCGTTTTTGTTTACCCTGAAAAATTCAAAATTTGAGCAATAATCAAAAATAAGAAAGGATTTTTTGTCAAGGTCTGGTCCAAAAAGGTCAGGACAAAGCCTTGTTCCCCTTCCAATCATCTGCCAGAACTTTGCCTTTGACCTTACTTTTTTAAAGAAAACAAGATTTACAATTTCAGGAATATCTATTCCTGTGTCAAGCATGTCAACTGATACAGCAATGCGTGGAAAATTGTTTTTTTCAGAAAAATTTTCAATTACCTCATCAACATATTTTATTCCGTTATATATTGATTCTGCTGTTTTTCCCTTAAAATGAGGATAAAGATGATTAAATCTTTTTAAAATAAAATCAGCGTGCTTTGTGTTTTTTGCAAAAATTATTGTTTTGCCTGTTTCATCACCGCCGCTTACTTTTATTCCCTTTTCCATGAGGTTTTTTATAACAGTGTCAACAGTATCATCATTAAAAAGAAAACTGTTTAAGGCTTCACCTGAAATATCTGTTACTCCGTCATCAAAAGTCTCTTCCCAAAGTTCTTTTTCCTCATCTGAAAGCTCGTCATAATGAATTCCCTCATCCATGAATTTCATTTTTGTTTCTATTGAATTGTATGAAACAAGATATCCTTCGTTTACAGCCTCTTCAAGTTCGTATGCAAAGGTTGGAACTTTATTTTCAACATCAAATACTGAATATGTGTTTTTATCAATATCGTCTTTTGGAGTAGCTGTAAGTCCAAGAAGAAATCCGTCAAAATATGTGAAAATATCCTGATATTTTTTGTATAAAGACCTGTGAGCTTCATCAACAATAATCAGGTCAAAATGTCCGGGAGTAAAAATCCTTTTGCCGTTAATACCCTTTGTTTCATCAATTGCATTCATCATTGTTGGATATGTTGAAAAAATCATCCTGCTTTTGGGGTCGTCTGATTTATCAAGAAGATTGCAGATTGACATATCAGGAAGAAGATTTGAAAAGCTTTTTTTTGCCTGTTTTACAAGCTCCCTTCTGTCTGCAAGAAACAAAATGTTTTTAACCCATCCGTTTTTTATCAATACATCTGAAATTGAAACAGCAGTTCTTGTTTTGCCAGACCCTGTTGCCATTACAAGAAGAGCTTTTCTTTGTCCCCTTTCAAATGTATCGCACACAGACTGAATGGCTTTTTTCTGATACGGCCTGTCTGTAATATTGTTGTTTATTTCTACTTTTGATATTGGTTTTTTGTTTTTCTGTCTGTAAAAAATCCATTCAAGTTCATCTTTTGTAAAAAATCCTGAAACAATTCTTTCGGGATACTCAGTATCATCCCAGAACCAGATTTCAAAACCGTTTGTGAAAAATATAAGAGGCCTTGTATTGTATTGTTTTTCAAGACAGTCTGCATAAAGTTTTGCCTGGATTTTTCCTTTTTTTGCATCAACAGAAGTTCTTTTTGCCTCAATTACTGCAAGTGGTTTTCCATTGTCTGAATAAAGAACATAATCTGCATATCCTTTGCCTGAATTTGTAGGCATTTTATCAAGTTCAACCTCTTCAATGCAGTCTGAACCAATTTTCCATCCGCAAATTTCAATATCAAGGTCAATATAGAGTTTTCTTGTTTTAAATTCGCTTATGTCATCACATTTAAAATGCCTTGATTTTAAATTGGATTTTCTTAAATTGGAATAAAACTCTCTTTCCTTTTCTGGTTTCAGCTGATTTTCAAGGCCTTTTGACTTATTTTCAAAATCCTTTTCTTCCCTAAAAAGTGATTCCATGATTTTTTTGGTTTTTTTCTCAAAAAAATCACCGTCAAAAATAAGATTTTTATTAAAAGGTGTCTGGTTTATATCTTTTGAATATGAAAAATCAATCCACGAAATAAAATCAAAAAGATTTTTTAATGATTCTAAGGCTTTGTCCCTTGTTATGGGAGTTGTTGTGTGTGCTGCAATATTTCCAAGTTTAATAATGAATTTTATTTTTGGAAAAAGTTTTTCATCAAGAATTTCCCTGAAATCAAAATTGTGAATTAATGATGAAAGATTGTCCTGATATGGAATTTTAAGGTCAATGTCATGGGAATATGTCCATTTTACTGCAATTTCAAGAGCTTTTCTTATTTGAAGAGCAGCAGAAGAATATGAAACAGCAAACGACTTCTCAGCCTCAATGCAGGCAGTTTGAATATCTTTGTATTTTTTGTCCTTTTCAAGGTATGAGAAGTTTGATTCCATAGTTTAGATTTCTCCTTTAAATGCTCTTTGCATCAGGGAACTGAAATTTTGTTCCAGGTCTTTTAAGGAATTTTGCATTTTTTGTTTCTGGGTTTCAATTTTTTCTACTTTTTCTGCGAATTGGGTTTGGGTATTTAACGGAGGCACAGGAATTTGAAATTTTTTTATTTCTTTTAAGTGTAAATCGGGGACTCCTATACCTTTAATTGAGTTGAATGCTTGTCTATAGACGTATTCTGTTTTTAATGCTTCTTGTAAATATATTGAATTTATTAAATTATTAATAGGCTTTATTAATGCTAAACTAACATAAATACTAAAATCATTATTGGTTTCAACTATAGCTGGTCTCCCATATCTTGCTCCTACTTTGGTGTAGAGAATATCTCCTTTTTCTGGCTTGCATCGATTGATATATTTGGAATGAGCTTCCTTAGATATAAATTTACAATTATCGAATACAATTTTTCCTGAAATAATATCTTTTACAGAAATAAAAGGTATTCCCACATTATAATATGTTGGCTTTTGGTGAACGCCATCTGTAATTTTGCTTGTTAATGTTTCAAGAGGCTTTAATGGAATTTTTTTATGGTTAAATTGTAAGTCACCAAACATATCATAAAAAAGGCTTTGAACAAGGCTGTCCATTAAATCAATCTGCTGTTTTCTTTTGTTTATTAATTCCTGTGCCTTGTCTAAAATGTTTACTATTTTTTTTTGTGTTTCCAGCGGGGGGAGGGGGATTAAATGATTTTCAAAACGATTTTTAGTAATATGTTTCATAGTTGAACCATGAGTATTACCTATTAAATTTTGTAGCTCTGAATTAACAACATAGACGAAATAATTTTTATCTATATTTTTTTTGTCGAAAATTACTTTAAAAATATGCTGATTTAAAAGAGCTTTTCCTTTATTCCATTTAAATACTCCTAATGTTGCTGACCAAGAGATAAGAATTTCTCCATTATTGATTTCGTATTGGGATTTATATTTTCCATCAAAATAATTATAATCTGCATCTTGGTTTGTAAGGTTTTGAATCCGAATTATTGGTAAACCAGATTTTGACCAATCAGATGGTTTAAATGCACACCCATTGATATACGTTGCAATATCCCCTAATTTCACCATTTCCCAACTCATCCAACCAACCCCCGAAGCTCATCAATTCCCTCAATTATTTCCATTTCAATCTTTTTTACCCTGTCAAGAATAACTAAAGGCTTTTCATAATCAACCTCTTCATATTCAATTTCCCTGTATCTGTTTATTGAAAGGTCATAATCGTTTTTTACAATTTCATCCTTTAAAACCATGAAAGATTTTTCAGTTCTTTTGTTGTTTCTTTCATTTTCAAGGTTTTCAAATCTTTTTATAATATCCGGGATATCGTCTGATTCTGTTTTTTGTCTTTTGTCATCAAGAGTAAAACCGTCTGAAGTCATGTTGTAAAACCATACATTTTCAGTTCCGCCTATTCCGGTTTTTTCAAAAATAATAATTGCAGTGCTTACTCCGGCATAAGGCTTGAAAACTCCTGAAGGCATTGAAATAACAGCTTTTAAATTGTGGTTTTCAATTATTTCCTGTCTTAGCTTTTTGTGAGCATTGCTTCCTCCAAACAATACACCGTCCGGAACAATAGTGGCACATCTTCCGCCTTTTTTAAGCATTAAAATCATCAATGCTATAAACAAAAGCTCTGTTTTTTTGGTTTTTGTGATTTTAAGAAGGTCGTCTGATACTGATTCAAAGTCAAGAGAACCTTTAAACGGAGGATTTGCAAGAATAAGGGTTGAGGTTTCCCTGTCCGGGTTTTGGTCTGAAAGAGAGTCTCTATACATTATGTTTGGACGCTCAACACCGTGGAGCATCATATTCATTGCACCTATACGAAGCATTGTTGCATCCATGTCAAATCCAAAAAACATGTCCTGATTATAGTGTTTTTTCAAGTTTTCATCATTAAAAAGCTCTTTGTGATGTTTTTGTATATATTCACCCGAACTTACTAAAAATCCTGATGTTCCTGCTGCCGGGTCTGTAATTGTATCGTGTGGATTTGGCTTCATCAGCTCAACCATGAGCTTTATTATATGCCTTGGGGTTCGAAATTGTCCGTTTGTACCAGATGATGCAACCTTTGAAAGAAGATATTCGTATAAATCTCCCTTAAAATCTGTATCCTGCATTTGTATTGAATCTATTGCAGTTACAATTTTTTCAAGCATTGAGGGGGTTGGAATCATAAATATTGCCTCCCTCATATATTTTGAAAATGCTGAGTTTTTATTGTCATCAAGATTTTTTATAAAACTGAAAATTCCTTTTTCAGGGTCTGTGAAAAGTCTGAACATTTCCTGTGAAGGTTTTTGTCTGAAATTTTTCCATCTCAAATCCTGCTGATTTTCATTGAAAATTTTTTCAGGCTCAAGTCCAAGAATTTCAGCATCTGCTTCAAGTAAACTCTGCCTGTCATCAAGACCTTTTATAAACAAAAGATATGTAAACTGCTCAATTACTGTAAGGGGATTTGTAATTCCTCCTGTCCAGAAAATTTCCCAGATTTTATCTACTTTATTTTTTACTTCTCCTGTCAGCATTTATGCTGTTTCCTTTCAAAAAAATATTTGGTTTTTTAATTTTACTTGTCCTGAATTGAGCGATTTTCAAGTTTGCTGCAAATACAAGGCAAATTGTATCAGACTATACTTTTGCTATGCGTGATGCAATTTAACGCCGTAGATGCAGCAAAATTGGAAAGCCCGCAGGGTTTTATATTTTTAAATATAATAAGTTAAATTCATTAAAAATTTCTTAATTTAAAAATATGAAACACTCAATTCAGGCTTGTGTTAACAGGTTTATAATCTGGTTTGTTATTAGTCAATTTTAAAAGGTTGTTTGGGAATTTTTGTTTGAGAAGAAAGTATGTTTTACAATTCATTATAAAGCTGCGGCTTGCAGCTTGTTGTTTGCTTGCTCGTTCCAAAGCTCCTGCTTTGGAATGTTGAAAGCTGTAAAATAAGGATTTGTTAATAAATAAAAACGCTCCCAAGGTGACCATGGGAGCGTGTATCTGAAAAGACTAATGATAAGTAAAAATATGTTTTTTATTTAAAAAATTTTAAAACAGCATCTTTTGAATCAGCAAAAAGAATTTCATCAAGAGCTTTGTCAAGAATTTGTGGATTAAATTCATTTGAAATAATTTCTTCTTCTTTTTTGCTGAGTTTGAATTTTTTGTTCATTTGTTTTATCAAAACATTTTGTCTGTTTTTTATTTCTCCGCTTATAAAGCCTTTTTCCATGGCATATTTTTCTAAGTCTGTAATATATGGCATTTTTTTATTCCCTCCCAAATCTTTTATTTCTTCATAATATAT
>JAVERC010000030.1:0-42158 GCA_034007295.1 Desulforegulaceae bacterium | reverse complement strand
TTTCCCTCTCCATTGAAATTTCCTACCCATACAATCAAAACATAATTGTCAAAAATTCCTGCTGCAACTGCGTCCCTGAACCCATAGGAAGTTCCTGTTTTCCATGAAACTTTTCTGCTTTTTTTTTTAAATTCTTTAAATCCATCCGGCGGAGGGTTTTTTGAAAGCTCATTTTTTATGATAAAAGAGGCTTCCCTGCTTAATACTCTTTTTGTATTTTCACTTGATTTTTCATCTCTGATAAATTTTAAACTTTTAAATTCTCCAAGATTTCCAAGCACGCAATAAAGGGAGGCAAGTTCTAAAAGAGTTGTTTCTCCGCCTCCCAAAACAAGTGAAAGGCCGTAGAATTTTTTGCTTTTTAATCCCTTAACCCTGCATGAGTATAAAAAATCATGGAGATCAGGATTTTTAATTTTTGATGCAAGATATACAGCCGGAAGATTTCTGCTTTTTCTCAAGGCATCCATCGCAAAAACAGGGCCTTCAAATTTTCTATCATAATTTTCAGGTGAAAAACCGCCAAAAGATGCCGGAGAATCCTTTAAAAGAGTTTTGGAATGAATAAGTCCCTGATCCAGTGCAAGTGCGTAAACAAATGGTTTTAAAGAAGAACCAGGAGATCTTTTTGAAGTACATCCGTTTACCTGGCCCTGAATTTCATTATTAAAATAATCTGCTGAACCTGCCATGGCTTCAATTTCACCTGTTTTATAATTTACAAGAACTGAAGCTGCATTTCTTATTCCTGAAATCTTTTTTTTCTCAATATAAGAACTTATTCTTTTTTCAATTATTTCCTGAAGTTTTAAATCAAGGGTTGTCTTAAATGTTTTTTTTAAAAACAAATCTTTTTTTTCCATAAAATCTGTAAAATGGGGTGCTTTAAAAGGAATATCACTTATTCTGAAATATTTGAGGGGAAGAAAATCTTTGTTTTTACCAAGAATTGAAACAAGTCTTTTTTTTGCATTTTCAAGTTCTTTCTCACTTTTTTCCAAGGCCGGATATCTTTTTGACGGATTCTGGGGAATAACTGCAAGGGCGCATGCTTCATAAAAATTAAGATCTGAAACAGATTTATGAAAAAAAATTTCTGAAGCTGTTCCAACGCCTTCAATATTTCCGCCGTATGGAGCAAGATTAAAATAAGCCTCTAAAATTTTTTTCTTTGTATAATGCCTTTCAAGCTGAACAGCTCTTAAAATCTGGGTGATTTTGCCCTTTAAAGACCTTGAATCAATTTCAAAACGAAGCCTTGCGGCCTGCATGGTTATTGTGGACGCTCCAACCACCCTTTTTTTCAAAATATAAGTATCTGCAAAGGCCCTTAAAATTGAAACAGGATTAAAGCCCGGATGATAATAAAAATATTTATCTTCATAGGCTAAAACAGCTTTTTCAAGATTTTTTGGGATTTTTTCAATATCTGTGAAAAGCCTGTACTTGTCATCATCTGAAAGCGTAAGCCTTAAAAGATTGCCTGATTTATCCTTATATGCCCTTGACCATGTTTTTAAAGGATAAAGTCCCGGGTCAGGAATTAAAATCCAGACCCAGGACAAAATAATTACAATCAGGATAAAAACTATTATTTTTTTCAAAATAAACCTGAACCTAAGCTGAGCGTTTCATATTTTTAACCTAAGTTGAGCGTTTAATATTTTTAAATTATTAAATTTTTAATGCTTTAAGCCTGTTAAATTTAAAAATATGAAACCCTGCGGGCTTTCCAATTTTGCCACATCTACTGCGTTAAATTGTATCACGCATAGCATAAGTATAGCCTGATACAATTTGCCTTGTATATGCGGCAAACTTGAAAATCGCTCAATTCAGGCTGAAATAAATTTAGGGATTAACCGAAATTTTACCCTGTTTTGTTACAGCATTAAGATTTATGTCATACAAAGACTCCGCCTGAATTGAAGGAATTGTGAAATCCCCTTCAAAACCTGCTCTTACCTTGTATTTAAAGGTTTTAATTTCAGGTGATGCATCAAGATAAAAAACTGCCCTGTCTTCTCTTACATCAATATATTCAGCCTTTTTATATCCCGCATTTTTTCTCACACTTTCAAGATCAGGATAAAAACCTCCCGGAAAAAGATCTGTCAAAGCAATATTTTGTTCTGTTTTTCCTGTAAGGGAGCGTACCTTTATCACAGCTTCATAATCTGTACCTCTTTTTGGATTTTCAAGATTATTTCCATCAGAGTCAAGATACTGTCTCAAAACCTCAATTTTACTGCTCAAAGGCTCAACTTCTTTTACATCATCATAACCGCTCCGGGATACAAGATAGTAAAAGGAAGTCTCTGAATTAACTTTAATTGATTTTATTTTGTTTGAAAATTCAAGCTCCATAATTTTAGAAGGTTCAGGAATTTGTGTTTTTTTGATGTTGTCTGAATCTGTAAATTCAATTTCAATTTTGTTTTCAATATTATTTTCATCAAGATTGAATGAAAGAGCAAGAATTGTAAGAGCCGATGAAGTTGTATTGAAATCACCTCTGTATAAAGGATCTAAAAGCTTATTCAGACCTGATTTAAATGCTTTTTCAAAATGAGATGGAAAATGTTTTCCCAGAATATAAATATACAAAGGATAAACATTGTTTGAATTAAACCAGTTATCATCATGATCTTCATATTTTTCAGGATCAAAGTTTTCAATTTTTTTATCAGCCTGATAATCGCTTCTTAAAAGCTTGTATGAAGCTGCCGCAAAAACAGAAACAATATCGTTTTTCATCTTATCTTTATCATAGTTGTCTTCCATGTCCTGAAGATGATTTGAAGTTCTTTTTCCAAGTCTTGTCAAAAGATAAACACTGTAGCTTTTGATACGCTTGTCAAAAATTTCATCCGAAACTGAAGAGGCCTTGTCTTCAAGATAAGATATGCTTCTTTGAAGAATTGTTTCAGGAATATCAAAGCCGCTTTGTTTTGCTTCAATTAAAAAATGGATTGAATAAATTGATGCAAAATCATGAGCTCCGCCTCCCGGCCATAAAGAAAAGCCCCCGTCTGATGTCTGCCTCTGCCTTAAAGCCTTAATTGCATTTGAAACATTATCGCCTGCTTTTAAGTCAAGTCCTGCCTTTGAAAAAATCAATGCAGGAAAAGCCTTGCTTACAAGCTGTTCAGTACATTCATGGGGAAACTGGTCAAGCCAGGTATAAAGCCCTTTTACAAAAATAAGGGGAGATTTTGAAACAAGAATTTTTTGATCTAAAAACTCATTTAAAAGACTTCTCTTAAGTTTGATATTTTCATTTCCTGAACCTGAAAACCCTGAAATCATTGTTGATTTATATGGAACAAAAGGCCTTATACTTAAAGATGATGAAGTTTTTGAGGTAATATTTCCAGATATTGCATAAAATTTCAAATCTGCATTTCCAGGCTTGTTTTTTGCCTGAACAATGAATTCAACTGTTTTTTCACTGTTTTCATCAATATTTACTATTTTTGATTTTTCTCCAATAACGTTGAGTTTTTCATCAGCTTCCATTTTAACGGTAACCGGATAATTTTCCCCGGAATTTTCAACAAGATTTGAAACATTTAGAGTAACCCTGAAACTGTCATTAAAAGTCACAGCAAGTGGTACAGTTGGAGAAATAACAAATGGAGCTCTTACAAGAACAGATTCCTTTGAAAAACCCATTGAAGAATTATCCGCACTTACAGCCATGATTTTAACATTTCCGTTAAAAGTATCAGGAACCTTCCATTTTACAGATTTTTTCTCTTTATCCGAGTCTAAAATTCCAAACCATTTTACAGCAGGCTCGTTTATTGTTCTTGTAAAGGGATTTAAGTTTGCTGCAAGAAGCTTTGCAGATTCGGCAAACCTTTGCCCTCCGCCTATTCCAAGCCTTTTTTTAATTATTCTAAATTCCGGAATAACAAGGTCTGCAATCTGTGAAGTTTCAACCTCAAGGGCTCTTTTTTTCAGGAAATGGTTTAAAGGATTTGGGTAATTATAATCACCTGCCTGTAAAATCCCTTCATCTGCTGCAAAAAGAGCTGTTTTTGCCTTTTTTTCTGTTGAATAAAAAATTTCAATTTCATCGCCTGGCTTTACTTTTTCCATAACTTCAATCTTTGGCTCTAAAACCCTTTTTGACCGGTCTATTGAAAAAGACTTTACAAAATAGGTCACAGGGGATTCAAAAATTGAAGGATCATCAAAAGCCCTTGCCATTGAAACTGAGAAATAGGCATTTCCCTCAAGATTTAACGGAAGTTTTATTGTTTGTGTTGTTTTAGAGCTTTTGGCCTTAAACCATTTGTAGGCATAAACCTTGTCTGATTCAATTGTAATAAGACCAAATCCTTTATATGGAGTTGTAATTTCAGCTTCTATTATTTCACCGGGTTTATAGTCTGCTTTGGAAAGCTTTACATCCATTGCAGCAGTTTTTTCAATTCTTCCGGATTCATTTGAAGCACCTGCTACAAAATATTCAATCCTTGATAAAAGTTTTTCATTTTCAAAGACTTCATAAACATAATCTCCCCCTTCACCTGTAAAAAGACTAAGGCTTGAGCCTGTTTCCAAAACAGAGAACTCTTCTTCACTTACTGTTTCTTCTTTATTAACAATCTTATATTCGTATGTTTTATCAGGCTTTTGAACAAGAGCTGAAACCTTATTTATTTTTTTGAATTTTAAAAGAAGATTTTCTTTGGAAATTTTTTCAAGATTATTATTTACTGCAATAAAATCTATTTTATTTTCCGAGTCTTTTCTCAAGTATGAAAGATTTGAAGCGGTTTTGTACCCTATGAGATAATCCATTGGACAGACCAGAGCCTTGTTTGAAGCACTTACACTTTTAGCATCCCCTTTTTCAAAGCCTTTTACATTAAATAAAAGCCTGTATGTTCCCTTTTCAATTGAATCAAAATCAAGAGCAAACAGGACTTTTCCTTCAAGATCAGTATTTTTTGAACCAAGACTTCTTGATATTGTTTTTAAGACCCTGTCTTTTGAATAAAAAGGATCTGTAAATGAGAAATCTTTATATTTTTCAAAATAAAAATTTGAGGGAACAAGTTTTAAATCAGCTGTTACTCTGTTGTTTTGTGCTGGTGTTCCAAAAAGATTTGAAAGACTTACTTGAGCCTTTAAATCTTTTGGATCAAGCCACCCTTTGTCTGACTTTGAAAGTTTTGAAGAAATTTTGAGTCTGTCCGGTTCAAATGTTTCAATCTTAACTGTTTCCGAACCAAGACTTGACTGCCTGTAGCCTTTGTCAGAAACCAGATAAAGTTCAATATTCCATGTTCCTGTAGGGTCTGAAAGTTCTGTTTTATATGAAATATCAAAAAATCCAGAACTTGAAACCTTTGTCCTTTTTTTAAGTCTTTCATTTCCCCTTGAGTCGTAAATACTGTATTCAACAGGAATTCCCTCAGGTATTTCAAAGCCTTTGTGTCTTACAATTGTTCCAATATTAAATTTTTCTCCGGGTCTGTAAATTCCCCTGTCTGAAAAAAGATAGGCATTGATTCTTTCAGGATTTGCATATCTGCTTCTTTCCCCTCCGGTATCAAAAGATGACAGGTTCAGTTTTCTCTCATAATTTTCCAAATCAATAAAAGATATATCGTTTCCTGACTTTGCTGTTATAACAACTGGAAATTTTTCATTTTTAAAATCATTTAGAGATTTTATAAAAACATGTCCGTCTTTATCAGTATATGAATCAAGAACTGAAACTCCGTTTTTTCCAAGAATTGAAATAAAAGCTCCGTCTACAGGGGATTCCTTTGAAAGAGAGTGAACAAAAATATCCCTTGAATCATCAAAATTCTTTTTAATCATAATAAGAAGGTCTGTTAAAAGAATACATCTTCTGTCTTTTATATTGTAATAATCATATCTTTTTCTGGAGGGGTCATAGCTTTTGGCTTCAATAAAGAAAAATCCCGGTTTTTTACCGTTCTGGTTTAAAAATTCTGACAGATTAAGACTTGCATATGCTGCAGATTTGGGATGTTTTGGATTTAAGGGAATTATTTTTTCAAATTTTTCAGAAATATTTTCTTCATTAAAATAATAATTTGAAAAATTAACCTTTGAAATATTTCCGCCTGCCTGGGTTACAAGATGCTGAACCTGATTTTCAAGAAGCCTTGAAACCTCAACCTTAAGTCCCTTTATTCCCCTTGTTTTAAAGGAAACTGTCTTGTCTCCGGAAAGGGACAAAACACCGCCCTCACCAATAATTTCAAGCTCTTTAGGATATGCTGGCGTTTTTAATACCTCATTAAATCCGTTTACCAGATAATATCCTGAATCTGATTTAAGACCCTTTTCAATTGAAAGATAAATATCCCTGTTTTCAGGCAGATCAAACTTTATTCCATATGAAATTGAAGACTCCCTTTCATTTGGAGCAAAACTGAAATTGACTTTTTGAGCTGTTTCAAGAACTGAATCTGATATTTCTGATGGAGAGTTCCATCTTTTATTGTTTGTTTTTTTGGGAAGAAGCCATAGCTGTACTTTATCTTCAAGCTCTTTTTGCAAAACTTCGCCTGTAAACATTAAAACAATTGTCTGTACAGGCTCATTATCTTGATTTTTTACAATCTGCGGGTTTATATTTTCAACCTTAAAAAAGTTTTCCATTGAAGGAACTGCAATCCTTGATTTAAGACTATCTCTGGTTGCAGCTTCTCCATGGGAAGTTTTTATTCCCTTATCAATAGAAAGATCAAGGTATTGGGTCTGTTCCTTAATTTTCAGGGGAGCTGAATGAATAAAAAGGGTTTTTGCTTTTTCATCAAATTCTAGTTCATAATCAAATGGATTGTTGTTGATTTCAAGTTTTATATTTTTCTTTAAATCAGAATCTTTAAATACCGGATAATTAAATGAAACTGCAAAAATACCTTTGTGAATTTTTTTATCTCTTGGATCTGTATAAAATCTTGATGAGGATACATTGCCTTTAAAATCTGGGGTTTCAAATTTAACGAAATAATCTTTTATCAAAACATTTTTTAAAAAAATCTTTTTATCAAAACTTATTTTATATTGCGTATCTGCCTTCCAGTTTTCTTCTGGATTAAATACAATAAGTTTGTCATCTTTAAATTCAAAAAAACCTTTTATTGATGGAGTTATTGTTATTCCTGAGTCAATTTTTTTCCCTGAAAGATTTATGTCTGCAACAGAATTGTAATCTGATTCAGATTCCTTTAAAAATCCTATTTGAATTTTGTCGGGCTTTTCAATCATATTTATGTCAGGAGGAACAACCTGAGGTGAAAGGTAATCTGCTTTTTTCTTGGAAAAATAAACACATCCGGCAAGACTTAGAACAATTACAATAGACAAAATAAAAACAGCAGTCTTAAAAAGGCCGGGCTTTTGAGCTTTAAGATTTTTCAGAAAATAAAACCAGGGAGGAGGTGTCCATCCTGGTTTCCCGATAATGCAGGCTATGAAACCAAAAATTAAACCAGATATTTTTTTCATGATTATTCACCTTGATTTTAAAGGATATTAAGATAAGGAATTTAAAGAAGCATTAAACAATGTATGGCCGAAAACTAAACTTTTTTTGTTCAGCGATCAAATATTTATTTTTAATATTTAAACCACTTCTTTTTAATTATCAAGGCGAAGAATAGAAAAAGAATCTGACTGAATTTTGTATGTTATAAAAAATTAAAGGTCTGAATTTTAAAAGTTTAGACCTTTAATTTTTACAGCCGTTCTTTCAGCAAACTGGCTTTTTTTCAATTTGAAGCTGAATAGTAACTAATTTTTTAAGAAACCAAAAACCTGCTCATAATTGACAATATGTTCAAAACCAATAAATAAATTTGTTAATAAACAATAAAACTACCTTAATTTATTAAACTTTTTTTCAACATTCTATAGTCATAAGCAGATCATTTTTTGAAACTGTATCCCCTTTTTTAAAAAAAATTTTTTTAACAACCCCATTTTTCTGACTTAAAATGGGATTTTCCATTTTCATTGCCTCCATTACAATAAGAGTTTCTCCGGGTTTAACATCTTCATTTTCATGCTTAAAAAGACTGAATACAGTCCCCGGCATTGGTGCCAGCACATTGTAAAGTTCTTGACTTTCAAGAGTTTTATCGTTTTTTTCAGGCTCTGTTTTTTTTATTTCTTTTTCCGTCTCATCAAATGATTCAGTTTGTATATTTGAAACTTCAGCTTCTTTTTTCTGGATAAGAGGATTTGAAAAATCGTCATCAAGATCTACTTCAACTTCATAAAAATTTTTATTTATGAACACATTGAATTTTTTTAAGTTTGATGTTTTTTCAGGATATTTATCCTGATCAAATTTTTTATTTTTAATATCTGGAAAAATAAACTCAACAAGTTTTTGAGAGCTTAAGTTTATTCCATTGCCTGGCATTTTCTTTTCCTCTGAAAAAATACAATCAAATTTTTTAATACTGCGGATTTTTTTTAAGGGCTTTGGAAGATTTCTTACAGCAGTTTCTGAAAGCCTGCCGTTTAAATCAAGGCAATGGGCCTTTACCTGATCTGATACAATTTTATACGACTCAAATTCATTGTCAAAAACAAGATTGTTTACTGCCTGGGTCACAGCCATTAAATCAAAAGGGAAAACAAAAGGGAATGAACCAAGATCTTTTTTAATTTGGTTTACCAAGTTTAAGGCATCTTTTCTTTTATCTTCAAATCCAAGTTCCTTTAATTCATTTTCCAGATTATTTTTCACTGACTTTGTGATTTTATAAAAATTAAGCTCGGGATCAGAAAAACATGGCAGTAAATCTCCTGAATATCTGTGTTTTTCATGGATAAATTTATCCATTGTCCTTTTTATATCAATAAGAATTTCAGTTTTTACATGGGGTTTTTTCCCTGTTCTTTCCAATAATGACAAAAAAAACTCAGGGAAAGGATAATCCATTGGCAGCGAAAAAGAAGAAAGTGATGTTTCAACCGAAGAGGCTCCTGCTTCAAAGGCATTGAGACAGGAAATGGCAGCTGTACCTCCATTATTTTTTGCTGAGAAATGAACAGGAATTTTAACCTTTTTTTTAACCCTTTTAACAATTTCAAAAACCCTGTCAGGATGAACAAACCCTTCTGGATCTTCAATTAAAAGACTTGAAGCACCGTTTTTTTGAAAATCGAGTGCTTTATTCAAAAATTCCTTTATATCCTTTTCCAGAAATTCATGGTGAATTAAAAGACACCCTCTTAGTTCAGCACCTGATTTTTTAATCTGATTGATTGCACAGTCCATATTTGAAAAAAGATTTAAAGGGTCATAAAGCTTGAATATATCTATACCGCTGTCACACGATTTTTTTATGAACTCTTCAATTATATAATCTGAGCATCTGTTTTTTCCGGTAAGATGAATTCCTGACATTTTCATCATTGAAGGAGTTTTTTTAAGATGCTTTTTTATTCTTTCAATTCGTTCAAAGGGATTTTCACCCAGATATTCAATAACAGGATAAAAAGTTTTGGGGCCTCCAATTTCAATTGAATCAAATCCTGCCTCATCAAAAAATGAAATAACTCCCAATATATCATCTGTTTTAAAAGGTTTTCCCAAATACGGGTTAATGCACCGTGAAAGAGAAACATCTGTAAGTCTTAAAAAATTATTTTTTATAAAGTCCACTTGAATCTCCACTAAATGAATATTTTCTGCTTTTGTAAGGCAAAGCTCTCATCTGCATAAGAAAGCGGTTTTTCATCAAAAGCTTTCTTCCGCTTTTTCCCCAGAGGTTTTCTTTTTTTGAAGAAAGCACATCTTCACTGCACGACTTTTTTTTAAAAGATATTTTAAATATTCTTATATATTCCCTTACAGCTGCTATTGCCGCAGCACGTTCTTCCATTTCCATATATTTTTCCTTAAAGAGGTATATTTCCGTGTTTTTTATAAGGTCTTGCCTCTTTTTTAGTGATAAGAATATTGAGGCTTTTAACAAGCTTTTCTCTTGTTTCAGAAGGAAAAATCACATCATCAACATAACCCCTTGATGCTGCAATATAGGGATTTGAAAAAAGATTCTGATATTCCTTAATTTTTCTCTGTCTTTCCTCATCAGGATTTCCACTGGCTTTTATTGCTTTTCTGTGAATAATTTCTGCAGCTCCAGCTGCTCCCATCACAGCAATTTCAGCTCCCGGCCATGCAAAAACAGCATCAGCTCCAAGATGCCTGGAACTCATTGCAATATATGCTCCACCGTAATTTTTCCTTGTTATAAGAAGAAGTTTTGGAACAGTTGCCTCTGAATAACTCCAGAGCATTTTTGCTCCATGCCTTATTATTCCTCCCCATTCCTGACCGGTTCCAGGAAGAAATCCAGGAACATCTGCAATAGTGATTATTGGAATGTTAAAGGAATCGCAGAATCTGATAAACCTTGCAGCCTTGTCAGATGAATCTATGTCAAGGCATCCTGCAAGATAAATTGGCTGATTTGCAATTATTCCAACTGGTTTTCCATCAAGTCTTGCAAAACAGGTTATTATGTTTGGAGCAAAAAATTCATGGGGTTCAAAAAATTCATGGTTATCAAATATGCTTTTTATTATTTCCTTCATATCGTATGGAGTATTTGGATTTTTGGGAATAAAACAGTCAAGCTCCATTGATCTTTTGGGATCATGATATCTTTTTTCACTTACAGGCGGATCTTCCATATTATTTGAGGGAAGATAGGACAAAAGCATTTTTATTTTTTCTATTGCATCTTCATCACTTTCACATCCAAAATGACAAACTCCGCTTTTTGTACAATGGGCCTCTGCTCCTCCAAGATTTTCTGAATCAGTCTGCTCACCTGTTACTGATTTTACAACATCAGGGCCTGTTATAAACATATAGCTTGTTTTTTTAACCATAAAAACAAAGTCTGTCATGGCAGGAGAATAAACTGCTCCTCCTGCTGTGGGTCCCATAATTGCCGAAATCTGGGGTATTGTTCCTGATGCTGCACTGTTTCTGAAAAAAATTTCTCCAAACCCTGCAAGAGAATCTATTCCTTCCTGAATTCTTGCACCGCCTGAATCATTAATTCCTATGACCGGAACGCCTGCTTTAAGAGCAAGATCCATAATTTTACAGATTTTTTTGGCATGAACTTCTCCAAGACTTCCTGCCATTGAAGTAAAATCCTGTGCATATGCAAAAACAGGACGTCCGTTTACAAGGCCGTAACCTGTTACCACTCCGTCTCCTGTAATTTCTATTTTTTCCATTCCAAAGTTTGTACATCTGTGTGCAGCAAACCTGTCTGTTTCCTCAAAGCTGTCCTTATCAAAAAGAAGCTGAAGCCTTTGTCTTGCATTGAGTTTTCCTTTTGACTTCTGGGATTCAAGTGCTTTTTCACCTCCCATTTCAAGAGAGATTTTTCTTTTTTCCCTTAATATTTCCATTGGATCTGTATTCATATTTTTTCCTTAAAAAACGCTTATTACTATTTAGTTGCTGAACGAAAACGGCCTTTTTTGTCCATTTCTGCGTCAGAATCAAAATTTAATCCTCAAAATACTAAATGTATTCCTGCGGTTAAATTTTTCATCTTCCTTGAACTGAACAAAAAATTCTCGTTTTCGGCCAATCACTATTTAGTGATTGGCCGAAAACAAAGGTTTTTCGTTCAGAGACTATTTAATTCATAAAACTCCACAATACACCTGCTCCAATTGCAGAACCTATAACTCCTGCAATATTTGGAGCCATGGCATGCATAAGAAGAAAATTTGAAGGATCTTCCTTTTGTCCCATAACCTGAACAACCCTTGCAGAGTCAGGAACAGCAGAAACACCCGCAGCTCCGATAAGGGGATTTATTTTACTCTTAAGAAAAATATTCATGATTTTGGCAAAAATGACTCCGCATGCTGTTGCAATTGCAAATGAACAGGCTCCAAGAATAAAAATTCCTATTGCTTCGGAAGTAAGAAAAACATCTGCCTGGGTACTTGCACCAACTGTAATTCCAAGAAGAATTGTTACAGTATCAATAATTGAATTTCTTGCTGCATTTGCAAGCCTTTCTGTTACAACGGCCTCTCTTAAGAGATTGCCCAGAAAAAGCATTCCAAGAAGGGGAAGTGATGCCGGAGCTGTAAAACAGCAGATAATAAAGCCTGCAACAGGGAAAATCATTTTTTCCCTTTTTGAAACCTCCCTTGGCTCCTCCATTTTTATAAGTCTTTCATTTCTTGATGTAAGAAGTTTCATTATTGGAGGCTGAATTACAGGAACAAGTGCCATATAGGAATAGGCTGCAATTGCAATGGGACCTATAAGCCTTGGAGCAAGTTTTGATGTTAAAAAAATTGCAGTAGGTCCGTCAGCTCCGCCTATTATCCCAATTGAAGCCGCCTCTTCAAGACCAAATCCAAGACTTAATGCTCCAGCAAAAGTTATAAAAATTCCTGCCTGGGCAGCAGCTCCCAAAAGCATTAGAACAGGCCTTGCAAGTATGGTTGAAAAATCTGTTAAAGCTCCGATTCCCATAAATATAAGAGATGGATAAATTCCTTTTGTCACTCCCATATAAAGATAACCAAGCACGCTCCCCTCTTCATAAATCCCAAGTCCAAATCCGTTAAAAACAGGAATGTTTCCCATAATAATTCCAAAACCTATTGGAACAAGGAGAAGAGGCTCATAATGTTTTGCTATTCCAAGCCAGATAAACAGCACTCCGGCACTTATCATAATAAGGTGTCCTGGGGTGAAAAGTGCAAAACCTGTATTGCTGAAAAACTGCAAAAAAAGTTCTTCCATTATTTCCTCATTTTTTTGATTAAAGATTGACCGAAAACCAGGATTTTCTATTCAGCTGTAATTAAAAGCCAGACATCTGCCGGCCGGGCTTAAAAAAACCCGGCACGTCTTTATATCTGTGGAATTTTAAAGAACAATTTCACAAAGCCTTTGATTCCAGCGAAATTTTTTGGAGTCATCACTTATTATGAAATTTGCCTTTAAAAGCTCTTCAACAATAAATCCCGGGGGAGGGGAATTAAGTCCTCTTTTTTCTGCATTTCGGATCAGGTCTGAAAGATGAAACGGTTCTCCAATAAGAGCTGTTATTGCTCTAAGCTTTACTGCATATTCCTTAAGGCCCGAAGAAATTTTCAATTTATTTTTCAAGCCTTCAGCAAAAAACCTAAAAAATCTGGTTTTCCATGTTTTTATAAAAAAAACACACTTGTCATACAATTCAAGCATTTTATGAAGACACGATATTATAAATGCAAGACCTGCAAGGGAACCAAACACTATAAGCATTCCTGTACCTGCAAAACTCCATCCATTAAGCTCTGATATAAGTTCAAGATTAAACATCTTTATTTCTCCCTGTATTTTTCTTTTATGCTGAAATTTTAAATTTATTGTTAACCCTGTAGTCTTTTTCAAGCATGGAAAGTTTAACCATTTTGAAATTCTCTGCTTCCATAAAGACTCTGCCGTTTTCATCTGCAAGAATAAGATTAAAAGTATCTGTTCTTTCATCTGAAGATATTTTGGTAGTTATGCACAAATAATCTTTTCCCCTTTCAACTGGAGCTGCAAACCTGAATTTTTCTGCTCCATACGGAAGAACAAGATTGTTTGAAGTGAGAAATTCAAAAATTCCTCCTGTCTGAAACATTGAATCAACTAAAATAAGATCTGTGTAAAATTTTGGAAAAGACTGCCCCTTAAAAAATTCCCTTGGTTTATTATGGGAAACCCTTGTAACAAGTGTGCTGTCTTTAAAAGAAAGAATTTCTTTAATGGTTCTGAATGAGCCGTCCATAAAAAGACGCTTTGGATGGTAAAGAAGCTCTTCTGCTTTTTCACTTGATTTAACAGGAAAGAACTCAGGAATTTCAATTTTTTCCTCAAAAGGCTCAGATTCTGTAAAATGGAAAAGACCCTTGTAATGAAGTTTTTTATCTCCTGTTAATACAGCACTTTCAAATCTGGAAGATATCCTGCACTCAATTAAATTATTTTCTTTATCAAGAGAAACAGCTTCAATTTCAATTTTTTTAGGACGTTTCTTTAAAATTTTTATTCCATAGGGAATTTCAAAATCTGTTACAAAGGAAAGCCTTTTATTCCTGCCTTTTGCTGCATAGTGGGCTGCCTCTGCCATTGTTTCTATTCCTGCAGCTCCAAGAAAAACAGGGATGTCTTCAAGTGCGTGATCTTTTAGAAAAATATCCCTTTTTAAATCAAGAACCCTTGAAAACACTATTTTTTCACTGCTTTCCTCTTCAACTGAATCAAGAAACGGAGAAACCATTTCGGTTTCATCCATAAGACCGTCTTTATCAAACTCCTTGTCAGGCCCTGTAAAAACAGCCTCTAAAGTTTTTGTGTCCCTTATTTCATTCATAAAAAAATCAACACCCTGATTAAGGGGAAGAAAAGTAAGCCCTCTTGACTCAAGCACTTTTAATACTGTTTCATTTGTTGCCATTCCTGCATCTTTCCATGCAGTCCATGACATTACCTTGTAGGTTCTTTTCCTGTTTTTTATTTTCTGCTCATTTAAAATTCTTCCGAGCATATCATTTGCACCTGTATAATCTGCCTGTCCCTGATTCCCAAATCTTGCTGTAACTGAAGAAAATCCTATAAAAAAATCATAGTTTTTATCTTCAAAGGCTTTTAAAAGATTTTTTGCACCTTTAACCTTGGTATCAAAAACCCTGTTAAATGATGAAAGCTCTTTTTTCTCAATTATCTGGCTTTCCTCAAGGCCTGCGGCATGAATAATACCCTGAATATCATCATATTCTGATACAGCTTTTCTTACAGATTCATAATCTGTTACATCACAGGAATGATAATTTACCTTTACTCCAAGTGACTTTAAATATTTGATATTATCAAAACTTTCCCTTAATCCCAGAATACGCTTTGCAGCCTTTTTTATTTCAACAGGCTTTTTATTTTTCATTTCTTTTTTAAGCACGGTTATTAAAAAAGATTCATCAAGAAAAGTATCTTTAAACCTTTCCTCAAGTGAGAAAACATCACTTCTTCCAAGGATTATAAGTTCCGGCTTTATTTCACTGGCAACACGTTTAAGGATTTCAAAGGTTATTCCCCTTGCACCTCCTGATACTACAACTTTTTCATCTGGCTTTATAAAAGGGCTTTTTGGTTCGCCGGCAGATTCTTTCATTACAAGCTTATATAATGAACCATCACTGATTCCTGTTTCAACAAACCTGTCTTTGGATAAAAGTCTTTCAACATATTGATCTGCAATTTTCTCGAAGCTTTTAACCGGATTTTCAATATTAAAATCAACTATTTTAACAACTGCCTGTTCAAATTCCTTTCCAATGGTTTTGGCAATACCTGAAATACCTGAAAAAGCAGGATAAATTTTACCCTTAACATTTGAAGAGTATGGAAAGACAACTGAGCCAAATGAAATTGAAGAAACAAGAAAGCCTTTGTTTTTCATATTTTTGGAAAGATTTTTTGAAATTATAAAAAACGGTTTTACATCTTCTTCGCAGTCATCATGATTTTTGTCTGAAAAATAACCGTTTAAAGCAGAAAGGTGAATAAATCCGCTTAAGTCATGCTCCTTTGAAATTTTATCCATAACAGACCAAAGTTCATCATGATCTGCAAAATTTACCCTATAATCATTTGTTTCTGCCTTTCCAAGGGTGACAGGTATTATGCCGAGATCTCTTATCTTTTCAGTAAAAATTTCTGAAAATCCAAAATCATCGGTTGTTACAAGAAAGCTTTTTCCAACAAATATATTTGACTCATCTTTTTCAGCCTCAAATTCTGAAACAGAAACTTTATATCTTTTTACAGTAGAAGGGATTGCTTCAAGTGGCTCAGATAAAGATTCATTTTCAGATTTTTTTCCATTTCCTGACTTGCCGCTTAGATATAATGCAAGCTTTTGTATTGTATTAAGCTCCCTTAATTTCAAATCTTCAGGAACTTCAATGCCAAGCTCTGATGAAATTTTACCAAAAATTTCAACCTGTTTTACAGTGTCAATTCCAAGATCAGCCTCAAGGTCAAGATCACTTTCAAGCATGTCTTCACTGTAACCTGTCTGGGCTGAAATTATTTTTTTGATTTTTTCTTCATAATCATCAGAGTTTTCACGATGACTTTCCTGATAATTATCTTTTGAACTGTCCAAAATAAAAGATGTGTTTTCTGTTTTTGAACTTATATATTCTGCAATCTTTTTTATTGTGTTCAGTTCTCTGAGCTTTAAATCCTCTGGTACTTCAAAATTAAGTTCTGATGTTATTTTACCAAAGATTTCAACCTGTTTTACAGTATCAATTCCAAGATCTGCCTCAAGGTCAAGGTCTTTTTCCAGCATGTCTTCGCTGTAGCCTGTCTGAACTGAAATTATTTTTTTGATTTTTTTTACATAATCATCAGGTTTTTCCTGATAATTTTCTTTTAAACTATCTGAAGTAAAAGATATGTTTTCTGTTTTTGAACCAATATATTCTGCTATCTTTTTTATTGTGTTCAGTTCTCTTAGCTTTAAATCCTCTGGTACTTCAAAATTAAGCTCTGATGTTATTTTACCAAAAATTTCAACCTGTTTTACAGTATCAATTCCAAGATCAGCCTCAAGGTCAAGGTTTTTTTCCAGCATGTCTTCGCTGTAGCCTGTCTGAACTGAAATTATTTTTTTGATTTTTGTTTCCAGAGAAACACTGCTGACTTTTAAATTTTTATCTTTTTCTTCGCTTTTTAAAGATTCAATGCAAAGTGTAGAATTTATAATCTGAGGCTCTGGATTTTTAATTCCTGAAATACTTTCAAGCCAGTTTTCATATAAAGAATTATTTTTTACAGAGGCCTCATCAATTTTCTTAATAAATAAAAAGGCAAAATGAGAACCAAATCCTGCTGAAAAATGCAGTCCGTATTTAAAATCTCCTGTAGTTTCATCTTTAAGCCTTAAATCAGCAAATTCAGGCGGAATTTTTTCAAGATTTGCTATTGCAGGGACTTTGCCTGTCTGAAGGCATTTTACAAGAACGGCATCTTCAATACCTGCTCCAAGAGTGTGTCCTGTATATCCTTTTGTATTGGTTATCTTGACTTTTGAGGCACTGTCTTTAAAACACGCACGCAAAGCCTTTATTTCTGCATCAGCACTTCCTCCCTTTGCAGGAGTGTATGTTTCATGTGACATAAAAACAGTCTTTTGAGCAATTTCACTTATATTAAGATTGTGCCTTTTTCTTGTCATATCCATAAAAAGGCTCATTTCCTGTGCAAGATGGTTAGTATCTATTCCTGTTGTATGGTATGCACTGTTTCCAAGCCAGGTTCCAAGTATTTCAGCCTGACCTTTAAGTCCTCTTTTTTCTATGGTTGAACATTTCTCAATAATCAAGGACACAGCACCGCTTCCTAAAATTGTTCCGTGCCTGTCTTCATCAAACGGCTTTGAAGCCTCTTTTACATTCTTTTTAACACTTGCTGCTCCAAGGGAAAGAAAGCCTGAACCTATCCACTGATTAAGCTCCAAAGAAGTTGCACCTTCTCCTCCAATAATAATAACCCTGTCGCATCTTCCGCTTCTAATCCAGTCCTCTGCAACTGCACATGCCTGGGTTGTTGAGGCACATGCACCGCTTATATTAAGGTTTGGACCCTTTGCCTTGATATGCTGGGCAAAATGTGCAGAACCAAGAGGGGTTATATTAAATAAAAGGTTTTTATCAAATTCATATTCAGATGAGTTTTTTCTTTCCTCCCTTAATCTGAAAAACCAGTCTGTAACTTTGTCTTTTGACTCTTTGGATTTAAGATTTTCCATGAGGTGATAATAAATGTTTTCCATTTCCTCATATGGTTTTGAATAAAATTTGTCGCAATAATAGGAATTCATTTCCCTGACAAACTTTTCCATTCCATGAAAAAGGGAAGTCATTATAACTCCGGTTGAAGCCTGCATTTCAAGGGGAAGCTCAAATTTTTCAGCCGGAGACAATTTGTCTGATTTTTTATTTTTTATTTTAACTAATGGAATTTTTGCATCTTTCAAAGCTTCTATTCCGGCTGCAAAGGCAAGGGAAATGGCAATATCATAATCATATTCAACTCCGTAATCCTTAAGGTCAAAATATCCAAGCCTTCCTGCAAGCTGAATTACATCGCTTATGTCCTTTATTTTTTTAACTTCCACACTTCCTGTGGGAGATTTTTTTATTCCAGATATTTTTTTATCTGCAAACCTTGATTTTTCTTCATCTGAAAGCTCATCAATAAAATTTTTACCTGAAATAAGGTTTGAAAAATTGTCATCATTAAAAACATTTCCGGACTTTCCGGGAAGACCGACTGAAACTCCTGCTATTGCAATGCGGTCTGTATAAAACCTGAAATTTTCAAGCTTTTTAATTTTTTCTTCATATTTTGCCTTTTCATATACACTGAACAAAACCTTATCCAGTTTTGCCTTGTTTTTTGAAACAAAGCTTTTAAAATCCTCGTCAAATTCAAGCTTTTCATCAGTTTTTTCATTAAAAACAACAACTTTATCTTCTTTAATTTCCTGAACAAACAAATCTATTTTTTCAAGGCTTTCATATTCTTTTGCATCGGACTCCACACATAAATAAGAATTATAGTCATCAAGCTCCATGTGCTTTAAAAGGCCTGAAAGAATTTTTCCTGTTCCTGTTTCAACAAAATTTCTTACACCAAGGTTCATTGCTGTTTTTATTGATTTTACAAACTGCACAGGTGAAATTATCTGGTTTACAAGAAGATTTTTTACTTCCTTTTCATCTTCGGGGTAGGGTTTTCCTGTTACGTTTGAAATAATTTTTGGAAGCAAGGATTTATTGAATCTTACATTTTCCAAATATTTTTCAAGTTTTTCAGAGGCCTCCAAAAGAACCGGGGTATGAAAAGCACCTGTAAGATCAAGCTTTTTGTAAAACACTCCTTTTTTTGCAAGAAAAGAGCAAAAAGCTTCAATTTTTTCAGTAAAACCAGAAACCCCTGTCTGCTTAAGGCTGTTTATGTTTGAAAGATAAATTCCTTCAATTCCTGATTCTTTTATCAGTTCAGCGGTTTCTTCACTGTTTTTAAATACAATTAAAATTTTTCCGGGGTATTTTTTGTCAGCTTCCTTCATAAGTTCAGACCTTTTTAAAAGAAGCTTCATTGCATCTTCAAAATCAAGTGCTCCTGATGCATAAAGTGCTGAATATTCTCCTATGCTGTGGCCAATAAAATACTCTGGATAAAACCCTTTTGATTTCAGGTATTCAAAAAGAGCCGAACTTGCCATAAAAACAGCAGGCTGGGTATTTTCAGTGGAATTAAGACCAGGCTTTCTTCCAAACATTATTTCAAGTATGGAATAGCCTCTTTTATTTTTAAATATCTGTTCCCCAAGATCCAGATATTTTCTGATTATTTCTTCTTTTTCATATAAAGACTTCATCATCTTTGGATACTGGGAGCCCTGGCCGCACAAAAGAACTGCTGAATTTTTTAATATTTCAGGATGTTTTATTGTTAAATCTGCTGTTTTTTCCTGTTCTTTTTCAGATTTTAAAAGCCTTGAAGGAAGGGAGCTTATTATGGCATGTCCGTGATTTGCACCAAATCCAAAAATATTTGCAGCTGTATGAAACTGCATATTTTCATCAAAAGCAACTAAATCCCCGGCTGATTTTAAATGTGAACCTTTTTTGATTATTGAATTATCTTTGTCATAATTTCTGTTTGGAAGAATCTTCCTGTTTTTTGCCTGCAGGACAAGTCTTGCAAAAACAACGGCTGGATTTGCTCCTTTAAAATAACCAAGCTCCGGCTTTGTATTTCCAAAGAAAAGATCGTGTTCAAAAAGACTGTCAAGTCCCTGATTTTCAATCTGATCCATCATAAGGCTTGAAAAACCAAATACGTCCATATATGAAATATTTTTCTTGAAAACACCTGAGTCAGCATAGCATTTTTCTGCTGTTTTTCTTATAAGCTCCTGTGAGGGAGAATAAAGATTATTAGAAGGTTTTGAAGCAAATTTCATGGATGATATTTCGGCAAGAACCGGAAGTCCTTTTTCCACGGCCTTTTCATAGGTGGTCATTACCATGACAACACCTGCCTCACTCAAATTTACCCCGCTTGATCTTTTGTCAAAAATTTTTGTATCTTCCGCAGACAAAAGTCCAAGCCTTTTAAATACCATCATGATTCCAGGATAGAAATTTGTATCAACTCCTCCTGTAAGAACCACATCATTATCGCCTGAAAGTATCGATTTCATGGCAATATCCATTGCTATTGCAGAAGATGCACAGGCAGCATCAACAATAAAATTTGCTCCGCAGCATCCAAAATAATTTGCAACTCTTCCGCTTACTATATTGGAAAGAAGTCCAGGGGTTGTATCTTCGCAGTTTTCATGGAATCTGTTTCTTAAAGAAGCTCCAAGCTCTGTTTTTATTTTTTCCTTAATATTTTTATCAATACCTTTTGTTTCACCAATTATTCTTTCAATAAGAACTGTTCTTGAACGGATAATATTTTCAACATGCTTTGATCCGCTTATGGCTCCAAGAATCACACCTGTTTTATTTTGGGGTGAAAATAAAGTCTCTTTATTGTCTCCGCAGGCCTCTTCTATTGCCTGACTTGCTGCATCAAGTGCAAAAAGCTGGGCTCGGTCTATTGATTTAAGTGTGTTTGGAGGGATTTTATATTTAATGCTGTTAAATTTATAATCTTCAACAATTCCTGCCTTTACAAGCGGCAGCCTGAACTGCTCATCTGCCTTTGCATAATAATCATTATGAAAAATAGTTTCAGGAATATTTTTAAAATCCTTTTTACCGGATAATAGTTTTTCATAAAATTCATCCTGATTACAAGCTCCCGGAACAATTACTCCAAGTCCTGAAATAACAATCCTTTTACTGTCTGGGTTAAGTCCCATACAAGTAAAAAAATTTCTATTCAAAGGTTCATAGTTTTCGTTATATTCCTCAAGAACAGCATGGAAGTTTATTCCTCCAAATCCATAGGAACTTACCCCTGCCCTTCTTGGGCTGTTGTCCTTTGTTTTCCATTTTTCAGGCTTGGTAATTATGTATAAATCCGAACCTTCAAGGGAGCATTTATCTGATATTTCCTTAAAATCTGCAACAGGCGGAAGGGTTTTATTTTGTATTGCAAGAACGGTTTTTATAAAACCTGCTGCACCTGCTCCCCCTAAAAGATGGCCTATCTGTGACTTGACTGAGCTTATTCCTGTTTTTCCAGACTTTCCGTAAAAATTTGAAAGGGTTTTTATTTCAGCTTCATCACCAATTATTGTTGAAGTTCCGTGGGCCTCAATAAAGTCTATGTCTTCGCGGCTAAAAGATTTGTTTTTTTCAAAGCATCTTTCAAGTGCAAGAATCTGTCCTTTTTCATTTGGAGCTGCAACTGCCTTTCCCTTTCCATCAGAAGATGCTCCAACAGATTTCAGAACCGCCAGGATATTGTCCTTATCCCGTATGGCATCTTTCATTCTCTTTAAAATTACAACTCCTGCACCTTCACCCAAGACAAAACCTCCGGCTCTTTTATCAAAAGGAAATGACCCTTCTGCAGAAAGGGCTCCCATTTTACAGAACCCAATAAATGATTCAGGCGAAAGACTTGAATTGACTCCGCCTGCAATAACAAGGTCTGTTGATTTTGATAATAACTCCCTTATTCCGCAGTCAATTGCTGCAAATGATGTTGCACAGGCTGCATCAACAACATAATTAGGGCCTTGTGTTCCAAGCCAGGCTGCTATTCTTGAGGCTTCAATATTTAAGGTTGCACTGTCTGGTGATTCAAAACTGCTTTCTCCTGAAAGGGATTTTTTGAGATTATCAAGAATTTTTTCCTTTTCTTCCTTAGAAAGGTTTTTAAATTCATCTATCTGGTCAAGATGGTATTCAAGTTCAGGATAAAAATATTTGAGATTAAGATTATGGCTTAACTCGTTTCCAAGGCATGAGCCTATAATTACTGCCGCAGATTTTAAAATTTCGCTTGTTTCTGTTTTTATGCCTGAATTTTCAATTGCCTGACTGCATGCCTCAAGAAGCATTTGCTGGCTTCTTGAAATTGAGTTTCCTGTTTTTTCATCCAATCCGAATTTTTCAGGATAAAATTTAAAATTATCAGCCATGCCTGCAATTTTTGTATAGGCTTTGTCAGGGGCTTTTCTGTCCTCATCAAAATAAAGACTTTTATCAAGCCTTGAATCAGGAATTTCTCTTATGGAATATTTCTTTGAAACAATATTTTGCCAGAATTCCTCTGTATTTGAGGCATCAGGATAAACACATCCCATTCCAATTACTGCAATCTCATCTTCAAGCATTCTTTTTTTAGAAAACAAAATTTCAAGGCGGCAAAGATTTTCAATCAAATCTTTTTCGCTTTTCATGTAAACATCATGAATTAAAGCTATATTTTTTGCACCTGAATGAAAGGCAATACTTGATCCAACGCAGTAATTGCCCTTTTCAAAGCACTCTTCATCACAAAAATTTTCAAAAATAACTTTATTATTATCAGAATCAAATACAGGCTTTATTCCCTTTGCAGCAATAAGAAGGGAGCCGATATTATCTTCTTCAAATCCTTTTTTTCTTTCATTTAAGGAAAGATTTTCTTTTATTCTGAAATTTTCATTTTCTATTATTTTTTCTGAAAAAGGGGTTTTTACAGTTCTTGCGGCAAGACCTACCGTAGTTCCCATGAGCATGGTTTTGTAGTGTTTTGATATTACTTCCTGATATTTTCTTTTAAGGGCCTTTGTTTTAACTATTTCCTCTGAAAAAAGATAAGGTGTTCCAAGCTGAATTGATACTGCCGCACCATTTTTGGCAAGAATTGAAGATATTCCGGAAACTGCACAGGAAGCTGTTTTTGTTCCTATGCCTCCTGCAAAAATAACTGTCATGTCTGAAAGATCCAAACCATCTTTTTCCATTAAATAACCGATTCCAAGTTCCCATAAAACAAGGCTTGTGAGTTTTCCAACATGACCGCCGGCTTCGGTTCCTTCAAAAATAAATCCTTTACATCCTCCTGAAACAGCATTGTCAAGCATTCCAAGGGAAGGTGTATGAATCCAGGCTGTTATATTGTTTTTTTCAAGCTCATTTATCTGGGAAGGACTCCCCCCTGCAAAAAGAGCAAATTTAACTTTCTTTTTTTTAATTATTTCAATGTGAGACAAAATATTTTTGTTCAAAGCCTCTATGCCAATAAGTCCTGCTCCAAATACAGGAACTTTATGATTTCCTTCAGATATTATTTCCTCTGCCTTTTCATGGGGAAGGCTTCCAAGTGCAAAAAAAGGCAGGCCTCCGTTTTCATAAACTGCTGTTGCAAAATCTGCATTATCCGAAACATTTGCCATGGGTCCCTGGATAATTGGATATCTGCACCCGGATATTTTACAAAATTTTGAATTTTCTCTTATCGGGTTACTGTTTTCTATGGAGTTTAAAAGTTTTGAAGTGTTTTCAAATAAAAAACTTATTACATCTTTAAGTCTTCTTGATTTTTTTACAAACTTTCTGGCAAATGAAGAGTCCTGTCCAAGAAAAAAAAGACTCTGAACGGGATTTTGTGTTTCCTTTGAAAGAAAAGTTACTGTTTTTTTAATTTTTTCATAAAGAGAAATGTCTTTATCTTCAGTTTTTTCCTTAATTTTAAGGTCTTTTACAATTTTTGTTGCAAGCTTTGAAAAAAACCTGAATCTATTGCCTTTGTCATCTTCAATGATATCTGAATCAAATTCCTCAAGATTTTCAAAAATATTTTTAAAACTTTTTGAAACTGGAGCTTCATCTGTTAAATAGAGCTGACTGTCTAAAACAATTCCTGATGCTCCTCCTGAAAAAAGTCCTGCTGTTGTATAAAGACCTGCACCACCGTGAATTATTACAGGATAATCCGTATTTTCAAGATACCACTGCATAAGAACAAAGGATGTAAATTCAGATATTTTTCCCCCTGCCTCCGCACCTTTTAAAATAAGAGCGTCTGCTCCGGCAGCCTTTAATTCCTCATTAATCTGAATATCTGTTGTTTCAACAAGCTTAACTGCTGAAGATATTGGAAAAGAAAAGCCTTCAAGCTCAGTTTTGTCAAAATATGATACAATTACAGCTTCAATATTTTTAAGCTTTTTTTTTTCTATAAATTCAAAAAGATGAAAATTTTCTGCAAAAATCCTTACTCCATAAAGAATACCTGAGTTATCAAGCTCTTCTATAATTTCTGCTGCGAGTTCATATTCAATAAATTCTGTATCAAATACAGGAAGACATCCGCTTTCAAATAAGGCTTTGAAATAAGTTATGTCTGGTGAACCAAAGGGATTGTATGCCAGAACCGGCAGACTGGAATTAAATATTTTCTTAATCATTAAGCTTTCTCCTGAGATTTTGTTTATTTGTAACTGTTCAGTTTAAATTGGAACGGCTGCTGCATTCTTTCCGGGTCTCAGTTTTTAAGCTGAATAGTTACAGTTATTTTTCAAATTCAGGCTCCTGCTTAACAACAATTGTGCCAATCACCGATTAATCTATTTAAACACCTGTTTTTAAAAGCAAATATAAAAAAACACACATATCTGTTTTTAAACCAGTCAAAAACATCTTAACTTTTTATGTATGGTGAATATGCACATTATGCACACAGCTGCAAAGCAAAGCCTTTAACAAAACCTTATTTTAAAGCCTTTTTATGAAATTACAGAAATGGAACAAACCTTGCTAGAAAAGCACGTAAATTTTAGACAAGGGGAGTAAATTTGGAAAACATGGAAGTATTTTCAGGAAAAATTTATCAGGAAACAGAAATCTGTATAATAGATATTCAAAGGCTTTTTTGCTGGTACAGCTCAAATTTTTTAAATCATTCCTCTTTTTTTTCAAAGGGTGAAACAATAAAATCATGTAATTTCCCAAAGCAAATTTTTTCTGAAAGGGAAATTGAAACAATAAATAATTTTAAAACACTTAAAAAACAATTTGAATGGATGAGTGCAAGAATAGGACTAAAAAACCTTGTAAAAAACAAATATCCATATATTCCGTATCATAATATTGAAACTGGAAAGGAAAAAAACGGGGCGCCCTGGATAAAATGTCTGCCATACCTGAATGTTTCCATTTCCCATTCAGGCAGATATGCTGTTGCGGCAATAAATGAAAAGCAAAAAACAGGAACAGATATGGAAGAACTTAAAACAATAAACACCAGACACCTTCTTCATGCCGGATTTTCAAAAAAAGAAAAAGAAAGCCTTTATTCAGATAATTACAGGGAAATTTTAAAGCTCTGGACAATAAAGGAAAGCTACCTCAAATATATAAAAAAAGGATTTAACGAAAGTCTTAAAAAAGTGGAAATTATTAAAGATAAAATTTATCACAGAAGCATGCCGGTGGAAAACATATCTAAAGCATCCTTTTTTTTATCAGATAATTATGTTTTATCTTTTGTTTGTGAAAATTATGAATGAACAAAGCATGACTTTATTCAGGAGAAGAATTTATATATTTTTTTACGGTTCTTCTGTCAAGTCCGGTTCTTCTTGCAACTTCCTCAAAAGTTGAAAATCTTTCATACAAAAGCCTGCAATACCCGGACATGAGTTCCTGTGCCCCGATTTCACCATTTGAAAGTCCTGAAACAAGAAGCTCTTCAAGCCCCTTATTCCCAACCATACTTTTACCTGAATAGTTTCTGTTCAGTAAAACACTTCTTGTACACTGCTCAAGTTCCCTGACATTTCCAGGCCATTCATAATCTATTCCCAGCTGATTTTCAATAACACTTAAAACCATATCAATGCATTCGGGAGAATCTTTTCCAACAATGCGTTTCACTGTAAAAAAAACCAGCCTGTTAAGTTCATCAGGATCTTCTTTTATCCTCTGCCTTAAAGGAGGAACATTTATAATGTCTGAACAAAGCCTGTAATAAAAATCATCCCTGAAAACATTGCCGTTTTCAATTTCATTGAGATTTCTGTTGGTGGCAGCTATAACCCTTCCATTAAATCTTTCAGCTTTATGACTTCCAACCGGAGTAAAAACTCTGTCCTGAAGAACCTGAAGAAGCTTTATCTGAACAGGCTCGGAAATTTCTCCTATCTCATCAAGAAATATTGCACCGTTTCTGCTGCATTTTTGAAAAACACCTTCAAAATTTTCCACAGCTCCTGTAAAAGATCCTTTTTTATGCCCGAACAATTCCGATTCAATAAGAGTTTCAGGAAACTGGGAGAGGTTAAGAGAAACAAAGGAACGTGTAAAACTTTCCTCAAAACACTTTCTTTTTTCATCAAATGGAATAAACCCGCTTCTACCTATTGCTATTGCAGCGGTTCCCTTTCCTGTACCGGTTTCCCCAAGTATCAAGGTTGAAAAATCTTCCATGCGGTTATACAGATATTTTTCATAAAGCCTTAAATCATGGGTAAATACATTATTCCAGAGCTTGCGTTTAAACTCCTTCATCACCTGGCTCTGGCCGATAAGAGAATCCCTGATAAAATAAAATGCCCTTCTTATCTGATAACAAAGGGCAAAATAAAGATAAATGGATTCATTATCAAAACCTCTTGATTCAAGCATTCTATAGGCCGCTTTAACAAAAGGAACTTTTACAGAATTATCTCCGGCCTTAATCTGCTGCTGGATCAGCTCATCAAAACTTTTTCTGAATCTGTAGAAAAAATCGAATAAAAAGGCGGTTTCAACCAGAAATCTGTCATGGCCCTCAAAATCATCAATGGTAAGCTGCTGTTTTTCAAGCTCAGAAATACGAAACATTACTCCCTTGATGGTTTTATCTATGAGATTTTCTCCGGGACCATCAAGAAAAAAACCTGCAATTTCCATATCGAGCCGGTTTCTTTTATCACTGAAAGGATTTGCTACAACAGCATCACTTACCAGGGTAAAAAATTTTCTCTGTTCATCTGTCAGTCTTATATTTTTTTTCATCTGTCCTGCCCCTGACTGTTTTTCAAAACAACAAGGCTTATTTCTCCGGGCTTCCAAAGCCTCATTCTTGGGCCCCAGGTTCCCGTTCCCCGTGAAACATACAGATTCATATTATTAATTTTATAAAGACCAGACAAATATTTATACCTGGTTTTTACAAGATAGTTAAAAGGCCATATCTGTCCGTTATGGGTATGACCTGAAATCATTAAATCAAAGTTTTTATCTGATGCCTCTTCAACCATCCACGGAGTATGGGAAAGAAAAATTGAAATTCCATCAGGAAGGCCCAAAACAGTTTTTTTAAAGTTTTCTTCCATTTCTCCCTTATTTCTTGAGGAAACAGTTAAATCTTCAATTCCGGCAATTACAAGACCATTTGAAAGCTTTATCCATTTATTGGATAAAAGGGGAATACCTGCTTCTTGTAAAATTTTTCCTGTAACATCTTTTCTGTTAAATCTTAAAGAATCGTGATTGCCTCTAACAGCAAAAACTCCAAAAGGTGATTTTAATTTTTTCATTTCAGGAACAAATTTCTTTGGATCTGCCTTTCTTTCAAAGATATCTCCTGCTATTAAAACAAGATCAGGATTAATCGATTTTAACTGCTCTGCCCTTGATTTAATCCATAAATGATCAATCATTATTTCCCCTGCATGAATATCTGATAAAACTGCAATTTTAAAATTTTGAAGTTCTTTTGGAAGATTATTAATTTTTATTTCAGTTTTTTCAATTACAGGCGGCCTTATACCCTGAACATGGGCTGTTAAAACCATTAAAATTCCTGCAAAAAGAGCAAAAACTCTTATTTTCTGCTTATATTTTTTAAAGAAAAATCCAAATCCTGATAAAACATCTGAAATAAAAAAAGCAACAGCCATGAGAATAAGTATTCCCATTAAATGCATTCCATAAATCTGTAAAATATCTGAATAAAACTGGTGGTTATAGGTCTTTCTGAAAATACGTGAAATAAAAAACAACCCCCAGAGAAAAAGTCCTGAAAACCAAAAAAATTTTCTGAATTTGTTAAGATTTGACTTAACAATTAAATCAATCTTAAAAAAAACATAAAAACTTAAAATTGTTACAAAAATTGTTAGTATTGTTCCAAAAACTGAAATAACTGCCTCCAAAAATTAGAAGATTAAATAAAACCAAAACTCAGCCATCATTTTCCATATACCTGCAATAGGAAACAGTCATTTTTATCTGTCCAAATGAATAATCATCTCCAAGTTTTTCCTTAATTTCCTTTAAAACAAAGTTATTATTTTGAGTTTTAATTTCTTCAATTATTTTATTAAGCTTTTCATCTGAAAGAAAATCCTTTATATCAAGCTCTCCTGTTTCAATAAAATAACTTAAATGCCCCTCTATTGTAGACAAAACAAGGCCTCTTTCCTTTGCAATTTCTTCAATTGAAAAACCTTTTTTATAGAGATCAAAACTTGTTTTTTTAGTGTCTTCTTTAGCCTTTTTCTTCTTTTTTTCGGGTTCTGGGTCATTTTCTTTTTCCATAACTTCAGGAAGCTCAACTTTTTCAATTTTATTTTTTTTTCTGTAATTATTTACAATTTCAAGCAGTTCTTTTCCGTATTTTTCATTTGTTTTCGGACCTATCCCCTTTATTTTCATAAGTTCGTTTTCATTTTGGGGAAGAATGACAGAAATCTGAATTATAACACTTTGATGAAGAATCTGAAAATGGGGGACATTTTCTTCCTTTGCCTTTTCTGCTCTCCATTCCTTTAAAAGATTAAACACTTCTCCATGTTCAATGTCTGATTCATTAAATAAAGGCTTTGATTCTTCTTTCTTTTTTCCAGGGGAAAAATCTGTTATTGCCTTTGAAACAGCTCTTAAATAAAGTGAAGGAGAAAATCCGTTTTCACATGATTTTAGAGATGAAATTTTTATCTGCAATTTTTCCCATACATTTTTAAGTGAATTATCAAGCTGTTTTTTAAGTTCTTTATTGTCTGTTTCAAAATCAATGCTTTCAAGAAGATTACTTATTTTTTCAAGACCTTCCAAAAACCATGAACTTCCTTTTTTTATTCGATCCAGAAGATATGAGTCTTTTTCCGGCAGTTTTTTTTCAATAAATATATTTTGAAGCTGAATTTTAAATTTTTCAGATACTGAAAAAATCTCATCCAAGCTTGAGTTTATTTTTTCAATATTTTCAAAATTTAAAACCAAAACTGTATTTGAATTGCTTTTACATGAATAATAAAAACGCTTGAAAAATCCATCAAGATTTAAAAAATCAAAGCATTCAAGAACCATATTTTGCTGATATGTTATTTTTGAATTTTCAAGATACTTTTCAAGGGATAAATTTGTTTCAAGGGTTTTATGAAAATTTTCAACTGCGGTGTCAGTTTTTGGAAAATTTAAGAGAGGGGAGCTTAAAACAAGACCTTCAAGACTTGTGCATCTGCTTAATGCCACATAAATCTGACCATGGGTAAAAGCGTTAGCTGCATCAATAACAGCTTTTTCAAATGTAAGCCCCTGACTTTTATGAATAGTAATTGCCCAGGCAGGTTTGATTGGAAACTGAATAAACTTTCCAGTTATTTCTGCTTTTATTTCATTATTATCATCAAGACCGTATTTTATATTTTCCCATTCAATTGGAAAAACACTTATTTCCTTTTTGTCATCAGGACAAAAAACCTTGATTTTTTCTTCATCCATATATGTTACAAGACCTGTTTTTCCATTAAAATATAGTTTTTCAGGGGAAGGATCATTCCTTAAAAACATTACCTGCGCACCCTTTTTAAGCTCTAAAACTTCAGGGGCAGGATAATTATTAAATGGAAAATCCCCTGATACTGACGCATTGAAATAAAATGATTTTTCTTCAAGTTCATCCATTCTGTCTTCATTAAAGGACTGTGCAGTTTTGTTATGGGTGGTCAAAATCATGCAGCCGTCATCTTTTTCAGGCACAAAACCTTTTATATATCTTTTTTCTAACTCCTGTTTTACCTGGCTGTCAAAAATATTGTCCCTTAATTTATTTAAAATATTTATAAATTTTTCATCTTTTTGACGATAAATATGTTTAAGCTCTATTGTAATAAATTCAGTATTTTTCAGTGCATTACTGCTGAAAAAATAAGGGGAATCATAATAATTTTGTAAAATATTTAATTCCTCATTTTTTACAACCGGAGAAAGCTGGCAAAGATCGCCTATCATCAAAAGCTGAACACCGCCAAAGGGCTTTGGACTGTTCCTGAAATTTCTTAATACAAGGTCTATGGAATCTAAAACATCTGATCTGACCATGCTTATTTCATCAATTATAAGAAGGTCTAAATTTTTAATTATATTTCTTTTTTCCTTACTTATTTTAAATCTTTTATCTCCTAAGTCAGAACCTGGAATAAACGGAGTAAAAGGAAGCTGAAAAAAAGAATGAAGGGTTACCCCTTTTGCATTTATTGCAGCAACTCCGGTTGGAGCTGTAACAATAAATCTCTTGGAGGTTATCTGAGCTGTTTTTTGAAGAAAAGTTGTTTTGCCTGTTCCTGCTTTTCCTGTAAGAAAAATATTGCACCCGGTTTCCTGTACAAATTTTTCTGCAAGCTCAAGCTCTTTGTTTATAAATTCCTGCACTTTTTTTCCCTGATTTTTCAGTTTAAAAAATTGAAATTATCATACAGGCATTAAATATTACACCCAAAATCTTAAACCAAAATAATATGTAACTATTCAAACTGTTAAAAAACCCATGCTTTTTTTAATAACACCGGTTTCATTAAAAAAGTTTTTCTTCTTTACTGCCCCAATGTTTTTATCTGAAATTTAAATTATTTAGATACAAGACAAAACTAAAAATCATTAAATTTATTTTTTTAAAAATATCTCTTGAGGAAAAAAATTTTATCTGATTAAACAAAGAATAAGTAGTGACTGCAAAATAAATCCGTAAGACACATTACTTTCTAAAACTGCTAAATTCACAAATACCAGTTTTGAGCGTATTCAAAAAAACCGATTTATATTAAAAAAACCAAATAAATATCCAGACTCATATAAATAAGATTTATTTGAGATAAAAAGAGAGGAAAAAGACTTAAATGTCTGAAAGTTCAAAACACCTTAACAAACCCGTTATTAACATAATAAGGAAAAATATTGCAAAACTGCCTCATAATATAACCGTAAGCCAGGCCCTTGAAGATATAAGGGAAAAAGGAATCGGCGACAGAATTGTATATTTTTACGTGGTAAATGAAAATGGTTCCCTTATAGGAGTTGTGCCGACAAGACGCCTTCTTACGGCGTCTCTTTTTGCTGTTATTTCAGAAATAATGATTAAACGGGTCATTACAATTCCTGAAAATGCCACTATCCTTGAAACATATGAATTTTTCCTGCTCTATAAATTTTTGGCTTTTCCTGTGGTAAATCAGGAGAAACAAATACTTGGGGTTGTTGATATTTCAATGTTTACAGATGATACTTTTGACGCAGCCAATCAGGAAACCATGGACAAAATGTTTGAAACCATAGGTTTCAGAATTATGCAGGTTCGTGAAGCATCGCCTTTTAAAGCATTCAGATTCAGGTTCCCATGGCTTCTTGCAACAATTACAAGCGGTACTGCCTGTGCTTTGCTCACAGGTGTTTTCGAACTGACCCTGGCTAAAAGTCTTATCCTTGCCTTTTTTCTTACGCTTGTTCTCGGGCTTGCTGAAAGTGTAAGCATCCAGTCAATGACAATGGCTATCCATACTTTAAAATCCAAACAGCCTGACCTGAAATGGTATATCAAGTCAATATGCAGGGAAGTCGGAACTGCTATACTGCTTGGTTTTGCCTGCGGATTTGTGGTGGGTATTATTTCTTTTCTCTGGAGAGGCAATTTAATGGCATCGCTGACCATTGGAACAAGCATTATGCTCACACTTTGTTCTGCTGTTTTTTTCGGACTGAGCATTCCATCACTGCTTCACAGACTGAAACTTGACATGAGGATTGCATCAGGGCCGCTTACTCTTGCTTTTACAGATATTTCAACCGTAGTTATATATTTCAGCATAGCAACATTGCTGCTTTAAAAACCAGTAAATGTTTAAAATCTTTTGTAAGTGTTTTGTTTAAAGCGGAAGGGCTGCTGCAAATTTTATCAACAGTCAAAAAAACTTCGCACACCAATCAGACATCTTTTCAGGAGGTAAGAAATGAATCCTTTTAAAAAAATTCTTTATGTATCGGAAAACAGTGTAAACCAAACCTCTACTCTTGAAAGGACTGTAAGTATTGCCCAAAAAAACAGAGCAGAACTTGTTGTAGCAGATATAGTTCCTCAGACTGGAGATGCATATTTTTCTAAAATTAAAGATTATCACACACAAAAACTGGAAGAATTAATCAGACCCTTTCAAAATCGCATAAAAATTCAAACAAAAATTTTAACAGGCAGAGTTTTTATTGAGGTAATCCGCCAGGTAATTAAAAACAGATTTGATCTGGTAGTCAAGCCAGCTGAAAATTCAAATTTCAAAATAAGACTTTTCGGCAGCGTTGACATGCATCTTCTACGCAAATGTCCTTGTCCTTTATGGATAATGAAAACGCCTGAAAAGCCGGGTTGCCAAAACATTATTGCTGCTGTTGACTTTGACCCATTAAGAATTGTTCCACCTGATCATGAATTTAACAATGAGATCCTTGATCTTGCGGCTGCAATAGCAAAATCGGATAAGGCATCCCTTCATATTGTCCATGCATGGGACACCTTTGCTGAAAAAGCTGTGCTTTCCTATGGAGATATGGACGACAAATATGTAGACAATCATATTGAAAAACAGCACCTTGTCCACCAGAAAGAATTGTACAGCCTTGGACTTGATCTACAAAAACGAATCAGCTCCAAAGTCTATGCAGATATTTCACCTTCATTTCATCTTCCAAAGGGAATGGCAAAAAAAGTTATCCCCAAAATTGCTAAAAAACTTCAGACCGATCTTGTAGTGATGGGAACTGTTGCAAGAACAGGTATTGCAGGACTGATTATCGGTAATGCAGCAGAAGCAATTCTTGAACAGCTTTCCTGTTCTGTGCTTGCCATAAAACCTCCGGGGTTTGAAACTCCGGTTAAACTGGATTTTTGAAAAAATTTTCAAAATAATTATTTTAAAAACCAATCCTTCGACAATTTTTTCGGACTTTGAAAAAATTGTCGAAAACACCCCCTCAAACACCCTGTATTTACTAAACAAAAACATGGCACGCCTTTTGAATTATGTATTTTAAAATTGATTTTGCCTTGTATATACAGCAAACTTGAAAATCGCTCAATTCAGGTTCTATATAAAGCAAACTGAAAAATCACTCAATCCAGGTCTAAATAAAAACATATTGAAAAAATTATAAATTCGTATAATATAACCGAACGGTATTAAAATTAAACAATTCAAAACAAATTTCAAAAATATTACTGAACGGTAATAAAAAATGAACAAAAACTATATATCGAACTCTGCCGACCTTGGCAGAAAAATCAGAACAAAAAGAAAAGAACTCAAAATAAACCAGACTGAACTTGCAGGTATTTGCAATGTGGGAACAAGGTTTATATCTGATCTTGAAAACGGCAAACCAAGCATTGAATTTGACAAGGCATTAAAAGTAGCTAGAAATATTGGAATTAAACTTATTGCTGAAGATTTGTAAAAAATGAAAAAATTGAACGTATTTCTTTTAAATCATCATGCAGGAACACTTTGGACAAATAAAAAGACTTAAACAGGTTTGTAAATAATTATTTTAATCTCCCTTCGACAATTTTGTCGGACTTTGAAAAAAATGTCGAAAACTACCTCTCAAACACCTTGTAATTACTGGATAAAAACATGGCACGTCTTTTGAATTATATATTTCAAATTTGATTTTTAATTCATTAAAAAGGAGTGTTAAAATGAAAAAGTTCATAATCACATCAATAGCAGCAGCTGCAATTTCAGGCCTTGTTCTTACAACAGCATATGCCTTTGATAATTCAAGAGGATCAGGTTCAATGATGTTTGCAAAAAACAACTGTCCATATGTTTCACAAGGCCAGGGAAGCCAGACAATGAATAACAACATGAATCAGCAGAGATTTAAAAACAATTATATGAATTGTCCAAATGGTTCACAAATTCAGGGTAATAAAGGAAAAGGTTTCGGCCCTAAAGACGGAACAGGCAACCAGGGACAAAGACCTCTTGACGGCTCAGGATACGGCCAGAAAATCAATCAGAAGTAAAAAATAAGCCGGGTCTTTTGATCCGGCTTGAAAAGGGATAAATAATCTTGAAAAAAATTTTATGTTTAAGTGCAGCATTTTTATTTATCATACCTTTTTTGGCCTATGCTGAAAACACACTTATTTTTGGTATAGCATCGGGCTATGACACAAACTACAACAATGAAGACAATAAAAGAGGGTCATTATTTTATGAAGCTAAAATAGAGGGTTCCCTTTTCCTTAATGAAACAAAAAACCATATTATTACTTCAGGCTTTTTATTTTCAGAATTTACAGACTATAAAAACTACAATAACAAATTATTTATTTCACCCGGACTGGAGTTCAAAAAAAATTTTAATGATATGAGTTCAGGACTAAAGCTCTATTCCGGGTTTGCAAGAGACAATAATGACAAGTCCAATGAATTTGATTCATTTTCAGCCAATCTTTTTTTCACAAAAATAATATCAGAGCAAACCGACATTGGACTTGGATTTTTATATTCAAAATATTTTTATTCCCAGTACCAGGGAACAGCAGACTATAATACCTCTTACGGCTATCATGGAGGAAGAACAATTGCGGCCCAATATCACGGGGGAACTCAGGAAAATAACACAGATTTTCCTGAAATTATCAGTGATAATGGAAAAGAAAACGCCGATTTTTTCAATATATATTTATATTCCGACCATTACATAAACAAAAATCTCACCATTGGAGAGAATCTGGGATATTTTGAAAATCATTCAAATTTTTCCATAAATTCATATTCAGGCTTTAAAGCAGGCTTTTACATTGATTTATCTATAAATAATTCTTTTTTTATTACTCCAGAAACTTCTTTTTCATTTTATGATTACAAAAATTCAACACTTCTGGAAAAGCTTTTTTCATCAGGACTTAAGACAGGATTTTTTTTAACAAACAATACTATTGTATATATAAATTTGCTGTATGATAAACTTAAGTCTGAAAATGATTACAATAATTATGAGTCAATGGAAATAAAATGCGGAATTTCATTTTTTATTTAATATTTATTCTTTTACTTCCTGTTCATGGAATTTCACAGGAAGTAATAACAGGCAGGATAATAAAATTTGATGACCATGAAAATCTTATTTATCTTGAACCCTATAACTGCCGCAAAAACTGCATGGAAGTAATTATTGTAAAAACAAGGGAAAAGGGGTTTTTAAAAGATCAGACCGTTAGAATTTCAGGAACCTATTCCGGAAAAGACATTTTTGATGCAGATTCTATAATAGAATACAATTCCAGTGATCCAACCGGAGTAAGATCAAGACTTAAAATGCACAGAGGCGGCAGACACCATAATCACAGAATGAACCATGACTGATAAAAAAACATTTTCAGGAATCTGGAAAATTAATATTTTTGTAATCTGTATTATAATTGTCATTTTTTCTGTTTTTTTTCTGTGGCAGATAAAAAATGCACAAAAAACATTTCTTGACCATGTTTTAAAAGATGCAGAAATAATGGGAAGGCTTGTTGAAGAAAACATAAGCACAGCAATTCTTTCCGAATCTGCAATTGAAGAAACAATTAAAGCCATGCTTGAAAATTCTGCCCAGTTTACCTCTTACCTTGATGAAATAGCACCTTTTACAAATGAAGAACTTGCCTCATATTCAAAGCGGGCCGGCCTTGAAGGAATTTATATTAAAAGAGGTGATTCTTATTCAAAAGGTCCTGATAACTGGAACGAAAATACAGATCTGGATTTTCTTTTAAGCAAAAAAGAAAATTTTTCTTATATCCCGGAACTCAATCTTTATATTTTTTCTTTGAATACTCCAAATTCTTTTGTTGCAATAGGCCTTAAATCTGAAAAAATCAAGCAGGTAAAACAGCGTGTAAGCATTGAATACTTAATAGAAAAAATAAAAAATCTGCCTGGAATAAAAAATGTTGTTATTCAAAAAAATCAAAGCATTAAAGAAAATTCCGGAATAAAAGTAAATATCAGCAAAAATGAAAAAACCGCAAAAGCAAAGATTGCAGTTGAATCATCACTTCTTGAAATTGATTTTGATTCAAGTGCATATTTTCAGCGAAAAACCGCAATCCAGAGGGAATTTTTAATATTTATTCTTACAATTCTTTTTTCCGGAGCTTTTTTTTCATGGCTTTTAATAAGAATCCAGAACTTTCATATACAAAAAATAACTGAATTTGAAAGAAACCTTGCAAAGGAAAAAGAAGATGCACTTATGGGCCGTGCGGCAGGAACAATTGCCCATGAAATAAAAAATCCTGTAAATACAATTTATATGGGACTTCAAAGAATTTCCTGCGAATCCGAGAACTTAGACAGCGAACAAAAAGAGCTTTTATCCATTCTTTTAAAATCTGCATCACGAATTTCTCTTATCACGGACAATCTTAAAAACTACACCAGGCCTTTTTCTCCAAAAAAATCTGAGTTCAATCCAGCAGATTCAATAAACGAAATTTTAAAAATCTATGAAATGGAAATAAAGGAAAAACAAATAAAAGTCAGTATCAATTGCTCTGAAAATAATATAAATGCAGACAAAAATCTTTTTTTTACACTTTTCGACAATCTCATAAAAAACAGTATTGAAGCATGCCCTGTAAAAGGTTTTATTGAAATAAAAATTAAAAAATCAGACAAAAAAACAATTCTTAAAATCAAAAACAATGCAGTTTCCCAAATATCTGAAAATGAAGCAGAAAAATTCATGGAGCCATATTATACTTCAAAAACAATAGGAACAGGCCTTGGCCTTCCTATTTGCCAAAAAATTGCAGCAGCTCATAATGGCAGCCTTGAAGTTAAAATTTTTGAAAATACAGTTGAAGTTCTGGTGCAACTTGAAAATTAGCCGGATTGCCTTTAAGAACGGATGCTGTATTTTTTATGAGCCGGATTTAAGAGATAAAGTTTTTTTATCTCTTGCCTCGGAGCAAAGCGAGAATGAGGCTCAGAAATAATGCAGCAGCCGTTCATGTTAAACCTAAATTGAGCGATTTTCAAGTTTGCTGCATATACAAGGCAAATTGTATCAGGCTATACTTTTGCTATGCGTGATACAATTTAACGCCGTAGATGCAGTAAAATTGAAAAGCCCGCTGGGTTTCATATTTTTAAATATAATAAGCTTAATTCATTGAAATTTTCTTAATTTAAAAATATGAAACGCTCAACTTAGGTTAAAATAGAAAAGGAACTATATTCATGACTAAAATTCTTCTTGTTGATGATGACAAAGACCAGCTTAAAATATTGTCCGGATTCCTTAAAAAAAACGGATTTGACCCTGTTACTGCACAAAACGGAGTAAAAGCCCTTGAAGAATTTAAAAAGAACAGTTTTTCAATTCTTTTGACAGACCTTAAAATGCCTGAAATGGACGGCGAAAAACTTATCTCTGAAATAAACCGTATAAATCCCATTGTAAAAAAAATAATGATAACAGCCTATGCAGATGTTGAAACAACAGTAAATGTCATGAAGGCAGGTGCTGATGATTTAATTGAAAAACCTGTAAATCTTGAAAAACTTCTGGAAAAACTAAAAAAGCTTGAATCTGAATATTTTATGGACGAAGAATCTGAAGCAATAATGTCTGAAATTGAAATACAAAACCTTCCTGTAAAAATAATTGGAAAAAGCACTGAAATAAAGGAAGCAATACTTAGAGCCGGAAGGGTTGCTTCAAAAAACTGGACTGTTCTTTTAAGTGGAGAAACCGGAACAGGAAAGGAACTTTTTGCAAAGCTTATTCATCTTTTAAGTGACAGAAAAAATTTTTCCTTTGTTGAAATAAACTGCGGTGCAATTCCTGAAAATCTTTTTGAATCAGAGCTTTTCGGACATGTAAAAGGAGCTTTTACAGGTGCTGACAAAGACAAAAAAGGACTGGTTGAAATTGCTGACAAAGGAACTTTATTTCTCGATGAAATAGGAGAAATGCCCCTTTTAATGCAGGCAAAACTTTTAAGATTTCTCCAGGAAGGAAGATTCCAGAAAGTCGGTGATACAGAAACCAGATACAGTGATGTAAGAATTATTGCAGCCACAAACAGGGATTTAACCGCCATGATAAAGGAAAACCTTTTCAGGGAAGACCTTTTTTACAGACTTAGCGTACTTGACATTGAAATTCCTCCTTTAAGACAAAGAAAAGAAGATATTTATCTTCTGACTGATTTTTTTCTGAAAAAATACGGACAAAACAGCTTTTCCTTTGACGATGAAGCACTCGACTCTCTTGTAAAATACAATTTCAAAGGCAATGTAAGAGAACTTGAGCACATTGTTCAAAAAGCAATAGCATTTTCAAGAACAAACATAATTTCAAAACAGGACCTTCCTCCTGAAGTAAGATTTTTTAGGGAAGATGATTCTTCAATACTCAAGGAAAAGGTGTCTGTACTTGAAAAGGAAATGATAATAACAGCCCTTGAAAAAAACGAGGGTAACCAGACAAAGGCTGCAAAAAGCCTTGGAATAAGTGAAAGGGTTTTGCGTTATAAAATGCAGGGTTATTCTATTTCCAGAAACTAGCCACACAATGTTAACAACAATTATAATATACCGAAAATATAAGAATATTTTTCAACATTCTTATAAACAATGTTAATTTTAATCTATCAAAAGCCTAATAATCATAAATAAAAAAATCCCGGACCAGCAGCAAAGGTAGTCCGGGATTTTTAAATGTATTTGTTTATGACATTTTTAGTTTCAGTTAGAATCCGCCGCTGTCATGATATCAATGTCAGTATCTGCTCAGCTCACAGTTTTCCAGATACCACTGGAATGCCGGTTTTGTGGACTCAAGAAAACGGTCATAAAGCACAGAATCGTCAAACTTTAACCCTGTTTCCTTAACAGCATCATCAAGGGCACTGGTCAGCTCAAGAGAAATCTTGTCTGATTCCTGCCTGCCCCACCACAGTGCAGAAGATACAGCTCTGCCATTTAAAAGATTTATGGCATCACCCCGAAGCGACCAGTCATATCGAAAAACAGGCAGCAAAAGATTTTTTCCATCAACCAAAGCATTAAGAAAACTGCCGGTTTTCTCCATCAGATAGGTACGGCTGGTTTCTTCATAGGCTTCAAGAAGACCTTCACCAGCAGGGCTGTCAACAATATCTATTGCTGTTATCCCCGAAAGTATGTCCAAATCAGCAGAAACAAGCTCTGAAACAAGTTCTGAAAAAAACTTATTTCCCATTTCCAGAAGCTTCTGTCTCTCCTGCTCAGAAAGCTGCAGGGTGCCGACTTCAGGAATTTCAATATTATAAAAAACAGGATTATCAAGAAGTTTGCCAAATTCTTTTTTCCAGTCTGCTTCCCAGTCAGGATTAACAATCATGAACATATCTTTAAAAGACCCAAGACCATAAGGATTTTGAGTCAGCCAATCCTGCAGATCATTTTCCACAATGGGGCGTGTGTCCTTTCGTTTCTGAACAGGATTTACACTGCGGGGATCAGAATAACGGCCTTTCAGTGCTCGTGCATAGAAAGTATTTTCTGTGAAGGGGGAAAGAAATCTGTTTTTATAATAAAGGATGGGATATGCAAGGTTTTGAGGGTTAAAATAAAGTTCATCAACCGGTGTTCCGTCTAGGATCTCCAGCACCATCTGGAGATAAAGTTCTCTTGCAATAGTTTTGGGCTGCAGCCTCTCAAAAAGCTCAGAAGATCCGTAGGCAATGGGAGAGTTTCCATGTGCAAAAGGAATACAGTCACCCATGGAATTTGTATCTGAATCTGTGCAAAAATACAGACTTTTATCCAGGGGCTCATTTAGATAAAGATAGTGCATTGCACTGATGTCATGGGGAAGAGCAAGATTTTCCACATTAAAACGCCAGGCGGTCATGGTAAATTCGTGAGGTTCACTGTAATCCATGATACTTGTGGTTGGAATACTGGAAATATAAGCACCGTTTTCAAGGAAAGTCTGATAAAGCTCATCACGAGTGTGCCCTTTCCAATCAGCCTGAAGATTTCCCGCAAAATTGTGACGAAGTCCCATGGTGTGACCTACCTCATGGGTAACTACAGCCTGAACATAGGCCTGAGCCGCCCGTAAAAAAACATCATCTTTGGCATCAGACATCAGAAGCCGGCTCATACCTTTTACCATTACATCTTCTGAATTGATAGAACAGGTAAGGGGCTTATAAAAATTTGCAAGATGGATATCCGGGCTGTTGTTCTTGTAATCCATCTTTTTATTCTGATAAACAAACTGCAAGGCCTGTTTTCGGCTGACTATATTCCATAGACTGGGCATAAAAACCTGAGTGTGGAGAATCTCGCCTGTTCTCGGATCTGCCTGAATATCTGCATAAGCATATGATGCCGTATCAAAGTCCAGCCACTGGATAATATTTCGGTCCATATCAGGAGCACTGACACCTTCAGGTGCCACGTCCACTACAAAAACATCCTTTCCAATTGCAGTATTCCAGTAAAGTACCCCTTTTCGGACAGAATCACGTAACTCTTCAGGTGTATTGGCTGACATATAATATGTAATGGGGCCTTTGTTGATATTCCACTTCATGGCAAAGGTTTCTGTTTCACCGCCTGTCTTAAGCTGGGGCATCACTTCAAAATAACCTGCATGGGAAAAACCAGGTGAAAGTGTAGGTTCAAAATCCGGGTCAGGCTGGTAGGGAGAAATATAATAATGCATCTCGGCATTAAGAATACTACCCTCTTTTTCCTCCACCTGAGCTGCCTGTTGAATGGTAAGACGATTGAGGTGTTTTACATCAGCACGCTTTATAAAACTGTGTCGAACCTGAGCAGTCTTAAAAGAAGGCTGATAGTCTTCACCTTGAGAATCCGAACCATACATATCTTCAGTCATGAAAATCCTTGACATTCCCGCATTGAAATCAAAACTGATCCATCCCCCTTCATCTTTGAGAATTGGAAATTCAGCAAGAATCAGTGCAAAGGAACTATCGGGTGTTACCGTATGTCCCTTGGGCGATTCCAGCATAAAAAGACTTCTTCCTTTACGCTGAAAGGTCACGACACGGCTTTTAAGTCCATTGAATAAATCTGCCTTATCCAGAATCACCATGTTACCCTGAAAGAGAAACTCCCTGTTCAGAGCATCCTCTGAAATGGCAATGCCTGCTTCGCCGTCATTTTCAATGGTACGAAGAGATACCTTTACATCAGGATCAGCAAATTTTGACCCGCTGCTGCAGGAAGTAAAGAGAACCAGGAAAGACAGCATGATGAAAAGCAGCAGTTTATTTGCATTTTTATTATGCCGGGTGCCAGATGTTTTGAAATTACAGGAAATAGCCTCTGTTTTCTTTTTCATTTTTTAGTCCTCTGTTTTTTCTAACGAATTTACTGTCTGTGATTAAAGATGATCGAGACAGCTCAGGATCTAAAAAAACAATAACCCGGCTGTCAGGATATCAGTACCCTGCCAGATCAGAGTTTTCCAGATACCATTGAAATGCCGGTTTTGTAGAATAAAGAAAACTGTCATAAAGCACAGAATCCTTAAACTCCAGACCTGTTGGTTCAACCGCATCATCAAGGACAGTCATCAGCTCAAGAGAAATATTGCCTGATTCCTGCCTGCCCCACCACAATGCCGAAGATACAGCTCTGTCATTTAAAAGATTCATGGCATCACCCCGAAGCGACCAGTCATATCGAAAAACAGGGAGAAAAAGGTTTTTTCCATCAACCAAAGCATTAAGAAAACTGCCGGTTTTCTCCATCAGATAGGTACGGCTGGTTTCTTCATAGGCTTCAAGAAGACCTTCACCAGCAGGGCTGTCA
>JAVERC010000029.1:0-42207 GCA_034007295.1 Desulforegulaceae bacterium | reverse complement strand
AGCAGGAGTTGGAACTATTTCTGTAAACCAGCCGTTTTTCTGAGCTGCAACAGCTTTCTGCTGTGATTTTGCTGCAAATTCGTCCATTTCCTGACGGGAAATTTTGTACCAGTCAGCAACATTTTCAGCTGTAACACCCATTGAAATATACATCTCTGCATTTGTCTTTGCAAATTCAGGATGAGGACGTGGGTTGTTTCCGCCCATTGGAACAAAAGTCATTGACTCAAGACCACCGCCCATAGTTACTTCTGACCAGCCGGCCTGAACACGAAGTGTTGCAAGAGCAATAGCTTCAAGACCAGAAGAGCAAAAACGGTTAACTGTAGCACCAGATACTTCATTTGGGAAACCAGCCATTTTTGCAGCAACACGGCCGATGTTAAGTCCCTGTTCAGCTTCTGGGAAAGCACAGCCGATCATACAGTCGTCGATTTCTTTTGGGTCAACGCCGACCTTGTCAACACATGCCTTCATGATGTGGGAAAGAAGATTCTCAGGTCTTGTTTCCCTGAAAGCACCCCTGCGGTTTTTGCATCCAGGGGTTCTAACGGATGATACTATATATGCGTCTCTCATTTATATCCTCCTAAAAAACGTTAAATATTCTTTCTTTAATTATTATGCCGGTATTAGTTACGTAGAGGCTTATTTGTCTTAAGCATGTGATCAATACGTGCAAGAGTTTTTTCTTCTTTACAGAAGTCAACAAATGCTTCACGCTCAAGTCTAAGTACGTGTTCTTCAGAAACTTTTGTTCCGTACTTAACATCACCACCAGCAATAACATAAGCAATACGCTTTGCAAGGAATGCATCGTATTCACTCATGAAAAGACCGTTAGCCATATTGTAAAGTTCAGCAGTAACCATACCTGTACCAGAAATACCAGCAACAGGAATATCTCTCTTCAATGGAGGAGTCCAGCCTGCATCAGCCATTATAAGAGCTTCTTTTTTCGCTTCACCAATAAGAAGGTCACGGTTGAATACAATTCTGTCTTTCCAAGGATGAAGAAGACCAATACTAACAGCCTGAGCAGCTGACATTGAAACTTTTGCCATACCAATAGCCATGAAAGCATCAATATAAATTTTTGTAAGGTCAAGAGTTCCAGCTGTTCCAGCAGGAAGAGCTTCAATCATTTTCCTGTAAAGGTTAGTACAACCACCGCCAGCAGGAAGAAGACCAACGCCTATTTCAACAAGACCCATGAAAAGTTCTGAATGAGCAACTATTTTGTTTGCACCAAGGCAGGTTTCACATCCGCCGCCAAGGGTCATTCCATAAGGAGCAGCAACAACAGGAATTGAAGAATATTTTGATCTTAGTGTAGTTTCATGTGCAAGTGCAATAAAGCTGTCGATTTCGCTCCATTTTTTATCATGGATAAGACCTGACACGTAAGAAAGATCAGCACCAGCTGAGAAAGCACCTGGCATACCGCCAGCCTGGTTACCAATAACAACGCCTCTAGCATTTGCATCAAGATAATCCTGGCAATCAGCCATAAATTCAATAATGCCACGGTTAAGAGCGTTCATTTTTGTATGGAATTCTATACAGAAAATGTCATCGCCAAGGTCGATAAGCGAAGCAGAAGGACATGTTTTAACAACTTTGTTGTCTGCTTTGATTGCTGCAAGAGAAAGAGCATTTTCATTTGCAGGAACATCTTTATAAGAACCTGATGCAAAATCAAAGTACTGGCGCTTGCCGTCTACCATTTTGTAGAAAGATGCATTTCCTGCTGCAAGCATTTTTTTAACTTTATCAGATACAGCAAGACCTTCTTTTTCCATTCTTTCAACTGATTCTTTAACACCTATTGCATCCCAGGTTTCAAATGGTCCAAGTTCCCATCCATAACCCCACTTCATGGCATTGTCTATTTCAACAAGGCTGTCTGCGATTTCTGGAATTCTGTTTGCAGAGTATGTCAATGCACTTGCAAGGCATTCCCAAACAAATTTTGCACCTGCATCGTCGCCCCATACAACAGTCTTGGCTTTTTCTTCAAGAGTTGCTTTTTTCTTTGCTTCTTCAAGGCATGGGAAAGAAGCTTTATCAAATGCTTCATATTCGCCGGTAACTGCATTAAGCTGATGCTTGAATCTCTTACCGTTTTCGTCTTTGCCACTCTTATAAAAACCCTGCTTTGTTTTGTTTCCAAGCTTGCCTTCAGCAACAAGCTTCTTAACATAATCAGGAGCTTTTACAGTTTCTTTCATTTCATCATCAGGGCAAAGATTGTAAGAGTTATCTGCAACATGAACCATTGTATCAAGACCAACAAGGTCAGCTGTACCAAAAATAGCTGTTCTTGGACGGCCCATTGCAGGTCCGAAAAGTGCATCAGCCTGAGATACAGAAATTTTGCCGTCAGCTATAGCCTGCATAACTTTACCAATACCCTGGATACCGATACGGTTACCGATGAAGTTAGGTGTGTCTTTAGCCCAAACAATACCTTTACCTAGAACTACTTCGCCAAACCATGCCATGAAATCAAGAACTTCTTTATCTGTCTGTGCATCAGGAATAAGTTCAAGAAGATGCATGTAACGTACAGGGTTGAAGAAATGTGTTCCCATGAAATGCTTTTTAAAGCTGTCGCTTCTTCCTTCGCTGATCTGAGCAAGAGGAATACCTGAAGTGTTTGAAGAGATTATTGAATTTGCACTTCTTACGCCATCAATTCTTTCAAAAAGTTTTCTCTTGATGTCAAGATTTTCAACAACAACTTCGCAGATCCAATCGCACTCTGCAAGCTTGTCAAAATCATCTTCAAGGTTACCGGTAGAAATGAGCGCTGCATCTTTTTTAGACATGATTAAAGCAGGCTTGTTCTTTAGAGTTGCCTGAAGTCCTGCTTCTACAATCCTGTTTCTTGCTGCAGGATTATTTTTTTCGTCATCTTTAAGGTCGAAAGGAACAATATCAAGAAGCAGTGTAGGAACTCCAGCACTAGCAAGTAATGCAGCAATACCACCACCCATGATACCAGAACCGATTACAGCGGCCTTCCGGATTTTTCTGGTCATATTTTACCTCCTAAAAAATATATGAATGTTAAAAAACGGGAAACCAGATATAAAATGAAATCTTTAATGTCATTAACAAAGAGAATATTTAAATGTCAAGAAAAAACACTATTAAGTTTTAGTTTCACCTAAAAACAAAAATCCTCTTTACTTACAACAACTTATATCAATATCCCCAACTTTTTGATGCCAATTTTATTTTATTTTTCTTCATTTCCATCGCCAATCATTTCTGATTCGATATCATCTAGAGCTTCCATTGCCTCATCAAGATCATCAAAAATAATTGCATTATACCCCACCTCTTTTTCAGCTTCCTGCATAGCAGTAAAAAGCCAGACCTGAGAATCCACAACCCTTATAACCTCACTTGCTCCCATTTCATAAAGCTTTTTTTGCACTTTTGTTATTTCTGATACATTTGCCGAAACAATCTCTCCGCTGTTTTTCATTTTAAAATTTCTTAAATCTGAAAAAACAGTAAAACCTCTTTTAAGTTTTGCAGCCTCTTTTAAAACATCCTCAGCAAAATCCATATAGTCATCAATAGTAACTTCGCCGTATTCAATGACTAATCGATTTTTCTCAGGATCTGCATAAACTTCATTCATAACCCCATCTCCTCCCCAAAAAATTTAATCTGCCGGAGTCAATAAACCATAATCTCTAAAATAAAACCTGCAAAAACTGATTTTATTATTTTTTAACAAGGTTTATTTGACGATTAAAAAGGAATATCATCATCAAAATTTTTACTATCTTGATCTTTTTCGCCCAAACTTTCCTGCCTAGGAAAACTACCGGGGTTAATATCTGTATCGCTGCTAGACTGAGGAAAAGGATTATTACTATCGTCTGGACCCAAATTATTCTGCTGCTGTGGAGGCGGATATTGTCCGCTGTTTCCTGATGCTGAATCTAGCATATTAAGATCATTTGCAACAATTTCAGTAATATAGTGGGTAGCACCGTTTTTTTCATAGGATCTGGTTTGAATTTTGCCTTCAATATAAACTTTGCTGCCTTTTTTCAGATATTTGGCACAAACCTCTGCAAGGCCTTTGAACACAACAATTTTGTGCCACTCTGTCTTCTCTCTTTTTTCTCCGGTAATTTTGTCTTTCCAGGTTTCACTTGTAGCTATTGAAAAACTGCACATAGGGTTTCCATCCTGGGTATACCTCATTTCGGGATCACGTCCAAGATTTCCCAAAAGTATAGCCTTGTTAACTCCACTCATAAAAAAAAGCCCTTTCGGTATTTTTTAAAAAAGATTAAAAGACTCTTAAAGAAAGATTAGATTATTCACTTATCACAATAATTCAGACAGAGTAAAGACATATTTCATATATTTGATTAATAAAACATTTTGTATCAAAAAAACCCCTTTTAAAGGCAAAAAAAATCAACATCAGAATCTTTTTAGGGCGATGATACAAAGGCTTTTGCAATATTTGATGTATAAACAATAACCTGATTCAATATATTCATAAGTTCCATATGTACTTCATGAGTTTCTATGGATTCTTCTCTTTTACAGACAATTCTTTCAAGATGCCTAACTCTGTACTGCAGCTCAAGGTCAAGATATTTTCTTTCCTTTGTCATTATTTTTGCAGCCTTTGAAAGGTCCTTTTCGTCAAAAGCTTCCCTGAGAAGAGAAATCTGACTGACAGCCTTACTATGATAAATTTCAAGTTCTTCCCTGCCTTCTTCTGAAAAATCAATATCCAAAGCTTTTTTTTTACTTAAAAGGTTTAAAAAATTTCTTTCTATCAAATCACCTATACTCTCAAGGTCTTTTACAATCGAAATCATACAATAAATTCTTTGCTGCTCTTCTTTAGATACATTTTCCCTTGCAACCTGAAAAAGATAATCACTTATTTTTTTTTCTAAAAAATCAATTTCCTTTTCCCTCAATTTCAGCCCTTCTTCAAAGCTTCTTCCAGGAAATCTTCTGTCAATTTCATTTTGATACTTTCCAGAAAAAGGCATAGCTGCAATTATTATCATTTCTTTTATTGTTGAAGCCATTCTTGCAATTTCTTTTCTTGAAAGATATACAGCTACATCAGCTGCAACAATTTTTGTATCATCAAGATATGATAAAAAAAGAATCTTTTCTTCATCTGGAACAGGAATATCAGGGAGTATTTTTTCAATAAACCCTGCAAACTGCTTTGTAAAAGGAAGGAAAAAAATCCCAAGAAAAATATTAAAAAACGTATGAGCATTGGCAATCTGCCTTTCAATCCCCATGCCTAAATATTTCCCTGAAAACAATACAAAATCTATAAAAAAACCAAGCAAAGGCAAAATAAGCATCACACCAAAAATTTTAAAAAGAAGATGGGACAACGCTACTCTTTTTGCATTCCTTCCTGAACCTGCACCTGCTATAACTGCAGTTACACATGTCCCTATGTTTGATCCAAGCACAACAGGCACAGCATGATAAAATTCAATCAGCCCATGGGCAGCCAGAACCATTAAAATTCCTGTCAAAGCATTGCTGCTCTGAATAACAGCAGTAATAACAAGGCCTGCTGCAACACCTGTATATGGATTTGAAAGGCTTTCCAAAATAAATTTAAGCTCTGGAAGTTCCTGAAGTGGTTCAACTGCGAAGCCCATAAGCTCCATTCCGTAAAAAAGAAGGCCAAACCCTATAAGAGCCTCTCCCCAGATTTTAACAGCTTCATTACCTGAAAAAAATCTTATAACAAAACCTGCTACAACAAAAAAAAGAGAATAATCAAGAATCTTAAAAGCTATAAGCTGAGTTGTAACAGTTGCTCCAATATTTGCTCCAAGAATTATTGGGAGAGTGCTTGAAAATGTCATAAGCCCTGCCTGAACAAATCCTACAAGCATTACAGTTGTTGCACTGCTTGATTGAAGAACAGTTGTAACAGCACCTCCAGAAAGAAACCCCTTGAACCTGTTCTGGGAAATTCCAGAAAGAAGCCGTCTTAACTCATCACCGGCAGCTTTTTTCAAATTCTGGCTCATCATGTCCAGTCCGAAAAGAAAAAAAGAAAGCCCGCCTAAAAGAAACATTAAAAACTTTACAAGATCAAAGCCTGAATCAAGCATATAAATATATCTTTCCCTTTAAATCTTTTTAATCTATTAAGTCCAAAAATAAAATTTGACTTTATTTAAAGATTTTTTTTTTGCAAGAAATAATTTACTCATCAAAAAATAAATTCATAATAAAAAAGTCTTTATTAACAATATTTTTAATTTTTAAAAAATTTGAATAAAAAGGTAAAAAAATGAATCAAGATTTTGATTTTAAAGATAATTTTTCTTCATTAAGAAGAACTGCAATTGGGAAAAAAATAAAAAAAAACAGAGAAAAAATTTTCCCTGTATTTGCTTCTATTCCTCCTGGTTTTTCAAGCTCAGCTTTAAAAGAAGCAAAATTAAAATTAAATTCTTTGCAAAATCTCCATATAACAAAAGGGGGAATATCTTTTAATGCAAGCCTTGAAGATGTTATAAAAGCGAACCTTTTACTTGGTATACCCTCAAAAATACTTTTAAGATTATCCAAATTCAGGGTTTTTAATTTTGACACTCTTGAAAATGAAATAGAAAAAATCCCTTTTGAACTTTTTTTGTTTAAAAATTCTAAAATTCAAATAAGTGCGTCTTCAAGAAAATCAAAACTTATTCACAGTTCTGCAATTGAAGAAAGGGTTCTTAAGTCAGTATTAAAAAGACTTGAAAAAGAAAAAGTTCAAAATTTTTCAAAAACTTCTCAGGATGCAAAAATTTTAATTAGAATTTCAAGGGATACCGCTGTTGTTTCAGTAGATTCATCTGGAGAGCCATTGTACAAAAGAGGACTTAAAAAACTCACAGTTAAGGCTCCAATACGTGAAAACCTTGCATTTGCAGGACTATTTAACTCTAATTACAACCCTGATTTTGCTTTTTTTGATCCAATGTGCGGATGTGGGACTTTTTCTGGAGAGGCAGCATTGATTGCTTCAAACACTTTTCCTGGAAAATTCAGACATTTTGCCTTTGAAAACTGGCCTTTATATGACAATGATCTTCACAAAAAAATTATCCTGAAAGAAAATGAAAAAATTATTGACTTTAAGGGAAAAATATTTACTTCAGACATAAGTTTTAAAAATGTTGAAACTGCAAAAAAAAATTACCTGGATCCAAATCTTTCAAAAAATATGTCTTTTTTTTGTTCAGATTTTTTTTCCATAAAAAAACAAAAAAACCCTGGAACCATTGCCATAAATCCCCCATATGGAATAAGAATTGAAAAAGAAAAAAAACTTATTAAAAATATAGGGGAAAAGCTGAAAAAAGATTTTTACGCTTTCAATCTTTTGCTTACAATCCCCAAATCATTTCAGGATAATTATTTTTCAGAAAAAAATTTTGATTTAATACCTTTTGTTCACGGAGGAATAGAAATGAATCTTGTTACAGGAAAAATTAATTAGTGATTGGCCGAAAACAAGAATTTTGTTTCATTCAAGGAAGATGAAAAATTTAACCTTTAGGATACATTGAGTATTTTGAGAATTAAATTTTTAAATAAAATCAGCTTTTTTTATCAAGCCTTACAATAAGTTCGCCTATTCTGTTTTTTTCCATTTCCTTAACAGTAACAGATAGTTTACCAATTTCTATGACTTCCTTTTCTTCTGGAATTCTGCCTATGTATTCAAGAATATACCCTGAAAAAGTGTCATAATTTGGAGATTCAGGAATATTTTGCCTAAGCTTTCTATTGACATCCTCAATTGCAGCCTTTCCAAGAACTATCCATTCATTTGCCTTTATCTTTACAATATGCGGCTCTACATAATCTGTTTCATCACTTATTTCACCCACAATTTCCTCTAAAACATCCTCAAGTGTAATAAGACCTGATACTCCGCCATGTTCATCAACAACTATTGCCATATGGTTTTTTCTATATTTGAACTGATGAAGAAGTGTATTAATCCGTTTATGCTCAGGAATAAAATAAGGCTCCCTCATCACTTCTCTTATACTCGGCCATGAGCCGTGCTCTGTGTAGTATCTGAAAATATCCTTTATATGCACTGTGCCTATAATATTATCAATATTTCCTTCCTTTACAGGAAACCTTGAAAAACCAGCTTCAAGCATTTGTCTCATTTCAGGAACATTATCAATATCTATTACAAACATATCTCTTCTCGGCCTCATTATTTCAGAAGCCGAAATGTCATCAAACTCAAAAACATTTCTTATAAGCTCACGCTCTTCCCTTCTTATTTCACCTTCTTCTTCACCTACTTCAACATAAGTTAAAAGTTCTTCTTCTGTAACAGTTGGAAGCTTATCAACTTTGCCGATTAAAAGAGGTATAAAATCCATGATTTTGATAAAAGGGAAAAAAAACCAGTAAAGCCAGAATAATGGATAAATAACAATTTTTGCAATTGTAATATTATTTCGGGTAGCAAGGGATTTTGGAAGAATTTCCCCAAACACAAGAATAAGGAAAGTCATTATTCCTGTTGCAATTCCAACACCTGTACTACCGTAAAATTCTATGGCTGCAGCAGTTGCAAGGGATGACGCGGCTATGTTTACAAGATTATTTCCAATAAGAATTGTAGTTAAAAGCCTATGTGGATTTTCCTTCATCCTGATGATAAGCTGGCTGAATTTATCCTTATTTTTTGCCAAATGTCTTATTTTTGCTTCATTCAGGGAAAAAAGTGCTATTTCAGCTGATGAAAAAAAGCCTGATAAAAAGACTAGAAAAAAAAGGCTTATAAATTTTATTTCCATTTATTTTTCTTTTTGAAAAAAAATATCCTTGTTGTTTATTAAGTTGTTTTGTATTCAATTATTTGACCACAAATTAATGCAATATAAGTTTTAGTTCAATGAAAAAAAATTTTTTTTTACTTTTAATAATTTTATTACCAAAAGTTGTATTTTCCACTGATTTAAATTCAGCCGAAATATCTCATCCTTCAAAAACATTTTCTTTTTTTTTTGAAAATGATGCTTTTTTTGATACAGACAGGGAATACAGCAATGGAATAAGACTTTCCATGACCTACTCAAACCTTCCGCCAAACTATTATAAAGTTCAAAATTTTCTTGAAAAAATAGGCCGTTTTACAAAAATTTCAGACGGGGATTCAACACAAGCATATTCACTAAGCATAGGTCAAAATATATACACACCTGAAAATACACAAACAAAAGAACTTGTAAAAGATGAACGGCCATATGCAGGACTTACATATATAGGAACAGGAATAATTTCAGCAACTGAAACGACCATGAAAACTCTTGAGTTTTCCACAGGTATTATAGGGCCCCTTTCTCTTGCAGAAAAAACTCAAAAAACAATACATGAAACATTTGGCTGGCAGGAACCAATGGGATGGGACAACCAGCTTTCAAATGAGCCCTTTATTGAAATTGTTTTTTCTAAAAGATGGAAAAAAAAGAATATATCAAACAATGGGTTTGGATTTGATCTGATACCTGAAATGGGTGCAGGAATAGGAAATGCACTTGTTTACCTCCAAACAGGGATAAACTTCAGAGTAGGCTATAATATTCCAAACGATTTTGGGACTCCAAGGATAAGGCCTGCAACTGATACAAATTTTCCGCTTGATAAAACTGATCCAAGATTTTATCCCAAATACAAAAGATTGGGGCTTTATTTATTTTGCAGTGCCGATGCCCTATATGTTCCAAGAAATATTTTCCTTGACGGTAATACATTTAAAAACAGCCACAGTGTAAAAAGAAATCCTGTTATTGGTTCAACAATAGCAGGATTAGGGGTAATTATTCACAGATTTAATATTATATACGGACATGTTTTTAATACAAAAGTTTACGAAACTGAAAAAGACAGACAATATTATGGAACAATAAGTGTTTCCTATACATGGTAAATATAGATCAAATTTTGTAAAAGCCAAAAATAAGGGGATCCTAGATTAAACGATTTTCAAGTTTGCTGCATATAACGTCAAATTGTATCAGACTATTCTTTTTCTGTGCCTGATGCAATTTAACGTATAAGATTCAGCAAAATTGGAAAGCTAGCAGGTTTAATATTTTTAAATAACAAAACAATCAATTCAAAGCACTTTTTCAAGAAAACTTTTAGTTCTTTCATTTTCAGGAGATGTGAAAATTTTTTCAGGAGGGCCTTCCTCAATAATTGTTCCCTCAGCCATAAAAATTACACGATCTGCCATTTCCCTTGCAAATCCCATTTCATGGGTAACAACTGCCATTGTCATGCCTTCTTTTGCAAGTTTTTTCATTACATCCAAAACGTCTCCAACAAGTTCAGGGTCAAGGGAGCTTGTCGGCTCATCAAAAAGAAGAGCCTTTGGATTCAGGGCAAGGGACCTTGCAATTGCAATTCTTTGCTGCTGCCCTCCGCTCAGCTGATCTGGATAGGCATGGGCTTTTTCCTTAAGTCCGACCTTTTCAAGAAGAATAAGAGCTTTTTTTTCAGCTTCTTTTCTACTGACCTTTCTAACCTCAACCTGTCCAAGACAGATGTTGTCCATGACAGTTTTATGGGGAAAAAGGTTGAACTGCTGAAAAACCATTCCAATTTCTGTTCTTACAAAATTAATATTTATACTTTTTGAGCAAAGGTCATATCCGTCAGCAATAACCTTTCCTGAACTTATTTTTTCAAGCCTGTTCATACATCTTAAAAGGGTAGATTTGCCTGAACCGCTAGGCCCTATTATAACAACCACCTCTCCTGGACGGATATGAAGATTTATTCCCTTTAAAACCTCATTGTCTCCAAAAGACTTGTATACATTTTCAATCTTTATCATATTTAAAAATCCAGTGATTTATGAATAGTCAAGTTTATCTTCAACCTTTGCAAGAAGCCTTGCTATTACAAAAGTGAAGAAAAGATAAACAATTCCAGCTCCAACTAGGAACTGAACATAATCATAGTATCTTGCTCCCATTACTTTGGCAGAATACATAAGCTCCTGGGTTCCTATTACAGAAACAAGGGATGAATCCTTTAAAAGAACAATTGCCTCATTCCCAAGGGGAGGAATGATTTTTTTCATTGCCTGTGGAAGAATTATATGTCTCATTGTCTGACTGTAAGAAAGTCCGATTGAACGTCCTGCCTCCATCTGGCCCTGTCCGACTGCCTGGATTCCGGCCCTTACAATTTCTGCAACATATGCTCCGCTGTTTAATCCAAGTGCAATAATTCCAACAAGAAGAGGATCAGGCGACATTGAATGACCTGTGATTAAATTAAACAGCTGGGGAACGCCGAAATAAATGAAAAAAATCTGCAAAAGCATTGGAGTTCCTCTGAAAATCTGAACATAAAATCCGCTGAACCACCTGAAACAGACTATCCTTGAAACCCTTCCCATCCCAAGAAAAACTCCTAGTATAAGTCCGATAAAAACAGCTCCAAGTGTAAGTTTGAGAGTTACAACAGCACCTGATAACATGAAAATTTTATGCTTCCATAAAAGACTTAAGTCTATCATTTCCTAATCTCCTAATACAAAATTTAAAAAACTTATAATTTAAGATTCAAGATATTGAAAGGATAAATTAAAAACCAAAAAAATTATTTAGTTGCTGAACGAAAACGGCCTTTTTTGTCCATTCTAAAGCCAGATTCAAAATTTAATCCTCAAAACACTCAATGTATCCTAAAGGTTAAATTTTTCACTTGAACTGAACAAAAAATTTTCGTTTTCGACAGATCACTACCTAAAATACCCAAATATCCTAAACTTAAATTTTTTATCTTCTCTTGTTGAAGATTTTAGGGCAACAACTGCTCATCCCTGTACTGTTTCAGTTTTTTTTACTGATTTGGTTAAAAATTCAAAAAAAACATAAACTGCTACTGCACATAAAATACTATTAACAGGGGCAATCCCGGGAATGAACTTTGCTCCGAAAACGCCTGAAATCCAGGCAAAAACAGCACAAGGTCTTATTTTTTCAAAATCTGTGTCTTTAAGAGAAGAGTATGATTTTCCATTTAAAATAAAATAATCTGCAATTATTATCCCACCAATTGAAGGAATCATTGTATTTAAAAAATTAAGCCAGCCTACAAAATTATTATAAAGATATACAGCCATTAAAGTTCCAAGAAAACCATTGAATAAAACCATAAATTTTTTGGGAAGTTTTGTAATGTTTGAAAAACCAAGACCAGAGGCATATAAAGCATTGTCATTTGTTGTCCAAATATTAAGTCCAAGAATAATCACAGCCCATACAATCATTCCCTGCTTAAGAAGAACTTCAGAAATATCTGATTCCTGATAAAAAGAAGCTCCAACAGCCCCAAAAAGAAACATAAGACTGTTTCCAATAAAAAATGCAATTACAGTAGACCATACAGCTGTTTTTGTTGTTTTTGAAAATCTTGTAAAATCAGGAGTCAATGTTCCTCCGCTTATAAACGATGCTGTACAGATTCCTATGGCAGTAAAAATACTCATTTTTTCCATAGGAACTGAATTAATCCATGCTCCAATTCCGCCAAAATCTGAAAATGCCGTACCTATTGAAAAAAAACCAAGAGCTGCAATTGAAGGCACAGCTACAAAGCTTAAAATTGTAAGAGCCCTTATTCCAAACCAGGCTGTTGCTGTCATTAAAATACCTGAAACTGCTGTAATAAAATAAAGATTAAGTCCTGTTATTTTCTGCACAGGCAGAGCAAACATTGCAACTCCAACACCAAACCAGCCGACCTGGGTTATTCCAAGAATAAATGAGGGTATATAAGAACCTGACTTTCCAAATGAATATCTTGCAAGAAGATGGGTAGAAAGCCCTGTTCGTGAGGCAATTGCAGCAAGAAGTGCTGTATAGCAGCCAAGAATAAGATTCCCTGCCATTACAGAAAAAATCAATTCTTTTGGTGTAAGGCCTGCTCCAAGTTTTCCTCCAGCCCACATACTTGCAGAAAAAAAAGTAAACCCAAGCATTACAACCATCATTGATAAAAAACCTTTTTTTGAAAAATCACTTACATGATCCAGTGCAAAATCAGGATCATATTCTTTTTCTTTCATGAATAATTCCTTATTATTTTCAATCAATTTGTATTAGACCTAAATTGAAAATCGCTCAACTTAGGTTAGAGTTAAAAAGCCTGCCTAGTTCACACAACTGCTTTTTGCAAATTTCAATCAAATCAGCATCCTTAAATTTTTTATAATCCAGAACAGGAAACCTTTCTTTTAAAACTTTTTCAAAAGAAACTCCCTTATCTGCAAGTTTTTTCATTTCAGACCAGTATCCAAACACGTCTTTTATATATTCATGAGTCCAGAAAGCCCTTGAACCTGCATCATAAACCGCACACCTTTGAAGTGGATATCCCGGATTTTCATACTTTGATTCTATAAATTCAGGTGCCATCAAAGCATCAAGACAAACAAGATCTGTTCCTGTTTCCTTAATTGAAAGTGCTGTATTTTCATCTGGAACGGTAAAACAGCCTTCGTGATAAATCAGTGTTGTTTTTTCATAGCCTGGAAAAATTTTTCTGCAGAGCTTATCTGTTTCTTTGAGTATTTCAAGAGCCCTTTTGCCTCCAAAAGTAAAAAACAAAATTGAACGAAGCTGACTTTTTTGATTTTGAGCTTCCCTGACAAGAGCCTTCACTGCATGCTCAAGACTTGTACCAGTTGCAACAACATCTCCAATTACAATACTTGCCCTTTCAGGCATATAAACCTTGGCATATTCATTTTCAATTATATGCCATTTCTGGGGATCATCATCTTTTCTTGCCCTTTGTGCACTTATAAATGAGCAGCCATGCCTGTTCCATCCAAAGGCACGATAAAGAGCCTCTCTTAATCCGAAATTAAGGCCTCCCCTTAAAATATTGAAAATAATTGTTTCATTTTCCTCAATGCACAAAAGCTTATTTGAACAAAGATTTTTTAAAATTTCACAGCAGGCATTTTCAAGCCTTATTGTATAATCAACTCCCATGACAAGAGGGTTGTTTGCGATTTCTCTTGTTTGTGGAGTTGTGGCAATAAAGCAGTCAATTTCTTTTACATCTTCTATTTTGTAAAGTCCGCATTCCTTTGCGGAGGAAATTTTTTTTAGCATAAATTCTCCCTGTTTTTTAAAACCTTTTGGGTTTTAGTAGGAGTTTTTACCCATGTCAAGAAAGGTTTAAATTTAAAAAAATATTTCATAAAACAATTATTTATGAATTTTCAGTACTAATTTATATTGAACTCACAACAAGTATAATGCTATGAAAAAAGCTCTTAATAATTCTAAGTATAGGTATAAAATGCTTTATCAAAATATAATAGTCAGAAGCGGCACATCATTCATTTCAAAACAGCAGAACAAAATTTTAAAGGCAAACCTTGGCTCATGCATAGGTATTGCACTTTTTGACAAGGTCAATAAAGTTGGGGGAATACTTCACACTCTTTTGCCTGAACCATATTCAAACTTTATTGATACAGAAGAAAAATATGCTTCAACCGGCCTTCCAAAATTTATTGATGAGCTTATAAAATCAGGAGCAGACATAAATTCTTTGGAAGCCTGCGTTGCCGGAGGTGCATTTCCAGGAGAACCGGATAATTTTGATTATTACCTGAATTTGGGTGGACAAACTGCTGAAAAAGTTTCCAAAATCCTTAACTTTTTTAAAATCAAAATCATTCAATGGGAAACAGGCGGTTTTTTTTCTTCATATCTGACTTTGAACCTAAATAATTTTGAAGCTTCAATCACACCTGTTGCAGAATACTGCATAGAAAATGAAACAAATCACTCATTTAAAAAACCGGAAAAAAACGAAATAGAAAAAAAAGCTGACCATATAAAGCCAATCCCCCAAATTGTTATTAAAATAATAAATATGATTAACTCAAAATCAGCTGGTCTTAAAGAAATTGGAAAAGAAATAAAAAAGGATCAGGTAATATCTGCAAAAGCTCTTCAGCTTTCAAACTCTGCAGCCTTTGAAGTAGCTTATCCTGTACAATCGATTGATGAAGCAATTCTTAGGATAGGCGAAAAAAATATAGTAAAACATATTTTAAATCACTACATAAAAGAATTTTTTTCCTCATCTGACCATGGTTATTCTCTTTGCAAAGGAGGTCTTTTTCACCATAGTATTTCAACTGCTCTTATAAATGAAAAATTATGTGCATTCACACAAATGGAATCACCCCAAATTGGTTATACAGCAGGCCTTTTGCATGATCTCGGCAAAATACTTCTTGATCAGTATGTATCGGATTCAAGACCTTTATTTTACAGAGAACTTATAAAAAAGAACAAAAATATAACTGCTGCAGAAGAAAAACTTTTTGGGATAAATCATTGTGAAGCAGGACTGATAATTGCAAAAAAATGGAATTTACCTCAGCTTATTCTAGATGTAATCAAATATCACCACTCACCTGAAAATGCACAGGAAAACAAAAATATAATTATTTTAACTCATATATCTGACATTTTAAGTTCATGGTACACAACTGGCGTGCTTCCTGAAACATCAAAAATTGATATTACTTTGAATTTACTTGAAAAAGTATCACTTTCTCCAAAGAAAATTCTTGAATTCATGCAAAAACTTCCTTTAAAAGAATTTTCAGCACTCTTTCCGTTGCAGTTAAATGAAGTTTCAGGTAAAAAAGAGTGTGTAAAAATTGCCGGGGGAGTTTTATGTCATTAAGTGAAGCAAAAAAAAAAAGGTTAAAAGAAATTCCTGGGATAGATACCCTTATCTTAAAAATAAAAAATGATTATTCAATAAAAAATATCCCGGACTCATTAATTTCTAAAAAAACTAAAGAAATAATTGATAATTTAAGAAAAAATATTGTCTCAGGAGAATATGATTCTGAAAAAAAAATAGACGCTGATGAAACAGCAGAAAAAATATACAAAAAAATATTAAAGGCAAATGAACCCAATTTCAAAAGAGTTATAAATGCAACCGGCGTTGTTGTTCATACAAATCTTGGGAGATCTCTTCTTGCAAGGGAAGCAGCCCAATTTGTATTTGAAAGGGCAACAAGTTTTTCCAATCTTGAGCTTGACCTTAAAACAGGTAAAAGGGGGTTAAGATACTCTCTTGTTGAAGAACTTGTATGCGAAATTTCAGGGTGTGAGGCTGCAATGGTTGTAAACAACAATGCAGCAGCTGTTCTTTTATGTCTTGATACCTTTGCAAGGGGAAGAGAAGTTGTTGTTTCAAGGGGAGAACTTGTTGAAATAGGGGGCTCATTTCGAATTCCTGAAGTTATGGAAAAAAGCGGAGCTTTTTTAAAAGAAGTTGGAACCACAAACAGAACCCATTTAAAAGATTATGCAAATGCATATGATTGTGAAAAAACAGCAATGTTTTTAAAAGTTCATACAAGCAATTTTGACATAATAGGATTTACCTCAAAAGTTTCACTTGAAGAGCTTTCAAAACTTTCAAAGGAAAAAAATGTAATTTTCATGGAAGATCTTGGAAGCGGAACTTTCATAGATTTTTCAAGGTTTGGACTTCCAAAGGAACCAACAGTTACAGAATCTGTAAAAGCAGGAACAGACCTTGTAACATTCAGCGGAGATAAACTTCTTGGAGGCCCGCAGGCAGGAATTATTGCAGGGAAAAAAGAGCTGATTGAAGAAATAAGAAAAAATCCACTTACAAGGGCTTTAAGAATTGACAAAATGACCCTTGCAGCACTTGAAATTACACTAAGACTTTACAGAGACCCTGAAAAAGCTCTTGAAAAAATTCCAACACTAAAAATGATTTCTGAAAATTTAAAATCAATTGAACAAAAAGCATATTTACTAAAAGAAGAAATAGACAATCTTGAAATAAAAAACCTTAAAACTGATTTTGTAAAATCAAGTTCAAGGGCAGGAGGAGGCTCTCTTCCAGAAACCAACATACCAACAATTTGTGTTGGAGCTGAAGCAAAAAACCTGTCAGCTTCTTCCCTTGAAAAATTCATGAGAAAGAATAATCCTCCGGTTATGGGAAGAATAGAAAATGACAAATATCTTCTTGATCTTAGAACAGTATCTGATGATGAAATTAAAATAATTGCACAGGCATTCAAAAACCTTAAAAAAGAATTTGAGTAAATATGGAAAACCATTTCAGTGCTGATAAAATTCCTGAATTTCTTTATCCTGCAAAGGAAAATGAAAAAAGCCACAAAATAATTTATACTGACCATATTATTGCAGATATTTTAAAAAAAAGATTTCCGGATTTTTTTTATGCGGATGATATATCTGATTTTGCAAACTTTGCTTCAGATGAATCACTTGGACTTATCCTGTTCGCCCTAGCTCCATTTGAAAAAGATTTAAACACATTAGAGCTTTTTGATACACTTTGTTCCCTTATTCTCAAAACTGGCAAAAAAACTGAAAACCCTTGTATTTTCATCAAGAACAAAGCACCTGGCATTTTGTTCAACACCAATTCCATTATTTACCTCAAAGAAATTGCAACTAAAATAAAAACAAATTTCAAAAAAGAATCTGAAAAGGACTTAATAGCTGGAATAAGTTATCACCCATGCATAGACTACAGATATAAAAATTTATCTGAAAACGGGCTAAAAGCTCTTATACATGCATCAATGATTGAAGATAAAATTGCGGTATTTGATTCTACAAGCTTAAATGTAAGCTCTGATGATTTTTTTCAAAAAAAAGACATTGAAAATGCTATAAATGAACTTGAAAAAGGGATTTTAATAAACAACAAAGATTTCAACATTCTAAACAGTCTTGGAGTTTGTTTTGCAGCAAAAAAAGATTTTAAAAAATCTCTTTTATATTTTGAAAAAGCATTTGAAGTTTCAGGCAAAAAATTCATGATGCCACTTTACAACCAGGGATTAGTTAATTACCTTCAAAACAATATTTCAAATGCAGAAAAAATTTTTTTAAAGGCATTTGAATTTTCTGACAATTTTTATGAAATACCTTTTTATCTTGGTAAAATTCAATTTGATCAGAAAAATTATAAAAAAGCACTCGAATTTTTTTTAACAGCTGAATCAATAAAACCTGAGAGTGCTACAGTATTAAACTACATAGGCGAAATTTATCTTTTGGAAAATGATTTGGAAAATGCCTATCTAGCTTATAAAAAATCTTTGAAATTTCTTCCTGACAATCCATATGCACTTTCAGCAATAGGATTTATCTATCATATGAAGGGAGAAAACAAAGAAATATCAAAAACCTTTATAAAGGAAAGTCTTGAAATGGAACCTGACAATCCTTTATTTAAAAAACGATTCGAGCTTGTTTCAAAAGATAATATTAAAACTGAAACAGACAATGATCAAAAATTATTTAAAAACTGAATTTTTCAAGGAGTAATTAAAATGCCAATTTATGAATATCACTGCAAAAACTGCAATATAAATTTTGAAACCCTTGTAATGGCAGGTGAAACACCTCAATGCACAAAATGCGGCTCAACAGAAGTTACAAGACTGATGTCAGCTTGTGGATTTGTAAGCAAGGGAGCATCTTCGCAAGGAAGCGAGGCACCTACCCTGAAATCTTCTGCTGGATCAAGCCCATGCAGTTCTTGTACTTCAGGCAATTGTTCATCCTGCGGACTGCATTAAATAATTTTTTTTAAAATATGAAAGGTTTTTCTTTATAATGGAAAGCAATTTTAAAGGCTTTGTATATCTTGTAGGGGCTGGACCTGGCGACCCTGAGCTTATTACTCTTAAAGGCAGAAGATGTATTAAAGAAGCAGATGTTCTTGTTTATGACTATCTTGCATCAAAATCACTTTTAAGACATGCAAAAGAAGAAACAGAAAAAATTTATGTTGGCAAAAAAGGCGGGGATCATACCCTTTCACAGGATCAAATAAACAATCTTTTAGTAAAACTTGCACTTGAAGGAAAAACTGTTTGCAGACTTAAAGGCGGAGATCCATTTATATTTGGAAGAGGCGGAGAAGAGGCAGAAGTTTTAAAAGAAAATGATATTGAGTTTGAAATAGTTCCAGGGGTTACCTCTGCAATTTCAGCTCCTGCATATGCAGGAATTCCACTTACCCATAGAAGTGCAAATTCAACACTTGCACTTGTAACAGGCCATGAAGACCCTGCAAAAGAAAATTCTTCCATTAACTGGGAAAGCCTTGCAAAGGGAATAGGTACAATTGTTTTTTTAATGGGAGTAAAAAATCTTCCAAATATTTCAAAAAAACTTATTGAAAACGGAAAAGATCCTAAAACACCAGTTGGACTTGTAAGATGGGGAACAACTCCATCCCAGGAAACACTTACAGGAACACTTGAAAATATTTCTTTAAAAGTTAAGGAAAATAATTTTAAGTCTCCTGCAATTATTGTTGTTGGAGATGTTGTAAACTACAGGGAAAAATTAAAGTGGTTTGAGAAAAAACGCCCGCTTCTTGGAAAAACAATAATGATAACAAGGGCAAGAGCCCAGGCAAGTTCACTTGTTGAAAAACTTTTATCCCTTGGGGCAGAATGTATTGAATATCCCACAATCAAAATAGTTGAACCAGATGACAAGACTTCCCTTTTTGAGTCAATTGAAAATGTTCAAACCTACGACTGGCTTATTTTTACAAGTGTAAACGGAGTAAAGCATTTTTTTAAGGCATTGTTTGAAAAAGGCAGCGATGTAAGAGTTTTAGGCAGCCTTAAAACAGCTGTAATTGGACCTGCCACAAGGGACGAACTTAAAAAATACGGAATAAATACAGATGTTTTTCCAGAAAGCTACCGTGCAGAATCTGTTGTTGAAGCATTTGAAAATATTGATATAAAAGGCAAAAAAATCCTTATTCCAAGAGCAATGGAAGCAAGGTCAGTTCTTCCTGACGAGCTTAAAAAAATGGGAGCTGTTGTTAATGAAGTAACAGCTTACAAAACAATTCCACAATCTGACAAAAAAGATGAAATACTTTCAGATTTTTTAAATGGAAAAATAGATATGGTCACATTTACAAGCTCTTCAACAGTTAAAAATTTTAAAGCTCTTTTTACAGAAGAAGAGTTTAAATCAATAATTTTAAAATTCAAACCAGTTTCAATTGGCCCTATTACAACTGACACAGCTGTTGAACTTGGACTTACACCTCAAATAACAGCAGATGAGTACACAATTGACGGGCTTGTTGATTCGATTTTAAAGCTTTATAAAAACTAAAATAGCTTTTCTTAGATATGATAAAGGCTGAACCTAAGTTCAGCCTTTATAAAACTAGTTGCTCAACGAAAACGGCCTTTTTTGTTCATTTTTGCGTCAGATTCAAAATTTAATCCTCAAAATACTCAATGTAGCCTAAAGGTTAAATTTCTCATCTTCCTTGAACTGAACAAAAAATCCTCGTTTTCGGCCAATCACAAACTACATCTTTTAGAATGAGGAAAACTTAATTCCTACTCTGTATTTGGGATTTTTTGAAGTAAAGCCTATATCCCTTTTTGCCCATACAACATCACCTTTTTCAAGTTTTCCTGAGCTGTCATCCATTGTTCTTAAGTAAAGCTTTGTTCCGCAAAGATAAGGATATTGTGAAATCATGCTCATGCCGGATTTTGAAACATCAAAAAATCTTCCTCTGTATTCATCTCCGTTCAAATCCCTGCGATAGAGAATTTCATCATTAATATACATTCTCTGGTCTTTTCTTTCATTTAAAACATATTCTCCTCCGCTCTCCTTTCTGTAACAGACATTTTTCATGTTGGTCCAGTCGTCAAGATCTCTTGCTTTCATGGCAACCTCCTTTTGTTTAAAGATTAAATTCCATAAACAAGCCACGAAAAACTTTTATACAAGCAGCTTCACCATGATATAAAAGTGGCTTTGGAAAACATAATTTCAGAATTGAAAAGGTATTATTTGTATAATTATACTTCCTAAAAGAAAAATTTTTCAACAAAAATAAAACTGAAAACTTAGTTTAAATATCTGAATTGATTGATTTTTTAAAAATTTTTGTTTTTACAGAAAAACACAGGCCTTAATTTCAAGTTATAATAAAAAAATACCGTGTTCAGTTTAGTTTGAATTATCAAAGTCTGAACACGGCTTATTTTTTTATATCTTTTTTAAATATTATCTGATCAATGCAAAATTTTTGAAATAAAACACCCTGAAGAACCAGACCAGTTTTGTTTTTCTTCTTTTACAAGACAGTTTTCAATTACAAAATCTTTTTGTGAAATATATTTATTGCCTAAATTATCAGACACTTCAGCCTTAACTGTAAATGTGCCGCATTTTTCATAGGAATGTGCACTTACAAGAGATGAGGACTTTGAAGTGAAACTGCTTCCGTCACCAAAATCCCAACGTGCAGAAACAAAATCCGCCCCTTCTTTTTCAGACTCATAACTTATTTCAAAATATGTAATATCAGCCTGATTTTCATAGTTTTCTGTTACGTTTTTTATTTCAATAACAGGCTCATCCCATGCCCAGTCAAGCATAGCTTTCACAAATACTTCTCTGGTTAATCCTCCTGAAGTTTCATCTATGCCTTCTACTCCAATGGAAGAAACAATAACTTTGCCATTGTTTACTATTCCAGGAATTTCAAGGGATGGATAAAGCCTTTTTCCTTTAAATACATAACCATTGCCCTCTCTTCCAAAGCCTGGATATCTGAAAAAACCGCTTTTAAACTCATCCATCTGAGTTTGATCTGGATTAAGGCCAATAAAAATATTTTTTAAAGCCAATGGAGCATTTTCACTTGCAATGATTGGAAATTCAGGCGGATTTCCTCCTGTAACACTTGAGCTTAAAGGTTCAGCATCTGCAAAATTTCCAAAGGCTGAAAAAGGATTTAATACACTTGAAAAAATATTTTGGCCCATGCATATGACAAGCCCTCCCATATTCACATATTCCAAAAGCCTGTCCATATCCTGGGTATTTAATGGGCTGTAAGTGCTTTTTCCTGAAAAAAGAACAATCACTTTATATGAAAAAAGACTGGATGCTTCATAAATCTGAACATCTTCGCTGTTTGTTTTAATATCTAGAACATCACATACAAGCTGCTGGGCTTCAAAGACATGTTTATAATCATTGAGATAATCATTTAAATTTTCATCTGAACTGCTTGAATCAAGGTCAATTAAAAGAGCCTTGTCTTGCTGCTTTGAAACATTTAAGACCCTTGCCCATACAGGAAAATGCACTTCTCTTTTGCTGTTTTTCAAAACCACATATCCCTGGTTATCTCCAACACCCATGCTTTGGCCTGCATCAAACAAAACATTAATTTCTTTTGTTTCAAAAGGTTTTAATGAAATATGGGAAGGATTAATGCTAAAGCCTTTTACTTGAGCCATATTTTCAAATCCGTCTCCTGTATAACAGGTATTTATGTCAAAACTCTGATTTTCAGGAAGAATATTTTTTATTTTAACAGCCATATTTTTACTTGAATTTGTCTCTAAAACTCCAAAACCAAGTGAGGGTGGATATAAAATCACCCCAGGATCAACTGCCTTTTCAAGGTCTATACGCCCTGCTCCAATATCAAGGGGCTGTGCAGGCTTATCATCATTGTTATAAATTTCTTTATATTTTGCAGTAGACATCATGGCTGATTTTATTTCATCATTTGACCACAGGGGGTAAATCTGCTTAAGAACTGCTGCCGCACCGGCAATTTGTGGAGAAGCCATTGAAGTTCCTGAAGACTGGCCAAACCCAAGATGTGCGTCTTCTCCTTCTTGAAGCGGGTCATAGCCCTGGGAAAGAATATTTACACCAGGGGCTGCAATGTCTGGTTTTAATGTGCTGCCCACTCCAGGACCTCTGCTGCTGAAATCTGCAACTATATCTTTTTCATTTCCCTGCTGAAAAGAGCTGAAACTAAAAACAAGCTCTGAACTGCCAGGATGTTCTTCATACCAGTTTTCAAGAGCCTTTCCATTGGACTGTCCTATAAATACACCATAGATTTCAATAAGATCTTTATTTGCTCCAGGTCCCATGTCCTGAATTTCATCACCTGAGTTGTTATATACAACTACAAGTTTTGCTCCGCTGTTTTGTGCATTTAAAACCTTTTCATCAAAATTGCATTCTCCCCTTTCAATTACGGCAGCACAGTCATTAAATATGTTTTCCGGAAAAGGAGAGCACCCTTTAATATTTTCAGAATCAACACTTTTTGCTGTTTTTAAGGGATATGAAGATATTGAACCAACAGGAGGAAGGCTGCCAAAACTTGTTATGCCGGCAGCCATGTCCACAAGGTCATCTGGTACTGAAGCCTCATCTGAAAGACTCAGGCTTCCAGCAGCAAAAGTTCCTCCTGAAGTTGTTGCAGCAACAGCAATATAGTCATTTGAAGGATGATCTCCGGTTCCCTTTCCAGGTCCGGCATTTCCCATTGCCGTAGAAACAAAAATTCCTGATTTCCATGCATTTATAAGAAGGTTGTCCTCAATGTCAAAATCACCGCCTGAACTGAAAGGTCCTCCACCCCAGGAGCAGTTTAAGACATCTGCTCCGTCTTTTATAATATCTTCAAGGCAGGCTATTCCTTCAGGTGTTTCAAAAGTATCTCTTCCGCTTACACTGTGATAAAAAATTTTATAACTCATAACCCAGGCTTGAGGTGCAACGCCGCTTAATTGAACATCTCGTCCAATAAAATCAGCAGTTACAATATTTCCTGCTGCTGTTCCTCCTGTATGAACTCCGTGCGAGTCATAATCTTCACCAGGCCAGGGATTGGCATCACCAGCACTTGGGGGATCGTTTTCCCTGTAATAAGCCCTTGATGCAATTATTTTCCCGTTATTGTTTGATTTAAAACCGAGTCCTCCAAAAGGATAATCAATTGGATAGCTGAAATTTGTGCCGTCAAACATTGGAGCATCCTTGTGGATTCCCGCATCCATTATTGCAACTTTTATTCCCTTTCCTGCATTATTCTTTCCTCCTATATGAAGATGATTCCAGGCTGAAGAAGCAGAAATAAGAGGAAGGCTTGCATACATGGTGGGATAATATGTTTTTACCTTGTATACTTTTTTTACTCCTTCAATATTTGAAAGCCTTTTTATGGCCTCATCTTCATTATTTTCTCCAATATCTATGGCAAAGCCGTTTAAAACAACATTGTATCTATGTTCACATTCAATTCCTTTTTCATTTTTAAATTTTGCAAGTTTTACATTTGAAAACCTGCTTTTTATCCTGTTTAGAGTCCTGTTTTGAAAGGTTGTAATTGATGAAACATATTTTTTTGATTCTTCTGATTTAAAATCAAGTCTTCCATTTGACATGATTTTTGAATTTCCATAGCCGTGTACTGCTAGGGAAGGTTTTTCAAGTTCAACAATGAGCCTTTGAGAAAAAACAAAACCGGAACTGAACGTAAGAATTATTGATATTAAGCAAATAAAGACTAAAACTTGCATGGTTATTTTTTTAAGCAATTGTTTTTCCCCTCAGATATAGCATTTACAAAATTACTTTATTTGTACTTGAATTGTAATTAATCCCAAAGAAAAAAAACCAATTATCCATACAATGTTAAACGCTTAATTTAGTGATTGACCCAGCCAATTTCATATGCAGTAATCTCAATGGAAAATTTATTTCTTTTTGTGCAAAAACATTCAAGAAATGCCGAAGTTAATGCCGCCACCTGCACCTGGATCAAGCAGTTTTATATTTAAAATGAACAATTACAAAAACTCAAAGCAAAACAGCAGTATTATTAAAATTAAGAGCATAGGTATAATCAAATTTTTTGGCCATTTTATTTACAAGATTAAGCCCTATGGAATTTTTTGAGCCTTGTTTTTTTATATATAAAACCGGATTAAACGGCACTCCGTCATCTCTTATTCTTAAAACAATTTCATTTTTACTTATAGAAAGCCTTACATCAATAAAGCTTTTTGTCTTTTTTTCTTTTCCAAATCTTACAATATTTGCTGTAAGTTCTTCTGCAATAAGGCCTGCATAATTTGCACGCTTTGGAGATATTTTGTTTTTTATGCAGAATTTTATAATTTCATCTGAAATTCCTGCTGCATTTTCAATGGAGGAATCTATTGTAACATCGAAAATTTTTGCATCAATATCTTCTAAAAGAAGAAAAGGTGAAAGATTTTTACTGCTTTTTTTTCTTATGATAAAAGACACAATAAAAACAGTTCCAAGGGTTAAAATTTCAGCCAGAATAAATGAAATCCAGATACCCTTTTCGCCTGTAAATTTCTCCATTAAAATAACCAGGGGAAGAATAAAAACTATATTTTCAAGGATTATAGAAACACTTGAAAGAAGTTTCCTGTTAATTGTCTGAAAATAGCAGATCATAACAAAATTAAGACCGAAAAAAGGAAGGGAAAGGGAAAAAATCCTTATGGCTGATTTTAAGGGTTCCATCAGACCAGCACCTTTAATTCCAAATATCATTGCAATATATTCAGGAAAAGCAGTAAAAATTAAGACCATAAATATGCAAAGTCCGCTTACTGTAAGTGCGGCTGTTTTCATTATAAGCCTTATTCCTGAATAGTCTTTTTCTCCAAATGTACACCCTAAAAGAGGAACAAGGGTCTGGGCTGTTCCGCCTATAATTATTCCAGAAACTGCAAGAGTGTTTAAACATACTGCAAACATTGCAACTCCCCCGGGGCCAAGGGTTTTTAACAAAATTATATTTATTGCAAAGTTTTTTACAAATACTGTTGCTCCTGCAAGTGCTGAAGGAACTCCGGTTAAAATAATTGATGAATAAAGTTTTAAATCAGATTTTTTTATTTTTACAAATTTAAAAGTTCTTGTTTTGGACTTAAAATATTTTATTCCAAGAAAACCGCCCAAAATATAGCCAATAACTGTTGCAAGGCCGGCTCCTCCTATTCCCATTTTAAATACACCCATAAAAACAAGGTCAAAACCAAGATTCAGTGCATTTGCAAGAATTAAAATATTTGCGGCAAGCTTTGGATTTGAATCTGTTCTTATAAAATACAGTGCACCTGGAATTGTAATAAGAAAAGGAATTCCAAGGCTTAAAACAGTAAAATATGTTTTTACAAGTTCATTAAGCCTGCTTTTTCCGCTTAAAAGTCCTGCTATTAAATCTGAAAAAACAATACACAAAAAACCTGTTAAACACGAAACAACAATTAATCCTGCTATTGAAAGAGTAAAAACTTTGTCTGCCATATCATTTTTCATTGCACCTTTAAGCCTTGCGGCAATTGTTGAACCACCAACTCCGAAAAGGGCATAAAGGGCACTGAAAAAATAAAGAACAGGGGCACAGATATTTACAGCTGAAAAAGCATCTGTTCCCAAAATATTTCCAACAATAATTCCATCCACCACAACTCCAAGTGAAAGAGCAAGATTCATGATTACAGTGGGAACAAGATATGAATAAAATTTTTTTTGTAAAAGAGTGCCTGATCTTGTAAAAGTTTTTTCAATTATATTTTCAGATTGTTTATTCAACTAATAATTTCTCCAGCTTTATTTTCCTCTTTCATCCAAATCAAGATAGGGAACCCCTTTTTTTAAAAAAACCACCCCCCTCACAGTAACAGGCTCTCCGCCTGGTTTAAGCGGTGACAAATTCTCAGGCACAGCACCATGGACATAAATGCACTTGCCTTTTTCCTCTATCATCCAGTCACTTCGTGAAACAGGGGGAGACGAAAGCATTTTGCTGCAACGCCAGCCCCTGAAACTTCCTGACAAAATTACATTTTTACCTTCATATCCAAGAGGATTTTCAATAAGTTCAACCGGCGAGACCTTAAGCTTTAAACTTTTTGAGCCATTAAGCCCTGAGCAGGATGAAAATAAAGCAAAAAAAATAACTACTGAAAAAAAAACAGGGAAAAATAAAGATTTCATCTAAGCACCTCGGGGTCAAGTTTAGGAGCTCTTTTTTTAGAGCGGATATTTACTGTAATTTTTCTTTTTCCTGAATTTATTGTTATCTTTTTTTCCTGGGGCACTGCTCTTGAAAGAAATCCTGCATACCAATAATTGCTGTAATTATCCAGATCATTCAATGATTCAATTGAACTAAAGTCATTAAGAGGCAATGAAAGATCAAGATATACAGGGCCAATCTTTTCCCATTCTCCTACATCAGGATCATAATACCAGAAAATTGCATTTGCACCCTGCCAGTAAAATCCATCTTCAAAATATTCAACAAAAACATCATATTCCCCTGGCTGGACATAATCATTTGCAACATAATATTCTACAGACTCTCCTGTATCATAGGAATCGCCTGAAAAATATCCGTTTGGAGTAGTCTGTCCCATCCAGGGTGCATAAATTTCATTATCAGGTTCCCATACATAAAGGTCTAAGTCAGCATCTGTATCCCACTCAACATAAAAGGAAAAGCCCCCGGGATTTAATGTTTCATATACTCCTGATACAATTTTTTCAATTGCATCTGACCAAGTCAAATCACCCTGATTAACTGCAAGAAGGCCGTAATCTCTTAAATCATTATAAAGATTGTCAGAAGACATCTGCCCTGCTGAGGGAATAAAAGCTGCAAGTCCGTGTGCATTTTTGACTTTATCGCCATAGGTACGGCTTAAAACCAAACAGTTTGAAAGAGCATTTACAACCTCATTTGCAGCAGAACCTACTTCTTCTGGGACAATTGCACCGGCTATTCTTGAACAAAAATCATAAAGGTCTATATTGGTTTTATATTCAAACTTCTGGCTGTTTGCCTGTGCATGGGAAACTACTCCTGAAACAGCAGAATAATTTTCTGAAATCTCCTCTGCAAAATCAGTCATGGCATCGTGAAGTTCCTCAATAAAAGACATGTCTACAGCTGATTTGGTTATCTGATTGCTTCTGTTTTCAGGATCATTTGCATAGAACTCTAAATATTTATTTACAATTAGTTTTGAAAGATCAAGGCCGGACATAAGAGGTGATGATTTAAGTTCCTGAAGTATTGTGTGATAAGGATCTCCATCTCCTGGCTCAACATCTTCAGAAAATACCATATAATCTGTTGTGCCCTTAAATTCATATGCAACCTCATACATTGCCATAAGGCATGCATCAAAATTAATTATATCAAGATGTACTCCAGAAGATCTTACTGCAGAACCAAGATTTGGAAGACTCATGAAAGAATTGCTTGTTTCATCCTCAACAGCTCCTTTTGAAATATCAGATTTTTTCCACCCTGCTCCGTGATCCCAAATAATAAGTGCGTAATTATCTGCAGGATATGAGGCAGCTGCCCACTTTATAAAATCTGTAAGGGTTTGAGGCGATCCCATATTTACATTTCCAATGGATGACGCAGATGAAAGGCTTACTTTTTCAGTATCCTGATCATTTTCTACAATAAATCTAAGAGTTTCACCTGAATAATTGGGATAATCAATTAATTGGAAATCAGTGTATTTCGAACTAAATTCTGCCTGAACAACAATTTTTAAATTTTCGTCTGATCCTGCCTGTTCCATTTCATTTATGTCAATAAGACCACTTGTAGATAAATTGTTGTCTGCACCCATATAAACCATATAAGTCCATTTAGCTTTAGAAGAACTTGCAGGGTGTAAATCATCTATATCTGTATTATCAGCAACATAACCCTCAGGTTGAGTCTCAGCTCTTGTTGAAACATCAGGGTCGCCATAACCGTCACTGTCTGCATCCCTGTACCATGTTTTTAATTCTTGCGGAGTATCACCGCCTCCTCCACTGCTACCCCCTCCGCAGCCGGCTATTGAAACAAAAAGCATAAGTAATAAAATTACATAAATTTTTTTCATTTCCTTATTCCTTTTTTAGTTGATGTATTTATTTATTATATCTCAATCAAACAATTTTTACACCAGGTTATTTAATCCATTTCAACACATACACTCTTTATTTTCCCGCCTTTTGAAGCAACAGGGGCTTTGTCTGATATTTCAAAGTTTACTTCATCAAGATCATTATCCTTTAAAAGCTCAAGCACATATTTTGAAATTTCCCTTTTAACCTGATTTTTATCATATTCAGGGGAATACAAAGCTCTTAATTCAAGGTTTTTTTCAGATTTTTGAACAAACTGAAACTGCAGAATTCCCTTTGTTTTTGTAATAATGAAATTAAGCATTACAGGTGCAATTGCTCTTGATTTTCCGCTGGAAATAAAAGTCAGATTGTCACCGCTTCTTCCCATGATTTTTATTACTGGAAGCATACTTTTACAGCTGCATTTTTCATTTTCAATAATAATACTGTCTTCAATTTTATATCTTATTATCGGCTGAAGATATGAGGAAAGATTTGTAACAAGAACAGCAGAAGACATTTTCCCGTCTTTTACAGGATTATTATTTTCATCAACAGGTTCAACTATTATCCAGTCGTCATTTAAGTGCATATTTCCCTTTTTACAGTTAAATGCAATTTCTCCGCCTTCTGTGCTGCAGAATGAATTTGTTATTTCAGCATCAAAAGCTTTTTTCATCATGTCAAAGGCATAGTCTGTAAGCTGTTCTGCAGAGCATGCTATTGCCTTTGGAGAAATTTCAAGCCTTCCTTCAATTTTTTCCCTGGCAAGAACTGCAAGAACAGAAGGATAACCTGTTAATACCACAGGATTAAAATTATTGAGTTTTTTTACAATTTCAGGAACAGGCTCAAGAATTGAGCATAAAAGAAGATTATCAGGATTTATAGAATTTTTTCTCATTCTTTCAAAAGAACATACTGCCGAATGAAATCCTCCGGTTCCAAGAACCGAGGCACACCTGTTTTTTGAGATATCAAGTAAATCTGCAATCCCAAATCTCTTAAAAAGCCGTTCAGCCATTAAAGAACCGTGAACATCTGCATGGAATTTGTCCCTTACCATCCACAAAGGCTGGCCTGTGGTGCCAGATGTTGTAAGAACACTGTATTTTTCAAGAAAGGGATTTCCAATATTTTCCATATCTGAAAAATAATTTTCAAGACTTTTTATTGTTATATCCTTATCTGTAACCCAGTCTTCAAAATGGGGCATGAGCTGTTTTTTTGAAGTGACCGGCAAATCCTCAAGTTTAAAATTTTTTGGAATATCCTTGTAAAGCTCTGCAAAAAAATTTGAATTTTTTGCTGCATATAAAACAAGGCTTTCAAGTCTTTGGTCTTGAAGAGACTTTCTTTTGTCATCTGAAAAATGCTCTGCTTCTTCAACTGACTTTCTTATTTTTTCGATGGAAAGATTTTTCATTTTGATTTTCCTGTATTTAGTTGCTGAACAAAAAACTTTTGTTTTCGTCCAATCACTGATTATTCAGCTTAAATTAAAACAGCTGCTTTATTTCAAACCCTCTTTTTTAAAAAACACTAAACAGCAACAAAAAGCTTTTCAGCCTGCTCTGCCTTTGCAGAAATAATTCCCATAAGAGCAAATGCAAATTCAGGCTCCCTTAAAATTATCTGCTTCATGTCTTCAGCCAGAATATTAAATGCAAAAACAGGGTCAACTGCCTCAACAGTACTTCCTGCACTTTTCATTCTTCCGATTCCAAGAACTTCTTCTCCTGTGCAGGCACCTTTTGCTCCTACCCTTACTGTTCCAATCCAGCCGTTTCTGTTGTGCCTGTAGGTTTCAACTATCCCTTCCATTACAAAATTAAGGTCTTTAATTTCAAGTCCTTCCGTCTGTAAACGGTCTTCAGACCCAAAGTATTTTGGAACCATTTTTGCCGCAACTGAGTAAAGACGATCTTCATCAAACTCTGCAAAATAAGGAAGTTCCTTTAAAAGTCTTATTCTGTCTGAAAGTGCGTGGCGCACAAACTGTAAAAGGTCTGTGCCTCCTGGTATTTTCCATTCAAAACCAAGTTTTTTTAAAATTTCTGCAGTTTTATCAGCTCTTATATCTGCAATTGTCTGGTCAGGTTTCTGAAGCCAGTCCTGCCATCCTGAATGCATTAAAAGACGTTCAATATATTCAGAAAAACCCGGATAATTTGCATGCTTTGCTACATATGCCACAAAATCATCAAACTTTTTTGAATCAAACCTTAAGCCAAGACCTTTCTCTTCAAGACCTTTTGAAAGCTTTAAAAGATTTGGATTCTGGATATGAAAAACCCTGTTTAAAAGATCCGGCCTTCCAATCAGACAAACTATTGCCTCGGCAGCCTGATCAACAAAGGTCATGTTTCTTGCGTCCATTATTTCAGGTGCTGCTCCAAGATTTACATAAGCTCTTAACTGCTGATAAAATGCGTTGTCTTCAACATTTTTCTGCAATGCTCCGGTTTTTGAATCACAGGTAATGTTTCCTGCTCTGTAAATATTTATATCAAGGCCGTTTTTTCTTTCTTCATAAAGAAGCTTTTCTGAAATAAGTTTTGATCGTACATAAAAATTTTCAGTATGCTGGTTTTTATCAAGGTCTGATTCTGTAAAAAGAATTTTTGTTCTTCCTTCAATATTTCCTGCACCTATTGAAGTTGTGGAAACATGGTGAATTGTTTTTTTTCTTCCGTTTTTTGAAAACAAAACAATATTTTTCACACTTTCAATATTTGCCTCTTCAAATTCTTCCCAGGCTCCGTAATGTCTTGTAAGTGCTGCTGAATTCAATACTGCATCAGCTTCTTTTAATAATTTTTCATATTTTTCATTATTTATTCCAAAATTTTTCTTTCCAAGGTCTGCTGCAAAAACCTCAAGCCTTGAATCTGAAACTGAAGAAAGGTCTTTGTTAAATCTTAACCAGAAAACATCAGACAGTCTTTTTTCTGCATCTTTATCTGATTTCCCCCTTACAAGGGCTGTTACAAATGAATCTGTATTTTCTAAAAGCACTTTTAAAAGGTCTGTTCCAAGGGTTCCAGTTCCTCCTGTCAAAAGAATATGCTTTGGCCATTTTACATAATCAGGGTCAAAATTTTCTTCTGACTCAACAAGTTTTTTATAGGCTTCGAGTTCTTTTTCATAGATTTTGTCTTCTTTTAAAGGTTTGACCATTTTTTTCAGATGCATAAGCCGGTTTGCTCTTGTACCTCCTGCCTCTTTAAAATTTTTGGCCTGCTCTGCTATTGTAGTGTTTGAAAAAATATCTGATGCAGTAATATCAAAAAATTCACTCAGGCCTGCAAGAAGTGAAATTGCACTTAAAGAATCTCCTCCTATTTCAAAAAATGAATCAAAGGCGGAAAAATTTCTGTGTCCTAAAACATCTTCCCAGCATTTTGTTATATGCTCTTCCTTTTCATTTTTCGGTTCAATGGGCCCTGATTTTGAAACTGATACAAGCTCAGGTTTTGGAAGCTTTGACCTGTCAATTTTTCCGTTTACATTTAAAGGCATTTTTTCAAGTTCAATAAAATGAATCGGAATCATATAATCTGGAAGAACAGATTTTAAATAAGATTTGATTTCTTCCTTTGAAACTTTTTCACTTATTGTGTAATAAGCAGCTAAAACCTTGTTTCCAGATGTTTCTTCAATTGGAATGACCACACTTTCCAGAACTTTCAAAACCTCTGAAATTCTTCTTGCAATTTCTCCGGGCTCAATTCTGAAACCTCTTATTTTAACCTGAAAATCAAGGCGTTCCATAAATTCCACAACACCGCTGTTAAGCCATCTTCCCCTGTCTCCTGTTCTATACATTCTCTCACCCGGGAAAAAAGGGTCTTTTACAAAGGATTTTTCAGTAAGCTCCGGCCTGTTATGATATCCCCTTGCAACCCCTTCTCCTGCAACACAGATTTCTCCGGGCATTCCAATTGGACAAAGCCTTCCCTTTTTATCAAGAATATAAACCCTGTAATTTTCAACAGGCGAACCTACCGGCGGATTTTCCATAACTTCCAAAACATCAAAACTCAAACATGCCATGGTTGCTTCACTCGGGCCGTATTCATTTGTAAGCCGATACGGGCCGATTTTGTATTTTGTAAGCCGGTCTCCTCCGACAACCATTGTTTTTAGCGATTTCCCCTCGGCCATTCTCATAAACTGCTCGGCAAACTGAGTTGGAAAATGTGCATGACTTATGTTTTCTTTCATGAAATATAAATCAAGCTCCTTTGGAGAAAGACGTAAATCTTCAGGAATAATATAAAGTGTTCCACCTGAAGTTAAGGGGGCAAAAATCTGAACAACCGAAACATCAAAGCTGAAAGATGCAAAAGCAGCTGTATTTGAATTTTCTGTAATTTTATGATGGGTTTTGTACCAGTTTATAAAATTTACCATTGAATGATGTTCTATTGAAACTCCCTTTGGAGTTCCTGTGGAACCAGAGGTAAAAATAAGATAGGCTAGCTCTTTTTTTCCTTTTAAAACATCAGGGTCGGTAACCGGTTCGGAAATTGGTTTATCAACGCTTATTTTGCAGGCATCAAAATCAAAGGACTTTAAACTTTTTGATGAACCGACAATAATTGAGGCGTTTGTATCATTAATTATAAAAGACTTTCTTTTCCCCGGATAATCAGGGTCAACAGCAACATAGGCACACCCTGCCTTTAAAACCGCAATCATGGATAAAACAGCATGAACCGACCTGTCTGATGCAACAACAACAATTTCCTCATCAGATTTTTTGTTCTTTAAAATAAGCCTTGCTGCCTGATTTGAAATTTCATCAAGTTTTTTGTATGTAATTTTTTCACTTCCTGAAACTACTGCAGTTTTATCAGGATATTTTTTTGCAAATAAGGAAATAGCATGACAAACCGAAGGCCATTTTGGCAAATCTATGGGACTGGGATTGAATCTGTTTAAAAGGGTATCTTTTTCTTCGGCACATAAAATATCAATATCACCTATTAAAATATCTATATTTTCCGAAACAGATTCTAAAATCCTTGTAAAATGAGAAATAAACCTTGCAATGGTTTCCCTTGAATAAATTGATTTTCTGTAATCAGCACGTAAATTTATACACCCGTTTTTAACTGATGCTCCAAATGAAATATCAAACTTTGCGGTACTGGTTTCTATAAATTTGATTTTTGCTTTTATTTTGGACGCTTCAATAAAATCTGATATTCCTGTTTCCTGCATTACAAAGTTTACGTCAAAAAGAGGATGCCTTCCCGGGCCGCGGTTAAGTCCGAGTTTTTCATAAAGGGAAGAAATAGGATATTCACTGTTTGCATAAATTTCTCTCATATGCTCTTTTGCTTCAAGAAGAAGCCTTGAAAAAGCCTTGTCATCAAGGGGTCTGTGCCTTGTTGGAAGAGTTCTTACAAACATTCCGACAACATTTTCAGCTCCTGCAAAATCTCTTCCTGAAGTGCTTGTACCTATTATAACATCATCAGTATCACTCCATCTTCCAAGAAGAACTGAAAGAGATGCAAGCATGAGCTGATGAAGTGTGGACTCTTCTTTTTTGGCAAGTTTTTTAAGCTTTTGACTTAGTTCATAGCTTAAAACCTCAAGATGGTCGTCTCCTTCAAAATCTGCTTCAGGTTTTCTTGGTCTGTCTGTCGGAAGTCCTGATTGGGGCGGATTTAAAAAATTATCTATCCAGAATTTTTCATGTTTTTTCTTAACTTCAGCTTCTCTTTTTGCTTCTGTATATGTAAAATCCCTGTGCTGGAAAACAAGAGGCTTTAATTCTTTTTTTTCATAAAAATCAAAAAGGTCTCTTATAATTATTCCAACAGATACCCCGTCACTTACAAGATGGTGCATATCAATTAAAAGAACATGTTTTTGATTTTTACCGGAATTTTTTAGGGCAAGAAGCTTTACTCGAAAAAGCGGTGCTTTTGAAGGGTCAAAGGGTCTTACAAAACTTTTTGCTGCAGATTCAAGATTTTCAGGAAAAACTTCACCAAATTCCATTTTAAGCAAAGCTTTTTCCTCTAAAACCTGAACACATTTCCCTTCAATTATTTCAAACTTTGTTCTAAGAGAATCATGTCTTTTCAAAAGATTTACAAGTGCATCAGAAAGAGATTTTTTATCAAGGTCTCCTTCTATATCAATTCTTAAGGGCATGTTATAGCTTGTCTTGATTCCATTCATTCTGCTCAGTAAAAAAAGCTGCTGCTGGGCAACAGAGGCCGGATAAAATTTAAGGTCCAAAGCTTTTTCAATAATATTTCTGCTTAAATCTTTTTCTGATTTTTCAAGAAATTCTGCCATTTTACAAGGACTTGGATTGGAAAAAATATCTGAAAGAGATATTTCACAGCCAAGTTTTTTACTGATTTTCACCTGAAGTGCCACAGCTCTTAATGAATCTCCTCCGCATCTGAAAAAATCACCTGACGCACTTATTTTTTCAAGATTTAAAATATCAGACCAGATTTGAGCCAGATTTTTTTCAAGTTCTGTTGCAGGTTCAACAAATTCTTCTTTCAGATCTTTTGTTTCATCAGGCTTTACAAGTTTAAGCCTGTCAATTTTTCCGCTTGGGGTTATCGGAAGAGTATCCATTTGAATCATATAAAGAGGAACCATAAATTCAGGTATTCTCTTTTTTAAAAAAGCTTTGAATCCTTCTATCGGTTCATTTATTTCACCTGCAAAATACCCGCACAGATAAACCCTTCCCCTGTTGTCTTTAAAATCTGCAACTGCCGCCTGTGTAACGCCTTTATATTCAAGCATTGCATTTTCAATTTCGCCAAGTTCTATTCTAAAGCCTCTGAGTTTTACCTGCCTGTCCATTCTTCCAAGATGAAGAAGTTTTCCGTCCATACGAAAAGCTGCAAGGTCTCCTGTTTTATACATGATTTCATTTTTATAAAACGGGTCAGATACAAAACACTCTTTTGTTTTTTCAGGACGGTTGTGATATCCAAGTGCAACGCAGGGACCTGAAATACAAAGTTCTCCGGCAGCTCCGGGAGGCTGCGGATTGTTGTGTTTATCAAGAACATAAACCCTGCATCCGGGCATAGGCTTTCCTATTGGAATGTTTTCCTCAAATTCTTCAACCAGATTCCCTGTTACATAAATTGAACATTCTGTTGGGCCGTAAATATTGAACAAGTCATAACTTCTTTTAGTAAATGTTCTGAGTTTTTCCCCTCCGACAAGAAGGGTTTTAAGGGATTTGTTGTCCATATATTCCATGAACTGCTCGCCAAGCTGGGTTGTAAGAAATCCAAAGGTAATTTTATATTTTTCGTAATAATCATTTAAAGGGCCTAAGGACAGTTTAATTTCTTCCGGAATAAGATGAAGCTCAGCTCCTGAAAAAAGAGCTGTAAAAACTTCTAAAAGGCTTGCATCAAATGAAAAACTTGCATGCTTTGCAATTTTATCTTCGGATGTAAGTTTATATTCTTTTATTGCTCCGAGAATAATATTTGAAATGCCGTAATGTTTTAAAATTACTCCTTTGGGTTTTCCGGTTGAGCCTGAAGTATAAATAAAAACACAAGGGTCATCAGGATTTCCCTTAAAAGGAAAAAATGAGTCATCACACTCAAAAATATCGGGGTCATCCATATTTAAAAGCTTTGCACCTTTAAAATCCCTTTCATCAATAAATCTTTTTGCTGTTACAAGACATGGTGCATTAACATCTTCGAGCATAAAGCTTATTCTTTCATCCGGATATTCTGCATCAATTGGCATAAATGCAGCACCTGTCTTTAAAATTGCAGTCTGGGCTATAATTATTTCAGGGCATCTGTCCATTAAAAGTCCTGCAACAGTTCCGCTTCCAACACCCATGTCAAAGAGTTTTTTTGCAAGAATATCTGAAAGTATGTCAAGTTCTTTGTAGGTAAGTATTTTGTCACGCCACACAACAGCAGAAGCTCCGGGATTTCTTTTGCACTGCTTTGAAATAAGCTCATGAACAGTTGAATAACTGCCATTCACAGGTTCCTCAGGATTAAACCCCTCAATTATCAATGTTTTTTCCTTTTTGGTTAAAAAGGAAATTTCTCCGGATTTAAGCATTGGATTATCAATTGCATTATTTATAAGAGTCTGAATATGGCCTGACATCTGCTCAACCTGCCAGGATTCAAAGCAGTCTTTTCTGTAGATAAAAACAGTTTCAAATGGAATTTCTCTTGTCTGGTCTTTTTTGGGGTATGAAAAATAAATTGTTAAAGCATTTTTAGATTCATTGTAATTATGAATATTTAATTCGCAGTCATCCGGGATGTCAGGCCTTATAAATTCAACAACTGAAATATTGTTAAGTTCAGGTACTTCTCCATTTATTTTTCTCAAATCTGACACAAGTTCATCAAAAGGATATCTTTCGTGAAAAAGTGCCTCTTTTACAGCTGTTTTAGTCTGATTAAGAATATCTTTGAAAGTTAAATTTTTATCTGTATCAAGTTTTAAAACAACAGTACTTACAAACATTGCCATTGCATCAAGCATTGATTCCGGATGCCTGTTTCCTGTTGCAGAACCAAAAACTGCATCATCACGGTTAAAAATCCTTGAAAAATAAATTCCAAGAGCTGAAACAAAAACCCTGAAAGGTGAAATTTTTTCCCTTGCACAAAAATCTGAAAGCTTTTCACAGGTCTTTTTGTCAAATCTGCTTATATACTTTGAAAGAAAAAGCTCATCCTTTGGAACCTTGATTCCCGGTTCCATTGGTTCAGGCAAAGTTTCAAACTTTTTGTTCCAGTAGTTTTTATCTTCTATATATTTATCTGATTTAAAATAACTATTTTCATTTTCTATTGCAGGCATCGGGTCATGTGGAAAAATTTGCGGAGCATAATTTGTATTTCCTTTTAAAAGCTCAGTATAAGCCTTCAAAATATGAGCTGCTGCAATTGAATTTGACCTTCCGTCCATTGCTATGTGGTGATAAAGCGTATAAAGATAAACAGCTTTTCCAGGACCTTTTAACACAGCAAAATAATGAAGCGGACTTTCAAGCATTTCCATTGCAGCCGCACTTTTATTTTCAAGCCATGTCATGCAGAACTCATCGCTTTTATCCGAAAAATCAAAAACTTCAAGAACAGGTTCAGATTTTTCAATAAAATATTTAAAAGGCTCTCCGTTTTTTTCAGTAAAACGGACTCCAAGACCCGGCTGAACTCCCATGGAAAGATAAACTGCCTTTTCCATTATAGCTGAATCACCTTCCGGCATTCGGTATGATGTTGGAACATTCCACATTGAAGAGTCAGGGTTTAATTTCTGGGTAAGATAAATTCTTTTTTCAGCATGGGTGAGTGGATAAAAATTTTCCATTTAGATTTCCTTTTAAATGTCCTTTTTTAAAAATATGCCTAATTTGAAATCTGCATATTTGATAACAAACACTGTTTAAAATCTCACATGAAAAACTTTTTTACAAAAAAATATTTTATCTTTTTTAAAAAAAGACAAAAGCACTTATCTCAAATCATAATTTTTTTTGTTTGAGTAAATCAATTGATTCCTTCATAATCCACAAATTAAAATATTACACCATATTATTAAAATAAAACTTGGATTAAAACCCATGAACCAGAAAATTGAAGAAATTAAAACAGAACTTAGTGAACTGAAAAATGAGTATAAAAAAGTTCTTGATAAAACCATGCCGGAAATTTATTCAAGACTTGATTTACTTAAAAATCTTGATGAAAAAATAATAAATCTTGAAAAAAAACTTAATACTTTTAGTCCGCAGACAATAACTCAGCCAAAAAAAATTGAGAATTCTAAAGAAATAGAACAAAATGAATTTCTCCCAAAAAATTTCAATTTCACAAAAAAAGATTCTGAAAAAGCAAATCTTTTTCCAACAATAAAAAAACAAGATCCATTGTTAATTATTTTTATAACAAACATTATAAAAGCCGTTTCAGGACCTTTTGAGTCTTTATTTGAAACTTTTGCAGGATTTTACAGACACTACCAAAAACAGGGAAAAGGACCTGTTTTTCTTATGACTCTTGGAGGAATAATTGCACTTGTTTCAGGTTTTTCCTATCTTATCAAATATTCTTTTTCAAATTTTTTCAATGAATGGGCAAAGGCTTTAACTGTTTTTTTCTGCGGAACCTCAATAATCTTTTTTTCAAAAATACTTTATTCAAAAAAAGAGGAAATGCATGATTTTGCATCAGGGCTTACAGGACTTGGAATAATAATAAACTATCTTGCAATTTATGCAGCAGGGCCTTTTTACAGCCTGATTCCCTCATATTTTTCTTTTTTTCTTTTAATTTTAAATACTTTAGCAGCATTTTTTCTTGCTGTTTATTTAAACACAAGAATTGTTTCCTTTATTGCAATGGCAGGAGGAATTTTTTTTCCACTTGCACTTGGAAATAATGGCCAGAGTACAGATGTGTACCTTTTATATCTTCTTTTTTTAAGCATAATAACCCTTTTAGTAGCAAAAAAAATAAAATGGGAAGAACTTTCATATATTACAATGATTTCAAGTCTTTTCATGGTTGAGGCATCAGTTTCAAAGCTGCTGTTTCATATTATAATTGTTCACTTTTTTTACTGGGTTTACTCATACTTCTTATTGTTTGACAAAAAAAAGATAAAAAATGCTCTTTCAAAAAAAGAAATTATTGTTCTTTCAGCTCTTTTTATCTATCTCACAGGAAGTATAATTAATCTTTCATGGACGCCAAAATATGCAGGATATTTTCTTTGTCTTAACTCAATTATTTCTCTTGCTCTTTTTTTCAGATTTATTAACGAAAAATTAAAATCTTTTTTTATTATCTTTTCAGGACTTTTTGCAGGAATTGCAGTTCTTCACCTTGTTTCTCCAGACATTGCAGGAGCAATCTGGGGAATAGAGGCTCTTCTTCTCATATACGCAGGATTCAAATTCAATGAGATTTTTGTAAGAAAAGAAGGTTATCTTATTTTAATGATGTCAATATCTTCCATTATATTTTCAATTGTCCAGGGACTTTTTTCAAATAATTTTGACTTGGTTATTTTGTCTTTTATAAATCTTTTTTCAGCAGGATTTTTTATATTTGTCCTTCGTATCCTTATGGAAAAAAATGAGCAAAGACTTGATGGTACAGAAAAAACAATTCTAAATATTTCTGATAATGCAGTTTTTGTGTGGATAAGTTCTGTCTGGCTTTTTATCCTGAACCAGTTTTTTTTAAGTTATCTTCTAATTCTTGCAGCAGTGCCTCTTCCTTATTACCTTTACAGGGCAGGTAAAAGAAAACTTGTTTTTGGCGAGTTTTTTGCTTTTTTCCATCTTTTATTCCCTGGGCTCCAAATTATTTATTCTGGATCTTCAATAAAATCATTTATTTTTGTCGACCTTGATATTGCTGGAAAAATCGCTCAGCTTGAAATCTTTTTTTCATTTATTCTGATTTACCATATTTATAAAAGATTTAACAAAACAGGCTATTTTTTCAAATCATCAAAACTATTAAGAAATCTTTTTTTCATTATCATACCAATAAGTTTTCTTCCTTCCTCATATAAATATCTTTATGGATATATGCCTGTTTTGTTATGGGTAAGCGTTGCTGCTGCAATCTGCCTTTATTATTATCTTAAAAAAAGTTTCATGTTTCTTGAATTTGAAATTCTAAGCCTTGTGGCATCTGGTTTTTCAATTTTTTACTCTTTAATTTATATTTTCAATTATAACAGATATGATTCTTTTTCCCTGTCTTTTACAAAAAACCATGAAGCAGTTTTTTATTCAATAAGATTTGGAATTTTATCAGGAATTTTACTTTTCCTTGCAGTTTTATTTTTTACAGGTGGTTTTAGAAAAAAAGACTATAACAACGATCCTTTCAAACGAATTTATCATGGAGCCTTTATTTATTTTGGATATTCTTTATTTCTTTATACCTCAATAATTTGCAAATCAGTTGCTGCAGGAATATGTGCCTGGTCTTTATTTTCTCTTTACGCTGCATTTAAAAGACCTGTGAAACCATGGTTTGAAAACACATACAATTTCTTTTTCACATCATATCTTTTTTTAGTCTTCCCAAGCCTTATTTTTATCATGTCTGGTACTTCAAATTTAAACATTGTATTAACAACAATTCCATTTATAATTTTTGGGATATTGATTCACAGGGAAAATTATTTTCTCCATGACAAAAATAAATTATTCACAAATAAAAAAATTCTATACTTTTTCTTCAACTTTCTTGCAGCATTTTTGTTTGCAGTATATCTGGAAAATTTCAATATAAATTTCACAAGCCCTTTACTTACAATTTTTCTGGTAATTCAAGGGACAATACTTTTATTTGGGACTTTAAAACCAGTTTATTTTGATTGTATGAAAATACCTGCCGCTGTTTTTCTTGCAGCTTTCTTAAAACTTGTTTTCATGGATTTAAGAGGATTGCCTGTAACAGGAAAAATAATTGCTTTTATGGGAGTTGGCATGGTTCTTATTGCTGGAGCTTATCAGTTTCAGCAGCTTAAAACCAAATATTCAACAAATAAAACTGATATTTAACGATTTTAAAAAGTTTATAAGAACTATTATAATTTTTTATACTTAACATAATATACTGATTTTTATAAAAATATTTACATCATTGATGTTAATATATCTTGCTGATATAAGGATATTAAAAACCTGAAAACTATGAGGATAAAATGAAATATCCATACGGAATATCAGATTTCAATGAAATTATTGAAAACAATTATTTTTACTGTGATCGCACAGACAAAATTCATTTAATTGAAAATTCAAAATCCCAGCTTTTTATAAGACCAAAACGCTTTGGAAAAAGTCTTTTGCTTTCCATGCTTGAAAATTATTATGATGTTTCCAAAAAAAATGATTTTCAAAAAATATTTGGACACTTAAAAATTGGGAAAAACCCTACTCCATACAGAAACTCATATCTTATTTTGAGATGGGATTTTTCCTGTGTGGATGCAACAGGAAGTGAAGACAACATAAAAAAAGCTTTATTTGATCATATTAATATAAGCATCAAAGGATTTCTTCTTTATTACAGAGATTACAATATTCCTTTTTTTGAAATAGACAAAGACAATGCACTCAATTCTATTCAGTCCCTTGCAAGTGCGGTAAAAATGACTTCTAATCCGATCTATCTCCTCATAGACGAATACGACAACTTCGCAAACACAATAATGATGTCTTCTGCAGATAAAAAACAGGAATATGAAAAAATTGTAAATGAAGAGGGGA
>JAVERC010000082.1:0-7250 GCA_034007295.1 Desulforegulaceae bacterium | reverse complement strand
GAGATGTGGGGGTTAAGTGAGTCTCTGATGACTTTTATGCTTGCTTCTAGTTGCTTAATACCTCTTAGTCCAAAAACATCTTCAGCAGCAATCGGAACTATATAATAATCTGAAGTGACAAGAGCATTTGTTACTAATGCCCCTCCGATATCGGGCTGACAGTCTATCAGCACAAAATCATAAAAGGAGATGATTTTTTCATCCATGGATCTTTTGAGGCCAACTATTCCATCAGGAGTTCCTGTAATTTGAATTTTAATTGAAAAAAGATCCATATGACTAGACACCAAATCCAGATTTTCATATTTTGTAGGAGTGATACAGTCATAAAGGGTTGTTTCAGATGTATATATGTCTGCAAGAGTTTTAGGCTGCTCAAAAGGTGATAGTTTTCCGAGAACCATTGAGGCGTTGGCTTGAGGATCAAAATCTATAACCAAGGTTTTGAAACCGAGCTGGGCAAGAGCATGTCCCAGATTTGCGGTTGTGGTTGTTTTTCCGACTCCGCCTTTCTGGTTGATTATGCTGATAATACTTGATTTTTTGTTTGCCATGTAATTTTCCTTTTTTTGTATTTTATATAAAAACCGAGTAATTAGGCAAAAAATAAAAAAATATGTCAAGTATTATTTTATTAAGAATTCAAAGTCTTATTTTAAAAAGTTCAGAAAAAAAATACCCATAAAGAGCGCCGTAAAACCTCGCTGCCCAGGGCGGGGTTTTACGGCGCGTTTTTAATGCAGCCTGCAACATGAGAAATCAGGCTATTAAAATTAAAGGCGGCTGGTTGCACCATCTCTCAGACTACTTCCGTAGCTGCGGCCTAAGAAGCGCGAATCCCCACCTTCAGGCGGGGGAGGCATCACGTAGAAAATATCTTGCGAAGATATTCTTTTTTCCATGGATTCTAAAGCAGAAAGAGTGTTTTGAAAAAAATAATTAATAAAACAAGAAATAGATAACATGTGAGCAATATTTCCAGGGTCATCTATCAATAATAGAAATGTTTTATGTAAATTTTCTGATAAATAAATTTTTACCTTATCCGAGTAAGGGCTTTTTTTTAAAAGAAAATAAGAGTGTATATATTCAGAAAAAACGTTTATGGGAGGCCCCATAAAATAAACAATTGATTTTAAGACTTTTTTTTCTCTATTGGATCTTAACCCATTAAAATAAAAATTTTCAAAATAAAAAAAAGAGACAGAACTTTCTCTTATTCGAGCGATTAAAAATTCTTTTTCATTTTCAATCATTATTTTTCCTTTTTTTTACAAAAGTCATATAAAATAAACAGTATGAATAAGTATTTATTTTGATATAAAAAAAGAAAAATAAATGGAGAATTTATGGTTTTCAATCTCACAAGAAAAAAACTTTTAAAATTGCTTAGTTATGCGTTTATTTTTAGATGGTGTTCTGCGTTTATTATATTGTTTTTTATCTCAAGGTTTTCTTTGGCTTTGGACTACGCTTTATTCTGGTTGATTTTTTGCGGAGTGTCATTTTTTGATTTTTTAATTTGCTTTCGACTTAATCAGCTTGAAAAAAATCCTTACACCCATATGGATTATGTTGATAATTGGGATAGTGACGTAAGACGGGTTAATAAATTTCAAGCAATTCATTTTTACAAATCCCTTTTGAGTTCCAACATGGAAATACTCATAAAAGAAGAAAAATCATTTGTATTGTTAGCTGGTTCTGTGCTTCGTCATTCAGAAGAACATGTAGTTAGTGCTGTTCTTTTATTGCAAAGATCAAAAAACTTGGAAGTCGCATTGGAAGACGCGAGATCTAAAAATTCTGTTTTGGAAGAGATCTTGGATGTGGCTTGTTCTTTTAGATCTTTCCACCCTGATAAAAAACAAACAAAATAAAAAAGCCTTGCATTTTTTAAATAAAGATATATCGTATTTGAAATTGTTTTTTTATTCAACAGTCAAAGAAAGGATTTAGCATGTTTAGCAAGAAAAAATTGTATGTTGTTTTAGGGCTTGCTTTGTTTTCATTCGGTTGTAATGGGGGGGGGTCATCAAGTTCTCCGGTAGAACCAAAACCTACGTCTCCTTCTGAAAAAAAAATTATATCCTCATTTGATAGTGTATCCTATGAAGGATTCCTTTATAGGACGTCACTTATGGAAGCTGGAAAATTTGAAATAACAGAGAAGGGATCTAAAATTTCATATTTTCCCGGAGAAAAAGTACAGTTTTATCTTACTGAAGACTATCCGGTGGGCAATGAAGTTCAAGCTGCTACGCTGAAAAGCATATCAGGATTGGCTTCTGATCCAAAAAGCAATGATTTTAAAAATGTTTTAGCCCTTCTTCTTACACTAGATCTGGACAATGATCCTTCCAATGGCATTCAGATCAATTCTGCTATTTTGGCAGAAATGAAAGGCTTGGCCTTTGATTTTTCAATGGAACCAAGCCAGTTTTTTAACCAGGTATCAGTTAAAAATCTTCTGGATAGAATGAATGCAAATCCTGCTATTGTTGCAGAAAAAGGGCCTTGTTACCCTTGTCCTCCCAAAAAATTTCAAGATTTTTTAGAAAATCAATATAAGGAAAGCACTGACAATTCAGGACAAACACCCCATGATAATAAGTCATTGTTTTCTCTTTTTTATGGAAAAAATTATAAGCTTTCCCAGGTTGTTTTTTATGACGATGAAGGTGTTCCTACGAAGTATGGGCTTTCATTTTTTTATGAAACAAACAGTGCTATAACTGCTTATCATGGACTCCCTACTCTTATGCAGAGTGAGAGGGCTTCAGGCTCTGTATATGCTTTAGATTATACGGTTATTGATGGGACACCCCACATTTCCAATATTAACAAGTACAATTTAATTGATGATGGTTTTGGTGGGAAAGAACTTGATTTTAATAATGCAGAAAAGCTTTTTCAGTTGTCATATTCCTCTGTGGGGGGCAAGAATTATGCTTCAATGGCTTTTCATGATTCGGTAAGGGATGATTATAAAATCAATAATAATATTGGATCTATTGAATATGAAATTGAGAAAGGCGATGGGTACATTACTACCAGAAAAAAATCTTCTGCGGCTCCAATGCTTTTGATGCCTTATGAGACTGTTTTTTTTAATGATAATGGTACTGTAAAAGAGGTAAGGGAATTTTCAAGTGGGAGCGAAAAGGTTCTTGATTATCATGAATGTTCTCTTGATTCAAAAAGCAATAGCAGTGGTATGTGTCATAACCAATTTAGATGGGATAGTGCAGGAAACCTTCTTTCATCAGAAAATGCCCAAAAAAGAATGTTTTGGTCTTGGGAATACAGTAATAACGACATTCAATACCCGCCTTATTTCTTTGAAATTATAGGATTCTTTATAGATTTTGAGAGATTTGAAACCAGTAAGAATTTTCATAGAAACAATCCTTCTGTCTGGTAGATTCGTGATGCCTCCCCGCCTCAAGGCGGGGGCTTCCCATTTCTCAGAAAGGTATAGCCCTGGTATGTATTCAGGGCTATACCTTTTTTTGTTTTATATAAAATGCCTTGCATTTTTAATGGTAATGTTGTAGTTTTTCAAGAAAACACAAAGAAAGGGATTTTCAATGACACTTGCACAAAGTTTAAAAAATTTGAAAAAAGCTATCCCCGATATCACAAAAAACGACATCTTTACCGTTCCTGTAGAAATATTAGAAGTCCAAGAAGGGTTTAATCCCAGGGGGCTTTTCGGTGAAGGGGATTACTTTGAAAGAGAAGATGTAAAACAACATATACGGAATTTGGCTGATTCATACAAGGCAGGCCGTTATGTTCCTCCTATCGTTGTCAGAGTCATAGACGGGAAGGTTTTGATCCGGGACGGGCATTGCCGCCATAGAGCAATTCTGCTTGCCATATCCGAAGGGGCAGAAATTCAGCGAGTACCAGTTCTTGAATTGAAGAACAAAAACGAGCTGGACGAAAACCTTCTTATTCTCACATCCAACGATGGATTGCCTCTTTCTCAGCTTGAAAGAGCTGCCGTTTATGGAAGATACAGGGCATGGGGTTGGACTATGCAAGAAATTGCAAATGCCGTTGGTAAGACAATTTCTCACGTATCAAACAGCCTTATTCTTCTTGATCTTCCAGAAAAAGCAAAAAGTATGATCGAAGGTGGTTTGATTTCAGCCTCTTATGCTCTTGAATTATTTAAAGAGCATGGTATGGCTTGCATCAATATCATCGAAAAAGCACTTGAAAAAACCGATATTGAACCGGATTCCAAGAAGGAATACGAGACTCTCAATTTGTTTGAGGATAACGAAGGAATAAAAAGAGAAAAAAAAGCGACAAAAGTGACAAGAAAAAGTGTTGAAGGTAACACAAAACGTATCCCTAAAAAAGTGGAAAACTTACTGAGAAGTAGCTTTGAAGCTATAACCCAACGTTTGAACTTGTCAAAAATTGATGAAACGGAAGATGAATTCACAATAACGATCACCAGGGAAGAAGCCAAGGCTCTTCTGGAAATCAAAGAAAAGCTGGAAAAGAAAACTAAGTAGCCACCTTTTTTATTTTTTTAAGCAGCGTAAAGGTGGCTGCTCCTGTTACAATAATCAAAAAATTAAGAAACAGAAAAAAACACACCAGAGCTGATGTTAAAAAAATATAAAAATTTAAACCAATGGTGGTGTCTACTACGGATTGGGGAATATGGATAAATTTTACCGCAAGCCAATTAAAGAAAATAAAAAATGAAATAAAGATTGAAGCTATAAAAAATGACACCTGGATAATGTCGTGTCTTGAGGGCATTATTGACGGTGTTATTAAAAAAACAACTATAAAGCCCAAAAAAAATTTAATGCTCGTCAAATTTTCATATGAAAAAAGTATATAAAACAATAATTTAAATTCCCCCCAAAAATATGAAAAAATTGAAAATAAAGAAAAATTTGAAAGCTGACCTTCTGTGTAAGAAATAAAAATATATTTAATATAAGCCAGTTGCAAGGTAAAATCTTCAGGATTAGAAAAAGAGAAAAAGGCTATCGCAATTACAAGGGTTCCTCCCATTAAAAAAGGAGCAATAGCTGAAAAAAAAAGACCAATAATCTGAAAAATACTATTTTTATTATAAGTGAATTCCACAACTCCCGCCAGACCTGTCGTTTTATCAAATAAATAAGGCGCAAAACGAGTTATTTTATGACCAAAAAACATGCTGGTTAGAGCATGACAGGCTTCGTGGATTGGAGTTGATATGCAATGGTATGCTTTTAATCCTTCCCATCCCCACGTTTTTCCAACCACATAAGACGCCCCCCGGCATAGGATAAAAGCTAAAATAAATAAAAAAAATGAAATTAACATTTTTTTCTACCTTTACCCTTCCTTCTTTTGGTGTCGTTTATATGAAAAGTTTCAATATGCTTATCCCCTGAAAGAAGCCTGACTTCTTCCCGAATTTTAAAAAATTCATCGTTCATGGGATGATCTGTTTCTACAAGGCTATATGTTCCTGGAATCCTTTTAAGGCACTTAAAAAAATATGGTGGTAGGTATTTGGTAAAAAGTTTTTCTGTCAAAACCTTACTTCTTCTTATCAGCTTAACTTTAAAAGGCTTTCTCGTTACGGCAGAAACAATAAAAAAATACTTTTTCCCTTTTTGATAGGTTTCATTTTCTATCCAGGACCTTTTTTCAAAAAATCCTTTGAATTTACTATTATACAGTTCAACTAAGATTACATTATCTCTTATGTCACTAATAACCCCTTCTATTAACTCTCCTGTTTTTTGATATATAAATGAAAAATATTTTTCCTTTTCAAGATGTTCTATTTTATAAGAAAAACTTTCTTTTATATCTTTTATGATATTTGAGTTTATTTTATCTAAATTAAAATCAATATCATAACTTGAATTAACAAAAAGATTTTCTTCATCTTCCCATAAATCTACATCAAAATGGCCGTATCTTTTTTTATAAGGAAAAGAAACTCTTATTTTTTTCCCCGGAGCGTCTGCAATGCAAACAACTTTATTTCCATATAAATTACTGAAGACTTCGATCATACTTTCTTCTAATAAAAAAAAGACAGTATTTATATCCAAACCAATTTTTTTTGCCAAAATTTCTACATTTTTATTCATATTGTACCTTTTTTTATGTTTTTTATTGGGTTCCTATAACGTAGTAGGGCTTAAATAAAAAAATAATAATCAAAAAAATGAAAAGAGGAAAAAATGGCAGAAGAAAAAAAAACATACACACAGGAAGAAAGAAAAAGATTTTTTGAAAAAATAAATGCACAGCGGCTTGAATTTTTTCAAGAAGCCGCCAAAAATCCAAAAAACAGAATTGTTCTTTGTAATACAGAAGAATCTACGGCATTAACCGAGCTTGCCATTGCCGCAGATCAGCAAATAGGTAAGATCAGAAATGGATTGGGGCTTAATATTTCAATTCAAGAAGGTGTAGATCTTCTTGAAGAATTAAAAGGCAGTATAGTTTCTCTGGAAGGAACGCTGCAAAAAATGGCTGCGCTCACCGGAAAACAACTTGCAAACAATACAAACAATGCTAAAAAGCTTTTTAAATCAACAAGGTTGTTTACAAAAACTGCAACACAAGAAGAAACTAAAAAAGCCGTTTAAATTTTTTTGCCTGGGCAGAAGAAATATTCTGCCCTCAAACATAAGGGGATAAATCCTTTTTTATCCTTTTATTTTTGAAGTTTATCAGTTTTTCATACCACTAGCATTTTGCTTTTGGGCCTCCGGTTTCACCGGACTCACGTTTGGACGATCTATGCACACAGATTGCTCCCCGATATTAAATCAGACGAATGAGACGATCTTCTTAAATTTTTCCCATTTAAGATTATCAGTTGCGGCGGTGCAGCCTAAACAACAGTCTATTCAGTCGTAGGAACCGGGAAAAATACTTTGATTTTCACCGATCATCGTATTTATTCTGCAAAGAAGTGACAGTCGCTTTATTTATTTTTGCCTAAAGCGCAAGTCAGTTGCGGCGGTGAAGCCTAAACAACAGCTTCTTTGTATTCGGCAAAATTTTAAACACTAGAGCTGTTTCTATACTTTAGTACAAACAAAATGCTGTAATTAAAACAAAAAAACTACCAGACAAACCTTGGAAGTCATATTAAAGACACAAGCTTTGCCCTGGTTTTTTTTGTTTCCAAAATCACCATCCATCAGGATTTATCATTTCTTCGGAAACCGCTGATCCTTCTGGACAAATCACCATCCATCAGG
>JAVERC010000028.1:0-43574 GCA_034007295.1 Desulforegulaceae bacterium | reverse complement strand
AAATTTAACCGCAGGAATACATTTAGTATTTTGAGGATTAAATTTTGAATCTGACGCCGAAATGGACAAAAAAGGCCGTTTTCGTTCAGCAACTATTCAAAGAAAAAATATTTTTCATTTATGTAATAGAATAAAATTATTTAAAAAAACAAATCAAAAGCCCTCGTTTAATATTTAGGAATGAGGGTTTTTGATTTTGATATTTTAATCTAATTGGTTTATAAATATTTCTTTGTTGATAAATTAAAAATTATATTTTTATTTAAGAATTTTTTGGTGAATAAAAACTTAAAAATTTACATTCAGGATACTTTGATTATATTGGGAAAGAACAATTGTTTAATTGGCTTTTCGAGTATTAAACTAATTTTTTAAGATTTTTTAAGGATTAATTTGAATTTAGTCTTATTTAGGCAACATTTCTTGGTTGCAAACCAATATTTATAAGGAATAAAAATGATAGTAAATTTGCTAAAAGCTTTATTTGGAACAAGAAATGACAGACAGCTCAAAAGGATATCCAAAATAGTTGAAAAAGTTAATGACCTTGAATCATCAATCCTTGAGCTTTCAGATGAAGAACTAAAAAATAAAACAGCCGAGTTTAAAAAAAGATATTTGGAAGGTGAAATTTTAGATTCAATTCTTCCTGAAGCCTTTGCAGTTGTAAGGGAAGCTTCTAAAAGAGTTTTAGATATGAGACATTTTGACTGCCAGATAGTAGGCGGAGTTGTTCTTCATGAGGGAAATATTGCAGAAATGAAAACTGGTGAGGGTAAAACTCTTGTTGCAACTCTTCCAGCATATCTTAATGCAATAACAGGCAAAGGGGTTCATATAATAACTGTAAACGATTATCTTGCAAAAAGAGACTCCCAGTGGATGGGTAAAATTTATGGTTTCTTAGGGCTTTCAGTAGGCGTTATTATTCACGGTCTGAATGACAGGCAGAGAAAGGAAGCTTATAATTGTGACATAGTATATGGAACTAACAATGAGTTCGGATTTGACTATCTTCGGGATAATATGAAATTCAGGAAAGAAGACCTTGTGCAAAGGGAGCTTAACTTTGCAATAGTTGATGAGGTTGACTCGATTTTGATAGATGAGGCAAGAACTCCACTTATAATTTCAGGACCTGCAGAAAAATCGACAGATCTTTATAATATGGCTGACCTTGTTATTAGAAAATTAAATAAAGATACTGATTATACAGTCGATGAAAAAGATAAAAATGTTCTTTTAACAGATGAAGGAATTTTAAATGTAGAAAATGAGATGGGTATAAAAAATATTTATGATCCCTCTCACATTGAAACTCTTCATCACATTAATCAGGCCTTGAAGGCACATACAATTTTTAAAAGAGATGTTGATTATATTGTAAATGAAGGACAGGTTGTAATTGTAGATGAATTTACAGGAAGGCTTATGCCAGGAAGAAGATTCAGTGAAGGTCTTCATCAGGCTCTTGAAGCAAAGGAAGGGGTAAAAATTGAAAATGAAAACCAAACCCTTGCTTCAATCACATTCCAAAATTATTTTAGAATGTACAATAAATTAAGCGGTATGACAGGAACAGCAGAAACAGAAGCAAAAGAATTTGCCGAAATCTACGGTCTTGAAGTGCTTGTAATACCAACTAATAAACCGCTGATACGAAAAGATCATCCAGACGTTATCTATAAAACAAAAAAGGAAAAATTTGAGGCTGCTATAGCAGAAATTACTGAATGCTATAAAAAGGGACAGCCGGTTCTTGTTGGTACAATATCAATTGATGTATCTGAATTTTTCAGCAAAATGCTCAAAAAAAGAGGCGTTCCACATGAAGTTCTAAATGCCAAACAACATGAAAAAGAAGCTGAGATTGTTGCTTTGGCAGGCCAGAAAAAATCAGTTACCATATCAACAAACATGGCAGGACGTGGAACTGATATTGTTCTTGGAGAAGGTGTCATAGATCTTGGAGGGCTTCACATTATAGGTACAGAAAGGCATGAATCAAGACGAATAGATAATCAGTTGAGAGGACGTTCAGGACGCCAGGGAGACCCTGGTTCTTCAAGATTTTATCTTTCCCTTGAAGATGATCTTCTCAGGATTTTTGGAGGAGAAAGAATAACAAAGGTAATGGACCGTCTTGGGATGAAAGAAGGTGAGACAATTGAACATGGTATTATTTCAAGAGCAATTGAAAATGCTCAGAAAAAAGTTGAGGGCCATAACTTTGATATAAGAAAGCATCTTCTTGAATATGATGATGTAATGAATGCTCAAAGAGAAGTTATTTACAAGGAAAGAAAAATAGCTCTTACAAACGAGGATCTTAAAGAAAAAATATCAGAAATAATTGAAAATAAATCCTATGAGGTTGCAGCAGCATTTATAAGTTCTAAAAATGAAGATAAAACCCAGTCATACGGATTTAATGAATTTAGAGAAAAGGTAAGAAAAGAAATAAGCCTAAATTTAGATGACCAGGATATAAATATTGAAAATTTAACTGAAGATGACCTTGCTGAACTTATTTATAAAAAAGCTATGGATGAGTACAACAGAAAGGAAAATACAATCGGCTCAGAAAACATGAGAGAGCTTGAACATTTTATCATGCTTCAGACTGTAGACTCATTGTGGAAAGATCATCTTCTTAATATGGATCAATTAAAGGAGGGTATCGGCCTTAGGGGATATGCCCAGCAGAATCCATTGATTATTTATAAAAAAGAAGGCTTTTCAATGTTTCAGTCCATGATTGAAAAAATTCAGGACGAAATTGTAAATATTCTTATGAGAATCGAAATTCAAAATACCTATGAGGAAGAAAAAAAGCCTGTTTTTAAAGAAGTATCCGAAGATGAAATGGTTTTTTCAAGCGGAAGCGGATCTGATGGCGGAGGTAAAACAATAGTTAGAAATGAGCCGAAAATAGGCAGAAACGATCTTTGCCCATGTGGCAGCGGTAAAAAATATAAAAAATGCTGCGGTGCATAACCTTGATTTAAGTAAATTAAATGTTTAGGATTAATACAAAGAAATAAATTTTAGGGGGAAACAATGAGTGTAAAAAATCCGGGGACAGAGCAGGAGGTAATATCTGAGATCTCGGAAAAGATAACAGAGCCTCCTTTATATAAAGTGCTTTTACATAATGATGATTATACAACCATGGATTTTGTTGTTGATATTCTTATTACAGTTTTTCATAAATCCGAGGCAGAAGCTGAAAAAATAATGCTCAATGTTCATAAAAAAGGTGTGGGAATTTGCGGAGTATATCCTTATGAATTAGCCGAAACCAAAGTGGAAACAGTTACAGCTCTCGCAAAAAACAGCGGGTTTCCATTAAAAAGTACAATGGAGAAGGCATAATATATGATAAGCAAGGAATTAAGTGCTACTCTTGGTTTTGCAGTAAGAGAAGCTAAAAAAAGAAGACACGAATATGTTTGTGTTGAGCATGTTCTTTTTGCAATTTTGCATGATGCATACGGAGTTGAAATAATTGAGTCATGCGGAGGAAATATTCATATTTTAAAGTCAGATCTCAAGACATATTTTGATGAACACCTTGAGAGTATGCCAAAGGATTCAAATTATGTTCTTCAGCAGACAATTGGTTTTCAAAGAGTAATTCAAAGAGCAGTAAATCATGCAAGGGCAGCTGAAAAGCAGACAATTAATGTAGGAGATATTTTAGTTTCAATTTTTGAGGAAGAATATTCCCATGCAGTGTTTTTTTTGAAAAAGGAAAGCATAACAAGAATTGATATTTTAAATTATATTTCCCATGGTCAGGGGCTGGAAAGATCTTCAAGGGATAGAATTGGTTTTGATCATGTAACCACTGATGAACAGATTAAAAAAGACAGCTCAGCACTGTCCTTGTATACAGTTGATATGATAGCAAAGGCAGCTTCAGGAAAAATTGATCCACTTATAGGCAGAGAAGATGAACTGAAAAGAACAATGCAGGTTTTATGCAGAAGAAGGAAAAACAACCCTGTTTATGTCGGAGATCCAGGTGTTGGTAAAACAGCAATTGCAGAAGGGCTTGCAAGAAAAATATTTGAAGGAGATGTACCTGACAAACTGATTAATTCTAAAATTTTTTCACTTGATCTTGGTTCTCTTTTAGCAGGCACAAAATTTAGGGGAGATTTTGAACAAAGACTTAAAAGAGTTTTGATTGAGCTTGAAGAAATTGATGATGCAATCCTTTTTATTGATGAAATTCATACAATAGTAGGAGCTGGTGCAACAAACTCAGGTTCAATGGATGCTTCAAATATTTTAAAACCATCTCTTACAAGCGGAAGTTTCAGATGCATTGGATCAACAACCCATGAGGAATTTAAAAATCATTTTGAGAAGGACAGGGCACTTTCAAGAAGATTTGAAAAAATTGATGTATCAGAGCCTTCTGAAGAGGAAACAATTGAAATTTTAAAAGGACTTAAATCAAGTTATGAAATGTTTCATGGAATAAAATATTCTGAAGATGCAATTGAATCAGCTGTAAAACTTTCTTTACGGCACTTAAATGAGAGATATCTGCCGGATAAGGCAATTGATGTGATTGACGAGGTTGGAGCAATGACAGCACTTTCTGATAAAAAAATAGATTTTATCAGTGAAAAGGAAATAACAGACGTTGTTTCAAAAATGGCAAAAGTTCCTCTTCAGCAAATGAGTGGAAATGATAAAAATAAACTTGCAAAACTTGAAAATGAAATAAAAAAATATCTTTTTGGGCAGGACAGTGCTGTTGAAGCAGTTGTTTCGGCAATAAAAAGATCAAAAGCTGGTCTTGGAAATGTGGAAAAACCAATAGGTTCTTTTCTTTTTACAGGTCCAACAGGTGTTGGAAAAACAGAGCTTGCAAAACAGGTTGCAAAAACACTTGGCATTAATTTTTTAAGATTTGATATGTCAGAATATATGGAAAAGCATTCTGTAGCAAGGCTTATTGGAGCACCTCCTGGATATGTTGGATTTGACCAGGGAGGCCTTCTTACAGACTCCATAAGAAAAAAACCCCATAGTGTTCTTCTTTTAGATGAAATTGAAAAGGCACATCCAGATATTTACAATATCCTTCTTCAGGTTATGGATTATGGTAAGCTTACAGACAATAACGGCAGGCATGCAGATTTCAGAAACGTAATCTTAATGATGACATCAAATGCCGGAGCAAGAGAAATGGCTTCTAAGTCAATTGGATTTGGAAATATGAAAGATGATTCCCTGTCAAAGGGTAAAAACGCACTTGGAAGAACTTTTCCGCCTGAATTTAGAAACAGGCTTGATGAAATAGTTTATTTTAATCATCTTGATAAAGCTATAATGATAAAAATTGTTGAAAAGTTTACAGCTGAAATGAGTTCTTCTCTTGAGGAAAAAAAGATTATTGTAAAAGTAACAAAAAAAGCAAAGGAGCTTCTTGCTGAAAAAGGTTATGATTCAACTTATGGTGCAAGACCTCTTGCAAGACTTATTCAGACAGAAATAAAAGATAAAATGGTTGATGAAATTTTATTTGGTGAAATCTCAGATGGAGGTAAAGTAACAATAGGCTGCAGAGACGGCAGCTTTACTTTTACTTATAAAAAGAACTGATGCCTGTTTTTGAACTTACTTCAAGGATTTCTTTTCCTCCTCCTGAATTTGCAGAAAGTTCAGGGCTTCTTGCTATTGGAGGGGGGCTTGAACCTGAACGAATTTTAGCTGCATATAAAAAAGGTATTTTCCCCTGGTTTGATGACTATAATCCTTACCTTTGGTGGTCACCAGATCCTCGAATGGTTTTATTCACAAAAAATCTGCATATTTCAAAGTCACTTAAAAAAACGCTAAAAAAAAATAAATTTTCTGTGAGTTTTGACAAAAATTTTGAATATGTAATAAAGATGTGTGCCAGAATTAGAACAAATAACAATGAGGAAACCTGGATCACAGAAGAAATGGAAAATGCATATATAAAACTCCATGAAATGGGTTATGCTCATTCTGTTGAAGTATGGAATGACACTAAAATTTGCGGAGGACTTTACGGAGTGTCAATAGGCAGAATCTTTTTTGGGGAATCAATGTTTGCACTTGAGCCTGATTCTTCAAAAACAGGATTTGTATATCTTGTAAAGCAGCTTGAAAAATGGAATTTTCCAATTATTGACTGCCAGGTTAAAACTGATAATCTCAAAAGATTTGGTGCTGTTGAAATTCCAAGAAAAGATTTTTTGGAATATGTAAAGGATTTGACTGAAAAAAAGCCTTTTTTTTCTGGTAAATGGTCTTTAGATAATAACCTTGAGGTGGTTTGATTAAATGAAAAATACATATCTGTTTTATGATATTGAAACAAGCGGACTTAGTAAATGTTTTGATCAGATTGTTCAGTTTGCTGCAATAAGGACAGATCTTGATTTTAATATCCTTGAAACTCATAATTTTAAAATTGCTTTAAGAGACGATATAATTATTTCACCTGAGGCACTTTTAGTTCATAAGATGGGGCCAAGCGAACTTAAAGACGGTGTAAGTGAATTTGAAGCAGTAAAAGAAATTCACAGGCTCATGAATTTTCCTGGAACAATTTCACTTGGATATAATACCCTTGGTTTTGATGATGAATTTTTAAGATTTTCCTTTTACAGAAATCTTATGACTCCATATACCCATCAGTTTAAAAATAACTGCTCAAGAATGGATATTTATCCAATGGCAGTGTTTTTTTATCTTTTTTCCAATAATTCTGCAGTATGGCCTTTTTTGGAGGGTAAAGTATCTCTTAAGCTTGAAAATCTTATTCCATTAAATAATTTAACAAAGGGAACAGCACATGATGCACTAGCAGATGTTGAAGCAACACTTAACCTTGCAAAATTGTTTTCAAGAGAAAAAAAGATTTTTGAATATTTAAGAGATTTTTTTGTAAAAAATACAGATAAAAAAAGAAGTGAATCTGTTGACCAGGTTTTTCAAAGCAGATTTGGAATTCACAAGTCAGGAATTTTTATTCATGGTAAAATAGGTTTTGAAAATAATTTTATGGCACCTTTTTTATGTCTTGGAAATTCTGTTCCATACTCAAATCAAAGCGTCTGGTTAAGACTTGATTCTAAAGAAATTTTAAATCTTACAAAGGAAAATATTGAGGAAAAAACATTTGTTGTGAGGAAAAAATTTGGCGAACCCCCATTTCTTCTTCCTTTTTATGACAGATTCAAATCAAAATTAAATAATGATAATTTAAGGCAATTTATGGAAAATCTTAAATTTTTTGAAAAAAATGAGGAGATTTTTAATGAACTCTGCAAATATCATTTAAATTACAGATATCCAGAAGTTGATGGTGTAGATGAAGATGCTTTTTTATATGAAAGAGGCTTTTTAAAAGATTATGAAGCAGAAAAATGCAGATTTTTTGTTGAAGCAGAACTAGAAGATAAAATAAAAATTTTAAGCAGTCTTGATAAGATAAATCAGAAACTCGGGCAAAGAATTCTTTTTAGAAATTATGATGTTTCCATGTTTGAAGAGCTTGAAAAAGAGAAAAATAAATATTTTTCAAAAATAAATCCCATTGATTCCAAGCTTGTTCCCCTAGACTATATGGGAAATAAAAGAATGCTGCCAAAAGATGCTGTTTTAAAAATTGATGAGTTTTTAAATTCAGACATTAATGAATCGGACAGGGCACTTTTAAATGACTTAAAGTCCCATGTTTATAAAAATTTTGATTTATAAAAAGGGAGAACTATTATGGAAGAGAAAAATCCTGAGTATTATCTTGAGCCTACTTTTTTTATGGACTCTGATCATTTCCAAGTAAAGGATTTTGCAGCAAAAAATACTAAGGAAAATATGTCTTTAAAGGAAAAGGCAAAAGCTCTTTTTTATGCAGTAAGAGATCAAATTTATTATAGTCCCTATGATATTGATTTTACAAGAAACGGTATGAAAGCAAGTTCAATAATTGAAAGAAAAAAAGGATATTGTGTTGCAAAAGCTGTTGCATTGTGTGGAGCTTTAAAAGCTGTAAATATTCCGGCAAGGCTTGGTCTTGCAGATGTTAAAAATCATCTGACAACTAAAAGACTGAAAGAAATAATGGGAACTGATACTTTTTATTATCATGGATACACAGAACTTTATTTAAACGGCAGATGGATTAAGGCAACGCCGACTTTTAACAGAGAATTATGTGAAAAATTTAAGGTAAAACCACTTGATTTTGACGGTGAAAATGATTCACTTTTTCATGAATTTGATGAATCCGGAAGAAAACATATGTCTTATATCAAGGATTTCGGCTATTTTGACGAGCTTCCTTTTGAAGAAATTTTAAGAAGATCGCTTGATGTATATAAAAATCTTTTTACAAAACTTGATAAAACTGTATCAGGTGATTTTTATAAGGAAGCAGAGGAAGATTTTAAGGGTTGATTTTAATGTGAAAAATTAAATTTTATTTTAGAGCGGAATAAAAAATTCCGCTCAAATTTTCAGGTTTTAAATCAAATCTTCTTTTAAACCGTCATCAGCTGGTTTGTCGCCAAGCCATATACCGAAAAGAGCTTTTTTAAAGTCAATACCATCAATTATACCTTTTTCAGTTCCATTTTTTGAAACAACAACTCCAGTTCCTGGAACATAGGTCATTAAAAATTCATCTTCTTTAACTATTTCGTCGTTAAAGCACTTGTTAAAAGCATCAATTTTATTCTGAAGTGCTGCCTGATTTCCGTTTGTTGAAGCTTCAAAGCCTTCTGTCATTGCATCCTGCATTTTTTCTTTGGAGACAAGACCAGTTGTAATGACAAGTCTGATTGCCATTGGATCATCTGCATTTATAATAGCCTTGGCATCGCTTGTTTTTTCATTGACATAAAGTCCGCATGCATAAACTTTTATAAAAGCTTTTTTTCTAAGACCTGCACCGTTTAGAACCATATTTTTGCCAGAAATTGTCATTTGGTCTGAAAAATTAACTCCTCCTACTTCCTGTGCAGAAAGTGCAGGTGAAAGCATAAATGAAATAATTAAAACAGCCAGTAGTCTTTTCATACTTGTACTCCTTTGATTTTAATTCTTTTAGGTTTGGATTTGAGTGATTTACAAATAAATACAATGTTATTGGTTATTAACGCAAATTTATTTTATATTCAAGCAATAACAATTGTTAAATTCATTTTATTGAGGTTTAAATTTTGTAAACTAAAAAAATATATAAACTTTTTTTATTTTATTACAGATAGTTATGATTGTCATATGTCTATTGTTCCTTTAATCTCCGAGATTGATGAAATTTTATTTTTTTTCATAAATCTAATTAATCCTGAAATAATTTTTTCGCAGTTTTGAGGATCAATGAAATTGGCAGTTCCAACCTGGACTGCTGAAGCTCCGGCTATTATAAAAGAGACAGCATCTTCATAATTAACAATTCCACCTATCCCAATAACAGGTATTTTTACGCATGAGCATGCCTCATAAACCATTCTTAGTGCAACAGGCCTGATGGCCGGACCTGAGAGTCCTCCGGTGATATTTGCAAGCATAGGTTTTCTTGTATTTATATCAATTACCATTCCAGTAATTGTATTTATCAGGGATAAAGCGTCGGCTCCGGCATCTTCAGCACTTTTTGCAATTGGCTTAATATCTGTTACATTCGGGGTAAGTTTTACAATCAGGGTTTTATTTGTTTTTTTTCTTACCTTTGAAATAAGATTAAAACATGTCTCAGCTGAGGTCCCAAATGCAAGGCCGCCTTTTTTTACATTTGGGCATGAAATATTAACTTCTATGGCAGAAATATTTTTTTCTTTGTCAATAATTTCAGCAAGTTTTTCATAATCTGATTCTGTTTTTCCATAAATATTTGTAATTACAGGAGTATTAAATTTTTTTAAAACTGGAAGCCTTGTTTCAATAAAATTTTTTATTCCAATATTTTCAAGTCCTACTGCATTTAAAAGGCCGGAAGGTGTTTCAACAACCCTTGGGTGCAGGTTTCCTTTTGAGGGCTCAAGTGAAAGGCCTTTTACAATTATAGCACCAAGGTTTTCCAAGTTTACCTGATCAATATATTCAAGTCCATATCCAAACGTACCTGATGCAGGCATAACAGGATTTTTAAGTTCAAGATTTCCAATTTTTACTCTAAGGTCAGGGTTTTTCATTTGTCACCGTTTTATAGTTTTAAATTAAAAATTTTAAAATATTTTTTAACAAATTCAATATTATTTTAACAACTAAAATGATTGATTTTGGTTTGAAAAGCAATTTAATTGAAGTTTTAAATTTTTTACAGGTATTTATTATTCTTGTTGCAAGGGGGAGTATTTTTAAGTAAGTTTAAAAATATTTAAGGAGATTAAGTTATGGTAAATTCCGGTTTGAAATATCCCTTTGGAAGCAGAATAAGAAAGATTAGAGAAAAGAAAAAATTAACATTAAAGACTGTAGCTTCAAGTGCTGGAGTAAGCGAAAGTCTTATTTCACAAATAGAGCGTGATAAGGTTTCGCCTTCAATAGATACTTTATTTGCAATTATTGATGTTTTAGACATTGACCTTGAGTATATCTTTAAAGATTTTAAAAAAAAGAGAATGGTAAATATTGTAAAAGCAGAAGAAAAAAATATACGTACAATAGGAGATATAACTTATCATCAGCTTTCTTCCATCAGTTCTACAGAGGGTGACAAAACAAGAGATATTGAAGCTTATTTAATTGAAATACCATTTGACAATGAAAAGGGAAACAGTGGATACGGCCATGCAGGAAAGGAAATGGGATTTATTTTAGAAGGAAGCGGTATACTTGAATATGGAGGGGTCAACTATGTTCTAGAAGAAGGTGACAGCGTTTCTTTTGCATCTGACATACCCCATAAACTAAAAAATTCAGGTACAAAAATTTTAAAGGCTTTTTGGGTTACAACTCCGCCAAGACTTTTTATAAACAATGATTAATCATGTATTGAAAAAAATAAATTTTCAGGCATTATTATTGGGCTGAAAAATTTGCAGTAATTAAATTAAATAATTTTAAATATAGGAGATTTTCTAAGAGATGGGAAAAACAATAGCAGAAAAAATATTTGATGCTCATCTTGTTGATACCCCTGAAAAAGGTATAAATGTTCTTCGCCTTGATGCAGTTTTCTGCCACGAGATAACAACTCCGGTGGCTATTAATGATTTGGAAAAAAAAGGTAAGGACAGGGTTTTTGACCCTGATAAAATTAAGGTTGTAATAGATCACGTTACTCCTGCAAAAGATTCAAAAACTGCACTTCAGGGCAAAATTTTAAGGGATTGGTCAAAAAGAAACAAGATTAAGGATTTTTTTGATATAGGAAGAAACGGGGTATGTCATGCTATTTTTCCTGAACAGGGATTTGTAAGACCTGGAGCTACTATAATTATGGGAGATTCCCATACATGCACACATGGTGCGTTTGGTGCATTTGCAGCAGGCGTTGGAACAACTGACCTTGAGGTTGGAATTTTAAAGGGTGTTTGTGCATTTAAGTATCCTGAAACCATGAAAATTGAGGTAGAGGGAAGTCTTAAAGAAGGGGTTTTTGCAAAAGACCTTATTTTACACATAATAGGTAAAATAGGTGTAAACGGTGCAACTGACAAGGTTATTGAGTTTACAGGTACTGTTATATCAAAAATGAATATGGAAGAAAGAATGACCCTTTGCAATATGGCAATAGAAGCAGGCGGAACTTCTGGAATCTGCTATCCTGATGAAAAAACTGTTGATTATCTCTGGAAATTCATTGAATCAGATTTTGGTTCTAAAGCTGATGCACTCAAAGAATATTCAAAATGGATTTCTGATGAAGATGCAGATTATGCTCAAATAATTAAAATAGATGCTTCTGAAGTTGTTCCTGTTGCTACATTTGGATTCAAGCCTGACCAGGTAAAGCCTGTAAGTGAATTTGAAAATGTAAAGGTTGATCAGATATATATAGGCTCATGCACAAACGGAAGGCTTTCAGACCTTGAAATTGCCGCAAAAGTTCTTGAGGGACAGAAAATTTCTGATGATGTAAGAGGGATTGTTTCACCTGCAACACCTGAAATTTTCAAACAGGCACTTGACAAGGGCATAATCAAGGTTTTTATGGATGCTGGTTTTTGTGTTACAAATCCTACCTGCGGAGCGTGTCTTGGAATGAGCAACGGAGTTCTTGCAGAGGGAGAAGTATGTGCTTCAACAACAAACAGGAATTTTAATGGAAGAATGGGCAAAGGAGGCATGGTTCATCTGATGAGTCCTGCTACAGCAGCTCAGACAGCAATAAAAGGCTATATAGATAATTCACCTCTTTTTAAGGGTTAGGAAGGATAAAATGAAAAATTTTAACGGTAAAGTCCTTTTTCTTGACAGAGACGATATAAATACAGATGAAATAATACCTGCTAAATATCTGACTGAAATTTCTAAGGAAGCATTAAAACCCTATCTTCTTGAAGATCTTAAGCTTGAAGGTTTTAATCTTAAAGATATTGAAGATTCCAGTGTTGTTATTACAAGGGGAAATTTCGGATGCGGTTCTTCAAGGGAGCATGCTCCATGGGCATTTGAAGTAAATGGAATAAATCTTGTGATTGGAGAGTCCTTTGCAAGGATATTCAGACAGAATATGTTTAATTGTGGAATGATGGCCGTAAGTCTTCAAAAAGATCAGATCGAAATGCTTTTTGATGAGTTTGCAAAGGAAAAAGACGTTTATATTGAAACTGATTTTGAAAATAAAAAATTTACGATAAGAGCAGGAAGCAAAAAAAAGGATATTGTTTTTTCAATATCAGAATTTGATTCAAAACTTGTTAAATCTGGCGGATGGCTTGATTTTGCAGATAAAAATTACTAAAATTTATCTTTAATTAGTGATTGGCTGAAAACGGGAATTTTTTGTTCAGTTCAAGTGAAAAATTTAACCTTTAGGATACATTGAGTATTTTGAGGATTAAATTTTGAATCTGACTTTAGAATGGACAAAAAAGGCCGTTTTCCTTCAGCAACTAATTAAGTTTTGTAAAATTAAAGGCCGTTTTTATCGGCCTTTTTTTTTGGATTAATAAACTTTTTATTAAAGATATTTTTAATTATAAAATGTCAAAGTTGACAAAAAATATTTTTTTATTTTTGAGTATGTAATTCTAAACGAATATAAGGATGAATTAATGTCTGATATAAAACTTGTTTTACTGGATTTTGGAGGGGTAATTGCTGAAGAAGGTTTTAAAAAAGGAATTAATGAGCTTGCCTTAAAATTTGATTTTGATGTTGAAAAATTAAAAAAAATTGCCTTTGATTTAGTTTATGACTGCGGTTTTACAAGCGGCAAAGCAGATTCTGACAAGTTTTGGGATCTTTTTAAGGAAAAAACAAAAATAAGCGAGTCAAATTCAAATCTTACAGAGTTTATACTTAAAAGATTTATCATAAGAGATGAAATGATAAATTTTGCAAAATGGCTTAAAACTCAAAATATAAAAACAGCAATTTTAAGCGACCAGACAAACTGGCTTGATATTCTTGACAAAAAATATGATTTTTTTAAGTATTTTGACAAGGTTTTCAATTCATATTACCTGGGAATTACAAAAAAAGATCCAGAAATTTTTGATCTTGCTTTGGAAGAAATGGATGAACTCCCTGAAAATACATTGTTTGCAGATGACCATAACCCTCATATTCAAAGAGCTGCTGCAAAAAAAATAAATGGAATTTTATTTAAAGATATGAATGATTTTAAAAAACAGATAAAAGAATATTTTATTGATCCAGAATTTTAAATTTTTTTGAAATATTAAATTTAGGTAAAAAAATGAAAAGATTTGAAGAGTTGTTTGAAGAACTTAAGCTTAAAAAAAAATCAGATGATCCAGATTCTCGAACTGTTAAAGAACTCAAAAGCGGTATTCATGCAATTGGCAAAAAAATTATTGAAGAAGCAGGAGAAGTATGGATTGCTTCAGAATATGAAGGAAAAGAAAAAACAGCTGAAGAAATTTCACAGCTTTTGTACCATATCCAGGTAATGATGCTTGCATGTGATTTGACTCTGGAAGATGTTTATAAATATTTGTGATTATTTATAGTTCTTGTTTAGAAAAAGAAAATGTAGGAGATAATTTAAAATGTTAAAAATAGCACTTCCTAACAAAGGGAGTTTGTCTGAAGATGCAGTAAATCTTGTTAAATCTGCAGGATATTCATGCAGAAGGCTTGGCAAGGAACTTATGGTTTCAGATGGTGAAAACAAAATAGATTTTGTTTTTTTAAGACCAAGGGATATAGCAGTTTATGTAAGCAGAGGTATTCTTGATCTTGGAATTACAGGAAGAGATCTTGCTCTTGACAGCAGAACCAATGTCCATGAAATATTTGGACTTGGATTTGGAAAGTCTTCTTTTTGCTATGCATGTAAAAAAGGAGCAATGAAGTCTGTATCAGAATTAAATAACAAAAGAATTGCTACTTCATATCCTGAAATAGTTGAATCCGATTTGAAAAAAAATAACCTTAAAGCTGATATTGTAAAGCTTGACGGTGCTGTAGAAATTTCAATCGAGCTTGGAGTTGCTGATGCAATTGCAGATGTTGTTGAAACAGGAAGAACCATGAAGGAGGCAGGTCTTGAGGTTTTTGGAAATCCTGTTTTAAAATCAGAAGCTGTTCTTATTTCAAGAACCCCTGAAATAATGGAAAATAAAGATGTTTTTATTTTTACTGAAAGAATTAAAGGGATTTTAACTGCCAGGGAATATGTAATTATTGAGTATGACGTTGAAGAAAAACTTTTAGATGAAGCAGCTGCTGTAACCCCTGGAATTGAATCTCCAACAGTTTCACCATTAAGTAAAAAAGGCTGGATCGCTGTAAAATCAATGGTGAGGAAAAAAGATGTAAATCTAATGATGGATAGACTAGCAGAAATTGGTGCAAGGGGAATTATTGTAAGTGACATAAGAACATGCAGACTTTAGTTTTGATGCACTAAAAATTTATTTTGTCCAAATAAAAACCATACAGCTAAATAGTGATTGGCCGAAAACGAGAATTTTTTGTACAGTTCAAGAAAGATGAAAAATTTAACCTTTAGGATACATTGAGTGTTTTGAGGATTAAATTTTGAATCTGACTTAAGAATAGACAAAAAAGGCCGTTTTCGTTCAGCAACTAAATAAAAAAAAGAGTTTCTTATGATAAATTCAAAGGCCGTTATTGCTGGCCATACAAATAAGCCTTCCAATTTTTGTCTTGCTGCGGCAAGAATTTCAACTACAAAGGGAAGTGCACTTGAAATTTATAATGAAAGCATGGAAAAAGAAGATACTTCTTTAATTGAAAAAGTCCTTGATATGGGACATCATTCTGTTTGTGAGCATGTAAATTTCAATATAATTTTTGATAATGTATCTGTTATTGTTGAGCAGTTTATAATTGAATTCAGACTTGCTTCATTTACTGTAAAATCAAGAAGATATGTTGACTATAAAAAAATGGGGTTTGTTGTCCCTGATTTAAGATTTAATGATAATGTGTCTGAAAAAGAAAAAAAAGATCTTAAAAATAAATATTCAAGCACAATGGAATCACTTTTTTCAGTTTATTCCGATCTTACAGAAAAAGGCGTTCCAAGAGAAGATGCAAGATTTATTCTTCCATATTGTTTCAGAAGTAATTTTTACTGCACAGTAAATGCAAGAGAACTTATGAAGATAATTTACTCTGCATGCTATGGAAGAGGTTCAATGTATCCTGAAATAAAAAATCTCGGAAATATGCTTCTTGATCAGGCAAAAAAAATTTTCAAAGAACCTTTTTCTATTTTGGATAAAATTTCAGCTTTTAAAGATAATATGCCGGCCTTTACAAATAATCTATTAAATGACAGGCTTGATGATAATTACCTGCCTGAAAAAAAAGTTGAGCTTTTATCATGTACTGAAAATGCTTCATTTAAAATGGTTTTAGCTCAGATAATTGGTCATACTGGAATATCCTCAAAAAAGGCTGAAGAGATAATTGCAAATGATCCTGAAATTTATCATCAGGTAATTTCTGAAACAATAACTGACGGCAGGGCAAGAGCCTTGGAAAATATAAGTTTTGGATTCAGAATAAACAGAATAAGTTTAGCAGGGCTTACCCATCTTGTAAGGCACAGAATTCAGTCAATTATTATTTCTGACCTTTCAAAGAAAATAAGATTTAATGATTTTATTATGCCGGAAACAATAAAAAATAATAATGAGTTAAAGAAAATTTATATTAATTCCTATGAAAAACATATAGAATCATATAGTTTGTTTAAAGAAAAATTAAAATTTAAAGAAGACCTTGTTTATTTTGCTTTAGCAGGAATGAAACTTGATATTGTAACTTCAATGAATGCAAGGGAGCTGTTTCATTTTTTCCGTTTGCGTACATGTATGAGAGCCCAGTGGGAAATCAGGGAGTTTGCATATGAAATGCTTTCATTATTAAGGACTAGAGAACCTGATATTTTCAAAAAAGTAGGCCCAGGATGTTTTATGGACGGAGTTTGTCCTGAAGGTAAGTTCAGCTGTAAAAAAATGAAAGAAGTAAGAGAATTTATTTCTAAACTATAATTATATTTTTTTTGGAATCCAGCTTGTCTTTTTTTTTGGGAGAATAAAATTTGCAGCTTTCACCTGAACTTTGGAAAACAACAAGAGAAGGCATTATTTTACTTTTAAAGCCCATGGCCCTGCATCCATGAGGATGTTTTTTTTCCCATGTTACATAATAATATTTACATTTATGACAGCTTATACGGTTATTTGCCATGATTAAAATAGATCTGGAAAAAAAGATTTCAAGAAATAATAATGTTTTTAAAACATATAATGAAAAAAGAAAAGCTCTTTTTAGTGAAATCTCACCAAAGGAGAGTTCTCAGATTTTATATCTTCTTCCCTGGCTTTTAAGCGTAAATCATAAAAAATGTCCCGGATATGTCCCTGATTTTAAAGGTAAATTTAAGGTTTTTGGGATAGATTCATTGCCTCAAATTGCCCAGAAAGAGGCAGTTTTTAAAAAAATGTTTAAAATTGAAGAATCAGGTCAGCTTTATACTCAAACAAAAGAAACATATTTTCTTGAAGGACTTTATACAATAGGCAGCATAGGAAGTATAGCACAGACTGCCTATTCTGACTGTGATATCTGGGTTTGTGGTGATTTTGAGCATCTTGGCAGGGAAAAAAGGAAATTTCTCACAGAAAAAATTAATATTATTAAGGATTGGTTTGATGAAAACTGTAAAATTCCGCTATATTTTTTTATTTCAGATATAAAAGATATAAAATCAGGTTATTTTGGAAAATTAGACAAGGAAAGTTCAGGATCTGCCCAAAAAAATATTTTAATGGAAGAATTTTACAGAACAACAATTGTGATTTCAGGAAAAACTCCTTTATGGTGGCTGTGCTTGGATAATGGTGAAAAAATTGATTATGATTTTGCACTTTCTGCTGTCAAAAAAGGAATTGGGGGAGGTTATGAGTATGTTGATTTTGGAGATCTACCATCTGTAAAACCGGAAGAATACCTTGGTGCTTCTTTGTGGCAGCTCCAAAAAGCACTTGCAAGCCCTTTGAAATCGGTAATTAAAATGGCTCTCTTAAAAAGGCAGATTGACGATCCAAATAGAAGGCTTGCAGCAGATCTTTTCAGAGATAAAATTATGGCTTCAAATGGTCCTGATTTTGTTGATCCAATGACTTTTACCATTGATCTTTTAATGCAGAGTTTTAATACAGGATATGACTTAGAAAGGCTTTCTTTTTTGAAGGAATGTTTTTTTCTGAGGTGCAATATGAAAGTATATGAAAAAAACGAGGTCAAAAAAAAGCTTGTTGATACTTTTTTAAAAAGATCAAATATTCCAAAAGATGTTTTAGAAAATCTAGAAAATTTTAAAAATTGGGATATGTCTGCACAGATTAGGCTGGGTAAACGGCTGGTTCAGGAACTTTTTTCATTTTATAAAACAATATCATCTGCTGGGAAATTGAATCCGCATATTAATAAAAGAGATTTAACTGTTCTTGGAAGGAAAATAGCTGCAATTTATCAAAAAAAAAATGGAAAGGTCAATCTTGTTCCAAAGCCCTCAGAACAATTTAATCTTATAGATATTACTTATGTTTATGATAATAAAAATTGGAAAATTTTTGCTGGTGCGGATCGTTCAATTCCACTTTTTTCAGACCAAGATATTGTAAAGGCAACTGCGTTTGCTGTGTGGAATGATCTTTTTAAGGTAGGCAGAGTAAGGATGGAGCCAAATCCAACTAGTGTAAGTCTTCAGGAAATAATCAATCTTTCATTTAAAATTAAGGATTTTATAGGAAGATGTGATGTTTTAGATAATTCGCCTCTTTTTTATATAAAAAAGGAAAAAATCCAAAAAGTTTTTATTGTGGTAAGCTTTGAAGAAATTCATTATGAAAAAAATATAAATAATTTTGCAGTAATCTATAAAACAACATGGGGAGAGCTTTTTGTAAAAAGAATTGATTCTCCTTACGGCCTTCAGACAGAACTCAAAAGGATAAAAGAAGATAATTCAAGTTTTCAAATTGAATTTTATCTTCAAAGAAACAGCAGTTATTATGAGAAAATTATAAGAAGAACAAGGGATATTGTTGAAAGATCCTTTGTTTTTTAGTCATTTTGTATGGCCTCCATGTTTTTTGTTTTCGAATTATAATTAATTTTTACATTTTGTATCTGATTTTTTAAAAGATCATTGCCTTGAAGAAGAACAGATATATAGTTTTCTGTAAAACCTTTTAACAGATTTGTTTGTTTATCCCTTTGATTTTCTATTAGTACATTTTTGATCCTGCCTGACTGCGATTTGTAAAACTCTTCTTTTTTAAGTTCGCTTAAGTTTCTTGTCAGTTCACATCTTTTTTTGGTAATTTTTCCATTAACCTGATTTTTAAATTTTGAAGCAGGTGTATTTTTTCTTGGAGAAAATGGGAAAACATGAAGATAAGAAATTGGAAGTTCCTTTAAAAGTTTAAATGTATTTTCAAAGCAAGCATCTGTTTCTCCGGGAAATCCAAGCAAAATATCTGCTCCAATTGAAGCATCATTAATTTTATTATTAATTTTTGTGGTAAGTTCTTGTAAAAAATTTCTTGAATAAGGCCTTTTCATTTTTTCTAAAATAAAATCATCTCCGTTTTGAAAAGCAATATGAAAATGAGGGCATAAAACTGAATCTGATGATGCAATTTCAATTATTTCATCTGTTATTTCATCTGGTTCTATGGAACTTATTCTTAGTCTTGGAAATTTCTCGCTGCTTTTTGAAAGATATTTTATGAGGGATGTAAAATCAGTTTTTTCTTTTAAATCTTTTCCATAACAGCCAATATGAATTCCTGTCAGCACAACTTCTTTAAATCCATTTTCATTTAGCTTTATTAATTCTTCAATTACTTGATTAAATTCCATGCTTCTGCTTCTTCCCCTTGAATAGGGAATAATACAATATGAGCAGAATGCATTGCACCCATCCTGAATTTTCAGATAAGCTCTTGTTTTTGATCCTGAATCTGAAGATGGCATAAATTTGAATTTTGTATCTGAGCATATATGATTTAAAATTGAGTCTTCAAAAGAATCATTAATTGTAAATTCAGGAATAAGATCTTTTTGACCCTGAGATACAATAATTATATCTTCGCTTATTTTTTTTATTTCTTCTGGCTCTGTCTGAGCATGACAGCCTGTGGCAATAATTTTCACAAGGGGATTTTTTTTGAGTTCTTTTCTTATTTCCTGGCGTGACTGCATACCAGCCTTTGCAGTTACAGTGCAGGTATTGACAATAACAATATCTGGATTTTTGTCACTGTACTTGTATCCATTGTTTTTAAGCTGCATTGCAATTGAGTCTGCTTCGTACTGGTTGCATTTGCATCCAAGTGTAATAACTTTAAATTTTTTCATTTTTTGATATAAATCCTGCTCCAATAACTTTTTGATTGTCATAAACAACCAGACCCTGGCCAGGTGTTACAGAGCTTGCTTGAGAGTTGAATATAACTTTGTACAAATTGTCATTTAATTTAAAAATTTTGCCTTTTTGACCTTTATGGGAATATCTGATTTTAAATTCTGCTTCAAACGGAAAATTTTGTGGTTCCTGAAACCAGTTAAAATTTTTTGCAATAAGTGAATTTGAGTAAAGGTCTTCTTTTTTTCCAATAATAACAGTTTTATTTTTGGGATCTGTTTCAAGGACATAATATGGATAAGGACCGGGGCAGTTTATTCCTTTTCTCTGACCTATTGTGAAATTATGAACTCCATTATGGGATCCAATTATTTTGCCTTGTCTATCAATTATTTTACCTGGCTTTAAATCAAGATTTTTGTCTTGCTCCAGGAATAGTTTATAGTTTTTGTTTTTTATAAAGCAGATATCCTGACTTTCATCTTTTTCAGAAGGAACCAGACAAAAATTTTCAGCTATTTTTTTTACCTGATTTTTTTTTAGATTCCCAATAGGGAAGAGACAATTTTTAATATTATCAGGTGAAACCATAGATAAAAAATAAGATTGATCCTTAAACGGATCATTTGCCTTGGCAATAAATATTTTTTTTTCTGATTTAATAATTTTTACATAATGGCCGGTAGCGATTTTATTTATATTTATTTTTTTTGCTTCATCAAAAAGCAGCTTGAATTTAATCATTTGATTGCAGATAAGACAGGGGTTAGGTGTATAGCCTTTTATATATGAATTTTTAAAATAGGATACAATTTTTTCATTAAATTCTTTTTCTATATCTATAAAAATTACAGGTATATCAATTTTTGAGCACATTTTTGTCAGTTCAAGTTTAATCTGATCTTTTTTTTTTGATTCATAACCTGTGAAAAAGTGTATTCCTGTTACATCATAATTTTTCCTTTTTAAAATAAAAGCAGCGACAAGGGAATCTATGCCGCCGCTTACAGCTGCTGCTATTTTTTCTTTCATTTTAAAAAAAGTTTTCGTTTTTTGGACTTGCAATCATAGCCTTAAAAGGGCAGGTTACAACACAAAGCTCACATATACTGCATTTTTCCTGGTCAAAACAAACTTTCATTTCAGGCCTTTTAATGTACAAGGCTTGAGTAGGACACACAGCTGTGCAGGCACCGCAATGGATACATAAATTTTCATCCCTTGTTATTTCCTGTGCAGCTGTTTTTACAGAAACACCCATTTCTTTAAGATATTTTACACCTGCATCAAAACTTGAAGCCGGCCCTGATAAATCAAGTACAAGAAGTCCTTCTTTTCTTGGGAATATTTCTGCATGTAAAATTGCAAATGTAAGTCCGTACTCTTTTGCAAGGTTACATACAAGAGCTTTATGTGTCAGATCTTCAGGAAATCTTAAAATCAGAATTTTGGAACGCAATTTTTTCCTCCATTTTCAAAATAATACAAAAAAATTATACTAAGTTTTTTTTGATACAATTGTCAAATCTTAGGTGTATTATTTTTTATGGAAACTGAATTGATTAGGCTTTTTTAAAAAGTGAATTTCGGATTATTAAAAGGCAGGTAAAAAAAAAGGCATCCTTAATATAAATTAAGGATGCCTTGAAAGTCTTTATTAAATTTGTTTTTTACTGAGGAATTACATTTACAGCATTTTTTCCCTTTGGACCCTCTGCAACGTCAAACACAACTCTCTGACCTTCTGCTAGAGTTTTAAAACCATCCATTTTAATCCCTGTGTGATGAACAAAAACGTCTGCTCCCTGCTCTTGTTCGATAAACCCATAGCCTTTACTCTCATTGAACCATTTTACAATTCCGTTTGCCATTAAACTTTTTCCTTCAATTATTTCTATTAATTGTTGCTGGATTTCTGCCTTAAGAAAATCTGATTTAGATTAAAAAGATGTGTCCTTTAGGAAAGAAATCTGTTTTTGAAAAACGACTTTAGTTTTTCATAATTTTTAGAAGAATACTTTATTTTTTTTGAAAATAAAAGTTTTTTTTCAAAAAAATATCCCCCTGAGAATCAGGGGGGTATTAAGAAGGAGAACAATGAAAAAATTTAAAAAACATGTTAAGGATGTTTGTTTATTTTGTAAAGGCTCTCGCCATACCTTTACAAATCCCTTAAATTTTAATTTTCTATAATACAATATTTGTGCCATGTCTATAGTATAATTTAAAATATACTATAGGCACACAATCTATTCTCTTTTGAAAATAAAGGTAATAAAAAAAATAAAATTTATATTTTCAAAGTGGATAAAATAAATCCATAGCCTGTATATTTATTATACAGTTGGGTATATTTTACTCATATTTTTTGAATAAAAGAAAAAAACTGATTTTAATATTTAAAAGTTAATTTTTAATAAAACAAAAAACATTAACAAAATTATCAATTATTAGTTTTCCATTTTTTTCAGGTGCCTTTGATAATATATTTTTTATTTTTATTTCAATATCTTTATTCCAGTTTTTTCTGGATTTATTTTTTATTTTAGAGTTGAAAAAATCATTGTAATCATCAAGTTCAAAGTCAATTTTTAAATTTGTGGTAAAAATTTCTTTAAAATTTATCCTGTCAATTTTTTTTATTTCTTCCAAAGCTTTTTCTTTGAGTCTTTTTTCAGAGTTTATAATTGCAGTTATTTCACCATAAAGACCCTTATTGTACATAGGCTCAATTATTAGAAGGCTGCCTTTTGTTTTTAAAACACGTCCAGCTTCTTTTAAGGCAATTGTTTGTTCATTTTCCTCTATGTGATGCAATGACTGGCAAAAAATTACCAAATCAAATGATGAGTCTTTAAAACAAAGTTTTGCACCAGAGTTTAGTGAAAAAAAAAGATTTCTACTTTTAAATTTTGAAAAGTCATCAATTTTATTTAAAAACGGCTCAATACCAATGGTTAATTTAGAATGTTTGCTTATAAATTCAGTAATTTTACCGTCTCCGCAGCCGATATCAAGTACAGAAAAATTTTGATTTTTTATTTGATCAAAAATAAGCGAATTTAAAATTTTATCTGGATCTTTTATCATTATTATTAATTCCTTTTTTTAATATTTTTATTTTTTTTCGAAAATTCAAAAAAATTCAAGTTTAATTAATGATTTAATATAAATTTGAATTTTTTGTCAGCATCAAATTAAAAATTTAATCCTTAAAATGCTCAATGTATCCTAAAGGTTAAATTTTTGATCTTTCTTGAACTGAACAAAAAATTGTGGTTTTTGGCCAATCACTAATTAATCAATTTAAAACTCCTTCATAATAATTTTCTAAACCTCTTCATATATAGGTCTTGTAAATCAGTTTTAATTCACATTAATTTATTAAGGAGAAAAAGATGAAGAGTTTTAAAGGGGTCATTGCTGCATTGTGCTGTTTTGCAGTTTTTTCGGGTCAGTCTTTAGCTGGTACAATTAATCATGATTTAAAAATTTCAGGGGAATATGAGCTTTATTATATTTATGATGATACCTCAATGATAGATGAAAAAGATAATGAAAAATCCTATCTTGAGCATGAATTTGACTTAAAATTTAAGCTTGATATTGGTGAAAATATTACCATGGGCGGAAAAATGGAATATGCTGATTCAACCCTTGGTGACGGAGATCATGCAATTGGAAAAGATAATGATATTGAAGTTGAAACAGCTTATATAAAAGCAAAATTTGCTCCGGTGACCTTTACAGGCGGTAAATTCAGCTATGCTTTTCCTTCTGTTTTTGATGGTTCTCCAATTCTTGATGATGAAGGTACAGGCGTTGATTTTGATTTTGGATTAGTATCTGTTGGTATGCTGAGAGCAGATGATTTTGGAGAAAAAACAGAAGATAAAAATGATATTTACTACATAAAAGGCAAATTTGATTCAGACTCAATTAAAATAAACCCATACATTGCATATCAGACCCAGGGTGAAGAAGGTGAAGTAGACGGATATGAAGGCGATGACGCAGCATTTAATTCTTTTTGGATAGGTACATCTTTTTCTCTTGAAGCAGGTTCTCTTAATTTTCTTGCTGATCTTGTTTATGGTTCAAGAAGCTATTCAGACAAGGCTCTTGAAACAATGGATCAGTCAGGTTTGTTTCTTGATGCAGCAGTTCAGATGAAAATGGATTTAATGACACCAACTGCATTTCTTATATATTCAACAGGAAATGATGATGACAATAAAGAACATGAAACAATTCCTGTAATTTCTCCTGATTATGAACCTTTAAATGTTTTTGGAGATGATGACAGACAGTCTGGAATAGATTTTATGAGCGGACTTGCAGGTATTGGTCTTGGAGTAAAAAAACTCAGCTTCATGCCAAAACTAAGCCATGACATAATCCTTTTCTATGCTGTTGGAACAAATGATGAAAAAAGCGGTAATTATTTCACAGAAAAAGACAGTGCAATGGAGCTTGATTTCAATTCAGTTTATATGCTTATGGATAATTTTAAAATTCATGGAAAACTTGCATATTCTTCAATAGACCTTGATGAAAAGGTTCATGGAAAAGTTGAAGATGAAGCAGGTCTTTACTGTGAATTTGGAATGGAATTTGATTTCTGATAAGTAAAAAAAGTTTTGCCGGGGAAATAAAATTTATACCCCGGCTTTTTTTCAGCTCAAATGAACCGATAAAATATCACTTCTTGCATTAACATTTTGAATTGTGACTGTAATATTGTCTCCGGGCTTTAAATTCATGCCTGATGTGGCAGGAAGTTTTGATTCCATCATGTAATTTAAAAGCACAATCGAGTAATTGTTGAATTTTTTGTCTGAAATTACCATGGCAGGTTCTTTCTGGCCTCTTTTTTCTTCAAGATATTTTAAAATCCAGTATCTTTTTCTCTGGAACTGAACCCTTCCAATACTTGACATTGTATTATCAAGCCTTGCAGTTATTTCATCAAGTTCTTCTGTGGTATATGGCGTTTCAAGTTCAAAGGCTGATTTAATCTGTCTTTGGCACACAAGGTCAAAATATTTTCTTACTGGAGAAGTACAGGTAAGATACGAGTTAACTCCAAGTCCGCAGTGTGGTTCAGGTGTTGTGGAAATAATAACCCGGCTCATTTCCTTTCTTTGGAGAAACTGCATTAAAAGAGTTCCTTTGTCCCCTTCATAATGTCTTGTTTCCGGTTTTGCCTGACCCCTGAAAATTGCAGGTATCGAGTTTGATTTTAAAAATTCAGCCATAAGATGATTTGCCATTATCATAAATTCAGAAACAAGAGCCCATGCCGGAGTTTCCCTTTCTAAAACTTTTATTTCAATGTTTTTGTTTTCGTCTACATAAACATCAGTATCCGGGATTGAAATGTGAACTGCATGGTCTAAAAACCTTTTTTCCCTTAATTTTTTTGATGCATTGTAAAGCTTTAGAAGTTCTTGTGAATTTTCTGAGTTTATCAGTTCATCTGCCTCATCATAGGTTATCTGGTCGCTTACTTTTATAACTGATGGAATAATTTCATAGTTTTTTACAGAAAAATTTTCATCAAGCTCCATTAAAATACTAATTGCAGGCCTTGTTTCATTTTTAACAAGACTTGCTCTTTTTTCTGAAATATCTGGATGGAGCATTGGTATTTTTTCATCAGGCATGTAAATTGAACTGCCCCGAAGTCTTGCATTTCTATCCAGCGGAGTATCTTTTTTTATGTGAAATGAAACATCTGTAATATGGACTCCTGCAATAATTTTTCCGTCTTTTTCTTCAAAACTCAAGGCATCATCAAAATCTTTTGTATTTTTGCCGTCAATTGTAAATGTTTTTAAATTGGTAAAATCTCTTCTTTTTGAAAAATCTATTTCATCAGGTTCTTTTTCAAGATTTTTTACTGCTTCTAAAATATTGTTTGAAAAATCCTTTTCAAGCTCATATTTTAATAAATCTGTATTTTCATCACTGTCCCAGATACCAAGCCTTACAAAAAGCTTAAATACTTTAAGACCTGGTTCTATTCCTGCTTCCTTGAATATTTCCCTTGCAAGATCGCTCTGATTTGATTCATTTTCAAGAAGATAAAATGAAGAAAGAATTTTTATTAAATCAAGGTCATCAGGCGGCATTTCAGGATTTTGTTTTCCAATGTTTTCCTTAAGCCATAAACTTCCTTTTTTAATTATATTTTTTTTTCTTTCTTCTTCCTGCTTCTGGGTTTTCAGCTGTTCAACCTGGTCTTCAGTAAATGGAAGATATTGTGAGTGGTTGAATTTGAAATAAAGCCTGTCATAAAACATGGCCCTCATCAATGCTGATTTCTGGAAAGGTTCGGGAGTATCTCCAAACCATAGTTCAGCTGCTGTATCAATATCTACCCAGTCTGATTCTGAATTTAGAATTTCCCACAGGGATTCAATATCTACTTCCTTTGCATTTTCTTCAGAAAGAGTTGAAAAGTCCTTTAAAATTTTTGATATGGCTTCCCTTGACTGCTTTAATGAAATTTTTTTTTCAGAGCCAAGTGATATTCTTTTTTCAGATATATTAACTTCCCTGTTGTTTTCATTTAAAATTCTGAGTCTGTTTTTTTTTGTTTCAAGAACTACAGCACTCAAAACTTTCTGATCGTCAATATATTCTACAATATGTCCTTCGTTCATAATTATATTTCCGTTGTCCCTTCAATTTCCTTAAATATGATTTACAATAAATAATTGATTGTATAACTTAGTTGCTGAACGAAAACGGCCTTTTTTGTCCATTTCTGCGTCAGAATCAAAATTTAATCCTCAAAATACTAAATGTATCCTAAAGGTTAAATTTTTCATCTTCCTTGAACTGAACAAAAAATTCTCGTTTTCGGCCAATCACTAACTTATAAATTTTTATTCATAAAGATGGATTTATTTATGTCTTTCAAGCTTGTCTTACCATATTTCAAGGAACACTTTTTTAAAATTGCATCAGGAATAGTTATTCTTCTGACAGTCGATTTTTTTCAGCTTTTAATACCATATCTGACAAAAAAAGCCATAGATGTAATAACATACAATAAAAACGATTTTAATTCTGTTTTAAAGTTTGGGATTATTATTGTTGTTTCAGGTCTTTTAATAACCTTTTTAAGGTACTGGTGGAGAATTTTTCTTATTGGAACATCAAGGCATATTGAAAAGGGAATAAGGGACAGTCTTTTTTTTAATGTAATGAATTTTAAAGCCGGTTTTTTTGACCAGACAAAAACCGGCGACATAATGGCAAGGGCAACAAGTGATATCACCCATGTAAGAATGGCTTTTGGAATTGGAATAACAGCTTTTACAGATGCCATACTTCTTGGGGGAGCAACAATTGGAATAATGTTTTACCTAAATTTCAAACTTGCTCTCTTAGCTCTTATTCCCATGCCTTTTATTGCTCTTTCAACAAAGATTCTTGGCAAGAAAATGCACGATTATCACTCTGATGCCCAGAAATCATTTTCTGATTTAATGGAAAATATGAGGGAAAGTTTTTTGGGTATAAGAATAATTCGTGTTTTTAATTTTGAAAAATTTATAAATAAAAAAATTGACTTATATTCCCTTGATTATTTTGAAAAAAGCCTGAAAAGAGCTGTAATTACTTCAGCCATAAGACCGCTGATGATTCTGTTTCTTAATTTATCGCTTCTGATAATTCTTTTTTACGGCGGCTTTCTTGTTATGGAAGAAAAAATTACTTCAGGAGATCTTGTGGCTTTTATTCAGTATTTAAGCCTTCTTGCCTGGCCTGTAATGGCCCTTGGATGGATGACAAATCTTATGCAGAGGGGAATTTCATCACTTAAAAGAATAGAGGAAATATTAAATTCAGGCAAATCTGTTTATGAAAAAGAAAACAGAAAAGAGGTTATAGAAAAAGTGGAAAATATCAGATGTGAAAATCTTATGTTTTCCTATGAAAAAAATAAATTTGTCTTAAAAAATATAAATTTTTCATTAAAAAAAGGTGAAATGCTTGGCATAACAGGACCTCCCGGAAGCGGAAAGTCAACCCTTGCTGCAATTATTTCAGGTCTTTATGAGCCTTTGAGCGGTAAAATTGAAATAAACAACAAAGATTTAAAAACAATAAAAATTGAAAATCTAAGAGAAAAAATTTCATATATGCCCCAGGAATCCTTTATTTTTTCTGGAACTTTAAAGGATAATATTGTTCTTGGCCAGAAATACGATAAAGAAAAATTAGAAAACTCACTAAAAATGTCATGTCTTGAATCAGATATTGAAAATATGCCGGACGGACTTGATACAATTGTTGGAGAGCGGGGAGTTACCCTTTCAGGCGGACAAAAACAGAGAACTGCCCTTGCAAGAGCATTTTACAAATCAGGCGATATAATTGTTTTAGATGATCCAATAAGTCAGGTCGATTCCAATACAGCAAGAGCTTTACTGGAAAATTTAAAAATTTTATGTGAGACAAAAATCTTAATTATTATTTCAAACAGAATTTCTTCATTTTTAAATGCAGATAAAATTCTTGTTATGGAAAATTCTGAAATAAAAAACTCCGGTTCCCATGAAGAACTTATAAAAGAAAGCAGATTTTACAAAAAATCATGCCAGATTCAGGGACTTTGCTGAAAAATGAATAATATTAAAAATTTAAAAAAAATAAAAAATCTGTCTGATTTAAAGATTTTAAAGGTGTTGTTTCCTTTCATAAAACCATACCTTCACTATCTTATGCTTTGTGTTTTGTTTATATTTTTAATTACAGCCTTAGACCTTTTAATTCCATATCTTACAAAAAAAGCAATAGACGGTTTTATTTTATCAGAAGTCAAAGGAACAACACTTTTATTCGGGATAAAAATAAATTCATTTTTTAATCTTTCACTTGTTTTTCTTGGAGTGATTTTACTTATTTTTATTTTTGATTTTTTTCAGTCACTTTTCATGGAATTTACAAGCCAGAAAATAATTTACAATTTAAGAAAAGGTCTTTTTTTCCACATGACCCATCTGCCTGTTTCCTTTTATGACAAAAACAGTGCAGGACGTCTTGTGAGCAGAGCAGCAGGTGATATTGACAATATGAATGAAATGTTTTCATCAATCCTTGTTTTTATTTTCAAAGACCTTGTTTTAATGATTTCAATTGTTGTTATCATGTTTTTTTATGATTTTAAGTTTGCAGCTCTTGTTGTAAGCGTAATTCCTTTTGTAATAGGTCTTGTTTTGTTTTTTTCAAAAATTTCAAGAAAAGCCTTTGCAGTGATGAGGGAAAAAATTGCTGGAATAAACCACAGTTTTTCTGAAAACATTTCAGGGATTAAAATAATTCATACAAATAACTGCTTTGAATATTTTTACAAAAAGTTTCAAAAATTAAATTATGACAATTTCAGAGCAGGAATGACCCAGATAAAAATTTTTGGAATTTTTATGCCATTAATTGAACTTTTCAATATTTTTTCCCTTACAATAATTTTGGTTTACGGAGCTTCCAGGATAAATGAAGAACAGATTACTATAGGTGTTCTTGTTGCATTTATTTCTTATATGAAAATGTTTTTCAGGCCTGTAAGGGATTTGTCTGAAAAATTCAATCTCATTCAGAATGCACTTGCATCTGCAGAAAAAATTGCAGGGATTTTAAATGAAGCAAAAGAAAAAGACGCAAAAAATGCAAAAGATTTTAATGAGGAAATAAAAGAAATTGAATTTAAAAATGTGAGTTTTTCCTATAAAAAAGGCGAAAAGGTTTTAGATGAAATATCCTTTAAAATAAAAAAAGGTGAGTCCCTTGGAATAGCAGGACATACAGGCGCTGGAAAAAGTTCAATAATAAACCTTATTACAGGTTTTTATGAGCCTGATTTTGGTGAAATTTTAATTAACGGCAAAAATATAAAAATTTATAAAAAATATGAAATAAGAAAAAAACTTGCACTTGTAATGCAGGACCCTGTTGTTTTTTCAGGAACTCTTGCAGATAATCTTTTGCCTGAAAATAAAAACATAAATAAAGATTTTTTAGATAACTGCCTTTTAAATGCAAACTGTATGTTTGCCTTTAAAAATAATAATGGTGCCTTAATGAAAATAAGGGAAGGGGGAAGGCCTCTTTCAAGCGGTGAAAAGCAGCTTTTGTGCATAGCAAGAGCATTTGCCGCCTCACCAGAGCTTATTATTTTTGACGAGGCAACCTCATATATAGACTCAGGTTCTGAAAAAATGGTTCATGATGCAATGAAAAAACTTATGGAAAAAAGAACCTCAATAATGATTGCACACAGGCTCAGTACAATAAAGCATGCAAAAAATATTATTGTTATAAAAAATTCAAAAATAACCGAATCCGGAAATCACAGCGAGCTTATCAGGAAAAAAGGTGATTATTACAGGCTTGTTTTAAGCGGTTGAATTTTTAACGCGAACTGAAACAAAGTTCTGGTTTTCGGTCAATCACTATTTAAAGAGCCATTAATCATATTTTAACAATAACAATGTAATGGATACTCCTTGGTTAATTAATTTTGCCTCAATTAAGTTTTTACTAAGGAGTTTTTCTATGAGATTCAAGCTTCAGGAAAGAATTTTTCTGCCTGTTCTGATTGTTATTATTTTTGGGATGGGAAGCCTTATTTTTGTTTCCAATCATTATTCAAAAAATGCAGTTAAACTGATTGCATCGGACAGAATAATTGACAACAGTATTGGAAAGGAAAAGGAAATTTCATCATGGTTTAAAAACAATAAAGCACTAATCAACACATGGTCATCAAACTGGGTTCTCCAGAGTGCGGCAAAATCAGGTGTTGCAGCAAGGGTTCTTGCAATAAAGGAACTTGAAAAGCTTAATAAGGAAAATCCCAAATTTTCAAGGCTTGCAGTCTTGTCTTCAGATGGAAGTTTGATAGCTTCCTCAAAAAAAGAAAAAGAAGATCTTCCTGATTTCAGAGAACATGAATTTTTTAAAAAAGGATTAGTGTCAGATTTTGAAATTTCAAACCCTGTTGAAAGTCCTTTTGACAAAAAAGAGGTGATTTATCTTACTTCAAGGCTTTTGTACAGCGATGTTACAGAGGGACTTCTTGTATGTGAAATCGAGCTTGACGTTTTAAGGGATGAATTTTTTTCAGAAGACAGCAATCAGATAATAGATTTTACATGCATAACAGATTCAAATGGAAAAATTATTCTTTCTTCCGGCAAAACAATAAATAATTCCATTGATCTTTCAATCCCAAAAAATAATGATCATGGGTTCATATCATTTAATACTAAAGATTATGATTATTTTTGTGCATACAAATTTTTTGAGCAAAAAAAATGGTTTATCGTATCCTTTTCTTCTCCTTCAAAACTTTTTTCTGAAGTAAACAAGCTTGTAAAAATAAATTTTATGATCGCAGCAGCTGTTGTTGTTATTCTTGGCTGTCTTGTTTTTATTCTTGTGAGAAGAATAATAATAATCCCCATAAAAAAGACTGTTAAATTTTCTTCTGAAATAACAAATGGAAACCTGCTTGCAAAACTTGACCTTAATCAAAAGGATGAAATAGGTGAAATGGTAAGCGAGCTTAATCTTATGGGTCAAAGATTTAAAGAGATATTTCAGATAGATAATCTTAAAAAATTTGTAAATGATCTGGTAGAAGAATCAAAAAATCTGAAAAAAGTTTCAATAGATCTTAATACAGGTTCTAGAACAGCCTCTGAAAAATCTAAAAATGTGTCTGATTCAGCACTTGTTCTTCTTGAAAATCTTGAAGAACTCAACAAAACCATGGCAAATGGTGTTGCAAGGTTTGATGAAATATCTTCAAATTCAAAAAACATTTTGAAATCAGCAGATAATACACTTGATTATTCAGTTAAAACAAAAAAAATTACTCAAAATGCAGTTGAACTTGTTCATGAGTCTTCTGATAAGATTAAAAAACTTGAAAAATTTGCAGACGGTATAAATGAAATTACAGATACAATAAAAATGATTTCAGACCAGACCAATCTTCTTGCTTTAAATGCAACAATTGAAGCTGCAAGAGCAGGGGAGTATGGAAAAGGTTTTGCTGTAGTTGCAAAGGAAATCAAGGAACTCGCAAACAAGACAAAATTTGAGACTGAAAATATTGGCCAGCAGATTTTTTCAATTCAGGAGCTTACTTCAAAAACTGCTGAAACCTTTGAAAAAATGGAGTCAGTAATGCTTGAAGCAGATAACAATGCCGGAAAAATTTCTGTTCTTTCTGAAAGCCAGTCTTTATCTACATCTGAAATTGCAAAAGGAATTGAAGCTATTTCCCTTGGCGTTAAGGATGTTTATGAAAGACTATCCCTTGGAATTTTAAAAACATCCTCAATTTCTGAAAGCATATCTGAAGTTTCAGAATTGTCCTCCAGGCTTGAAAAAAACGGTGAAGAGCTTAAAACCTGTTCAATAGGTCTTGGAAATATATCAAGGGGAGTCAGCAGTCTTGTAAAGCAGTTCCAGATTTAGGAGGCTTATTTGCACAATTTTCAATTCTGCAGCCAGATTGACGCAGAATTGAAAATCGGGAGTTATTGAAGCTTCTAATTTAAAAACAATAAAACTTCTTTTGCAAGCTCTGACGGCATTTCAGAATGAATGGAGTGAGCTGCGTTTTTTATGATTTTAAATTTGGAATTTTCAATTTTATCTGCAAGTTCCCTGCATTGGTCAACAGAAAAAAGTTTGTCTTTTTCGGCTGCTATTACAAGAGTTTTTTGTCTGATTTTTTTAATTTTTTCTTTCCCATTGCAGCTGTTCATTGCGTTGACCTGTTTTTGAAATCCTTCCATGGTCTGGGGGTAAGGATAATTTACATTATATTCAATACCCTGTCTTAGAAGTTCTTTATTTTCAAAAAAACTGTCTGTCAAAATCCAGTAGAAAAAATTTTTAAACCATAAAGACTGATCCATTCCGTTTTTTTGATATATTGCCATATCAGAAAACATTTCCTTAATTTTTTCTCCAACTTCATAAGGACTTGCAGCAATAATAAGATTTTTTATTAAATCAGGATTTTTGGATGCTGCATCAACTGCAATAATTCCTCCCATTGAATGTCCAAGCACTGAAACATTTTCAAGTTTCAGATATTTTATAAGATTTGCTGCATCGTCTCCCATCATATCTATTGTAAGATTTTTTTCATTTGATTTTGTTCTTCCAGTTGTTCTGTTGTCAAAAATTATGACCTTAAAATGTTTTGAAAGCTCAGGAAGAATTGTTATCCAGCTCTGACTGTCTGATGCAAGACCTGCAATTAAGACAAGAGGTTTTCCTTTTCCGTGTATTTCATAATAAATTTTTGCGTCATTATTGTTTAAGATCATAAATTCTCCAAAAGCTGATTTGTTGAAAAAAAGACAAGTTGAAATTACTGCTATTAAAAAACTGATGTTAAAATATAATTTTTTAGATTTATTCATAGCTGCTCCAGTCTTGTGTCAAAGATATTTTTTTAAAATTGGGATTTTACTTTTAAATTTGCAAAAAAGACAGTTTTTAGTTTAGGTGATAAGTAGTTGCTGAAGGAAAACGGCCTTTTTTGTCAATTCTAAAGTCAGATTCAAAATTTAATCCTCAAAATACTCAAGGTATCCTAAAGGTTAAATTTTTCATCTTCCTTGAACTGAACAAAAAATTCTCGTTTTCGGCCAATCACGAAGTACTTAAAAATGTGTATTTTTTTTAAAAAAAGGGGAAAATTGCTGAAAAAAAGGCAAAAGAATATATAAGGCTTGTTGAACTTGAAGGCTTTGAAAAAAACTACCCTGAAGAATTGTCAGGTGGAATGAAGCAAAGGGTTTCAATTGCCCGGGCCCTTGCATGCGAGCCCGGGCTGATTTTAATGGATGAGCCTTTTACAGGTCTTGATAAAAATTTAAAGGATAAAATGATAGAACTTGTTGAAAGCTGTATTTTAAAAAACAAATCCTCGGCAATAATTGTAACCCATGAACCTCATGAAATTTCTCAAATTGTTTCAGATTTTTTTACTTTATCAGGAGGGAAATTAAAGAGTTCAAGTCTTTAAAAATGTGGAGAAAAAAAGTGAAAATGCAATTGACCACATTATTATTCCCACTGAAACATCAAGAATTTTCCATGATTTTTCATTTTTAAATACAGGGCTTAAAAACGATGCAAAAAGACTTAATCCAAAAAACCATATTATTGAGGCTGTGACTGCACCTGTTCCGAAAAATATTTTTCCAGAACTTCCAACAGATGAGCTTATGCTTCCAAGAAGAAAAACAGTATCAAGATAAAAATGGGGATTTAAAAGTGTAACACCAAGGGTTGCAAGTATTATTTTTTTAATGGATTTTTCTTTTTCAAACTCCATATCTATTTTTTTATTTTTGAATGCAGATATAAATGAGTTCAATCCGTAAAAAAATAAAAAGCAGCATCCGCATAATGCAATTGTTTTTTCAAGAATTACGCTTGTTGAAACAATTTTTGAAGACCAGTAAATTCCAAGTGTTATGAATATCAAATCACATATGCAGCAAATAAGGGGAATAAGAACAATCCTGTTTTTTTTTATTCCCTGGCTTAAAATAAATGCGTTTTGAGCACCTATGGCTGCAATAAGACTTCCGCCTGCTGCAAAACCCTTTAAAAAAACACTTACCATTTTATTTTCTCCGAACTTTTAAATTTTTAACTTAAACTGAAAAAAATTCTGTTTCACAATTAATCCCTGTGTATCTCTTTTTTCTGCTTAAATAAAATTAATAATTTTAATTTATTATAAATTTTGCTAATGTGTTTTTCATGTTTGATTATAAATTAATAGAAGCATTTGCAGCAGTCATTACAGAGCAGGGATTTGAAAAGGCATCCCTAAGGCTCAATATTACCCAGTCTGCAATTTCACAGAGGATAAAACTTCTTGAAGAGCAGACAGGCCAGGTTCTTATTGTAAGATCAACTCCTCCTAAGGCCACAGTTCACGGAAAAAAACTTTTAAAACATTTTCAAATGGTTTCCCATCTTGAAAATGAACTTAAACACGACTTTTTTTATGAAGAAAAATCAGATTTCCGGAAAATTTCTGTTGGAGTAAATGCAGACAGCCTTGCCACCTGGTTTATGGATATATGCTATTCTTTTTTAGATGATAAAAAATACATAATAGATATAAGGGTAGATGATCAGGATGAAACTGACAAAATGCTTAAAAACGGGGAAGTTTCAGGTTGTATAGGTTCAAAGAAAATTTTTGTTCAGGGGTGTAAAACACTATATCTTGGTAAAATGAAATACAGGGCTGCGGCTTCAAAAACTTTTGTGAAAAAGTACTTTAAAAAAGGATTTACTTTAAAATCTGTTGAAAAAGCACCGCTTGTTCTTTTTAACAGAAAGGACAGACTCCATGACAATTTTTTAAAAATGGTTTTTGAGCGGGAAATATTAAATCTTCCTTCCCATTTTATACCTTCTTCAGAAAAGTTTCTTGAATTTATTTTAAAGGGATATGCCTATGGAATTGTTCCTGAACATCAGGCTGAAAAATTTTTTGAAAACGGATCACTTCTGCAGCTGACTGAAATAACCTTTGATATTCCACTTTACTGGAACTGCTGGAATATTAAATCTGAAATTATTGATCATTTTACAAATAAACTTCTGGAAATTTCAAAAAAATTTATTTTATAAAAAAGCCGGTTTCTGGCGGATGCTGTATTTTTTCTGAGCCGGTTTCAGGAGATAGTTTTTATCTCCTGCCTGGGAGCTTAAGCTGGAATGAGGCTCAGAAAAAATCAGATTTAAACTGAACAGTTATAAATTTGTTCCGGAGCACATAACGGCTTCGGAACAAAAGTTTTTTTACTGGCTTAGTACCTGCTCAAGAAGTGCAGGGTTGTCAGTCATGACACCATCAGCTCCTATGGAATAAATCAGTTTTTCCATTCAAACTCTTCAATAAGATCAAGAACTTTAATCGCATCTTTTTTAAAAAAATTGCTTTCCCCATGGGGAAAGTCTTCTTTTACAATAATGGGAATAAATCTCTCGATTTTTTCCCTTGAATACCCGGATACGGATAAAAAAATACCCCAAAAAGGATTGTTTGTATATATACTATTGCAAGATTGTTCTATCTGACTTAAGTATATATTTTATTTTCTTACTGTCGCTTCAGTTGTCTGGACATGACATATTCAGCAATAAGCCTTCCACAGAAGCCTGCACTATTTTATCGGAATAAAAAGAATCTGTGCCTGTCCTTTCTATTTTTGTTTAAATCAAGTTGTTATTTATCGCATCTTGCTCTTTAATATAAGTCAATTAATACATTAACTGCTGTTTTTATTTTCAACCAGGAATTCTTTCATTCAGATCAGTTTATCTTAAAAAGGGTATTATCACAGGTAGTAAAAAATAATTAAACCAATAGGTTAAGGCATGAATTTTGATGGCAGAAATTTTTTTATAGAATTGAGTGCAAATCATAAGTCTGTTTTTAAAAGTCCAGAAACTGCTTTTATTAAGAGTCAGGCTGTTTTGTATTTAAAAGAAAGGACATAATCATGAAGGCAGGAGTAATTGAAATTTTTGGAACATATTATTATACAGCAGGCATCGGGTTGATACTGGTTTCCCCGTTTTTGCTGTGGTTTGCAATTTCACTGCTCAGTTTTCTTATACGCTGGATGGCAGGTGCTCCTGTCAAAAGGCGCAGCCTGGCTGTCTCATTTATCTGGACAATTGTCATGCTGACAGTTGTTTCCCTGGATGTCTTTATAATCGGGCAAAAGGCTGCAAGTCTTTGTAATAAATACGGCGGAATGCATGTATATCGGACGGCAGAGGCTGAAAGTTTTATTGGTGACGGCATCATAGAGTTGGCAAAGTATGGATTTAAATTTACTGAAAGGAGAAGCGATGAAGGTAAAATTCGTTATTTTTATGAAAATGGAAAACCGACATACAAAATGGTTGATGAGTTTTTAAGTCAATATGAGCTGGTAAATACAAAAAAAGCACTGACCTTTCAAATAGAAATCCGCCAATATCAAATTATAGATCGTTTTACCAATGAGGTTCTTGGCGAGAGTGCTAGCTTGACAACCTATGGTGGTTGGGCAGATATGCTTTTTTACGGAATTACGGGTTTTACCTTTGTACCATGGGAGTGTAAATGCGATGGAATGAGTGAAGAACACCCAATGGATATAGTAATATTTGTATTAAAGCCGGCAAATGAACAAAAATAATAATATTATAAATAAATCAAGGAGAAATTATGGAAATCTCAGAATTTTACAAGCATTCATGGTTTGCAGATCTTGCTTATGTTGAATGGAATGATGACAACAGAAATGAGCAGAAAGCGGTTGATGCGGCTGTAAAGGCAAAACGTGCACCGGGAAAATTGGCAGAAAAAATATTTTTGGATAAAAAGGAAAAGTATTCCGTCCTCAGCTACCACGCAAACGAAGACAGTGACAGTGACACTGGTTTCAAAGCTTCTTTATATGGTAATCGGAGTGAAAAAATTCTTTCCATTTGCGGCACAGAATCTGAATGGCTTATCAATTCGGAAGATATTAAGGCAGATTTTCAGGATATCGGAAGCTTTGGTGTATCCATCAATCAGGCTGTATGCATGTATAATTACATCATGAGGCTGACTGCAGATACCAGCGTCTTTTTCCTTAAAAAAATTAAAACTTGAAGAAAAATTTGGTCTTTTATGAAACTTAAAATTATTTTGTTTGTTTGTTTTATTTTTTTATTCAAAGGTTATAGCTTTAATCATCCCCATGTTTTTATATATTCTTCCATTGATGCAGTTTTTGATGATAATGGACTCAAAGGCTTCAATATTTACTGGAAGTTTGATGAAATGTTTTCCAATATGTTTATTTATGATTTTGATAAAAACGAGAATAAAAAACTTGAACCTGAAGAAGTATCAACCATTAAATCAGGCGGATTTGATAATTTAAAAAAATTTGATTTTTTTTCACATATTAAAATTAATAAAGAAAAGTTTAAGGTAGAATATATTAAAAATTTTAAGGCATGGATAGAAGGAAATAATCTTTTTTATTCATTTTTTATCCCTTGCCATGTAAAAGCTTCTGTAATTAAAAAAAATGTAAGCATTGCAATTTATGATAAATCTTTTTACTGCTCTGTTTTTTTAACTAAAAATCCTCTTTATCTCCAAGATTCAGAAAAATTTGAGGTTTTTTTTAATGTTAAGGAAAACAGAAAAGATGCATATTATTTTGGTCAGATTTTGCCAAAGGAAATAACAATAAGTTTTGGATTGAGAAATGAATAAATACTTTATTTTAACTTGTTTTGCATTGATTTTTATCTTTGTTTCTGGAAGTTATGGGAACCCTTTTAAAAGTAGTGAGAATATGGATAATCAGCCTTTTTCAAATGTTATAGGTGAAAAAAGTTTTCTTTTAAAAATTACCATTCTTCAACAAAAACTTAAAATTAATATTTCTTCTCTTATAAGTGATTTTAAAACTGAAAAAAAAATTTATCCTTTAATTTCAGTTCTTTTAATTTCATTTTTTTACGGAGCTGTTCATGCAGCAGGTCCAGGTCACGGTAAATCTTTTGCTGCTGCATATATTCTCACCCATAAACCAGGCATCTCAAAAGCTCTTGTATTTGGCACAGCAATAGCATTTTTTCATGGTATTTCAGGTGCTTTGGTTGTGCTGCTTTTTAATTTCATATTGAAAAAAACAATTTCAGGGACTGTTAATGAAATTGAATATATAACTACAATTATAAGCTATTTGCTCATTTGTCTTCTTGGCTTAATACTTTTTTTAAAAGCAGGTTTAGAAATTTTTTGTAAAAAAAAACAAGGTGAAAATAAAATCGGCGATAATATTTATTTATGGGGATTTTCAGCAGGGCTTATTCCATGCCCTGGCGTTATAATGATTATGCTTTTTTGCCTGTCTATGGGGCTGCCTTTTTTTGGGTTTTTTTTATCTTTTGCAGTATCCTTTGGAATGGCTGTTACAATTTGTTTTGTTATTCTTATTATTCTCTATGGGAAAAAAGTATCATTTTCTTTTATTTCTGAAAAAAAAGCTGAATCAATAGAAAAAGTTTTAACTTTATTGTCGGGGTTTTTTGTATTTATGGCAGGAATAGTTTTTTTGTTGTCTTCTTTAGAAAAAGGGAAATATTTTTAGTTTAAATAGTGATTGGCCGAAAATAAGAATTTTTTACCAATCACTAAATATGATCGCTTGAAGCCAGTTTAATACCAAGCCAGATAAATAATAGCCCAAGACTTTTATCCATCCATTTAGATATTTTAGTATTGGCTGCAAGACAGCCTGCTAATTTTCCTCCAGCAAGAACAAGAGGCGGTTCTACAAAAGCTGCAACAACAATTATAAGAAAGCCGTGTAGAAAAAGCTGCATACTTGCAGGGCCGGCTCCTGTTTCAACAAACTGAGGAAGAAAAGCAAGAAAAAAAATTGCCACTTTTGGGTTTAATATTGATACAAACATTCCCTGTTTGAAAATTTTTTTTAAATTTTTTAAATGGGGTTCATTTTTTACTTGAAGAGTTTCTCCTTTTGAAGTCATTGCCTGAATGCCGATCCATATAAGATAAAAGGCTCCGATCCATTTAATGGAAGAAAATGCAATAGCAGAAGTTGCAATTATTGCAGATAAGCCCATAGCCGCAAAACTTACATGGAACAAAGCACCTGTCCAGATTCCAAACATTGCTGAAAAACCTGATTTTACTCCGCCCTTAGCTGTCTGTCCAAGTATAAAGGCCATGTCAGGCCCAGGGCAAAGATTTAAAAGAAAAGCAGCTGAAAAAAAAGCTGCCCAGTGGGTGGCTGAGTAGTTAAATATCATTTTGGTTACCTTTTACTTCAAAAAAAATGGTGTTTGATTCTGCTCTAAAGCTTTGGCTTAGAAGCAGCAATTTTGATAAAAATCATTATTTGATTAATTAGTCAAATATTTAAAAAATTTTATTTTATTTAATAGCAAAAAACATGATTAATCAAAAAATTATACTTAATAAATGACTTAGCAAAAAATTTATTATATATATTCAAACTTTGTCAGATAAATTAGTATCAGAATTTTAGGTTTTGATACTTTATATAAAGAAGTAACAGGAGAATAAACTTGAGTAATAAAAAAAAAGAAGCAGTTTATGATGTGGAAATTGAAAATCTTGCTTTTGGAGGCCGCGGAATTGCAAGAATTGAAGGAATGGTTGTATTTGTAGAAGGCTGTATTCCAGGAGATTTTGTAAAAGCAAAAATCTTTAAAAGGAAAAAACAGTTTGCAGAAGCAAGGGCAATTGAAATTTTAAGGCCGTCACCAAAAAGAACAGAGCCAAAGTGTGATTATTTTGGAACCTGCGGTGGCTGCAGATGGCAGTTTTTAGACTACAAAGATCAGCTTGAATACAAAACAAACCATGTAAAAGAAGCTTTTTCCCATATAGGAATGTTTGAAGACATTGATGTTTTAAATGCTCTTGGTTCTCCTGATGTTTTTAACTACAGAAATAAAATGGAATTTTCCTTTACTAATTCAAGATGGCTTACCCCGGATGAACTTGAAGATAAGGATATTGAAAAAGGAAACGGAATCGGACTTCATGTACCAGGATTTTATTCAAAAATTGTTGATATAAAAAAATGTCTTATCCAGCCTGAAAAGGGAAATGAAATTTTAGATGAAATAAGAAACTTCATGTTAAATTCAGACCATGAAGTCTATGATGAAAGAAGTCATAAAGGTTTCTGGCGTTTTATTATGATGAGACATTCGGTTTTTAATAATTCTTTTATGATAAATATTGTAACAGGTTATGAAGACCTTGAAGAAATAAAAAAACTTTCAGAAATACTTACAAATAATTTTCCTGAAATAAGCTCTGTTTTAAATAATGTTTCAGGTAAAAAAGCTTCAATAAGCCGGGGCGATTATGAAATTTTGATTCATGGGAAAGACCATATAATTGAAAAATTAGGTGATTTTGAATTTTCAATTTCAGCAAATTCTTTTTTTCAGACAAATACAAAAGGTGCAAAACAGCTTTATGATGTTGTAAAGGATTTTGCAGATTTAAAAGGCGGTGAATTTGTTTTTGACCTTTATACAGGAACAGGCTCAATTGCAATTTATCTTTCTAAATATGCCAAAAAAATTCTTGGAATAGAAATTGTTGAATCTGCAATAAAAGATGCCCGAAAAAACTGTGAATTAAACAATATTTCAAATTGTGAATTTATTACAGGCGACTTAAAAGATGTAATAAAAGATTTGAATGAAACTCCAGATGTACTGGTCTGTGATCCACCAAGGGCTGGAATGCACAAGGATGTTGTAAATAAAATCATGGAGCTTTCACCCAAAAAAATTGTTTATGTTTCATGCAATCCTTCAACAATGGCAAGGGATTGTGCAATTTTAAAAGAAAAATACGAGCTTGTAAAAGTTCAGCCTGTTGATATGTTTCCCCATACTTATCATATAGAAGCTGTTGCAGAACTTGTGCTTAAAGGTCAATAAAAATGTCCTATCTGATGAATGTTTTAAATATTGAAAAAACCTACGGTCTTGAACTGCTTTTCAAAAATTTTTCCCTTGGAATAGAAAAAGGGGACAAAATTGGAATAATCGGTCCAAACGGTGCAGGAAAATCAACCCTTTTAAAAATTACAGCAGGTCTTGTATCACCTGACAGCGGAGAAATAAACAGAGTAAAGGGCCTTAACTGCGAATATCTTGATCAGGATCCTGATTTTGATGATTCTTTTATTGCCGGAAATATTATTTCAGCATCAATTGAACAGTCTCTGAAAAAAAATCCGGGAAAAGAAGGTGAAATAAGAAAAGTAATAGGACTTTCGGGTATGAGCGAATATGATGACACAAAAGTTGGACTTTTTTCAGGAGGAATGAAAAAAAGGCTTGCTCTTACCTGTGCCATGATGCAGCTTCCAGACATTCTTCTTCTTGATGAACCTACAAACCATCTTGATTTAAGCGGAATTGAGTGGCTTGAAAATATGCTCAATACTTCCGGTTTTACTTATATTTCAGTTACCCATGACAGGGAATTTTTAAATAATTGTGCTGATAAAATAATTGAAATTTCCCCTGTATTTCCGGGGTCTCATTTTATTATTGATGGAAATTTTGAAACATTTCTGGATAAAAAAGATCTTTTTTTACAAAATCAGTCTGAAAAGGTTTTATCACTTGCAAATAAAATGAGAAGGGAAGACGACTGGCTTTCAAGATCTCCAAAGGCAAGAACCACAAAGGCAAAATTTAGAATAGATAAGGCATATGAGTTAAAAGATGAACTTCATCAGACAAGATCAAGAGATAATGTAAATTTTTCCCCTGAAATAGAATTTGAATCAACAGGAAGAAAAACAAAAAGACTTATTACTGCTGAAAAAATATCAAAATCCTTTTCAGGACAAAAAATTATTGAAGATTTTTCAATTGTTCTCCAAAAAAATGACAGAATTTCCATTGTAGGCCCAAACGGAAGCGGAAAAACAACCCTTGTTGACATGCTTTCAGGACAAAGCTTTGCAGACAAGGGAAAAATTGAACATGTGGAAAATTTAAAAATTCTTTATTTTGATCAAAAAAGAGCTTTTCTTGATAAAACCAAAACTCCAAAAGATATTCTTGCACCTGATTCAGACTCTGTAATTTTTCAAAACAGAAAAATCCATATTATTTCCTGGCTTAAAAGATTTGGTATTGCAAAAGAACAGATAAATCAGCCTGTGCATTCTCTTTCAGGAGGCGAGCAGGCAAGAATTTTAATGGCTGATCTTATAAGAACTCCATGTGATGTTATTTTTCTTGATGAACCTACAAATGACCTTGATATCCCAACAATAGAAATGCTTGAAGATGCACTTTTAAATTTTGAAGGATGTGTTGTTTCAGTTACCCATGACAGATATTTTGCAAAAGCTCTTGGGTCAAAATATATCTGCATTAGTCAGGAAGGCGAAATAGGGATTTATCATGATCTTTTGCAATGGAAAAAAGAAAATTCAAAATCTGTAAAAAAGGCCGAAAAAAAGGAAAAAAAAGAGCCTGAGAAAAAAGAAAACAATAAGAATAAACCCAAAAAGCTTTCATATAAATATCAGCTTGAACTTGATTCCATGGAAGAAAAAATTCTGGAAAATGAAGAACTTGTAAATGAGCTTGAATTAATGGCTTCAGATACAGAACTCATGAAAGACACAAAAAAATACATAAAAATTTGTGAAGATCTTAAAAAAGCACAGGAAAAAACTGAAAAACTCTATGAAAGATGGGAATATCTTGAAAGTTTGAAAAATCAGTTTAGTTAAGTAGTGATTGGCCGAAAACGAGAATTTTTTGTTCAGTTCAAGGAAGATGAAAAATTTAACCTTTAGGATACATTTAGTATTTTGAGGATTAAATTTTGATTCTGACGCAGAAATGGACAAAAAAGGCC
>JAVERC010000081.1:0-7457 GCA_034007295.1 Desulforegulaceae bacterium | reverse complement strand
GGTCAAGAATTGTCATTTTCTCTATTTTATCAAAAGAAACTTTTGACTTTATTTTTCCTTCGGCCTGTTCTTTTAGCTCTGCAATTTTTGCTTCTATTCCTGAATCACCTTCTGCAAATCCTGCTGCCGCTGCAAATTTTTCTCCTTTTTCTGTTAAAACCTTTCCTATGTATGAATCTCCTGCATCTGCAAGGATTATATCAAGGAATGACTCATCAAAAGGACCTGTGCCGCAGCTTGTGCTGAAATTTACCGCTGACGGGTTGTTTTCTGCCATACCTACAAGGGTAAGGTTTTCATATCTTCTTTCAAAATAAGGATCTTTATAATCATCTGTTATAAAGTTCTTTTTCAATATCTCCACTGCCTTTGCATCGTATGGACGGATTCCGACTGCTGCACGCGGTGTTTCATCAAAAGGCACTTCTTCAAGTATATGATGGCCTTCTTTATTTTCATCAAGGCTGTAGGAAAACATTACTTCCGACTGGGGAAGCACCACTTCCTTTACCGACATTCTGGTCTCGCCGTATTCAAGATCCGGAGTTTCTCCGTCTTTAAGCTCCTTGAATGTATGACCTTTTTTTTCTTTTACCGGACCTGCAAGTCTGTATGACTTCTGCACTTTTTCCATTGCACCGGCCCAGTCTGATTTTTTTATGCTTATCATTTTCATGGCTGTTCCTTTTTCATCTCCTCAAGGTTCATGATCCACATGGTCTCTTAGGGCCTACTTTATAAACTCATTGGGGTCGTTGATTTTGTACTGATCAAGTGCAGGACGCTGTTCCAGCTCCATTCCAGTTTCAAAACCGTATTTCTCCACACAGTCTTTTATTGTCTTGCGTGTGAAGTATCTCATTTTTATGTCCATGGGGCATGCTGCTTCACAGGCGCCGCAGTCTGTACAGCGGCCTGCGTCATGAAACGCTCTCAAAAAATGATAGGTGAGCACATCTGTATCATTATCGCTCTTTCCTACCCACTGGGGACGGGATTCGTCTACAAAACAGGTCGGGCAGTAACAAAGCGGGCATGCATTTCTGCACGCATAGCAGCGGGTACATTCTGAAAGAAGTTCTCCAAAAAAGTTCCATCTCTCATCTGCACTCATTTTTTCCACTTCATCAACATCTGCAAATCTGTCTGTAATTTCAAGTTCAGGAACTTCTGCTCCGGCAAGCTCATCAAAAATTACAGGGTTTCTTTTGATGCAGGTTTTGCAGTTTGACTGTAACACATCTTTTTTCGCTACTTTCTTTTCAAAACCATCTCCCTTGATTGTGATGGTTTCATTATCATCTTCAACTGAAGTGATTTCTCCTTCTGCAAGATCAAGAAGTGCTTTTTTATCTGCAAGTCCTGTACACGGAACACCTATTATGTAAAGCTGATCACGCTTGATTTTGTTTTCAATTATATGAGTTACAAGGTTTCTGCTGTCACATCCCTTTACTACTATTCCTACCTTGTCTTTACGGTTGGTTACATAATTTACAAGGTTCATGCGGCAGTTGCAGTCAAATACAAGATTTTCTGCATCCTTTTCACTTTTTGCCATATAGGGCTCGGACATGTAGCCCAGTGTTCCTTTACGAAACCCTATTACCACATCCACCTTACCCTCGCTTAAAATCTTTTTGGATATTTCTTTTATTTTATCTGTATATGCATCCATTACGCCACCTCAGGTAACTTTTTAATGAATTTCTTTGCAGGGCCGAGTTTTGTAACGGTTTCAATCACGTCTTTTGCAACAGCTGCAAATTTTACCCCTTCAGCCGATGAAATCCATGAAAAATGAAGTCTTCCCTTTTCAATGCCAATATATTCAATCATTTCATTCAAAACATCAAATTTACGTCTTGCATAGTAGTTGCCTGAAATATAATGGCAGTCGCCTGGATGACATCCTGAAACCCAAACTCCGTCAGCACCTTTTCTGAATGCAGACAATATCATTTTCGGTGAAACCCTTCCTGAACAAGGGACTCTTATAACTCTCATGGAAGGCGGATACTGAAAACGGCTTACACCTGCAAGATCAGCAGCACCGTAACTGCACCAGTTGCAGAGAAAAGTTATAATTTTTGGTTCAAATTCACTCATTTTATTTTATTCCTCCTTAAACCGGAAATTCCGGTAAATTTTATGCTTCTTCAACCATTGCAAGTATCTGTGATTCATCAAATCCTGAAAGATGAAGCGCTCCTGAGCGGCAGGACGCAACACAGGCTCCGCAGCCCTTACAAAGAACAGGGTTGATTTCTGCACGCCCTTTAAACGGCTCTTCTTTTCTTATTGAAGGTGCATTGTATGGGCAGACTGCAACACATACTCCGCAGCTGCTGCAATAAGCAGGATTGACCCATGCAACTGTTCCGCTTGTGGCAATTTCCTTGCTTGCAAGAAGAGTTACTGCACTTGATGCTGCAGCCTGTGCCTGGGCAATTGCTTCATCAATTGGTTTTGGATAATGGGCAAGACCTGCAAGGAAAACACCGTCAGTGGAAAAATCAGAAGGAGCAAGCTTAACGTGTGCCTCAACAAAAAAGCCCTGATCATTTACCGGTACTTTGAAAAACTGGGAAATTTTATCTGTTTCATTTGGAACAACAGCTGATGCAAGAGAAAGAAGATCCGCCTCAATAATAACAGGGCTTTTTAAAACATGATCAATTACTTCAATTTCAAGTTTTTCACTTCCTTTTCTGACTTTTGGCTTGTTTAAAAGGTCATATCTTATAAAAATTACACCTTTATCTCTTGCTTCCTTGTAAAGGAACTCTTTTTCAGCGTAAGTTCTTATATCCCTGTAAAGAACAAAAATGCTCATTTCAGGTTTTTTCTTCTTAAGCTCTAAAGCACTTACCATTGTATGTGTACAGCAAAGTCTTGAGCAGTATGGTCTCTGAGGTTCACGGGAACCAACACACTGAATGAAGACAGCAGTTTCAACTTTATCAAGGGAAGGGTCATTTTCCCTTAATTTTTTATCCAAATGCTGGCTTGTAAGAACCCTTTCATCTTCACCAAACATATATTCTTTTGGCTGATATTCAGCTCCGCCTGTAGCAACAACTGCCACACCGTGCTCAAGGATCTCTTCCTTGCCGTCATATGAAAGGGTTGCCTTGAAATTTCCGACAAATCCTTCAACATCTTTTAATGTACATGAAGTTATTACATTTACCTTTTCATTGGCCATTAAATCTTTAGCCATTTGAGCTGTAACCTCAGGAATATTTTCACCCTGGGCTGTCATGAAAAGATTGTTTGCCTGACCACCAAGTTTTTCATTTCTTTCAACAAGGGTTACACCGTAGCCGTGATCCGCAAGGGCCTTTGCTGAAGCCATTCCGGAAATACCGCCGCCGATTACAAGTGCATGCTGATTTATTGAGAGATTTGCTTCTGTAAGAGGCTCAAGCATGGCAGCCTTTGCAACAGCCATTCTCACCTGGTCTTTTGCCTTTTCAGTGGCTTTTTCAGGTGTATCCTTGTGAACCCATGAGTCATGGTTTCTTATATTAACCATTTCAAAAAGATACTTGTTAAGTCCTGCAGCCAGAAGAGTTTCCTGGAAAAGAGGCTCATGTGTTCTTGGAGAACATGCAGCAACTATAACCCTGTTAAGTTCTTTTTCCGCAATAACCTTTGCTATTGCATCCTGTGCATCCTGGGAACACGAATAAAGGTTGTCTTCGGCATATTCAACATTTGGAAGTGTTTTTGCATATTCAGCAACTGCAGGAACATCAACTACACCACCGATGTTTATACCGCAGTGGCATACAAATACACCGATTTTAGGTCTCTGACCTGTGATATCCTTGATAACAGGTTCCTGAACTTCCTTTGCAAGTGTGCCGCGGACTTCGGAAATATCAGCTCCTGCACAAAGTGCTGCTGATCCTGCTTCAATAACTGTCTGCGGAATATCTTTAGGAGCCTGGAAGGCACCACATACATAAATTCCGTCTCTTGAAGTGGCTGTCGGAGCAAATGTTCTTGTTTTACAGAAACCGCTGTCTGTAAGTTCAATACCCATTGCTTTTGCTTTTTCCTGAACATCCTTGTTGATTTCCATTCCAACTGAAAGAACAACAATGTCAAATTCTTCCTGGGTTTTGACTCCGTCCTCACTTATATATTCAATAATCTGGCCCGGCTGTGTTCCAGTATTGTAAACCGAATGAACCCTGCATCTTTCGAACTTAACCCCAAGCTCGTCCTTTGCCTGGTTATAGCATTCTTCAAAACCTTTTCCATAGGTTCTCATGTCCATATAAAAAATCTTGCAGTCAAGACCTGGATCATGTTCCTTGGCAATAATTGACTGCTTGATCGCATACATACAGCAAACTGAAGAACAATAACCGTTTCCGCAGGTGTTTATATCCCTTGAGCCCACACACTGAAGCCATGCAATTTTTTTAGGCTCGGCGTGATCTGAAAGTCTTACCACATGTCCCTGGAAAGGGCCTGATGCAGAAAGAAGTCTTTCAAATTCAAGTGAAGTAACAACATCCGGAGACTTTTTGTAATTATATGGCATTTCATCCGGTTTAAAGGCTTCAAAACCTGTTGAAAGAATAATTGAACCGACATTCAGCGTAAATTTTTTGTCTGTGTCATTGTAATTTATTGCATCTGTTGGACAAACTGTTTCACAAAGACCGCATTTTCCCTTGGTAAGTTTTATGCAGTTTAGAGGATCAAGGGTATATTTTAAGGGGACAGCCTGGGGATATGGAACATAAGCTGCTTTTCTTTTTGCCAGATTTGCATTGTATTCATCGTTTACTTTTTTAGGACATTTTTCTGCACATGCACCGCAGCCTATACATTTGTCAATGTCCACATATCTTGCCTTCTGAAATATCTCTACTTCAAAATTGCCCTTTTCACCTTTTATATCTTCAATCTGAGCCAATGTTATAAGCTCGATATTTATATGTCTTCCAACCTCAACAAGTTTAGGCGACATAATACACATGGAACAGTCATTTGTTGGAAAAGTTTTGTCAAGCTGAGCCATGACACCACCAATGGAAGCGGCTTTTTCAACCATGTATACGTAATAGCCTGAATCTGCAAGGTCAAGTGCAGCCTGGATAGCGCCTATTCCGCCGCCTGCTACAAGTACTGACCCAATCTTTTGAGACATTATATTACCTCCCGAGTATTATTGGAGTTTTTATTGTTACAGGCCGAATTCAGCCAGATCCTCTCCAAGATAAATCCTTTCGTTTTCACCTAAAATTCCCATGGCAAGACAGATTATTGTCCAGAGATGGACAGTGTGATATTTACCGTTGAAATGATGACCGATATCTTCAACCTGAGCGTGGCAGTTGTGGCATGGGGTAATTACATAATCAGCCTTTGTCTGCTGGATCTGATTGAACTTGATTTTACCGTATTCTCTTCTTTCATCGTTGTATCCTGCCTGAAGTGATCCTCCTCCGCCGCCGCAGCAGTAGTTAAGAACACCGTTTGGGGTCATATCCACAAAATTTTCTTCACCAACTACAGTTTTAACGACAAATCTCAGATCATCCGCCATTTCTTCTCTTAAGCTTTTTCTGATTATGTTGCACGGATCCTGAACAGTGAACTTAATCCCAAGCTCCTTGTTCCAGTCTGAATTTACCTGCAATTTCCCTTCTCTTATCCATTTTGCATAAAGCTGAATTATGCTTATGAACTCAAAGTTGCATTCAATATTAAAACGCCTTATGGCTCCGTAGATTGCATAGAATGAATGACCGCACTCTGTATTTACAAAGTATTTGATTCCAAGCTTATTAAGATGATCTACCTGTTTTCTTACAATCATTTCCCAGTTTTCGTCATCTGCAAGGAACATACAGTAATTTTCTCCGCCCCACATCTGGGAATAATATGTCCAGTCAGCTCCGGCCTTGTGCAGAATTTTCCACAAAGGCATAAGTTCTTCCGGCTCTGTCACTGGTTCTCTTGAGTTCTGATTTAACGCATACATTGCACCTTCTTTGTCAATTGGCGCCTCAAGATTTTCAAAACCTTCCTGTTCTCTGCATTCCTCAACAAGATCCTCAACAGTAAACTTAAAGTCTTCAAAGGGAACACCCATTGCACCGCCGTTTGACTGGACATGCATATCGCATGATGCTCTTATTCCTTTAGGCCTTTCTTCTCTTGGCCATCTTGCCCTTATTTCATAAATAAGCTGCGGAATGTTGATTGACATCGGACATACCTCATAACAGCGCTTGCACATTGTACAAACCCATACCCAGTCATGTCGTTCAAGCTCTTCATCCATTCCGAGAACTGCCATTCTTATGAATTTTCTCGGATCCATGTCCATCAGCCCTGTGGCAGGACATCCGCTTGAGCATGTTCCGCATGTCAGACACGCATTCAAATTGCCGTCCGGCACCATGGCCTTTGCCATTTCACTTAATTTACCGCTTGAACCGCGGATTTTTGCCGGTTCTCCCATTAGCTGCCTCCATTATTCTTTGTGAATAAGCAAAAAATTAATATTGAAATTTTAAACACTGACCTCAATACTTATAGATTTTTTTTATAGCTATTATTAATATCATCAATTGAATAGCTATAATTGAGCACAAAGAATAATGTCAAAGTGATAATATTGATTGACTGATTGCTCGTTATTTGTTTTTTCAATAATTAATTTTTTTTAAGGAGGACGAATCCGGTTTTAGTTCAGGAGAGACTGCCCGAAAAAAACTTAATACTTTAATTTATTTTAAAATCAGTTCACGATTTTAAACATCAGCCCGTCTGTATGGAGACATACAGAATCTCAACTGAAGGGATGTATTTGAATAATCTTAGAAATGAGTTAAAAATTATCCTTGTAAAAATCACCGCGTCTGTACTGAAAAAAATTTTTCATCCTGTGATTCTTAACTTCACTTATTTTTGATTTATCCAGTTCAAAGCATGCAAGCATTTCATTTTCTTCAAGAAAAACCTTTTCAACCTTTCCTGAAGGATTTACAAGAAAAGAAACACCCGGGAAATAAAGATTTTTTTTATTTTGCCCGCACTGATTCAGAGCCATTACATAAAGGCCATTGTCATAGGCCCGAGCAGGGAGATGTCTTTTCCATGATTCAAATTTTTCCTGGGGGGTTCCGCGGGGTGATGCGTGAGGAATTATTATCAGCTCAGCACCTTTCTTTGCCATTATAGTTGAAATTTCCGGGAAATGTGCATCAAAGCATAGCTGAATGCCAATCTTCCATCCCATAAAATCAAAAAGTAATATTTCTTTTCCAGGGCTGATATGGGGAAGTTCAGGAGGACCAGGTAGTTTTGGTAGCCTAAAATTGACCCACTAAAGCACAAAATTGCAGCTGAAAATTGACCCACCCAAAGAAAACTTCTGATAATCTGAAAATATACAAAGACCAGATATCAGGAGAGAGGGGATGATA
>JAVERC010000080.1:0-7694 GCA_034007295.1 Desulforegulaceae bacterium | reverse complement strand
GCCAGCCTGAATTCCTTTCAAGGCTTTTTCAAAATCAAAATTTGTTTTTTCTTCATACATGTCAGCTCTCCTTTTTTACTGAATATATCAGTTTTTAGTTTACTGACACAGAATTTTGAACATCCTCTCAAATCATGTTCCGAAACCGGAAATAAATCCGTTAGAAGCTCTGAGAATAGAAAATAAAAAACTCCGCACTCAGCTTGAAAACTATGTCTACCTGTTTAATACTTTAAAAAAAATTTATGAAACAAGTAAAGATGATCTTATTGGTTACAGAGATGATCTTGAGAGATGTCGGAGCGACCGCACGTATTATAGAAATGAGAGAAATAAATACAGGAAAATGTGGCTTAAAGACTGTCTAGGCTAAAAAATTTTAATCAAAGGGTGTTATTGATAACACCTTTTGATGTTTATTATATAATAATATATAAAATGTAGTATTCCTCTTTACATTCTTTTTTATTCTTTTAATAAATAAATTTATTCAAATACCCTTTCTAAAATATTAAAAAAGGAAATAATAATGGGTTTTTTTCTGTTTTCCGTCTGGTTTATTCTTGTTTGCCTATTTGGTTCATTGTTTAAAGATAATGAGGGAGTAAGTGTTCTTTTTGCATCTTTGATAACTTTTTTTCTATGGTTTATCATGAAAGAAACGAAAAAAGAGGAAATAAAAGAAAATGAAAAGATCATAGCAGAAATTAAGACACAAATCTGTACGTTTTTAAATAGCCTGGATGGATTTTTTGTTTCCGAATATCATATCATAAAAAATGGACTGGCTTTTATTGGTGTAGATGAAAAAGCAAATCAGATTGTTATCGGAGGGGTAAATATAGACACCAGATATATAAGCCATGAAATTATAAGAGCAGAAAATATTTTTGGGGTAGAAATTTCAGAAAACGGAAAAGGCATGGCCTCGTCCAATCCCAGTGCAAACAGCTTGGGACTGGCAGCTGTCGGAGGATTACTTTTTGGTGGAGCTGGAGCTGTTGTTGGAGCTGTAGCTGGTTCTAATACAAAAGCTTTAATATCAGAATTAAGTTTAAAAATAGCAATTAACGATATAAAAAAACCATATGTAGGAATAAATTTTCTTTCTGAAACTACAGGTAATGGTTCTGAAGAATATCTGGAGGTTTTAGCTATTGTGCAAAAGTGGTATGGAATAGTATCTATTTTATTAAAACGAAATAGCGAAGAAACCAGGCCGCTTATTAAAGAAAAATCTTTAACTTACCTTGAAGACGGGAAGAGGCTTATAATGGCACAAAAATATTTTGATGCTGTTGATATATTGTCAGAAGCAATAAATGCAAATTTTAAGACTTCATCTGCTTATTATTTACGGGCTATTGCTTATAGTAAATTGTTAAAGAAAGAAAACGCATTGAAGGATATAAAAAAGGCTGCCAGCCTTGGGAATTCAAAAGCTATTGAATATTTAAAAAGAAAAAGTGAATAAATAAGGGGGCAGTGTGGAATAAGGGTGCAGATCTTTAAACTTGGCAAATGGTGGTGTATTGAAAAGTCAAGATTATAGATTTGACAGTTAAATTCCACAGTGTACTTTGACATTAATGAGGAAGCACATTCTATAAAATCCCCTAATATTTTGCATGCATATGGAGACAGAAAAGTTATAACACAAATAAAAATTGAAGCCGTAATAATCCATAGAATTGTATATTTACAACGTTTATTTTTTATATATTTGATTTCATCATTAAATTCTTTGTCATCTCTCAAAATTTTATTTATATCTTCTTCGATCAGCAAATCCTTAAACCTATTTTTTAAATTTTTATACCTTTGTTTCAGTCTTTTAATTTCACCGTTTAAATCCATTAAAGAGGCTACCATATAAAGAATTGATATTATAATGAGTGCATAGGCTATAATAGTAGTTTCCTTTGAAAAAACATCTTTGAATTTCTTTGCCGTAATTACTCTTAGAATGAATACAGATATAAAATAGGTAATATAGGTAAGGTTGCTTTTTTGGTAGTAGCTTAAATAGTTTTCGACTACTTTCGTTGCTCTGTTGTTAATTTCTTGTAATTGCTCACTTATTTTATTTCTGATATCAATATATTTATTAAGATTTTCCTGCAAATAGGTTTTAAAACCAGATTGAATAGAATAATAAACATTTTCATCAATTGATGGGAAATCATTGTTTGCATAAATAGAAATAATATTTCTGGATAAACCTATTTTATCTGTACAGCTGGAACTTTCAGAGTATATCCAGTTGAAAAGCCTTATATACACATCTTTAGAATCAATATTTTGTTCTTCAATATTAAATTTGCCTTGTATAGTTTTATATCCATTTAATTTATAGTTCAGTAAATCATTTTTAATATCAATAGAAGTAATGTCAAAAATAGAAGAAATAGAAAAAACAAAAGCAAGTCTGTCTAGAATCTTGGTTAAATGGTTTTCCTTTTGAGGCCTTTTGGTAAGGTTAAAGTAATTGGGTGTATACGGATACTGCTCATAATTACCGAAGTGGCAATCTTCATTAACATTTATATCCGTATTTTGCTGAGGACTAAAATCTGTTAGCTCGTTATCTTTGTTAGATATAATGATATTATTTGACCAGAAAGAATCAAATTTTTTTTCGAGGATTTTAAACTTAAGGTAATTGTTATTTTTTAAATCTTTACCAACAATTTTCAGCCATTTTATGGCAGATAAATCTGAACAGGAATTTAAAAAACTTTCATAATTATAGATATGTATTATTGAATCATTTGTATTTTTTTTTATCGATAAAATAATTTTTACAGTTTGCTCATTCTCAAGATATCTTTTTGCTTCATCAATGCCTGAGAGGAAAGAATCTGTGTCGAATAATGATGAACTGATTGTAACAGGATCTTCATCCTGTACAACTACTTTGAAAGTAAAAGACTCTGAAGCAGGTATATGCTCTTTTAAATTAATTAAGTCATTTTCACTAATTTGAGGCAGGTTCTGAGAATTGTATTCCATATCAAAAGAGGAATACTTATCAGTTAATTTTAATTGATCTTTTAATGGGAAAATTTTTTTAACTTCATCAATTATCATTTTTTTTGAACCTGTCATAACCAGTATCAGTGCGGATTTTTATAAATTTATTTCCTTCATCATCCGTTTCCGAACTTATAGTTTCAAGAAGGTGCTCCACATGATCTTTTAATATCAAATCTATACTATCTGTCAGTGCTATTTTATTAACAATACGTTTTTTAATTTCATCTTTTTTAATTTTAAATCGAGTATCAAAATTATGATTTTCAGGCAATTTTTTTGTTTTAGCTATCAGCTCTTCTTTTTTTAAGTCCGGATCTACTGGTACATAGTTTTCAAGGATATTATCTATAAAATCCTGGATTTCAAATTCTTCTTTATTCCTGAAGTAGCCTACTGCACTATTTCTGATTATTGTATGATCAGCCGGATATTTCTTTTTAAACTTAGAAAAAACTTTTTTATCAAGTACGTCAAGGGCTGTTCTTGTGTTATGAGAATCAGTATGTTTTTCTTTAAGTTCCAGGTATTCCTCCCACCAATATTTTGCCATTGGTGAGCTTGTATCAAAGACAAAAATATCTTTTACTTTTTTTGAACTATCAAATGTTATCAGGACTGCTTTAAAAATTCTTTTTTTCCATGGGAGGCCTCTGTGCAGCAAAAAATCTTTTTCATCCAGATATTCACTGTGGTCTGCTTTACTTATTATAACTTTACTGATCCCATCATCATCAATTGCTGCCTGAAATAAGCTGCCTTTTTGAATTTCATTTTTAAGGTGTGCAATTTTTTCCTGTGTTTTTTGCTCCGTATGAAGGAGTTTTTTCGCATTTGTTTCTGCATTTTTTTCATACTTCCCTTCAAGAAAACCTTGGATTGCAACTCTTACTTCTGTTGTATCTCTTTGGAATTCAAACATCCTTCTATTTTTACTGGTTGAAATTTCTTCTATCAAACGATTAATATATTGTTCAAGAGCCTTACCCTGATCAGTAATATCGATTTTTTGTGAAATATTTTTTGAATGATCAATATGATGTAATGAACTGAATTTAATAGCCAAGGACATATGGTTTACTCCCAAATTAATAAAAAATGGATCAGACTTTTTTAAGAAAATTGAGGTCTGCTTTTTTAAGTATTATTTTTTGAATAAAAAAGATTGGTAAGAACAATATCAGTCAACTATTATTTTTCAAGCATTTTATTGATGTTTTATTAATTTTTTAATCCTAAAATTAAATTTATTGGACACAGATTATTAAATGGCTAATAGAATAAAGTCTTCTCTAAGAGCCTGTATAAATTTATTTTATACTTTACATATGAATAAAACCATCTTATATTTATTTTAAAATTGATTTTATTAGTTTTATTTTTATTTTAAAAAAGGTGGGTAAATAAGGGGTCAGATCTTTAAACTTGACAAATGGCGATGAGTTAATATGTCAAGTTTAAAGATCTGACTCTAATTACACCTTGTTGTAAATAAATTAACTTTTTTGAAGTCTGTCGCTAACCACGCCCGGCTCGGTTAAGTGCGGCGTTCGACGAAAGGATATAAATGACCCCAGAGTTACCAACAAGACTTGGTAAAACTACAAGGACAAAAAGTATTGCTGGTCATCCAATTGAGTTTACGGTTATAGATGAAGACATTTTCATTGCACCATCCAATCCAGAAAAAGCTTTCTGCCTTCACAAGATTAAATTTACGACTGGAGAGGTGGAATTCAGGATAGGTTACTACATGATAGGCCATCGCCCCCGAATGGAGGGCAAATGGGCGTGGGGACAATACGCCCCTATAATGACTGCTGAGGAAATGCAGATGATTTTCGATCGGGTAAGAGACAAGGGCTGGATTTGAAGGCGGTAGAAAAACGACAAAGTGTAAATAAGGGGTGAGATCTTTAAACGTGACAAATGGCGGTGGGTTGAAATGTCAAGATTAAAGATTCGACCCTTAAATTTCACAAAAAAACGCCAAAAAAAACGAAAATGTTATGGTAAAGGAAAATGATGAAAATTGATATTAAAAATATAATCTCTACTAATTCGGAAGTTGCTTTCGTCTTAGAATCTCCTCATACTGATGAACTATTTCACCAGTATCCGTTAGCCGGTGAAGCAGGCAGGGAAGTATCTAAATTTCTATTGGATAGATATGATGTACCATTCGGTTTGATAGCTAAGAAAAAGGAACTTGTTGAGATATTAAACCTTCCAACACACGGCAACTTTTCGATTGTAAATATTTCAAAAAAGCCATTGCAAAAAATGGCATATACAAAGAATAACATTTTAGCTCCAAGTAACATTGAATTACTTGAAAAGTTGAAAAGGCTTATCGAACAAGGAGCCGAATTTGCAACTAATCATAGAGATGCTTCTCTTAATAAACTCAAAAAGGAGATGTATGAAAATTTCAAACGAGAATGCGAGGATAAACTCAAAAAACATAAAATTCTTGTTCCATGTGGCCGGTTTGCAAGAGTTTTTTGTAAGCAACTACAAGCAGAGTCATCAGTTCTTAAATTTGAGCTAATTGACGATATCCCGCACCCCTCAAGTGGTTGGTCAAGCCTTGATAAAGATGAGCTAGCTAAATTGAAAAGGTATATATCTTAATAAGGGGGCTTTAAGCTTGACATACATTAGGACAAGGGGTCAGTTCTTTAAACTTGGCAAATGGTGGCGGGTTGAAGTGTCTAGATAAAAGAATTGAGCCTTTAATTACTTAAATTAACACGGATTTAATTTTTGCATAAGGAACGTTATATGAAGATCAATAATCTAGGTTTATTTAGTGACAACGATGGGAATACATACGAAATAATAGAAGAGGTTGAACAGATTGTGACTAGGCCATTAAGTGGGGCACCAACTACTCGTGATGGAGCTAAAGGGTACAGAACTGCTTGCGGAATTCCGGTAAACTTCTCAAACGGTGTTTTTATTACTTGGGATGACGTTGTATTAACTCCTGAAGAGAATAAATGAATATGTAATGGGGTCTATTCTTGGCTCAATGTTGGGAGTAAGAGTCAAAAGCATATCTGAGCACTTATAAATAGAATAAAGTCTTCTCTAAGAGCATACATAAATTTATTTTATACTTTACATATGAATGTAATCATCTTATCTTTATTTTAAAAATAATTTTATTTGTTTTATTCTTATTTTAAAAGGGTGGCATAAAAATGAAGTTTACCGAAGAAGTTATCAATCTTATTAAAGAGTATATTCTTTCAAATGTTTCTGAAAATCCAAATGAGATTACTCAGCAGACATGTGATCACTTTGGGATATCAAAGCCGACAGCTTTAAAATATGTGAATGAACTTATAAAAAATGGCATTATTGAAAAGACGGGTTCAAATCGATATCCAAAATATCAGCTGGTAAAGACTATCCATGAATGGAAATATGCGAACAGAGATTTAGAGGAAGATGTCCTCTGGAGAAAAGACTTGATGCCGTTGGTGGAGGATCTGAACAGAAATGTTAAAGATATTTGCCAGTACGGTTTCACAGAGATGGTTAATAATGTTATTGATCATTCAGGTGCTGATACATTGCAATTTTATTTGATGCTTAATTATTTATACGTGGAAATAATTATTATGGATAATGGTATCGGTATTTTTGAAAAAATAAAAAATGATTTAGGACTGGAAAATCCAAAGCACTCTATTTTAGAGCTGTCAAAAGGGAAATTTACCTCAGACCCGGAAAACCATTCCGGAGAAGGAATTTTTTTTACCTCACGTGCCTTTGATTATTTTAAAATATTATCCCATGAATTAAGTTTTCATGGTTATGGAAACAGAGACGGAATTCTTTGGGAAGATAAACAAGATTTTCTAGGAACAGGAGTCTATATGAAAATATCGAAGGATTCACAGACCAGGTTGTCTGATATTTTCAATGAATATGCAGATCCTGATAAAGACCCAAGTTTTCACAAAACAATTATTCCAGTGAAACTTATGGAGTATGAAGGCGAATCCCTGCTTTCACGGTCACAGGCCAAACGTCTTATTATGCGATTTGATCGCTTTACAGAAGTTGTTCTGGATTTCGAAGGCGTTAAACAGATAGGGCAGGCATTTGCTGATCAGATTTTCAGGGTGTTCCAGAATAAACATCCTGAGGTTCATCTCAGGGTTATAAATGCGGTTGATGAAGTTAACAACATGATAAAAAGGGTTGAATCAACCAAATAAAAATAAGAAAAGTAAAAAAATTAGGACCTCCCTTCAGCATTTCATCAAAACTGCTGAAGGGAGGTTTTTTTATTTGATGAAACAGTTTTTTATTAATGTTCCACCATCCATTTTAAAACCCCTGTCAAGCGAAAAGATACAAATCTAGAGGATGTTCAAAATTCTGTGTCAGTAAACTAAAAACTGATATATTCAGTAAAAAAGGAGAGCTGACATGTACGAAGAAAAAACAAATTTTGATTTTGAAAAAGCCTTGAAAGGAATTCAGGCTGGCAAACCGTTCACAGGTAAAGATGGAGTATTTGTCATCCGTAATTCCAAAATGCACTAAACTCCATAGTCTGAAAATGTAATATTTTTTTCTTTTCTTTTTCTTATTTTCTTCTAAAGAAAGACAAATTTTTAAAATCTCTTCTTCAATTTTCTTTT
>JAVERC010000027.1:0-45528 GCA_034007295.1 Desulforegulaceae bacterium | reverse complement strand
TAGGAGCAGGGTTGATCGAAAAATTATGTTATAATTTACATTGCTTTTTTATAAAAAAATAGCTTAATATATTGATTTCTTATGCTTTTTTTGAATTCGGTCAGGCACTAATTAGTTCCTGAACCAAAACTGTCTTTTTTGTCCATTCAAGTGCTAAATTCAAAATTTAATCCTCAAAATCCTCCATGTACCCTAAAGGTTAAATTTTTTATCTTCCGTGAACTGAACAAAAAATTCTCGTTTTCGACCAATAACTATTTAGACTTGGATCAGATAATACTTATTTCTCAAATACGGTTCCGTTTTTTAATCCCATTTTTTTAAGAAAAAGAGCCATTGGGCAGAATTTTGTAAATGAAGCCTGGAAAAGATTCAAGCCGACAAATCCTGTAAAAATATACCAATAGGGAGAATGAAGCCAGCCAAGAAGAACACTTAAAAAGACAAACAATCCAGCAATCGCAATTACACCTCTTTCAACATTCATCTGAGCCTCCTTAAATTTACAATTATTAAAATTATGTAAAAATAAGTTAACATCTTTTTTTAAACTAACAAGCAATTGTTTGTAAAACTGAGCCAAAAATTTTGCCAATACCATTATATTTTGAGGGTTTAATTTTTAACAGAAACAGAAATAAAAAACACTGAATTTAATATATCAAAATTACCTGGCCAGGAAAATATTTCCTGTTTTTTTATTATTAAATTCGACTTAAAAATTTTTTTATCATAAATTCAAATAGTTAAAAAAATAAAAAAATGGCATGATTAATGCTTAATTTAACTAAACTTATAGCGGTTTCCTTACTTAAACCATAAACTAGGGGAAAAATAAAAAATGAAAAATAATTTCCTTATTGCCTCAGCCCTAATATTTTTTTGTTTCCTTTTTATAACACTTTCAAACCTCACTTCCTGGTCTGCAAACTTTACAAGCTGCATGATAGTTCTTTCTGGAACAATTATTTGCAGCATTTTAAACTCTCCATGGCATGCAGTTAAATCTTTTATAAAAAACATAAAAACAATAATGAATTATGAAAAAGAAGGGTTTGAAGATTTAATTGAAGAAATCACTTTCCTTGCAAGAATCAGAAGATCAAAGGGGCTTGCAGAACTTGATAAAAAAAGCAGGACAATAAAAAACAGATTTTTAAAAAAAGGAATAGAACTTGTTGTTGACGGATATTCAGATTCTGCAGTTTTAAATACTCTTGAACAAAGGTTTCAAAATGATGCTGTTTTAAAAAAAGAACAAAGCGAATTTGTAAATACTATGATGAAGTTAAGCCCTGTTTTTGGTTTTGCAGGCACAATTATTGGGCTTATCCAGATATTAAACAATATGACTTCTCCTGAAGTTATAGGCCAGGGAATGGGTACAGCTCTTTTAACAACTTTTTACGGACTTATATTTGCAAACCTGATTTTTCTTCCTGTTTCAAAAAAAGCATCCCAAATGCTTACATGCGAATCCATTAAAAAAAATCTTATTATTGAAGGCATTCTTGATATTTCAAACAACACCAATTCAGTTGCTGTTTCATACAGACTTGTATCATCCCTTGGGGACTACAATTATAACACTTGTGAAAAAAGCATATTAAAAAAATCTTCAGAACAGACCCGGGCAGCAGGTGGAAAATAAAATGGAATCATTTGATTTTTTTAAAAAAAATTTATTTTCAGATTCTTTGGAAACAGAATCATCAAATCTCTGGATGATGCTTGACCTTATGACTCTTCTTTTAATTTTTTTTATTTATTTTTATTCTTCAAAAATTGACAGTCACCATGTCATTACCCATGGATCACCACAGGGAGTAACTCCAACAGTTCACAAATATGAAAAACAAAATTTCAATTTTGATAAAGAATATTTTTTTGAAGATTCAGCCTTTAGCTCTGTTGAAATTGAGCTAAAAAGCCTTTTTAAAGAAAAACAAAGCTCAGACTATTCAGTTGAAATAAATGAGCAAAGGCTTGTACTTGCAATCTCTGAAAAAATCAGCTTTAAAAGTGCACAGGCAGAACTTTTACCTGAAATTCAACAAATCATGAAAAACATATCAAAAATACTGATCAAATACAGAGATTATAAAATTGTTGTTTCGGGTCATACAGACGACAGGCCAATAAATTCTGAAAAATTCCCCTCAAACTGGGAGCTTTCCGCAGCAAGGGCAATAAATGTTGCAAAAAATCTCATACAAAACAATGTCAGGCCTGAACGGATTTCGATTGAAGGATACTCCCATTATCAGCCAAAAGTTTTAAATATATCCGAAATTAACAGGCAAAAAAACAGAAGGGTTGAAATTTCTCTTGTTAAAACATGGTAAATCCAACCCTTTTATTTCAAAAAAATTGCTTCAGCCGCCAAAACTACCTGAATTCATGACTAACATCATTCATAGAATCGAGCTCATCACCTTTAAACTTAATGCCAAAGCAAACGCAATAAAGCATTGGGACCACTCCAAGGGTTAAAATTGTTGAAAACCCAAGGCCTGCAACAATTGAAATAACCAGTGGTTCCCAAATGCTTCCTCCGTCAAAATAAAGGGGAAGAACTCCCATTATGGTTGTTATTGTAGTAAGAAGAATTGGACGTAATCTTCTTTCACAGGCATAAATAACAGCAGTCTGTGGACAATGACCGATATCTGTTTCAACCTTTATTCTTTCTAGCAGAACAATTGCATTGTTTATTACAATACCGGCAAGTGAAACTATACCAAGAAGGGTCATAAAACCAAAATATGACTTCATCAGATAAAGTCCTGCTGCAACTCCCATTGTTGCCATGGGGATTGTACTTAAAATTATCATTGTTTTTCTCATGGAGTTAAACTGGATAATAAGAATCATAAGGATTATAAAGCCGCAGACTGGAAGTTTCTCAGCAATAGCATTATTTGCCTCAATGGATTCTTCAACCTCGCCTCCAAAGGAATATTTATAACCAAGACCCCATTCAATATTTTTTTCATCAAGCCAGGGTTTAATCTGGGTTATAACTTCGCTTGCAGTATGACCGTTTTCAAGACCTGAACTTACTGTTACAGTTTTTTTTCTATCCCTTCTTTTTATCTCAGAAGCTTCCCAGTCATAACTTAAAGTACAGACCTGACCAAGCATTACATTTTGACCTGTAGCACTTGAATAAACTGCAAGGGATTCAAGCCGGTCTATTAAATTTTCTTCTTTTTCATCTGATTTTAAAAGAACCGGAATTATTTTGTCTTCTTCACGAAACTCGGTCATTTTAAATCCGCTTACAGCTGTATATAAAGAAACTGCCACATCCCTGCTTGAAATGCCTGCTCTTCTTGCCTTTGGATAATCAACTTTAACAAGAATTTTTTTTGTTCTTCTTCCCCAGTCGTCAGTGATATTTTTTACTCCTTTAATTTCACCAAGTTTTTGTTTGACGCTATCAACCATTGCAAACAAAAAATCACTTTCTTTACCTGAAAGTCTTATTTGAACAGGATCTGAAACAGGGGGGCCATTCTGGATTCTTTTAATTTTAAGATCTGTATCAGGGAAATTTGAAAGTATAAAATCTTCAAGTTTTTTTGAAACCGGCATGATATTGGAAAGATGAGCAACATTTATAACGATAATTGAGTAGTGAGGTTTTCCAACCTCTGTTCTATGGGTTATTAAAAATCTTGGGCCTCCGTTTCCTATGTGAGTAACAAAATTAACTATGCCCTTTATTTTTTCTTTTCCTTCCACAGAAAAATCAGAAAGTTTTGAGTTTATTTTGCTTTGATTTTCTTCATCTTCATACATAAGATTTTGAAGCATAAAATTTTCAACTTTTTTCACCATATTTTCAGTCGTAATAATAGAAGTTCCTGGAGCAAGCTCCATTTCTACTGTAAATATAAGCCTGTCAGAAGGAGGGAAAAAAATTACCGGAAGCTTTGAAAAAAGCTTCATGGATAAAAAAAACATTATGCACACTATCACAATAAAAATATATCTGTACTTAAGTGATACAAAAAGAAGCTTTCTATACATAACCCTGAAAAGAATAACAAGAGATTTGAATTTTGTATTTTTTTTACTTTTTCCTTTTTTTATAAACATTACGCAAAGAAGAGGGATCATTGTAAGTGAAAGAAGCCATGATGAAAGAAGAGCAAGACTTACAACCTTGAAAAGCGGGGCTGTATATTCACCTGTTTCAGACTCTGCAAGATAAATTGGCAGAAAAGCTGCAGCAGTTGTTGCAGAAGATGTTAATAATGGGATTGAAAGCTCCTTAGCTGAATCAATTGCAGCCTTTACACGTTTTTTCCCCATATAAATATCAACCTGGATAGATTCAGTCATCACTATTGCATTATCAACAAGAATACCAAGGGAAATAACAAGGGATGCAAGTGACATCTGGTCTATTCCAATATTTAAAAACTTCATGGAAAAAAAGGTCATTAATATTGCAGAAGGAATAAGAGTTGCAACAACAAGTCCTGTCTTGAGACCAAGCATTACAAGAGTTGCACATAAAACAATAAGAACTGACTGAATAAGATTTTTTTGAACTCTTAAGACCTTGTCTTCAACCTCATCAGGTGAAAAATTTACCAGGTCAAACTCAATTCCGTAGGGGAATTCACTTTCCACATCTTTTAAGAGTTTTCTTACGCTTTGACCAAGCTGGATTATATTTCCTCCTTCCTTCATTGAAACTGAAACACCTACAGCCCTTTTTCCGTTTGCTCTCATGAGATTTCTTGAAGGGTCTTCATATCCTCTTTTTATCTCTGCTATATCCTCCAAAAAAATAGTTTCTCCGGTTTTTGGAAGAGGAATTACGGTTTTTTTCAAATCTTCAATATCAATAAAGTTCCCTGTTGGTTCAAGGACAAACCTTTCAGAACCTACGTTTACTGTTCCTCCTGGAATGAGAATATTTCTGGATTGAAGTATATTCATCAAATAATAAGGTGTAATTCCTGCCTGGGACAGTCTTGAATTGGAATAGGAAATATAAATTTTTTCATCCTGATCTCCATACATTTCAACCTTTGCAACATTTTCCATTAAAAGGAGTTCATCCCTTAAATCCTCTGCAATGTCTTTAAGTTCCCTGTACAAAAAATCATCACCTGAAACAGAAATCATTACTCCAAAAATATCGCCGTATTCATCATTTATAATTGGCGCCTGTGCATCATCTGGAAGATTTCGTTCTGCTTTTTCGACTTTTCGTCTTAGTTTATCCCAAATGGGGCGAAGGTCTTTGTATTCCTCCTTGAGCCAGACATCTATCAGCGAAACTCCTGTCATTGAACTGCTTACAACATAGTCAAGCTCAGGCATTTCCATAATTACTTTTTCAATCTGATCTGTGACAAGCTGCTCAACCCTTTCAGGAGAAGCTCCAGGAAAATATGTTACTATCCTTGCTACTCTTAAAATAAATCCAGGATCATAACTTCTTGGAAGGGTAAGGTATGAATAAATACCTCCTGCAATAAGTATAAGAAGAAAAATAAAAGTCACCCTGTTTTTAGAAATTGCTTTTTTAGTTATATACAAGGCCAAACTCCGATAGTTTTAGTTTAGATTAATCACAACCAAGATAAAATTAAATTTCCTTTTCAATTCTTACTTTAATACCTTCACGTACCTGGCTTACACCAGCCGAAACAATAAGCTCTCCTGGCAAAACGCCTTTTGTTACAATTATTTTTGAACCTGAAAAACCACCTATTTCAATATATGCTTTTTTTACTCTGCCTTCTTTAAAATCAGAGGTTTCCACCTTCCAGACAAATTTACCTTTTGAATCCTCACCAACACAAGCAGGTATAACCGCAGGATAATTATTTTCAACTTTAGGTTTTGATTCTATTTTTACTAGAGCAGACATTCCGGGCTTTATAAGCATTGAATTTTCTAAAAGTGAAATGATAACAGGGTAAGTTGTATTAAGTGCATTGGGTGAATTCCCAACTTCCTTTATTATGCCTTCAAATTTTTTGTTATTTATTGAGTCTATTTCAACTAAAGCAGATTCGCCTTTTTTAACTGAAAAAACAAAAGAAGCCGGAACCTGAATATGAACTTCAATGGAATTTCCGCAGTTTAAAACTGCAACGGGCTGCCCTGCCTGAACATTTTCGTTTTCTTCTGCATGAACAGAAGCAATATTGCAGTCCTTTGGCGAAAAAAGCTTTGTATACTCAAGATTTCTTTTCACAAGCTCGACCTGCTTTTCAACTGATTTCACAACAGCCTGTGCGGAAGATGAGGCAGCCCTTGTTTCATCAAGCTCTCCAAGTGAAGCATTCCCCCTTTCATAAAGAGCAAGAACCCTTGCATAAGTTGCTTCCGCATTTCTCCACTGGGCTTTGGCTCTTTCAAGAGAAGCAACAACTTCCTCAACTTTAAGCTCATAATCTGTAGGATCAAGACTTGCTATAAGCTGACCTGAACTGACATTATCACCTGTATCAACATTAAGAGTCAAAATTGTTCCAGGAACCCTGAAGCTTAGTTTAGAAGTAAAAGATGACCTTGTTGTACCAGAAAAAGTTTTTACACATCCGTTTTTCAAAACAAGAGCCTCAATGACTTTTACAGGCCTAAGTCTTTTTTTAGCATGCAGCTTATCTGCTGTTTTATTATTTTCACTGCATGAATTGAACAAAGCTAAAATGCAGGCTAACCCAAAAACCCAAAAATTTTTTTTCATTATTTTCTCCTGATAAGCTCAATTATTTTTTCTTTTTTTTCAGGAACTTTTGAAAAATCAACAAAACCAAGTCTTGCCTGAATAAGATAAATTTTTTCCATAAATTCGTACAAAGATGCTGAAAGCACTTCTTCTGCAGCAGTGTATGAATGCTGTGCATCAATAAGATCAACAGAATCTGCAAGGCCAAGCTCGTATGCATCTGAAACAAGTTCAAAATTTTTAAAAGCTGCATTCTTAGATTCTTCAGCAAAAGAAATACTCAAATGTGCAGAAGCAGCCTCCTCAATAAGAAGACTTAAATTTTCTTCAATATTTTCAAGAGCATCATTCCTGATTATCTGAAGTCTTGTTAATTCCTCATCTGATTTTAATTTTGAATTTTTATCCCTTAATCCTGTAAAAATTGGCAGCACTGCCTCAACGCCAATCTGCCATGAATTATCTTTTGGGCTGTCAATTTGAAAAGGAGGCATTCCAGGTGCAATATCAAATGAAACCCCATCAGCCCCTGCACCGGACCTTGCCGCTCTTTGAAGATACTGTCCAGTTAAATAAACTTTTGGAATAAAATGCTTCCTTACCAAATATGCTGACTGCTTTTTTTGTGCTTCTATAAGATTTGTATAAGCCCCAAGTTCAGGAGAATTTTCAATTGCAAATTTTCCAAGAACATCCTTACTTTTTTCCAGTTCAGATCTGTTTTTTGATATTTTTTCAAATGTTTTTTCATCAACCCAGAAAAATTTGGAATCAAGTTCAGGAAAGGTAAAGACATTTGTTTCATTAAATTTTCTTCCTGTAATTTTTTCAAGTTTAATCAAAGCCTGATTTTCCCTTTTCAAAGCATTGAGAAGTTCTTTTTTTGCATCTGCTGTCATGCTTTCCCATCTGAATACATCTCCAGGACCTTTTGTTCCCACTTCATGCTTTGTTTTTGCCTTTAAAAGGTTTGCTTTTGAAAGTTCCAGGTCATTTCTTCTTATTTCCCTTATTTTTACTGCACTTAAATGCCTGAAATATGCTGAAGCCGTATTTGCAGCTGTTTCAAGTGTTTTTGCCCTTTCCTTTTCCTTTGCGGCAGCAAGAGCTTTTTTAGATTGTTTCAAGCCTGTAAAAACTTCATCATCAAAAACAGCCTGTCTTATATAAAATTTAAGATTAATTTCATTTTCAGAATACTGCCCAAAACTTGAATAACTAGAATCTTCATCTCTTCTGATACCTTCAGCTATTATTCCTGCCTGGGGCAATATATAGCTTTTTGCTATTTTTCTATCAAACTCAGACTTATTTGTTTCTTTTTGAGAAGCCTGCATAAGAGAATTATTTTTTATTGAAAAATCAATAATTTCTTCAAGATTTACATTATTTTCTTCTATATATTTATCTGAATAATAAGGCTTTGCTTTTAGAAAAATATTAAAATCCGGAGAAACACCAAGCATTCCGGCAATATCCATGTTTATTTCAAGCTCAGGCTCATTTAAAAAAGCTTCTTCATAATTTTTTCTATAAATTCCTGAAATTATTTTTTCGCTTAAAAGGCCTGCCATTCTTTCAGATGATTCATTTATAAAACTGTTCCTAAGACCTGCAAGACAGCCTTTTTTTATTTCTTCATGGCCATAAAGAGAAAAAGTATAAATATTTTTTTTATTGAGCTCATTGATAAAAATTTCAAATTCTTCCCATGAACATGAAGTAAGAGGCGAAATAAGAACTGCATCGGTTTTTTCATTCAAATTTTCAATGGTTTTCAAAAGATCTTTACTGGTTTTTAAAATAGAAACCCTGTAGTTTAAATTTTGAAAATCAGACTCTTTTTTTATTTCAAACAAATCTGCAATATATGGCTCTGCAATAATCTGAATTTCTGAAAATTTTACAAGCTCATAAAATGCTTCAATTGATGAAAATATAGATGGGAATGATTTGATGTAATAAAGATTGTTTTTTTGTGGAATTTTGCCGTTAAATCCTGGAGAAAAAACTTCAGGTTCTACAAAATAAAATGCAATTACAGGTTTTTTCAAATTTTTAATTTTCCCAAAAACAGATGAGCCTGCAGGGCCGGCAGCTATAATTATATCAACATCTTTTTCTTCAAGAAATTTTTGTGCTGTTATTTTTACTTTTTCAGGATCAAAATTGCAGCTGACAATATATTTTTCAGGAAAAATAATTTCACGGTTAAAACCGGCAATTTTTTTAATTTTATTTTTTAAGCCGTCAAGGCTTTGGTCAAATCTTGAGCTATTTCCATCCTCAAGCACCGCAAAAACAATCTTTTCATTTTTGGATAAGTCCCCAAAAACCAAAACAGGACTTAACCCAATCAATAAAAAGACAATTAAAAAAGAAAAACTTTTCTTCATTGGATATCTCCGAAAAAATTGGCTAGAATAGTAGGATAAATTTTAAAAAAATTTAAGTTTTTTTAGAATAAACCTGTTTAATCTACATTGCAATCATCTGTTGCAATTTTATGAAAGACTGCTAAAAAATCTAAATTTATATAATACTATATAAGGTAAAATCACAAATGAAAACGACCAACAATTTCGCAGATATAACCATAGCTATTAGCTGGGAAACTTCTATATCTTCCCATAAAGACATAACCCATATACAAAGAGTAAATATTTTCAGAGATTTTCTATATGAATATGAACCAGACCTTTTTTTTGAGCTTGAAAAAGGACAGACAATAAATGCCGACAAATATTTTCTAAAAGATTATTTCAAATATGAAACTTCAAAAATTCTAAAAATAAAAAAAAAAGACATAAAGCCTCTTAAGCATGGCGAACTTCCTGTTATTCCCAAAAAAGGAAGATTTTATCCAAGAGGAATACTTTCAGGAGTAACAAATGTTTTCACAGCAAATATGCATCCTTTTAGATGCCTTGATATAGAAAACGATACACTTTTCTGCGATCTGAACAATCCATTAAACGGAAAAGCTCCTGAAATTCAAGTAAAAATAGAAAATATCATAAAAAAAGAAAGAGACTCCGGAGCAAGCTGCCGACATCTTCTTGAAGAAATAGTAACAGGCCCGGGCATGCAGGCCAGATATCATAACCGCCCAACTGATTTTTTTACACATTCAGCATTTTCAAAAAACCTGATAGAGCCTGATGAAAAATTCTATGAAAAGCCAAGGATTACGGCACATACAGATTTGTTATGCAGAAAGCACATGGAATCAATTTATTCAAGGCTGATTTTGCCTGACAAAAATGTCCTTGATCTCATGTCAAGTGTATATTCCCATCTTCCAACAGACAGATATCTGACTGTCACAGGCCTTGGCATGAATATGAAAGAACTTTTCGAAAATAAAACACTTTCAAAAAGAATAGTTCAAAATATCAATGAAAACCATAAACTTCCATTTGACAACAATTCCTTTGATTATGCAGTATGTTCAATGTCTGTAGAATATCTTTCAAACCCTTTTGAAATATTTAAGGAAGTTTACAGAATTTTAAGACCGGGCGGTCTTTTTATTGTATCTTTTTCAAACAGATGGTTTCCTGGAAAGGAAATAAAAATCTGGAATGAACTCCATGATTTTGAAAAAATGGGCCTTGTTCTTGAATATTTTTACAATACAAAAGGATTTAAAAATTGCGGAACAATTTCCATGAGAGGATTTCCAAGACCTTATGATAAAAATGACAGATACAAAGATACTTTATGGTTTTCAGACCCGCTTTTTGTGGTTTACGGAGAAAAATGAAACATTTTTTTAATTTTTTTATAATTTTTTTGATTTTAGTTTTGCAATTTTCCAGCCTGGCACAGGCATATGCCAAAACAAAAAAAATAGATGCACTAATTGAAAAAACAAAACCAAGGGGTTTTAATAAAAAATGCATTTTAATAATTGATGAATGCAAAGAAAAAAAACTTATAAGGCTTTATTTTAAAAACAGAATTAATCTAAAAAAACATCAGATAAGGGAATTTGACTATATCCCTGAAAACAAGCCGTCAGGTATTCAGCTTAAAGATAATATTTACATAAAGCCAAGGGTATCTGTAAGCTATATTATGGAAATAATAGAAAATGTAAACGATGCCATAGGAATATATGATGAGGCTGTTCAAGAGGAACTTAATTCAAGACTTGGAAAAAATGAAGATAATTTTTTTGAAGGCGGCTTTGAAATAAACTGGTATTTTTAGCATTAAATTAAAAAAGGGGATTAAAAAATACAAATTTATCCCCTTTTAAAAATTTATTTTAATGCTGAATTCAGGTTAAATCAAAAAGCTTTAATTTTTCCTTCAACATTATCTAAAACAGCCTGACCCGTCAAAACAATGGGTACAAAGTTTTTCCTTTGGAAGTCCTATTGCCTGTACAAGATCATCAAGAGCCTGGTATTTCAGTGATGTCAGTCCAAGTTTTTTTCTTATGTATTCTGTCATTGCCAGATTTTTTTCTGAACCTGACCTTGAATACTCCAAAAGGTCTGCATCTTCTTTTCCTTCAATTGCCTTAATTGCCTTTCTTCCTGCAAGATCAAGGGTTGATCTGGACTGGGAAAAATTTAAAAATTCACACGGATAAACAAGAGTAGGACATGCAACCCTCATATGAACCTCTGCTGCTCCATAGTCATAAAGCATTGAAACATTGTCCTGAAGCTGTGTCCCCCTTACAATTGAATCTTCGCAGAACAAAATTCTTTTGCCGTTTATAAGCTCCTTAACAGGAATAAGTTTCATTTTTGCAACTAAATCTCTTACGCTCTGGTTCTGGGGCATAAAGCTTCTTGGCCAGGTTGGAGTATATTTTACAAATGAACGGATATAATTCATTCCCTTTTCATTTGCATAACCAAGAGCATGGCCTATTCCTGAATCCGGGATTCCTGATACGCAGTCAATTTCAGTATTATCTTTTCTTGCAAGGGCTTTTCCGCATTCATAACGTACAGATTCTACATTTAAGCCTTCATATGTTGAAGCAGGATAACCATAATAAATCCACAAAAATGAACATACCTGCATTTTATCACCTGGAGCCTTTACCTGCTCACAGCCATCTGGAGTTATTTTAATAATTTCTCCAGGCCCAAGTTCCTTGAATACTTCATATCCAAGATTTGGAAATGCACAGGTTTCAGAAGAGATTGCAAATCCGTTTTCCTTTTTTCCAATTATAAGGGGAGTTCTTCCAAGCCTGTCCCTTGCCGCATAAACACAATCCTCTGCAAGAACAAGCATTGTAGCTGAGCCTTCAATGGATTCCTGTGCATAGGCTATCCCTTCCTCAAAAGAACCTTTTTCTGCAATAAGTCTTGAAATAAGTTCTGATGGATTAATACCTATTGAGCTTATTTCTGAAAAAGACCTGTTTTTCTGGTATTGATCCTTAACAAGAGCATCAATATTTTTTATTTTTGAAACTGAAACTATTCCAAAAGTACCAAGTGAAGAACTGAGCATTACAGGCTGGTTTTCGTGGTCGCTTATTACTCCGATTCCTGTATTCCCCTGGAGATCATCAAGGTCTGGTTCAAATTTTGTTCTAAAATAAGAACTTTCAAGCGAATGAATTTTTCTTCCAAAGCCGTTTTTTCCGTTAACAGCCAAACCTCCCCTTCTTGTTCCAAGATGAGAAAGATAGTCAGTTCCGTAAAAAAGATCTGTTACGCAATCATCTTTTAAAGCACATCCGAATATGCCGCCCATTTAAAACTCCTTAATTGAAAAAATTTCTTAGATTTTCAAATTATATAAATAATTAACGCTTAAATTCTGTTTAAGAAAATTCTAACTTGCAGTTATTGCATTTTGAAAAACTACGTCAAGTCTATTTTTTTCAAACAATGCACAACACTTTTAAATCAAAGAATTACCCCGGCCTTGACCATTGGAAAAACACCGCCTATAATTCCTCTTCAATTTATAAATTAAACTTTTGCAAACTATTTTTGGAAAAATTCATGAAACAAAGTAATTTTACACAAAAAATTGAAGGTTTTCTTGAAGCTGTCAAAACAGTATGGAATCAGGGAGTTTTCGGCATTGATATCGGTTCAATTCTTGTTGCGGCAGGTATTATTGTTTTCTTTATTTTATTTAGAAAAATTATTTTCAAATTCATAATTAACAGAATTAATAATTTTGCACAGAAAACTGAAAACAAAATCGACGATGAAGTAGTAAAATCCCTTGAAAAACCTGTTAGCTATGTACCTGTAGTTTTTGGATTTTATATTGCACGCCAATATCTTACATTAACAGAAACTGTAGGTGCTGCTGCAGATAAGCTTATTTCATCTGCAATAGTTTTTGTTTTATTCTGGGCATTTTACAATCTTGTTGAAGCATTTGCATGGATTCTTGAAAAACTCGAAAATATTTTTGACAAATCACTTATTGACTGGCTTAAAAAATTAATAAAAGGAACTTTTGTTTTTATAGGCTTTGCAACCATTCTTGAACTCTGGGGAATAAGAATAGGACCAATTATTGCAGGTCTTGGACTTTTTGGTGTTGCTGTTGCACTTGGAGCACAGGATCTTTTCAAAAACCTGATTTCAGGAATACTTATTCTTGCAGAACAAAGATTTTCCATTGGCGACTGGATCAAGGTTGAAGGTGTTGTTGAGGGAACAGTTGAAAGCATAGGTTTTCGTTCCACAAAAATAAGACGATTTGATAAAGCACCTGTTTTTGTTCCAAATTCAAGACTTTCTGACAATTCAGTAATAAATTTCAGCGAAATGACATTCAGAAGAATTTCATGGATGATAGGTTTAAAATATGACACAAAAATTGAACAATTAAAAACAGTAAGAAACCAGATTGAAGGATATCTATTAAATTCGCCTGATTTTGTAAATCCCCCTGAAGCACCTTTATTTGTACGTGTTGACAAATTCAATGACTCGTCCATAGATTTGATGATTTACTGCTTTACCCGTACAATTGTGTGGAAAGAATGGCTTGAAATAAAAGAAAATTTTGCACTTGAAATAAAAAATATAGTTGAAAACTCAGGAACTGACTTTGCTTTCCCTTCACAGTCCTTATATGTTGAGCACCTTCCTGATGGAGAATTCAAATAGTTAGATGATGAACGAAAAATTCTCGTTTTCGGCCATCACTAATTAAAAAAACTAAATATTATTGCTGCTTTCATCAGTTTTTGCATGGTGAATTACACTATCAGTGGATTTTTATCATTCTTCCCTTTGCCATTGAAACAACATGTTCAACAATATTTTCAAGCTCCCTTACATTACACGGAAATGAATAACAGGTTAAAATATCCATAACTTAATTCTATTCTTATAAGTTCTCTTTCCTAGATCATCCTTAAAAGCTTTGCCTGAATTGAAAACTGTTAAATAACAAATTCACCAAAAGTTTTGTATCACACATAGCAAAAGTATAGCCTGATACAATTTGCCGTTATATTCAGCAAACTTGAAAATCGCTCGATTCAAGTTTAAAAGACCTGAACTGAGATCATACATTCCATGCAAATTAACATTCATAAAATGCACATTCATAAAATAATCCCAGCAAAAAACTTAAATATAAACCATTCTTTTTATAAAATTATTTAATTTAAAAACCTGTGATATTAATAATTTTATTTTTTATTATCAGATAGTTAAATCTGGTTATTTATTTTTTTATATTGATTAAATCCACAACACAAAAAAAATGGCACATTAATTGTATTATAGATATGCAGAACTTAAAACCATGTTCAGCTCGCATGAACATAATTTAAACAAAAAAAAGGAGATTTTATGTACTCTCTAAGCATCAATACCAAAGCCTACAACATTGGATTACTAATCAATAAGTTTCAGGAAAAATCTGGAAAAAATTTAAAAAAACAAATAGAAACATTTGACTTTGCAAGTCTTCAGGCAAAATTAAAAAACATTTTCACAGCCAGCCCAAAATTTGATTTATTCATCCCCTGGACATGCTGATAACCAACCAGCAGCTTAACTAAAACCTGAAAAGTTCTGGAAAACAATCCAGAACTTTTTGGTTTTAAAAATCCAAAAAATTATTTAGCTGCTAAAGGGAAACAGTCTTTTTTGTCCATTCTAAAATCAAATTCAAAATATAATCCTCAAAATACCAAATCTATCCTAAAGGTTAAATTTTTCATTTTCCTTGAAAGAAACAAAATTCTAGTTTTCGTCCGCTCACTAATTATTTTTTTCTGGATTTTAATGCCAAAAAAAATGATTATTTATATTTTAGCAATACAAACAAAACCTTATAAAAAGAAAATACTATGGATTCAGTAACACAAGCAGCACTGGGTGCTTCAATAGCTCATCTTTTCTGGCACAAAAATTTTGGTAAAAAAGCATTTGCCTTTGGAGCTGTAATTGGAACAATCCCGGATCTTGATATTATTATTTATCCTTTTTTAAATGGGGTTCAAAGGCTTTACTGGCACAGAGGGGAATCTCACTCAATTTTTTTTGTTTTCCTGGCAAGTTTTTTTCTTTACAAATTATTTTTAAAAAAAGCCCGGAAATGTAATTTATCTGATTTTAAATTTTTTACCGGTCTTTTTTTAATTTTTGCAACCCATGTTGCAATTGATATTTTTACTGTTTATGGAACCCAGATTTTATCACCCTTTAACAGATACGGATTTGCAATTGGAAACCTTTATATAATTGATCCAATGTATACAATTCCTTTGCTTGCAGGAATTTTTGCAGGAATTGCTTTTAATGCAAAAAAAGGATTTAAAGCAAATTGTGCAGGAATTTTTATAAGCAGTGTTTATGTTTTATTTTCTCTTTCAGCTCTAAGATACGCAGATTTAACTTTCAAAAAAAACCTTGAGTCAAAAAACATAAAAGTTCTTAATTCAATCACCAGTGCAACTCCAATGAATACAATTTTATGGAGGCATATTGCAAGAACAGACAAAGGCCTTTTTATAGGATATTTTTCAATACTTGGAAATAATCCAAAAAATAAAATCAGATTTGATTTTATTCCAAGAAATGAAGAGCTTATAAAATCAATTGAAAATCAAAATAATATAAAAGCCATAAACTGGTTTTCAAAAGGTTTTTGGACTGCTGAAATAAAAAACGGAACTTTAACAATGTCTGATTTGAGATTTGGAGAATTCAGGCCTTATGACAAGGCACCCTCAAATGAATGGGAATATATATTCACCTGGGAGATAACTAAAAACCCAAATGAGCTTAAAACTGTAACAAAAAAAAATATAAATTACAAAAAAGCAGTAAGTGATTTATTTTCAAAGATTAAAGATTTATAATTTTTTTTATAAAAAAAGAAAGTAAAAAACCATGAAATTCAAACTTTATTTAGTGTTATTTTCTTTGCTTCCTCTTCTCTGCAAAGCAAATATCATAGAAATTAAATATTTTCAAAAAGATCAGAGATATATATACAGATTGGAACTTTTAAAACTTGCTCTTTCAAAATCAGCAAATGAAAAAGAAACAATAGTATATCAGCCGTTTAATGATGATATAACAGAAGCAAGAGGGCTGTATTTTTTAAAAAATAAACCAGAACTTATTAATATTGCCTTTATTCCTACAAATAAAGAAAGAGAAAATTCATTTCTTGCAATAAAAAAGCCTGTCCTTTTTGGAATGCTTGGTTACAGAATTTTTCTGATTCACAAAGACAATAAAAGCAAATTTGAAAACATTAATTCCATCAGGCCTTTTGTAGACAAAACACTTGTCTGCGGATTCAGTCCGCATTGGGCTGATATGGAAATTTTAAAATATAACAACATAAACACAGTTGGCATTGCAGTATATGAACATCTATTCAAAACACTAAACCATAAAAGGTTTGATTATTTTCCAAGAGGAATTAATGAAGTCTGGCAGGAGTTTGAATCAAAAAAAAATAAATACAAAAATATAATAATTGAGGATAATCTGGCATTTTATTATCCCTGTCCTGTTTATTTTTTTCTCAATAAAAAAGACACAAAACTTGCCAAAAAAATTGAAAAAGGACTTGATCTTGCCGAAAAAGACGGGAGTTTTAAAGAGCTTTTTTTAAAGCATTACAAAGAAACTATTAAAAAATCTCATCTTTCAAAAAGAAAAATTTTGTTTCTTAAACACCCTGAAATTACTGAACAAACAACACTAGATTCTCTTTGGTGGATGAACAAATATTAATATCTGTTTAGTGATTGGCTAAAAAAACTTTATTGTTCAGTTCAAAATAAAAACTTTTACCTCATAAAATACTTAGTGATTGGCCGAAAACGAGAATTTTTTGCTCAGTTCAAGGAAGATGAAAAATTTAACCGCAGGAATACATGGAGTATTTTGAGGATTAAATTTTGAATCTGACTTAAGAATGGGCAAAAAAGGCCGTTTTCGTTCAGCAACTACTTAAATTTTTTATAATATTGAATCTAATGCCAAAACTACCCAAAATTTTACTTCAATGTTCATTTAGATATTCAATAAGCTTAGCAATATCATGCTGACTAAAAACATTTATTTTGGACTTTGCAAGCAAAGCAGCAGTAACTCCTTTTCCAGGCTTTTTTGTTCCTCTGAAAGAGCCGTCATATATTAAATTACTGCCACATGACGGGCTTGACTCTGTAAGCAGTGCACATAAGATTGACTCTTTAATACATTTATCAAGGGCTTTTTTTGCACCTGTTAAAAATTCTTTAGTAAGATCCAAGCCATTATTGCACAAAACTTTTGCTGAACCTGACAATACATCCTCACCATCGCCTTTATAAATTTCACAAGGCAGTCTTGGAATAGACAAGCCTGCAAAGACCTCTGGACAAAAATGAATAATCTCATTTTCTAAAATTACTTTTTCAAATCTTTTATCCAAAACCGGCATGTTACTTCCGTTATACCTTACTTTAAATCCCAAAAGACAAGAGCTTACCAATATTTTTGCCATATAAATAAAACCCCAAACCTGTTTTTCAATTAATAAATCTTAATATTCCAAATAATTTTTAATATATAGCGATTGGTCGCAAACGAAAATTTTATTTCATTCAAAACAGATAAAAAATTTAAACTTTAGGATACTTGAGTATTATCACCATTAAACTTTGAATCTGACTTTAAAATGGACAAAAAATGCCGCTTTCGTTCAGCAGCTATATATAGATTTTGATATTTATAATCTTTGCAGATATAATCAATCCTAAACTTATTCAGCCGGGGAAAAATGCAAAATAAAAAATTTACCATATTTCAGTCCATGAGCTCAAGAATCTTTGCTCTTGCCTCAGGTCTCATAATAATTACAACCTCACTTCTTATTTATACTGTACACAGGCAAACTAAATCCGAGCTGCTGAAAATTCAGGAAAAAAATGCCACAATTCTTTTAAGTTCTGTAAACAGTGCTGTAGAAAATGCTCATAAAGACATCATTTTTTTTAAAAACAAACTTATTGAACAAAGAAAACAAGAAATAAAAAACGAAGTTGATATTGCTTTTGCTGTTTTGAATTTTTTCAAAAGAAATGTTGAAAAAGGCCTTATCTCAGATGAAGACGCCAAAAAAATGGCCAAAGAACAGATTAGAAAAATGCGATTTAATGACAAAGTAGGATACTTCTGGATCAGCGATACAACCCGTCCATATACTATTATGAAGATGCATCCCATCTTCCCCGAATTTGAAGGTCTGCCAATGTCAACACCTGAACATAACGTCCTCATAGACAACAATGAAAAAAAAAATCTTTCCGAACTCTTCTATGAAATTACTAAAAAAAACGGAGAAGGTTTTGCCAAATATTTATGGTACAAGCCAGGAAACACTAATAAAAACGAACTTAAGCCAAAGATTTCTTTTGTTAAACTTTTCAAACCATGGAACTGGCTAATATCAACAGGCGTCTACATTGAAGACATTGAAAAACTTGAACAGGAAAAATTAAGTACTGCCATAAAGTCTCTTGAATCGGCATTTAATGATAAAAAAGTACAAGATTCCGGATATATGTTCCTTTTCACAGGGCAAAAAAAAATACTTATCCATCCTTCACTGGAAAATCAGGATGGCTCAAATCTTATTAATCCTGCAACAGGAGGCTATATCCTTGATGAAATTATTAAAGCTGTAAAAAACAAACAACATACTTTTTTTTACCTATGGGACAAACCTGGAAAATCAGTTGAAAAAAAAATAAGTAAAGTTGCATACTTAAGCTATCATGAACCTCTAGATTGGTACATAAATGTTACATATTATATTGATGACATTGAAAAACCAATATGGAACCTTGGCAAATATATGATTCTTGTTTCATGTATAATGCTTGGTCTTGCTCTAATTGCAGCAGCAATAATATCAAAAAGCATTTCATCCCCCCTAGATAAACTAGCCCAATCTGCCGGCTCAATAATGGGCCTCAATCTGGAAAAAGTTAATATTCCAGTCATAGGCTCTTCTGAAACAAAAGAACTGGCAAAAGTTCTTCAAAAAACATTCAAAAAAATTAACAAAACAACAGAAAAATTAAAAAATAACGAAGAGAATTTAAGAGTAACCCTAAATTCCATTGGTGATGCAGTAATTGCAACAGATATTAAAGGAAATATTACAAGAATAAATTCTGTTGCACAAAACCTTACAGGATGGACATCTGATGAGGCAGCAGGTGAAAATATTTCCAATGTTCTAAAGCTTGTATATATGGAAAATAAAGGGTTTATTGAAATTCCAGCCCAAAAAATATTAGATAAAGCAACCAGCACTCAGTTAAAAAATAATCTTATTTTAATTTCAAAGGATAAAAAAGAATACCAAATTTCAAATTCAGGTGCTCCAATAAAAAATGACAACGGAAAAGTAATTGGTTTTGTTTTTGTATTCAGGGATGTTACAGAAGAAATTTATATTCATGAACAACTAAGACAGGCACAAAAAATGAAAGCCATAGGACAGCTTGCAGGAGGCATAGCCCATGACTTTAACAATATTCTTGGAGGCATTGTCATGACAGTTGACCTTCTTGAAACAAAAATTGAAACAACACCTGAAACACAAAAATATTTCAACATGATTATACAATCATCAAAAAGAGCTGCCGATCTTATTTCCAAACTTCTTGCCTTTGCAAGAAAACAGCCTGAGGCATCTACAGCAATAGATATAATCAAGCCCTTGAAAGAAGCAGTTGAAATTGTAGAGCCGACAATAGACAAAAGAATAAAAATAAATAAATCCCTGTCAAAAGAGCCTTTGTTTGTGATTGGAAATCCATCACAGCTCCAGAGTGCTTTTTTAAATATTCTTATAAATGCTTCACATTCAATGCCTGAAGGCGGAGAAATTTCAATTATTTCCTCTATAATAGACCTTGATCAATCTTATTGTACAGCATCACAATTTGATATAAATCCAGGGAATTATGCAAAAATTGAAATAAAAGATACAGGATGCGGAATCCCTGATAAAGATTTAAAAAGAATTTTTGAACCTTTTTTTACAACTAAATCAGAAGGTAAAGGAACAGGTCTAGGTCTTTCTGCTGTTCTTGGAACCATTTCCCAGCATAAAGGCGAAATAAATGTACTTACCAGACTTAATTCAGGAACATCTTTTCAAATTCTTCTTCCACTGAGTAAAAATTCAAATATAAAAAATTCAAACCAAATTTTTTCACCCATAAAAGGACATGGAACAATCCTGATAGTAGATGATGAATATATAGTAAGAACATCAGCAGCAAATATTCTAAAGGATTTTGGCTATAAAGTTATCACAGCAGAACATGGAAAACAGGCAATTGATATTTTCCAAAAAAATCCAGATAAAATTGATCTTGTTATTTTAGATATGATAATGCCTGAAATGAACGGTAAAGACTGCTTTATAGAGCTTAAAAAATTATCTTCAGGGGTAAAGGTGCTTATTGCTTCAGGTTTTGCAAAAGAAGAAGAACTTGATTATTTAAAAAAACAGGGAATCAAAGGATTTATAACAAAACCATTCAGAGCAAATGAATTAAGCCAGGCTGTCCATGACAGTATAGCTATTTGATTTTAGATTTATAAAATAAATTATTCTTAGTGCTGAACTAGAACGGCCTTTTTTGTCCATTTCTTAAGTCAGATTCAAAATTTAATCCTCAAAATACTCCATGTCTCCTAAGGGTTAAATTTCTTATCTTCCTTAAATTAGCAAAAAATTCTAGTTTCCAGCCAATCACTAAATAATATCACCAAAAAAAAATTTAAAAATTTTACCTGTAATTTTTTTAGAAATTTTGTTTTTTATTCTTTTAAGAAAAGATAAATTTTTTTCCGATAAATTTTCATTTATCAAATCCTGTGATTTATCCCCTAAAATAGAAACAACTTTAAATTCTGAAAGACACGACATGTTTCCCCCATAAAGTTATTTATTAAAAAATTTAAAAAACCTTGTTTATTATTATGCATCAGAACTTGTTAAAAAGACAGATTCCAAAGCAAATTTTTTTTTAAAAAAGTTCAGAAGAAATAAATAATTTCAAAATTTTATAAAGGTTTTCACCTTTAGGTTTAATTTTTGAATTTATACATCAAAAAACAATTTTATACACGGTAATTGGCCAAAAAATAAAATTTTATTATCACCTAAATTGAGCGTATAATATTTCCCACATCTTATTCGTTAAACTGCATCACGCATATCAAAATATTGCATGATAAAATTTGATGTTATATGCAGCAAACTTGAAAATCGCCCAATTTAGGTAAATAGCTGCTGAACGAAAACGGCCTTTTTTGTCCATTCTTAAGTCAGATTCAAGATTTAATCCTCAAAATACTCAATGTATCCTAAAGGTTAAATTTTTCACCTTCCGTAACTGAACAAAAAATTCTCGTTTTCGGCCAATCACTAAATAGTTCATCTGTCAAAATTAAAGGTTTGATGCCTTTTTCTTAAAAAAACTAAATTCATTGATTTATAAAATATGAAGCTTTTTCAGGTTCATCAAACATTTTTTTCCTTTGCTTTATTCTTTCAACAACAGGCAAAAGATCACATAAAATCGCCTCTTCAGGGCATTGTTTGTAGCAGTTGAAACAGCTTATGCAATTATCATTAAAAACAGGATATGGATCTAATTCAATTGCTTCTACAGGACAAAGTTCAGCACAGACTCCACAGGTTGTGCAAAGTGATTCGCTTACCATTTTCTGGGGCATTCCGGCTCTTGCCTTGTAAACATCGCCTTTTTCCATTTCAGCTTTTCTTTCTTCAGGCTGATACTGAATATCTTCGGGGGTCAGACATTTTGAGCTGAAATCATCTGATTCAAGAAGTTTTAAAAGCTTTTCTACAAATTCAGAAATTATTTTTTTATCATTTCCGTCTGGATGGCCTGCTCCAAGTGCATCTTCAGATGGTGTCATCATTGAATGAGGCCCTGGAACCTTAAATGCTCCGGCAATTTCAAAACCATTTTCGTTTAAGGTTTTACCTGCATCATAAAGTGCAATCCCGCTTGTAACGCATCCCCAGGTAACAAAAGGTACACAAGGTATTTTTTTATCTGTTTTTGCCTGAACAATAAGTTCTTTTATTGGAGGAAGCATTTTGCTTACATAAACAGGGGAGCCTGGAAAAAAAATTACTCCGTCTTCCAAAAGAGCTTTTTTCACATTGTCATAACTGTTTTTTCTTCCTACTTCAAAAACTGAAACTTCAATTTTTTTTGAAGCAAGGGCATCTTTTAAAGCAAATGCTGCTTCTTTAGTAGCACCGCCTGGAGAAATATAGGCAATTACAGCCTTTTTAAACTTTGACATAATTTCACCTCTGTTATTATTTTGAATTTTATTGTAATTATACATACAAAACTTCACCCTTTTTAAACAAAAAATAAAGGCTTTTCTTTAAATTTTGCCTTTATCTAAATTTATAAAAAGGTCCAAACAATGAATTATCAGACAAGACTTTTTTGTCAAACCAAAAAAAAACTAACATCAGATATTTTAAGTTCAGGTCTTAAAAATGAACCACTGGCACAAAATCTTTTGTTTGAAACTGAAAAAACAGATACGCACAATCAGATAATAATAAAAAAAAACAGACTTGAGCTGATAATAATTATTGAACTTTTACCTGAAAAAAAGGAAGAAGATAAAATAAAGCTTAAAAATATAATTGAATATTTGGAAAAAAAACTTCCAAAAAAAAATATGAGATGGGTAAAAAAATACATTTCAAAAACAAATATCTTTTATGAATTTATTCCTCTTTCAAGTTTTGAAAGTGATGAAGACTGGGAAATTTTGTCAATGATCCAGACAGAAGCATGGGCAAATTCAAGGGGAATATTTCAATATATTGACGAAGGCTTTACAAACGAGTCAGGAGATCTTGTTTTGTGGGACTATCCATTCTCAATTACAGGAAAAAGAATTGCAGCAGTTAAAGATTTTACCAGAAGATGGAAAACATTTGAAATGGATCTTGAAAGTATAAATCAAAGAAAATCTTTTTTTGAGGGCAAAGTGCCAAAAAATTCCAAACTGATATTTCGGGGATAAATTATGAGCGGACTTAAAAAAGAACTTGGATTATGGGATGTGTGGGTAATATCAACAGGAGCAATAATAAGCTCTGGTATTTTTATTCTGCCCGGGTTTGCATATGCCAAAAGCGGGCCTGCATCAATTTTTGCCTATCTTTTGGCAGCCTTTTTTGCTCTTATTGGACTTTTATCCCAGGCAGAGCTCACAACAGCAATGCCAAAGGCAGGAGGAGCATATTTTTACATAAAAAGAACAATGGGTGCAGCAGCTGGAACAGTGTATGGTCTTATAATATTTTTTGCTCTTTCCCTTAAAAGTGCATTCCAGCTCATAGGCATGGCTGCATTTACAAATATTTTTGCATCCTTTGACATAAGGATAATAGCATTCTGCCTTATTATATTTTTTGCACTTGTAAATATAATGGGAGCAAAAAATGCAGGGAAAATCCAGGGAGTATTAATACTTACAGTTATAACAGGCCTTATAATTTTTGCATTTATATGTTTTCCACAAATAAAATTTGCAAGGTTTGATCCTTTTTTTACTTCAACAGGAACCTCTTTTATTGGAACAACAGCCTTTGTTTTTATTTCATTTGGCGGACTTCTAAAGGTTGCAAGCATTGGAGAGGAAGTAAAAAACCCTTCAAGAAACCTTCCCCTTGGAATGATAATGGCCTTGTTTTGTGTGGTATTTTTCTACCTGGTAACTCTTATTATAATATTTGGCCTTGTTGATAAAAACATTCTTGTTTCAAGTCTCACACCAATTGCCGATGCTGCTGGAACATCAGGAATAAAATATTTTTCAGAATTTATGGCTGTAATTGCAATCCTTGGATTTTCAGCAACTGCAAACACAGGAATAATGGGAGCATCAAGATTTCCTTTTGCTCTAAGCAGAGACAAACTTGTTCCTCCGATATTTGGATATATAAACTTAAAACTTGGAACCCCTGTTATTGGTATAATTTTTACAGCACTTTTAATGTCCGGGGCAATACTTCTTGAAATAGACCTTCTTGTAAAGGCTGCATCATGTATTTTAATTCTAACTTATATTGTTACCTGTTTTGCTGTAATTATTTTAAGGGAATCAAAAATTCAAAACTATAAACCTGACTTCAAGGCACCGCTTTATCCATGGCTTCAGATTATTGGAATAACAGGACTTTCAGTTCTACTTTTCAGCCTTGGAGCAATAGCCTTTGCAATAACACTTGGTCTTATGCTTTTGGGTTTTTTAATATATTTTTTCTATGGAAGAAAAAATATGGACACAGATCAGGATCATGCACTTCTTCATCTTATTGCAAGGATTACTGCAAAGGAATTTTATTCAAGAAATCTTGAAACAGAGCTTAAGGAAATAATTTATCAAAGGGATTCAATTGTAAAAGATAAATTTTACGGGCTTGCAGAAGAAGCCGAAATACTTGATCTTGAAGAAGAAATCAGCCACGAAGATTTTTTCAAAATGGCAGCAAACAAAATGAGTTACCCTCTTTCCATTACTTCTGAAAAAATCTACAACCTTCTTCTTGAGAGGGAGGCTTCAAGTTCAACAATAATTACACCTGATGTTGCAATTCCCCATATAATAATAGAAGGAGAAAACAAGTTCAAACTCCTCATAGCAAGATCAAAAAAAGGTATAAAATTTCCTTTTGATGATGCAAATGTAAAAGCAGTTTTTGTTCTTTTCGGCACAAGAGACCAGAGAAATCTTCATTTAAAATCACTTGCAGCAATAGCACAGATCATAAGGAACAAAAATTTTGTTAATGACTGGCTTGCTGCAAAAAGTACAGAATCTTTAAGAGATATTGTTCTTTTAGGAGAAAGATTCCACTGCAAAAAGGAGGAAATATGAAACTTGCCTGCAAACTCATTTTATTTTGTTTTTTTCTTGTTTTTTTTGCATTTAACTCTTTTGCAGAAACACCGGAAGATCTTTATCAATGGAAGGAATTTCTTTTATATGGAGAAGAAAAATATCACTGCGTACCTGAATTTGACAATGATGATAATTATCACTGCATCTGGCCTGGAATTTTAAATCTTGAAATCAATGAAAAAAAAATTGCTTTTTCCCAAAAAGCCGCACTTTTTTCAGACTCAGCCTTAATACTTCCGGGAAATCTTTTGAACTTTCCTGTAAATGTAAAAATAAACAATATAAAAATCCCTGTTTCCACCTTAAAAGAACAGCCTGTGTGTTTTCCTGGAAAAGGAAAATTTGAAATTTCAGGTGAAATAAATTTTGATGAAATACCTGACTATATTAATCTTCCAGACCATGTGGGAGGATACAGGGTTATTTCAAAAACAGAAAAAATAAAATCACCCTATAGTGATTCTAAAAATATTTTATGGCTCAAAAAAACCATATCAGAAAAAGACAGGCCAAAGGAACATATAAGGGTAAATGTTTACAGAAAGATCAGGGATTCAATTCCATGTGAAATTGAATCTGTTTATAAAATCAATGTTTCCGGGAGCACAAGACAGGAAATAATCAAAACCGGGCAAATACCCGGACAAATTGCTTTTGTTAAAAGCAGGCTTCCCCTTAAAATTGAAAAAAACGGTTCACTTCTTGTTCAGGTAAAACCCGGAGAATATGAAATATATATAAAAAATATAATTCCAGACATGCCTTTAGAGCTTGGGCCTTTTAATTCGGGTTATGGCCAGGAAATAATTGTGCATGAAAAAGAACCAGGTGCAAGACTTTCAAATATTGAAAACCTTAAATCAATTGACCCCAAAAATACGGATATCCCTTCAACCTGGAAAAACTTACCTGCCTATATTCTTTTGCCTGATGAAAAAATAATATTTAAGGAAACACTTAAAGGGGTTTTTCTTCAACAGCCTGAGCTTAATCTTGAAAGGGAAATCTGGCTTGATTTCAATGGAAAAGGCTCAACCTTAAAAGATCAGGTAAGCGGAAGAGTTCATCAAAGAACTTTTATTGGAATTTCAGATAATTCTGAAATAATTCCAGGTAAAATTTCCATTAATGGAAAAGATCAGATAATAACTTCCAAAAATAATTTGTCCGGAATTCCTGTAAATGAAGATAATATTTCAATTGAAGCAGTATCAAGAAAAGACAATTCCTCAAATTTTTTTCCTGCTGCATGGAATCTGAGTTTTGCAAATATTTCAGGTTATATAAATATCCCCCCTGCCTTTGATCTTTTTATGGTTACAGGTGCAAAAATTAAAGGAAACCATACGTTTCTTTCAAAATGGACTCTTCTTGATATTTTTGTTCTGTGTATTCTTTTTATTTCAGCATTTAAAATATGGGACATAAAATGGGGGATTATTTTTTTTATATGTGCAGGAGCTGTTTACCACAAATTTTACCTTCCGCCTTATATATGGATTTTCCTTGTAATATGTTCTGGAATTTTAAATTCAAAACAACTGAAAAAATTCTTTTTCCAGAAGAGTTTTTTCAGATTTTCATTTAATTTTATATATTTTTCATGTCTTTTAACTGTTTTTTGTGCGGCAATTATTTTCTCAGCACAAAATATAAAATATTTTGTCTACCCTTCCCTTGATACCTATAATCAGACATACAGACCCTATGCACCTGCCGGCTTTAAACAAAAAACAATAACCTCTTCAGACAATTTTTTAAGTGAGAGTGATTCAAGCCTGAAACAAAGGCTTCACACAAGAGTTAAGCAGCTTGATATGGAAATTCAAAAACCAGTTTATCAGGCAATGAAAAATGACTATGGATACACACAAACAGGAGCCGGCATCCCTTCCTGGAGCGGCAAAAAAATAAGATTTGAAAATGCACTGGAAAGCGGAATTAAAATTTATGTTCTCAAGCCTTTTGCAGTAAGAATAATTTATCTTTCAAATGTCTTTTTCCTTTTTGCACTTCTTTTAAAGCTTGTTCCCTTCAAAAAAATATTTTCAGGCTTAAAACCTTTATCAGCTTCAAAGGCTTTATTATACTTAATTGTTTTTTCTTTTTCAGTTTGCCTGCCTCAAAAAACCTTTTCACAAAATTATCCGCCGGAACATCTTTTAAAGGAATACAAACAAAGACTTTTAAAGGAAAAGGATTTTGACCATAAGCTTGCTGTAATTGAAAACTGCATTTTAAATGCTTTTGTAAAAGATAAAAAAATCAGCCTTGAAATGATTTTTAAAATCAGCTCATTAAGAGACTGTGCAATAAATCTTCCTTTAACAGGTGATCTTGAATATAAACAAATTCTTCTAGATTCAAAGGAACACGATTATATTCTAAAAAGCACTAAAAAAGCACTTACACTTGTTCCAAAGGGAATTCACGAGCTCAAAATAAAGGCTATTTCAAAAACACAGGAAATTGATCTTAAATTTGACATGCTCCCCTTAAAACTTTCATTTAATTCAAAGGATGTAGGGTCAAAGGGAATTGAAGATAAAAAATTTGCATCATCAATAAAACTTTTTATTCCATCTGAAAAAAGCGATGACAAAAGCATTAATAAAATTGAAGGAGGATTGCCTTTTCCTGTTGTAGAACGTCATCTCTTTCTTGGAAGGGAATGGAAAATCCATACTGTTGTTTCAAGATATTACACTGAAAATATTGATAAAAAAACCGAAGTCTCAATTCCTTTGGTAAAAAATGAAAAAATTCTCAGGGAAACCTTTGAAATAAAAAACAATAACCTTGAAATAACACTTATGCCCGGCACTGCCTTCTGGGAATTTGAATCTGAAATACCTGTTGGTCAAAAAATTGAAATCCCTTCAAATGAAGGTGCATATCAGGTACAGAAATGGACAATTGATTCCGACTCTTTAAATGACTTTCAAATAAAAGGGCTTATTCCTGTCAAATATAGCAGCCATGATAAAACAGTTTTTGTGCAGCAGCCCAAAACCAGTGGTTTTATAATTCCAAAAGAACTTTCTCCTGTTAAAGGCAGATTCTTTACAATTGATTATGCAGACATTTGTTATGACATATCAAAAACAAGAAATACACTTACACTCAATACTTTAATTCGTGCAGGAAAAGGACTCAGCCACAAAATAACCTATGACAGTTTACGCCTTTATCCTGAAAAAATAAGTATCAACAATATTAAAAACCAAATTTCTGAAACCAACGGAGAATTATCAATTCCTCTTTCTCCGGGGAAAAATGAAATAAATATAGTTTTTAATGAAAAAAATAAAAAACAGGGTTTTATTCTCCCCAAAAAAATCAGCTTTCCTTTAATTAATTTTAATGCTGAATCTTCAAACATAAGCCAGGAAATAAAATATCAGCCAAAGTCATGGATAATTGCAGCCTTTGGACCAAGATCCGGGCCTGCTGTTTTATTCTGGGGATATTTTGCAGCAATAATAATTGCAGCAGGATTTCTTGCAAAATTTACAAAGTCCTTTTTAAAGCCCCATCAGTTTATTCTTCTTGCAGCAGGTCTTTCACTTGCACAGCCAATTGAAATTTTAATTGTATTTGGATTCTTTTTTGCAATTGAGTACAGAAAAAATCTTGTGCCTGAACAAACAAACTATTTCAACCTTATTCAGACTGGAATAATCCTTTTGCTGATAATGTCTGGATCAATAATATATGATTCCGTATCATCTGGACTTCTTGGAATACCAGATATGCAGATAACAGGAAACGGCTCATATTCAGGTACTTTAAAATGGTTTACAGACAAGTGTGACAATATTGTGCCAAAACCTTTTATAATCATGGCACCAATAAACATGTGGAAACTTATAATATTTTTATGGTCAATATGGATTTCAGCTTTTCTTATAAACAAAACCCCTTATATTATTGACTCTCTTAAACATGATGGATTCTGGAAAAAGACCAGGGTTTTGGGAAAAAAGAATAAAGGTTAGAAAAATACTCATTAATTTTAAATTTCAGATATTTATTTTTCATAATAGCGATGTGAATTCTGCCGGCAAAAAGGCCGGCAGAATTTAAGGAAGGATATTAAGATACAGATAAAGCTTCACTTTTCTGTCTGAAGGCATAAAACAAAAATACTGCAAAAACCACAATTGCAACAACTCCGCCCGTAATATTTGAAAACATTACAGGAAGTCCAAATCCTATTTTAGCCTGAAGAATAAATGCAAAAATTACAGAAGTCATAAAAGTTGCAGGTATTGATGCAATCCAGTGAAATTTATCCTTTTGAACCAAAAATACTGCTGCAGACCATAATACAAGAGTTGCCAGAGTCTGGTTTGACCATCCAAAATATCTCCAGATTACTGCAAAATCCTGGGTTGAAATCAAAAAAGCTATAACAAAAAGAGGAACAGCAATTAAAAGTCTTTTGACTGGAAGCTTCTGCTCCATTTTAAATGTTTCTGCAATTATAAGCCTTGTACTTCTAAAAGCTGTGTCTCCGCTTGTAATTGGAAGAATAACAACACCCATTACAGCTAAAAATCCGCCAAAGGGACCAAGAAGAGTATTGCAGACCTCATTTACAACAGCAGAAGGAGAACCTGATGCAATAACTGCATTAAGTGCTTCTGGGGTGTCATAAAATGAAAGACCAGCTGTTGCCCAGATAAGAGCAATTATTCCTTCTGCAATCATTGCTCCGTAAAATACAAGCCTTCCCTTTGATTCGTTTCTGATACACCTTGCCATAAGAGGAGACTGGGTTGAATGAAAACCGCTTATTGCTCCACATGATAAAGTTATAAAAAGAAGCGGCCAGATTGGTTTATCAGTTGGATGTGTATTTGTGAAAAAATCAAGATTTGGTAAAACAGTAACACTTGAGCTGAAAAACAAACCTGCAAGAACTCCAAAGCTCATAAAAAGGAGCAGTGCTCCAAAAACAGGATATAAACGTCCAATAATCTTGTCTATTGGAAGAATGGTTGCTGCAAAATAATAAACAAAAATAAGCCCGACAAGTATCTGGGTATTAATTCCTGTCATATTGTTTAAAAGTTTTGCAGGGCTTAAAACAAACACAACTCCAACAAGAAGCAGCAAAATTACTGAAAAAAGTCTCATAACCTGCCTTGCACTCATGCCAAGAAAGTCGCCTACAACTTCTGGAATTGACTGCCCGTTTGATCTTACTGAAAGCATTCCACTGAAAAAATCGTGTACAGCTCCTGCGAAAATACAGCCTATGACAATCCAGAGCAATGCCACAGGACCGTATAAAGCGGCAAGGATCGGACCAAAAATCGGGCCTATGCCTGCAATATCAAGAAGCTGAATAAAAAATACTTTCCATGTGGGCATTGAGATATAATCACATCCGTCTTCCATAGTTGAACATGGAGTAGGCCTGTCCGGCTCAATACCGAAAATATTTTCTACAACCTTTCCGTATGTAAAATAACCAATAATAAGTAAAGCTGTGCATAAAGAAAAAAATAACATTTTTATACTCCTTAAGTTAATGCTTAATAAGGCTTTAAGGCATTTGCCTGAAGGCTTTTGCCCCATTCCTCCCCTATTTGATATTCCCTTTTTTCAGGAATAAAAAATTTCACACTTGTTCCTTTCCCTTTTTTTGTTTCAAAACAAAGACCTGAGTCTTCACCATAAATATTTACAAGCCTTTCATGGCAATTTTTTATTCCGATTCCGCCGGTTTCGGGCTCAATGTTTAAAAAATCGTTTTCTTCACTTTTTACAGGCATTCCACTTCCATTGTCTCTTATGGTGAAAAAAACCCCTTTTTCTTTTTTTACTGCCATAACTTCAACAATTCCTCCGGATTCAATATTTTTAAGCCCGTGTCTCACACAATTTTCTACAAAAGGCTGAATTATTAATCTTGGAATCTTAAAATCCTCCAGATTTTTATCAATATTTTCCAGGTATTCAATGCGGCCGCCAAACCTTGCCTTTTCAATTGCAATATAGGCCCTTACCTGTTCCATTTCCTCTGCAAGAGAAATAATGCCTTTTTCAGTATAAAGATTTTTTCTCATATAAAGGGAAAGAGAACCTATGAGCTCCCTTGCCTTTTCAGGTTTTGTTCTTATAAATGATGCTATTGTATTGAGTGCATTAAAAAGAAAATGGGGCTGAATCTGTGCGTTAAGCCTTCTTATTTCTGCATGGGCAAGCATTTTTTCACTTATTGCTATATCTTCAAGTTCAAGCTGAATGGAAAAAAGCTCTGCAAGGCCTTTTGTGATTTCATAAATTTTGGGACTTAAAGGATGTTTTTTTGAACCGTAAAGTTTTAAAGTTCCAATTATTTCACCTTTTTTTCTTAAAGGAACAACAACAGCAGAATTTAAAGGACAAGCCTCAACCCTGCATGAAATCATTTTGTTAGATCTTACTACTCCATATTTTTTCCCCTGAAGAACTCGTTTTGTAAATTCAGTCTGAATTGGAAGACCTGCCCTGTGATGGTCATCACCTTCTCCAAAATGGGCAAGGATTGAACTTTTATCTGTTATTGAAACAGCTGCAACAAAAAGATTTTTGTAAATTATCTCACATGTTTTCCCTGCTGATTCCAAATTTAATCCATGCCTTAAATGGGCAACCGTATTTTTGACTATCCTTAAAAGAACCTCTGCTTCAGTAGAACTTTCCTTTTCCCTTGACTGGAAAATTTTTAAAACAACAAAACAAAAAAACATTGCACCAAAAGTATTGCTCAAAATCATTGGAACAGCAATTATCTCAACTAATTCTTTTGCACTTTCAAATGGTTTGGAAAGAAAAAGCACCATAAGCATATGAACCGACTCTCCTGCAAAAGCAAGCCCGCCTGCAAATCTGTAATCAGGATAGTTTTTCTGGTAATAAAAAAGTCTTCCTGCAACAAAACCTTCAAGAATGGTTGCAAGTGCACATGGTATTGAACTGAACCCTGAAGGGTCTGCAAGAAATCTGTGAAGACCTGCAATAATACCTGCTCCGGTTCCAACAAAAGGCCCTCCTACAAGTCCTGCTGTTACAACTCCCATTCCCCTTAAATTTGCAATTGACTGGGAAACTCTTCCACCTGAAAGTGTTCCGGCTATACCTATTAATCCAAAAAAAATAGCAAGAAAAATTTTTTCCTTTTTATTAAAATTCAGGCTTCCTTTTCCGGTAAAGGGAAGCCATACAAGCACAAGTGCACTCACTGCTGTTAAAAGGCTGGCTCTTTCTATTAGAATAAGACTTAATTGTTCAATTGACATTTTTTCTCCAGACTCATCTTTTTGTTAAAAAAATCATCTCTTTTTTAAATAAAAAATAAAACCAATAAGGAATAAAATGTATTTTTCAGGGAATGAAATGCAATATTTTGGAATGAAATTTAAAAAAGAAAAAAATAAAACTAAAATAAATCAAAAGCCTGCAATTTTTTTAAACTCTTTTACCCTGCTTCTTGAAACAGGTATTTTTGTTTTATCTTTATTTTTTAAAACAATTTCTAATTTACCTGCAAACATTGGATAAAATTCAGATATTTTATCAATATTTACAATAAAGCTTCTGTGTGTTCTAAAAAAACCTTTCCAGTACAGACGTTTTTCAAGTTTTTCCATGGTTGCATCAGAAGGAAGAAAATAAACTTCATTATATAAAAAAGCCTTTATATCTTTTCCAAGTGATTCAAAGAAAAAAATTTCTTCAGGGGATACAAGTATTATTCTGTTGTCTGACTCCAGGGGAATTTTTGAAAACCCGGGTATTTTTAAAACTGCCTGTTCAAATTCTTCAAGGCCTGACTTTTTGACAATTTTATTTTCAAGCCTTTTTTCTGCCTTTTTTACCGCATCATGTATACGCTCAAATGAAAAGGGCTTTAAAACATAATCAAGTGCTTCTTTTTCAAAGGCTTCAACAGCATAAGATTCATAAGCTGTAGCAAAAACTATATATGGTAATTTTTCAAGTTTTTCCAGCTGTTCCAAAAGAAAAAACCCATTGTTTCCAGGCATTTCAATATCTAAAAACAAAAGGTCAGGTTCTTTTTCCTTAACAAGCTCAAAAGCCTTTGTCACAGAACCAGCTTCTCCGCAAATTTCAAGGCAGTCTATTTTTGATAAAAAAAATATAAGTTCATCCCTTGCAGGCTTTTCATCATCAACAACAATGCATTTTATTTTCATTTTATCCATCTAGTTTTAACCTAAATTGAGCGTTTCATATTTTTAAATCAACAAATTTTCACTGAATCAAGCTTATTATATTTAAAAATATGAAACAACCCTGCGGGCTTTCCAATTTTGCTGCATCTACGGCGTTAAATTCCATCACGCATAGCAAAAGTATGGCCTGATGCAATTTGCCGTTATATTCAGCAAACTTGAAAACCGCTCAATTCAGGTTTAAATATGTTTTTTTGCTGAGACAGCCGCTTGCCTTGCCTATGAATAAACAAACTATAAATTAAAATCTAATTTTTATTAAACTTAAATTAAATTTTTTTAAAATTTCATTCAAAGCAAAAAACATTTACAAGGATTTGACTTTATAAGACTTTTAAGATATTTTTTTAAAATCATTTCCCAAAAACTAATATTTGCTTTTTAGACTCCCATCCATAACTTAAACCCATGGAGAAGAAAATGAGCACAGCACTCATACTTGGTGGCGGAGCTCCCAACTCAACATTAATGGCTGGTGCACTTTCAGCTTTTATTGAAGAAAATGTAAAATTTGATGTTATTTCAACTTCAGGTGCTGGAGCACTTATCGGCCTTTTTTATACTGCTCCAAAAGATTCAACACCAAAAGAAGCTCTTAAAAACAGCATAAACTTCAGCATCAGCGACTTTATCTATGATATGCTCCCTGTAAATTACAAAGTTTTTAACAAACCTGGCAAAGCAGCTGATTTATTCAGAAACTTTATTTATTCAAATCCATTGATAAACAAAATTCTTGAAAATTCACCACAAAATGACTGTCAAAGATTTTTTAATGACATTTTTTCACTTTTTATAAGCACACTTTGCCCAAGTGATCTTAATTATTTTAGCAAAGGTCTTTGTGCAAATGTGCCTTTTATTGAAAAAGCAGTGGATTTTAAAAAACTTAAAAATATCAAGGAAGACTTCTACATAAACGCCTACAACATAAATAAAATGGAAATGGAAAATTTTTCCAAACATGAAATCACCCCTGATCATTTTCATGCTTCATTTGCCTTTCCGTTTATTTATCCTCCATATGAAATGAACAATAATTTTTATTTTGAAGGAGCTTCGGTTGATGCTCTCAATTATAAAAGTCTTATAAACAAGCATCCCGAAGTTGATACAATTGTAGTTTTTGATATTCTTGGAACTGAAAAAATAATCAGGCAGCCAAAAAATATTTATGATGCCTGGGTTGTTTCAATCATGGTGCCTCTAGTTGAAATAGCTAGGGATGATACCAAAATTTTTGAGCTGAAATACAACACAGGAAAAGATAAAAGAAAACTCTTAAAAATACAGTTTAATATACCTGAATCGCAATGGCCATATGTTCTTGACTGGTCATATTCAAATCTTAAAACACTTTATTATGCAGGATATGAATCAGGAAAAGAATTTGTAAAAAAACACAAAAAAGACCTGAACTTCAACTTGAATTGAAAAAATTTCAGGTTCAATTAACCTCAGGAGGCTAAGCCATGATAGGCTGTAATTTTTTTAAAAATATTCTTTTAATTTTTGTTTTACTAGCTTTTTTTACAGGCCTTAGTTTTTCTGATCCCCTTAAAGTTGGATACATTGAATTTCCTCCGATTTTTTCCACAAATTCAGAAGGAAAGCCTGAAGGAATATTAATTGATCTTGCTGCAAAAGTAATACCTGAAGCAGGTTATCAATGGAAAGCATTTCCCTACCCCGTAAAAAGAATGTCAGATTATATAGCAAAAGGTAAGCTAGACCTTTGGATTGGACTTAAAACAATACCAGACTTTGAAGGCACTACTTTCAAAGGTGAATCTGAAGTTTTAAAAATAACACTTAAGGCATACAGAATTAAAAATGTTCCAGATATAAAAAAAGAGGAAGATCTAAACAACAAATCAATAACAATTATAAGAGGATATAGTTACGGAGGATGGATTAACTACATAAAAGATATAAAAAACAATGTTTTTTTCATAGAAACAAATGATCACAAATCTGCATTCAGAATGCTTAAAGCAGGAAGATCTGACTATGTGCTTGACTATCAGGAACCAGCAGAAAAAGCTTTAAAAAAGCTAGAGCTTAAAGATATCAAGGACAATACAATATCTTCTTTTGGAGCATTTTTTGTTGTCTCGAAACAAACTCCTGATGCTGAAAATGTACTTAAAAATCTTGAAAAAGCATATAAAAAATTAAAAGCAAAAGGTGAACTCTAAACCATTTTAGGTTAAATTCTTCTCTCTACATAATAGAGGAAATTACAATTTTGCACCAAATTGATAATCAAAAATTACAATCATTGTTTTAAAAACAGACAAAATTTTTCCCGTAAAAAAATGTTTATTTAAACCAATAATTTATATGTCTATATAAATACCTTCTTGACCTCCCTTTAATAACTTTATATAAATTCTATCAATTTTTCTTATTTACCGGATGTTTTCCGCAATTACGGGAAAGGATTTAATTTGGCACATACAATCAGCTTTATCCAAAGGGCAATTTCTGCTGCAATAATCTTTTTTTTTGTTTCTGGATGTGCATCTAACAGCCTTTTTAATCATAAAAAAGAATTATCTGAAGTAAATCAAAAAATATTTAACCTTCAAGAACTTCTTAAGCAGGAATGCCAAAACACAAAATCATTGATTGAACTCCATGAAAACATGGAAGCTCTTATCCAAAAATCAATGGAACAAAACAATGCTTATTTCAAGCTGCTTGACGAACAAATTCTGCTAAACCACAAAGCAATATTAAAACGACTTAAAACCCTAGAAAAATTATCAAGGCAAAACTTGAAAGAAGATCCAAAACCGGAGCTGGTACAAAAGAATGAACAGGAAAAACCAGAACTCAAAATATCTCCAACCCATAAACTTTTAATTGGAAAAATTGAAAAAGTAAGATTAACTCCGCCAGACAGAATTTTTCACGCAAGAATTGATACAGGAGCAACAACCTCATCACTTGATGCAAAAAACATTGAAACTTTTGAAAGGGACGGCAGTTCCTGGGTAAAATTTAAAATCAAAGATCCAAATAAAGAAATATTTTATGATGTTGAAAAACCTCTTGTAAGAAAAGTAAAAATACTTCAGGCTTCAACTGACGAAGCAAGCAGAAGACCTGTAATTGAACTCCAATTCCAGATAGGCGATATTAAAAGGATTGAGGAGTTTACACTTGAAGACAGGTCCCATCTTGAATATCAGCTGCTCATAGGAAGAAATGTATTAAGAGATCTTATGGTAGTTGATGTTGCCCAGGAATTTATTGTCCCTCTTCCAGAGGAAAACGAAAGCGAAAATCAAACCAAATGAAATCAAAACTTACCTTTTATTTAATCATAGCAGGTCTTATTTTAATAGGTCTTTGCCTTGCATGGCATAGACATTCATACCTTAAAGTCCCTTTTAAGCCAGGAATAGAAAAACCTGTCTGGCTTATTGAAGCAAGAATAGATTTTAAAGCCCAGGGTGAGCCTGTAAGGGTAAGCCTGGATCTTCCGGATCACCCCCCTGGTTTTACTCAGGTTTCAGAACAGGCAGCATCAACAGGGTATGGCTTTTCAATTATTGAAAGTAATGAAGGAAAAAGGGCCGAATGGACTAAAAGAAACTCTCTTGGCCCCCAGACTGTTTACTATAAAATTCAAATGATTGAAGATCCTGATGCAGGAATTGATAAATTTCAAATTCCTACTCCAAAACCTGCAAAAATTTACTGGGATCCTCTTCAAAGTGTTGCAGCACATCAGCTCGTAGAACAGGCATATGAAAAATCCAGTACAAATCTAAGCTTTGCAAGAGAACTGGCAAAACTTTTGACATCGCCTGAGCCTGACCAGAACGCATCCCTGCTTTTAACTGAATACAGTCTTTCACATCTTTTAATGCGTCTTTTAAATCATGCAGGAATACCGTCTAGGATTTCAATGGGGCTTGAACTTGAAGATGCAAGAAGGTATCAGCCTCTCAAACCAGTTCTTGAAGTTTTTCATGAGAATGAGTGGACAGCAATTGATCCAAAGTCAGGGGCTCAAGGACTTCCTGAAAATATGCTTCTATGGCACAGAGAGGGAAAGTCAATTATTGATGTAACTGGTGCTAAAGACTCTGAAATCAGATTTTCTATGCTCAAACAAACCCTTCCAGCTATGGATCTTGCAAGATTACAATTTGAAAACGACAGCTTTTCAAGACTCAACCTCTATTCCCTTCCAATAGAGGAACAAAGTGTTTTTAAACTTCTTCTTCTTCTTCCGGTTGGTGCTCTTATAGTAACATTTATGAGAATTATAATCGGAATAAGAACATCAGGAACTTTTATGCCTGTTCTCATAGCCCTTTCTTTTCTTCAAACCCAGCTTGTTCAGGGGATTACAGCCTTTGTAAGCATTGTTGTGCTTGGTCTTATGCTAAGAGGCTATCTTTCAAAGCTCAATCTTCTTATGGTAGCACGAATATCTACTCTTATTGTTCTTGTAATTTTTTTAACATCTCTTATAAGCGTAATTGGCTATGAGCTTGGATTTCAGCTTGGACTTACCCTTACTTTTTTCCCTATGATAATAATTGCATGGACAATTGAGCGTATGAGTATTTTATGGGAAGAAGAAGGGAGCAGAGAAGTTTTTATTCAAGGTCTTGGCAGCCTTAGCGTCGCAATATTTGCATATCTTTGCATGAATATGGATTTAATAAGACACCTTACCTTTAATTTCCCGGAAGTTCATCTTATTATTCTTGCCTTTATTCTTATGATGGGCCAGTACACAGGATACAAGCTTACAGAACTTAAACGCTTTGGAGTTATAAAAAAGGATTTTTAAAAAATGTGGATTTTACCATCCCTTCTGAACAAACACGGAATTTTGGGCATGAACCGCAGAAATGTTTCATACATTAGCCAATATAATACCCGAAGCAGATATCCTTTGGTTGACGACAAATTAAAAACAAAACTTCTTGCAGAAAAGTTCAAACTTTCCACCCCAAAACTACGAGGAGTAATAAAATATCAATACGAAACAGCATATTTCCCAAAAATTGTTGAAAATCTTCAAGGGTTTGCAGTTAAGCCGGCAAAGGGTTCCGGAGGAAAAGGAATCCTTGTAATCAAAGAACGCAAGAACGGCCTTTTTGTAAAATCTTCAGGACAGATTATTACAATTAATGACATAAAAAGGCACCTTTCAAATATTCTTGCAGGACTTTATTCATTGGCTGGTGTACCTGATTCGGTAATTATTGAAGACCTTATTCATCCTTCAGAAATGTTTGAAAAGCTCTCATATGACGGTGTCCCAGACATAAGGTTTATTGTTTTCAAAGGATATCCTATTATGGCAATGCTTCGTCTTTCAACAAAAGCATCTGACGGCAAAGCCAATCTGCATCAAGGTGCAGTCGGAGTCGGGCTTGACATTTCTACTGGAAAAGGTCTCCATGCAATTCAACATTCAAGAAGAGTTCAAAAACATCCTGACACAGGGCTTTTACTTAATGAAATTCTAGTCCCTGACTGGAAAAATCTTTTGCTCCTTTCAGCAAAAAGCTATGAAATGACAAAGCTTGGTTATATAGGGGCTGACCTTGTTGTGGACAAAAGCCATGGTGCAATGCTTCTTGAATTAAATGCTCGCCCTGGCCTTTCCATTCAGGCTGCAAATGGTGCAGGACTTCTTCCTAGGCTTAAAAAAATTGAAAGTATTGACCCCGATCTTTATTTTACACCAGAAGAAAGAATTGAGTTTTCAATGAATACTTTCCACTCCAATTTCAACAAAACACCAGTCACTATAAAAACAGCCTGATTTTAAAATTTCTTAAAAAAACGATCAGGCAATTCCAAGCTTTACAAAAAAACATAGTTCACCATTAAATTGACATATTTTTTCTACTGACTTATAAATTTCATTTAAACAATATTTCACGATAGAAATTATTATAATACATATATTTGTCAAAAATTTATACCAAGGAGAAGATTTATGGAATTAAACGATGTTGTAATGGTTGGAGCATGCAGAACTGCAATAGGTGATTTTCTTGGAAGCCTAAAAAGTGTTAATGCAAGAGATCTTGCAATCTGCGTTGGAAATGAAGCAATAAAAAGAGCTGGAACAAAGCCAGAACTTTTAGATGAAATCTGCATGGGACAGGTATATTCGGGAATGCAGGGTTCTCTTCCTGCAAGACAGGTTTCAATGAGAATCGGACTTCCCCACGAAAGCAGTGCTGTAAGCGTAAACCAGAACTGTGCATCCGGAATGAGAGCATTGGAAATTGCAGCCCATAACATCATGCTTGGCAAAACCGGTTCTGCACTTGTTATTGGTGTTGAAAGCATGACAAATGCACCCTACCTTCTTCCAAAGGCAAGACAGGGTTACAGAATGGGGCCCGGACAAATGGAAGATCAGATGCTTCATGACGGACTTGTTGATGAACTTGTTCCAGGCCACATGGGACTTACCGCAGAAAACATTGCTGAAAAATACTCAATTTCAAGACAGGAATGCGACGAACTTGCACTTATAAGCCACCAGAGAGCAACTGCTGCAGTTGAAGGCGGAGTATTTAAAGAAGAAATTGTTCCCTTTGAAATTCCTTCAAAGAAAAAAACAATAATATTTGATACTGACGAACATCCAATAAAAAATGCCAGCATGGAATCAATGGGAAGCCTTAAGCCTGTATTTAAAAAAGACGGAGTTGTTACAGCAGCTAACGCTTCAGGAATAAATGACGGTGCTGCTGCTGTTGTTCTAATGTCATCTAAAAAAGCAAAAGAACTTGGGTTAAAGCCTCTTATGAAACTTGTAAATGTATGCGATGCAGGTGTTGATCCAAAATTCATGGGTCTTGGCCCTGCTGTTGGTATTCCAAAATGCCTTGATCAGGCTGGCCTTAAATTTAATGATATAGACTACTGGGAAATAAACGAAGCCTTTGCTGCCCAGTGGCTTGGTGTTGGAAGAATGCTTAAACAAGATTTCAATATTGAAATAGATATGAACAAAGTAAATAAAAACGGTTCTGGTATAGCACTTGGACATCCCGTTGGATGTACAGGACTTAGAATTATTGTTTCACTTTACTATGAACTTAAAAAGCAGGGAAAAACCCTTGGCGGTGCATCACTTTGCGTTGGCGGAGGGCCTTCTGTGAACTCTTTGTGGAGTCTTGACGTTTAGAAAATAAAAGGGCGGATTTTCCGCCCTAAATGCATAATTTTTATTCAGCAACTATTTTTCAATAGTATATTATGGTTTACCGCAATCATTAACAAAGACTACTGATAAAAACTTGAAATCCTTTTTATATCACGAAGAGGTGGCGCACCAAAAAAACGGCTGTATTCCCTGCTGAACTGAGAAGGACTTTCGTAGCCTACTTTAAATGCAGCATTTGCAGCATCCATTCTTTGATTCAGCATGAGCTGTCTGGCATGGTGAAGCCTTAAACACTTCTGAAACTGAAGCGGACTCATTGCCGTAAGTGCTCTGAAATGATGATGGAATGTTGAAGTACTCATTCCTACATGTGAGGAGAGTTCGTCTACCTTAAAGGATTTTGAATAGTTTTCCTTTAGCCAGCCTATTGCCTGTGAAATCTGCTGACTATGTGTCCCGGAAGCTGTAATCTGCCTTAGCCGCGGACCCTGCTCGCTTATAAGAAGGCGATAAAGAATTTCCCTTTGTGCAAGAGGAGCAAGAGCAGGAATATTTTCCGGCTCGTCAAGGAGATCTGCCAGTCTTAAAAAAATATTCACAAGTCCAGTGGAAACTCTGCTTACAGCAATGCCTCTGCCTGGTTTTTCCCTGCTTATGGATATATCAAAATCGAGAATAAGCTTTGAGATCTCTTTAAGATCGAGCTTCATCATAAGGCCAAGATAAGGTTTTTCAGGTGAAGCCTCTATAACATTTGCAATAACGGGAAGATCTATGGAAGTGATAAGAAAGTGAAATGCATCGTAAACATAGGTTTCATCTTCCAGCAATACTTTCTTTGCACCCTGTGCTACAAGGCAGATTCCAGGTTCATGTATATAACTCTGCGGCTCAGTTGTATGTTCATATCTTCTAAAGGCCAGTCCCGGAATTTCGGTTTCAAGACGACTGACTTTTTCAGTCCATCTGGCAATTTTCTGAGCAAGTTCTGCATGTGCTGCTCCAAGACCTTCTTCATCTCCAATCAGCTTAAAACATTTATCATCCATAGATATTCTCCTTATTTCTATATTGTTGAAATACTATAAATCAGATTATTTGAAAATATAAAGGCACATACTTCCGGAGGATCAGGCAAGAATAAGAGAGGATCGTTATATATTAAATATGAAATAAGAGTATATATTATTTGTAAATTTTAACAAAACAAAGGAAAAACAAATGAATAAAAACATAATATCAGTAATATTTCTGGTTTCTGCTTTCTGGCTGATTTTTCAGTTTCAAGCATATGCACAGGAAAATAATGCAAAAATTCTGATTGCTTATTTTTCACATACCGGAAATACCCGTTTTTTTGCAGAACGTATTCAGACCCTGACCGGCGGAGATATTGTTGAAATAAAAACCGTCCATCCTTACCCTGATGATTACGATTCTGTTGTTGATAAAGCAAGAGAGGAACAGGATAAAGGATTCAGACCAAAAATTAAGGCAATAATGAAAAATACCGGTTCATATGATGTGTTGTTTGTGGGATATCCGAGCTGGTGGGGTACAATGCCCATGGCGATGTTTACTTTTTTTGATCAAAACAGCTTTAAAGGAAAAATAATTATCCCGTTTACCACACACGAAGGAAGTTATTTTGGAAGAAGCATTGATGATCTAAGAAAACTAAACCCCGGTTCCACAATTAAAAAAGGGCTTGCAGTGAGGGGACGAAGTGTAAAAAGTAAGTCTGTATTGAAAGATATACATTCCTGGATTAAAGAACTTGGCTATTTCAAAAAAAATGGAGACCAATGAAAAGAAAAACTCTTCTTAAATTTATTGTAGATTTAATGATGATGATAGTATTTCTTGTTTCCATGGCAGACTGGCTTACGGGAAATAGAGCCCATGAAATAAATGGCTTAGTGTTTATTATACTTATAATTATTCATAATATTTTAAATTTAAACTGGTATAAAACCTTTCTTAAAAGAAAATACAATTTCTCCGAAGTCTTAAATTTCACATTTAATGTAATATTAATTTCTGCAATTGCAGTTCTTTTTATAAGCAGTATCATAATTTCGAGAACGGTTTTTGATTTTTCAAATATTGAAAGCAGCTTTTCTGTTCGTCAGATTCACACCACAGCAGCATACTGGCTTCTTATTTCAGTATCCGTTCATATTGGCATTCATCTGAAGAAGCTGGAATTCTATTTAAAACATATATTCAAATTTAGGCCTTCTTTAAAATTAAATGTCTTTTTTATAAATATATTTAAAATTTCATTGATTATATGGGGAATAAAATCATCTTTTGAAAGGGATATTTTATCGAAGCTTTTCATGCTCTACTCTTTTGATTTCTTTGGAGATGAAAAGCATGCGGCATTTTTTTTCTTCAATTATATTACAATATCCGGTCTTTACATAGTCATAACCGACTTTTTAATAAATAAAATAAAGCATTTAAAAACTGCTGTAAGCAGATAAAAAGGCTTTATTAAACTTTCAGCGACAATATAAGGAAACGATTTATGCGCCTTGCTCTACCCTCACTGATAATATTTTTATATGCGATTACAAGTATGGTCATTTTTACCAATCTAAGGCCTGCACTTAAGATATCTCTTATTATCCTGCTTTTTATAATAAGCCTGAAATATATAATATATGTAAAAGCAGGCGGCTCTTTTATAGCACCTGATTTTCCGCCTTACCTTCTCATTGTAATGGAAACGCTCTACTCAGCTCTTATCATGCTGGTTTTTATGGCTGTTATTAAAGACCTTATTGCACTGGTTCTTCTTTTGAGCCGTCTTGCCGGTACAGACTGGCATATGCCGTTTTCAAAAGAAATTATAAATTCATGCATACTGGCAGGTGCACTGCTTTTCGGTATTTACGGTACATATCAGTCTATGAAGGTTCCTGAAATAAAAACAACTGAAGTAGAAATAGAAAATCTACCCCAAAATCTTAACGGATTTTCCATAATTCAGCTCACAGATATTCATATTGGTCTGATTCTTGATAAAAAATGGCTTGAAAAAGTTGTTGAAAAAACAAACAGTGCCAATCCTGATCTTATTGTAGTTACAGGAGACATGATTGACGGCCGGGTTGAAAAGCTTGGGCAGGAGGTGTCTCCTTTATCCAGGCTTTACTCAAAAAACGGAGTTGTAGGAGTAACAGGCAATCATGAATACTATTTTAATTTTAAAAAATGGGTGCCGGTTTTTGAAAAAATGGGAATTGAGATACTTGATAACGAGCACAGAGTTATTGATATAAACGGTTCAAAACTCATTATTGCCGGAGTTCCGGACACCTATCAAAAAAGATTTACAGGGAAAGGCTCCGATTTTTTAAAGGCTGTTAAAAATGCTCCTGAAGGCCTATCTGTCCTTCTTTCACACAGACCTGACGGTGTTCCCATAAATACAAATGCAGATCTGCAGATTTCCGGACATACCCACGGAGGTCATATATTCTTTTTAAAATGGCTGATAGGATCATACAACGGCGGCCTTGTTAATGGTCTGTATGAAATAAACAAACGCAAAATTTATGTAAGCCCTGGAACAGGCTTATGGGCAGGCTTTTCATGCAGAATCGGAGTTCCATCAGAAATTACTCGAATAGTGCTTAAATCAAAAGACTTATAAGTTCAGATAAATACTCTTTTTTAAAAAATACAGCTTTTCAGAGAATCAGGCAATAATCAGACAGTATCAGTCTACCCCCTTTTATTCCCATGCAGTACATTTCCATTATCAGGAAATTTAAAAAATTTTTTCTGATAAAAAAAATAAAAACAGAAACGGAACATCTTATGAAAAAAAGAGAGCTGGGAAAAAGTGGCCTGTCAGTTTCAGCACTGGGTCTTGGATGTATGAGCATGACTGGTAATTATTATGGACCGGCTGCTGACAAAAAGGAGATGATCAAACTGATCAGATCGGCTGTTGATCTTGGTATAAATTTATTTGATACAGCAGAGACTTACGGACCATTTATCAATGAAAAACTAGTTGGGGAAGCTCTAAAACCTTTACGTGACAAAGTGGTAATTGCCACCAAATTCGGGTTTGATCTTGATCCCGATACAGGAGAACGCAGAAAAGGTCTGAACAGTCGCCCCGAGCACATCAGAACTGTGGCCGAAGCATCACTCAAACGCCTGAAAACGGACGTTATTGACCTGTTTTACCAGCACCGTGTTGATCCGGATGTACCAATTGAGGATGTTGCAGGAACGGTCAAAGATCTAATTCAGGAAGGGAAAGTTAAATATTTTGGCCTTTCTGAGCCGGGAGTTCGAACCCTTCGCCGCGCACACATTGTGCAGCCTGTCACAGCAGTTCAGAGTGAATACTCCCTTTGGCATAGAGACCCGGAAATTGAAATTCTACCGACTCTTGAGGAACTGGGAATCGGCTTTATACCCTTCAGCCCTCTGGGAGCCGGATTTCTCACAGGTAAAATAGACAAAACAACAACTTTTGACAGCTCTGATTTTAGGGCCAATGTCACACGTTTTGCACCCGATGCACTTAAATCTAATATGCCATTGGTTGATATGGTTCGGGATGTAGCCATCCGAAAAAAAGCAACTCCTGCACAGATAGCACTTGCATGGCTGTTAGCCCGGAAACCTTGGATTGTTCCCATCCCGGGAACTACAAAAATAAATCGTTTGGAAGAGAATATTGGAGCGATAACAATAGAATTAACATCCAGTGATCTCCTCGAAATAAATAACGCTGCATCGGCAATTCCGTTAAAAGGCAAACGATTACCTGAAGCAGCCCTTAAAATGACAGGACTTTAAACAAAAAATACACAAGTAAGCGCTCAATAAACCCCATCTACAAAAGTATAAAAAGCTCCAGTATAATACAAGCCATGAAAAATAAAACCATGGAGGCTTGTAAAAATGGAATCAAAATCAAAACGC
>JAVERC010000079.1:0-8127 GCA_034007295.1 Desulforegulaceae bacterium | reverse complement strand
CTGCAAGTCCTGTACAGGGAACACCTATTATATATAGCTGGTCACGCTTGATTTTGTTTTCTATTATATGAGTTACAAGGTTTCTGCTGTCACATCCCTTTACTACTATTCCTACCTTGTCTTTACGATTGGTTACATAATTTACAAGGTTCATGCGGCAGTTGCAGTCAAATACTAAATTTTCTGCTTCCTTTTCACTTTTTGCCATGTAGGGCTCGGACATATAGCCTAGCGTTCCTTTGCGAAACCCTATTACTACATCTACCTTTCCCTCACTTAAAATCTTTTTGGATATCTCTTTTATTTTATCTGTATATGCGTCCATTACGCCACCTCAGGTAACTTTTTAATGAATTTCTTTGCAGGGCCAAGTTTTGTAACGGTTTCAATTACGTCTCTTGCAACAGCAGCAAACTTTACACCTTCAGCAGATGATATCCATGAAAAATGAAGTCGTCCCTTTTCAACACCAATATATTCAATCATTTCATGTAAAATATCAAATTTTCGCCTTGCATAGTAATTGCCTGAGATATAATGGCAGTCGCCTGGATGACAACCTGAAACCCAGACTCCGTCAGCACCTTTTCTGAATGCAGACAATATCATTTTTGGTGAAACCCTTCCAGAACAAGGCACCCTTATTATTCTCATGGAAGGGGGATACTGAAAACGGCTTACTCCTGCAAGATCAGCTGCACCGTAACTGCACCAGTTGCAGAGAAAAGTAATGATTTTTGGTTCAAATTCACTCATTTTATTTTATTCCTCCTTAAACCGGAAATTCCGGTAAATTTTATGCTTCTTCAACCATTGCAAGAATCTGTGATTCATCAAAGCCTGAAAGATGAAGTGCTCCTGACCGGCAGGATGCAACACAGGCTCCGCAGCCTTTGCAAAGTACAGGATTAATTTCTGCACGACCCTTATACGGCTCTTCTTTTCTTATTGAAGGTGCATTGTATGGACAAACTGCAACACAAACTCCGCAGCTGCTGCAATATGCAGGATTAACCCATGCAACTGTTCCGCTTGTGGCAATTTCCTTGCTTGCAAGAAGAGTTACAGCACTCGATGCTGCTGCCTGGGCCTGGGCAATTGCTTCATCAATTGGTTTTGGATAATGGGCAAGACCTGCAAGAAAAACACCGTCAGTGGAAAAATCTGAAGGTGCAAGCTTTACGTGTGCTTCAACAAAAAATCCCTGATCATTTACAGGTACTTTAAAAAACTGGGAAATTTTATCTGTTTCATTTGGAACTATTGCAGATGCAAGTGAAAGAAGATCCGCTTCAATAAGAACAGGTTGTTTTAAAACATGATCAATTACTTCAATTTCAAGTTTTTCGCTTCCTTTTCTTACTTTTGGCTTGTTTAAAAGGTCGTATCTTATAAAAATTACGCCTTTATCTCTTGCTTCCTTGTAAAGGAATTCTTTTTCACCATAAGTTCTTATATCCCTGTAAAGAACAAAAATGCTCATTTCAGGTTTTCTTTTTTTAAGCTCTAAAGCACTTACCATTGTATGTGTGCAGCAAAGCCTTGAGCAGTATGGTCTCTGGGGTTCACGGGAACCAACACACTGAATGAAGACAGCAGTTTCAACTTTATCAAGGGAAGGATCATTTTCCCTTAATTTTTTATCCAAATGCTGGCTTGTAAGAACCCTTTCATCTTCACCAAACATATATTCTTTTGGCTGATATTCGGCTCCGCCTGTAGCAACAACTGCAACACCGTGCTCTAAAATTTCTTCTTTGCCGTCATATGAAAGAGTTGCCTTGAAATTTCCGACAAAACCTTCAACATCTTTTAAAGTACATGAAGTTATTACATTTACTTTTTCATTGGCCATTAAATCCTTGGCCATTTGAGCTGTAACTTCAGGAATGTTTTCACCCTGTGCTGTCATGAAAAGATTGTTTGCCTGACCTCCAAGCTTTTCATTTCTTTCAACAAGAGTTACACCGTAGCCGTGATCCGCAAGGGCCTTTGCAGAAGCCATTCCTGAAATACCGCCTCCGATTACAAGTGCATGCTGATTTATTGAAAGATTTGCTTCTGTAAGGGGCTGAAGCATAGCTGCCTTTGCAACAGCCATTCTGACCTGATCCTTTGCCTTTTCTGTGGCTTTTTCAGGTGTGTCTTTGTGAACCCATGAATCATGGTTTCTTATGTTAACCATTTCAAAAAGATACTTGTTTAATCCTGCTGCCATAAGTGTTTCCTGAAACAAAGGCTCATGTGTTCTTGGAGAACATGCTGCAACAATTACTCTGTTAAGTTCTTTTTCTGCAATTTTTTTTGCTATGGCATCCTGTGCGTCCTGGGAGCAGGAATAAAGATTGTCTTCTGCATATTCAACAAAAGGAAGAGTTCTTGCATATTCTGCAACTGCTGGAACATTAACAACACCGCCGATATTTATACCGCAATGGCATACAAATACACCAATTTTTGGCCTCTGGCCTGTAATATCTTTAATAACAGGTTCTTCAACTTCTTTTGCAAGTGTGCCTCTTACTTCTGAAATATCAGCTCCGGCACAAAGAGCAGCAGATCCTGCTTCAATAACTGTCTGGGGAATATCTTTTGGAGCCTGGAAAGCACCGCATACATAAATACCGTCTCTTGAAGTAGCTGTTGGAGTAAAAGTTTTTGTTTTGCAAAATCCAGATTTAGTAAGCTCAATACCCATGGCCTTTGCTTTTTCCTGGACTTCTTTGTTGATTTCCATTCCAACTGAAAGAACAACTATGTCAAATTCTTCCTGAACTCTTACTCCATCTTCACTGATATATTCAATTATTTGACCAGGCTGTGTTCCTGTATTGTAAACAGAATGAACCCTGCATCTTTCAAACTTTACTCCAAGCTCGTCTTTTGCCTGGTTATAACATTCTTCAAAACCTTTTCCATAGGTTCTCATGTCCATGTAAAAAATCTTGCAGTCCAAATCAGGGTCATGTTCCTTTGCAATAATTGACTGTTTTATTGCATACATACAGCAAACTGAAGAACAATAACCATTGCCGCAGGTGTTTATATCCCTTGAGCCAACACATTGAAGCCATGCAATTTTTTTTGGTTCAGCGTGGTCTGAAAGTCTTACAACATGTCCCTGAAAAGGACCTGATGCAGAAAGAAGTCTTTCAAATTCAAGTGAAGTCACAACATCTGGAGAATTTTTGTAGTTATATGGCATTTCATCCGGCTTGAATGCTTCAAAGCCTGTTGAAAGAATAATTGAGCCGACATTTAATGTGAATTTTTTGTCTGTATCCTCATAATTAATAGCATTTGTAGGACAAACAGTTGAGCATAGTCCACATTTTCCCTTAGTAAGTTTTATACAATTTTCAGGATCAAGTGTATATTTAAGTGGAACAGCCTGGGGATATGGAACATAGGCAGCCTTTCTTTTAGAAAGTCCTGCATTGTATTCATCATTTACTTTTTTAGGACATTTTTCAGCACAGGCACCGCAGCCAATACATTTGTTAATATCCACATATCTTGCCTTCTGAAATATTTCTACTTCAAAATTACCCTTTTCGCCTTTTATATCTTCAATCTGAGCCAAAGTAATAAGCTCAATATTTCTATGTCTTCCAACCTCAACAAGTTTAGGCGACATAATACACATGGAACAGTCATTTGTTGGAAAAGTTTTGTCAAGCTGTGCCATAACACCGCCTATTGAAGCGGCCTTTTCAACCATGTATACGTAATAGCCTGAATCTGCAAGGTCAAGTGCAGCCTGGATAGCTCCAATTCCGCCGCCTGCTACAAGTACTGACCCAATCTTTTGAGACATTATATTTCCTCCTGGATATTATTTGGAATTTTCAGTTTACAGACCAAATTCAGCTAAATCTTCACCAAGATACATTCTTTCAGCTTCACCTAAAATCCCCATGGAAAGACAAATAAAAGTCCACAAATGAACAGTTTTGTATTTTCCATTAAAATGATGCTGCAAATCATGAATCTGGGAATGACAATTGTGACATGGTGTTATTACGTAATCAGCACCTGTATTTTCGATCTGATTAAACTTGATTTTTCCATATTCTCTTTTTTCTTTTGTATATCCTGCCTGAATTGCTCCGCCGCCGCCTCCGCAGCAGTAATTAAGACTTCTGTTTGGTGTCATATCTATAAAATTTTCTTCACCTACTACAGATTTGACCACAAATCTTAAATCTTCGGCCATTTCATCTCTTAAGCTTTTTCTTATTATGTTGCAGGGGTCTTGAACTGTAAATTTTATACCAAGGTCTTTATTCCAGTCTGAACTTACCTTGAGCTTACCTTCTCTAATCCATTTTGCATAAAGTGTTATAATGCTTATAAATTCAAACTTGCATTCTATATTAAACCGTCTTATTGCTCCGTAAATTGCATAAAATGAATGGCCGCATTCTGTATTTACAAAATATTTCACACCAAGCTTGTGAAGATGATCTACCTGTTTTCTGACGATCATTTCCCAATTTTCATCATCAGCCAAAAACATGCAGTAATTTTCACCACCCCACATCTGGGAATAATAAGTCCAGTCTGCTCCAACTGTATGAAGGATTTTCCATAAAGGCATCATTTCTTCAGGCTCAAGAACAGGCTCTCTTGAATTCTGATTCAGAGCAAACATTGCACCTTCTTTATCAAAAGGAGCTTCAATGTCTTCAAAACCTTCCTGCTCTCTGCATTCTTCAATCAGATCCTCAACTGTAAATTTAAAATCCTCCAAAGGAACACCCATTGCTCCGCCATTAGACGAAACATGAAGATCACATGATTTTCTTATCCCATCAGGTCTTTGATCTCTTGGCCACCTAGCTCTTACCTCGTAAATAAGCTCTGGAATATTGATTGACATTGGACATACTTCATAACACCGCTTGCACATTGTACAAACCCATACCCAGTCATGTCTTTCAAGTTCCTTATCCATCCCGAGAACTGCCATTCTTATAAATTTTCTCGGATCCATATCCATAATTCCTGTGGCAGGACATCCGCTGGCACATGATCCGCATGTCAGACATGCATTCAAATTGCCGTCTTTTACCATGGCTTTTGCCATTTCGGTTAATTTACCGCTCGAACCTCGAATTTTTGCCGGTTCTCCCATCAGCTGCCTCCATTATTCTCTGTGAATAAACAATAAAATTAATATTAAACTTTTTAATCTTTACGGCTTTTACTATAAATTATTTCTATACCTATTATTTATATATTCAGTGAAATAGCTATAATTGAGCACAAAGAATAATGTCAAAGTGATAATATTAATTAAGCAATTACTCTTTATTTGTTTTTTCGATAATTTTTTGATTTAAAAGTTTTGAAGCAGCAGAAATGTTTAGATTTAAGGGATCACTAAGATTAATAAAAACAGCAAAAACCTTATTTTAAAGCACAAAAAAAAATCTTTATTTATCAAATAGTGATTGGCCGAAAACTTAAATTTTAATTCAGTTCAAGTGGAAATTTAATTTATAGGATATATGGACTATTTTAAGGATTCAATTTTTAATCTGACTTAAAAACTTGGTAAAATTGGAAATTTCAGTTCAGCATCTAAATAATTTTTTATTAAAATTATATAAAGATAGATTTAATTTTAATGAAAAATAATTTTTTTCAGCTTAACAAATATTGTAAAATTATTGCCTAAAAAATTTACTATAAAAATCTTTTCGCCTGTACTTTAAAAAATTTTTCATCCTGTGGTTTTTAACCTCAGTTATTTTAGATTTATAAAGTTCAAAGCAAAAAAAAGTTTCTTTTTCTTCCAGGCAATAATTTTCAATTCTGCCGGAAGGTGAAATAAGAAGAGAAACTCCAGGAAAATACAAATTTTTTTTATTAAAACCGCACTGGTTAACAGCAATTACATAAAGACCATTGTCATATGCTCTTGCTAAAAGATGCCTTTTCCATGATTCAAATTTTTCTTTAGATGTTCCCCTTGGGGAAGCATGTGGAATTATTAAAAGGTCAGCACCATTTTCAGCCATTATGGTTGATATTTCCGGAAAATGAGCATCAAAACAAAGCTGAATCCCAAATTTCCAGTCTAAAAAATTAAAAACTGGAATCTCATTTCCTGGTGAAATATGTGAAAGTTCCGGCGGCCCAGGCTGGAGTTTTCTATAAATTCCTGCAAATTTTCCATTATGGAAAAAAGCATGGCTTGCATAAATTTTATCTTTATTTTTTTCTGCAAAACCGCAGAGAAAAGAAAGGCTGTATTTTAAAGACAATAACTCAAGTTTTGTTTTAAATTCACAATCAAATTCAATTGCTGTATCACAAACATCTTTGCCTGTAATATATCCGGTTAGATTAAGCTCTGGAAAAACAACAAGATCGCAATTATTGAACCTTCCTTTTTCAAGAAAAAGCTCTGTTTTCTCAAAGTTTTTTTTAATTTCACCAGGCTCAAATACTGAAAGAACTGTTCCTGTTTTAATTTTTTCCATTAAACTTTAAATTTAGCCTTAATTTTATAAACATCTGTTGCAGGCAGATTAAGTATATTTTTAACACCTGTTTTACTTCTAATTTCCTCAAGGCTTTTTTCAATCTCTTCCATGGACTGTGCTATAAAAGTAAACCAGACATTAAACTTGTTTTTTCTAATATAATTGTGGGTAACCCCAATATAGGAATTTACTGTTTCAGAAAAAAAATCAATTTTTTCTTCAGGTACTTCAGCAGCACAAAGTGTTGATAGGAATCCAAGTTTATCTGGAAAAAAATTCCCACCTATTCTTCTTATTACATCATCCTGCCTTAATTTTTTTATTCTCTCAATTACTTCATCTTCATTCAATCCAAGATTTTTGGCTATTTCCATATAAGGCCGTTTTGAAACAGGAAAATCAGATTGAATTGAATTTATAATTAATCTGTCAGTTTTATCCATTTAACTAATCTGCATTTATAATGTTTATCCACACTTTTCTGGTCCTTGGCCCATCAAACTCGCAAAAATAAATAGCCTGCCAGGTTCCTAAAGCAAGTCTCCCGTCATTGATAGCGACAACTTGGCTTGCACCCACAATAGATGATTTTGCATGAGCATCAGAATTTCCTTCCATATGTCTGTATGCAGGATCATTTGGAACAAGTCTGTTTAATGTCTGGATTATATCGTATTCAACATTTGGATCTGCATTTTCATTTATTGTAACAGCTGCTGTTGTATGGGGAATAAAAATATGGCAAAGACCGTTCATTATTCCAGATTCTCTTACAGCTTCGGAAACCCCGGCTGTAATATCAATGAACTGGCTGGATTCTTCAGAATTGACCTTTAAAAGCAATTTTTCCACAATTACCCCTTTATCTGAAAGGTAAAAAAAAGCCCTGTCATATAAAGACAAGGCTCTTTTAATTTTATTGTGATAACTTAAGGACTGATTATACACAACCTGTTGGCTTAGGAAGACCAGCCATTTTACAAGCACCTTTTCCTGGTCCTGATGGGAAAAGCTCGTAAATATACTTAAGTTTAAAGCCTGTAAGTTTTGAAAGAACACGTACCATTGGAGCAATACCATTTTTCTTGTAGTAGTCCTGAAGGATCTCAATTACTTTCCAATGCTCATCTGTAAGCTCTTCAATACCTTCTTCTTTTTTTACGTATTCAACCCACTCTTTGTTATAGTTGTTGAAATCGTCTAGAAAGCCGTCTTCGTCAACTACAAAAGTTTGACCATTAAATTCAACTTCTGCCATCACTTCCTCCTGTAAATATGTTTATAATTCTTTTATCTTGGGCATTAGCCCTTTTTTCCTGCATATTAAAGCGGTTTAAATATCCGACTAGGTAATCTTTTTAACCAAATGCAATTATCTTGTCAACAATCAAATTCTTATGATTTTTTAAAAAAAATTATAAATTATATGATTTCAATTGAAAAATTTGGTTAAAAAAAATTAAACTTAAAAAACCGGGCCCGAATAAAGGCCCGGACAGATATTAGTATTCCCTTGGAGTCTTATTGATCTGCTCAAGAGTAAAAACAGGACCGTCCTTGCACACAAGTTCTTTTCCTATGTTGCAGCGGCCGCACATTCCTATTCCGCACTTCATTCTGTTTTCAAGACTCA
>JAVERC010000078.1:0-8155 GCA_034007295.1 Desulforegulaceae bacterium | reverse complement strand
GCGAATAATAAATTAGTAATTCTTCAAGGAGATGCTTATGCAAATCATCAATATTTTGCAGTAAAACTTACATCGCCTAGTTCTAATTCGACTATTCCAGGATGTGAAGCCTATATTAAGGCGAGAGTACAAAGTTTAAAACCAATATTAGAATTTGATACAGTATTAGATTGTAGTTTGAAAGTAGAATTTCAAAATACATCAAGCAATGGAGCAGGCTTTGACGAAGTATCTGATACGTTGATATATGTATGGGATTTTGGGGACGAGTCAGATAATAGGATATATAATAGTAAAGATACTAATACAAATGCAAACCGCTCCCCAATTCATCAATATACAGCGTCTGGCACATATACAGTAAAGCTCACTGCATTAGCAATAACAGCAACAGATACATGTAAAAGCGAGAAGACTATGGAAATAGAAGTGCCAGATACTCCTGATTTTGATGTTCAAGACTCAACAATTTGTATTGGAACAGAGATGGAAGTTGTAGTTTTAAATTCAAGTATGCCAAATGCAGTATTTACATGGCGAGAAGGACCATTAGACACAGATCCAGTAATACATGAAGGGAATTCATATACTGCAGTATTTGATCAAGAAAAAACTTTATATGTAACAGCATCAGAAGCTAATACAGCTTGCACAAGAACTAAATCAGTAACAATTAGCGTTCAAGGATTCCCTGATATAGAAGTAAGAGGAGATACATTGATATGTGAAGGAAATTCAACCACTCTCACAGCAATAGATAACTCAGGATTAACAGAGGCAATGCAATGGACTTTGAATCAACCATCCAATCCTCCAGTTATGACAAACCCAAGTACTAATCCTACATATACTATAACTCCAAGTACTAATACTACAGTTTATTTAATAGCAAAAACATCACAAGGATGTATGAGCTGGAAGAGCGTTAATATAACAGTTGTAGACCCAATAGTATATGCAGATAAGTATAAGGTATGCCCAGGAGATGAAGTAACCCTAACAGGGGAGAGAGCTTTAGAATATAGTTGGACAGCCGACCCAGAAGATCCAACCCTAACAACAGAAACAAGTCCTGACCCAGTAAAGGTAAATCCAGAACAAACCACAGTCTATACAATGCGAGGCTATGGACAAACAGGATGCTACTCAGAAAGAACAGTAAAAATAACAGTAGTACCAAGACCAATAGCCAAGATAACCTATTCACCAGAATTTATAGACACAGACAACCCAGTCTTATCATTAAAGGATGACTCTCAATACGGAGCCAGCAGTAAATGGGATATCTCAGATGGGACAACATCCACAGCAAGAAGTCTCACCCATAGATTTAGAGATGTAAGTGGAGAAAACATATCAGTCTTTCTAACCTCATATAACGAAGTAGGAGCACATTGTTATGACACAGCCTCAATCACATTACCAATAATGTTATTCTCAGTATGGGTACCAAACGCATTCACCCCAGATGGAGACGGACAAAACGATTATTTCTTCTTCTATAGCTTGAATGAACTCACAGAAGTAAAATTTGAAATATATAATCGTTGGGGAGCCAAGGTCTATGCATTTGACCAAACAAAATTCCAAAGCTATGAAGGAATGGATAGGAAATTAGGATGGAATGGAACCTATGAAGGCAAAGATGCCCCAGTAGGAGCCTATACATGGAGACTAACCTATAAGAGACCAGGAAATAATAGAGTATACGATAAATCCGGAACAATAAATATTATTCGATAAATAGATACTAGTCAAGGGTATGGAAATTAAATTTTCATACCCTTATTTTTTATGTTATAATTAAAGTCATCAAATTTGGTAGCCGCAAAGAATATCACTATATTTGCAAGCTTATTTATTCTAATAAATGCTACGATTTTTTAGAAAACACAATAGTTAAATAATTTATAAACAAACACTTAAAAAATGAAAAAATTACTTTTTTTCTTGATGGCAATTATTTTTGCCATAACAGGAAATGCCCAAACTCCACTTGTGGAGAATTTTTCTAACACTGCATTTCCTCCCACAGATTGGGTAAAGTTAAATGGTCTTGTTTCGCAAGCATTTAATGATACTCTTCCAACATCAACATCTTTAGGATGGACGAGAGTAGCTACTAATAATGGTATTACAAATCCGCATACAAAATTGAATGTATACGGTACAACTTGTAAATATTGGTTAGTAACTCCTACAATTGACTTAGGCGGTGGCGGAAATTATGCTTTAACTTTTGATTTAGCATTAACTGATTATGCTAATGCAGATGTACCAGAACAGGTTGGCGCTGACGATAAATTTATGGTTATTGTTTCAACTGATAATGGACTTACTTGGTCACAATCAAATGCTACAATTTGGGATAACGAAGGTTCTACAAATGTGTTTTCGAATATACCAAATACAGCACAGAATATTTCTATAGATTTATCTGCTTATACCGGTCAGATAAAAATCGCCTTTTATGGAGAATCTACCGTTTCTGGTGGAGATAATGATCTACATATTGGTAATATATATGTTACAACATGTCCTGCTCCTAGTGGATTATTAGCAAATAATATTACTACTTCTTCTGCAGATTTGACATGGAACCTAACTAATGCTTTAGATTATTCTTTTGAATACAAACTATCTTCAGATGCTGATTGGACATCTGCAACATCTATCCCTTCTCTTTCAATAAACTCTTATTCTGTTCAAGGACTAATTGCAAATACTTCTTATGATTATAGAGTTAAGGCAAATTGTGTGCCTGGAGTTGATGAAAGTATTTGGAGTGAATCTTCTTTTAGAACAGCTTGTGAAACAATTACTCAATTCCCATGGATTGAAGGTTTTGAAAACGATTTTAATTCAATTGCAATCGCACCAGGAAATAAACCTGCACCATTCTGCTGGTTTATTATTGACTCGTTAAATACAAGTTCTTATTTTTGGAAAACCTCAACATCTGCTTATAGAGGAAGTAAGTCTATTTATATGAATGGTTATTCAACTAATTCATCAAGTACAACTGCTTCTTATCAAAATAATGAATGGTTGATAACCCCAATTATGTCCTTAACAGGGAATGAAAGATTAAATTTCTGGGCTAAGAAATCGTCTTCTTCATATTATCCTGACTTATTGATTTACGCTATGGATGTTTCTCAAGGAGATTTGAATACTACAGCATCAAATTCAAATTTTGTATATATTGGGGAAATTGATACAACAGTACTTTCAACAACTTATTCAGAATATGAATTTGATTTATCAACTTTAGTTGGAGATTATCGTTTGGCATTTGTAAGGAAGAAAACAGCAAGTGGCAGTGTTTATATTGACGACGTAAAAGTAAGTGCAATTCCTACATGTTTTCCTCCAACGGATATAGCCATTAGTAATATTACTACAGATCAAGCAGAATTAAACTTTACACCTGCAAATTTTGCTGATTTTTCTTGGTATGTTGTTTTAGAAGATTTATCAACTAATTTAACAGATACTACTCAAATATTTACTTTCCCTCATACTTTCTTAAACCTAACACCTAATACAAATTACAATGTTACTATAATGACAGATTGTGGTGATGGTACTTTTTCTGATCCAACATTACCTGTTACATTTAGAACACAATGTGTTCCAGTAACAGTCCCTTTTTTAGAAGATTTTTCTACATCTGTTGTTGTTGAACCTACTTGTTGGACAAGAATGAATGGTCTTTTGGCTGATACATCTGTTTTAACTCCAATGACAAGTGGATGGATTCATTCAACATCTTTAGATAATGCAATGAGAGTTAATATTTATGGAACAGGAGTAAAATATTGGTTAATATCACCAACTATTGATTTAGGAATGGATGGTTCATTATACCAGTTAGATTTCGATGTTGTATATTCTGATTTATCAACAGGTTTACAAGATCCAACTCATTCTGATGATGATATTTTTGCAGTAGTTGTTTCTTCTGATAATGGAGCCACATGGTCAAAAGCAAATGCGAGAATTTGGTATGCAAGTCCAGATTCTACTTATTCTCTTACATCATTTAGCCCAACTTCAACTCATATTTCATTGAAATTAGAAGATGAAAATATGATTCCATATTCAGGAAATATAAAAATTGCATTATATGGCGAATCTACGGTAGCTCTTTCTGGAGCTGACAACTATCTTTTTGTTGATAATTTTGAAGTTGATTTAGCTCCAATGTGCCCAGCAGTATTTAATACTACTGCTTCAGTTGATAATTTCTCAACAATTAGAGTGAATTTTGCAACTGATAATGCTGAACCAGGTATTGGTTGGGATATAGCTTATGCGGAAACAGACCCTACTTCTTTTGACCCAAATACATCAACAATTATACCAATTAACGATGCTTCTCAATTACCATATCTAATTACTGGTTTAAATGCAGGAAGTACATATAGTATAGCTGTTCGTCAAAATTGCGGTGGTGATTGGTCTGAAACTGTAAGTGCAACAATTCCAAATTTAGAAAATGCAGTAACTCTTCCTTATATTCAAGATTTTGAAGATTTGAATAATATTGCTGAATGGACGTTATTAAATCCAGATACAAATAAGTGGTATATTTCAAATGCTGTTAGTTATCCTGATAATACAGGGAATTCATTATATATTAGCAAGGATCTAGGAGTAAGTAATGAATATGTTAATAATGTTACTTCTTATGCTTATGCATCTGCATTAATTGACTTTGGAGTGGGAGCTGCTGAGTATAGTTTGTCTTTTGATTGGAGAGCAAACGGAGAATCTTCTTCATATGATTATATGAAGGTATTCCTACTTTCAATTGACCAAGCTATACCAACTACAGGATGGCCAAATGGTCAAGCATTAGGAACATATAATCAGCAAACAACATGGCAATCTGCAAACTTTGTTCTTCCTGTAAATGAATACGAAAACACTGTTAAGAAATTAGTTTTTGTATGGTGGAATGATGGTTCTGGAGGAACAGACCCTGCGGCAGCAGTTGATAATATTCAGATTACTCCTCTGACATGTCCTACACCAAGTAATTTAGTATTAAATTCAGCTACAACAAATAGTTTAGATTTATCATGGGCATCTACTGGCGCATCAACACAATGGTTGGTTGAATACTCTGATGATAATATTGTTTGGCAATCACAGATAGCTAATACAAATACTAATTTCATCCTTAATGGATTAAACCATTCTTCAACTTATAGTGTTAGAGTTTATACATTATGTTCTCCAATTGATACAAGTTTTAGTGTAGATGGAAGTTTCAATACCGAATGTGCAGTAATTAACCAATTCCCTTGGGAAGAAAGCTTTGAAGGAATAACTCAAAACAATCAAATTCCAAATTGTTGGACTGCAACAAATCTTAATAGTAAAACATATACATATATTTCAGACCAATCTTCTCGTAATAGAATAGCAAGAACAGGGACTAAATTTGCTTCATTCAGTTATGGTGCTAATGATAATTTCACAACACCTGCTTTTGATTTGATTGCTGGAAATAATTATACATTTACTTTCTGGTATATTACTGATGGGCTTAACGGATGGGAAAATCTTCAAGTTAGAGCTATTGATTTAAGTGATACATCAAATAATATGGTAATTGGAACTCCAGTTTTAAATGCTAATAATGAAACATATGAATTATATGTTTCTAACTTTACTCCAACAACTACAGGACAATATAAGTTTAGTATTGAATGTCAAGCTACATCTTCTCCATGGTATTTATCATTTGATGATGTTAGATTTGAAGAAGCTAATTGCTTATTCCCTGAAAATGTACAGATTTCAAATGTTACTCCTAGTAGTGTAGATATGACATGGGATGCTGGAGTTGGAACCCAATGGATAGTTGATTATAAGATTTCAACTGATACAGTATGGACAAGTGATATTGCATTTACAAATCAGTATGCCTTTACTCCTTTGAATCCTCAAACTAATTATGATTTTAGAGTTGCAACCCTGTGTGGTGCTGATACTTCACTATTTATAACTTTATCTGAAACCACACCATGTGATTATATAACAATTCTACCTTGGAATGAAAATTTTGATAATCACGGAACTCCAAGTACTACACTTTTCCCTGATTGTTGGAGTAGATTTTATAATGCAACTTCTGCAAATCCTTATATTTCAGGAACTAATTTCAGCTCTCCAGGTTCTATGTATTTTACCGCAGCATCTGGTAAATATTCAATTGCTGCTACACCAGGATTTGATCCATCAATTCCAATCAACACATTATCTGCATTATTCAGATTAAGAACATCTAATGCAACTTCAAATCTTATTATTGGAGTTATGACTAATCCAAATGATATTACAACATTTGATAGTCTTTCTACTATTACGCCTTCTGCTACAAGTACATGGGAAGAAATAGAATTTGATTTTGCTAATTATACAGGAACAGGTAATTTTATTGCATTCAAATCAGAATATAATACAGTAACAAATACATTCTATATTGATGATTTAAGTGTTTACTATACTCCTTCTTGTGCTAGACCAATAGCAATTAGTGCTACATCTCTTACAAATAGTATAGATGTTACAATTACTCCAGCTGATCCATCTGATACTGAATGGATGATTTATTTTAGAGATCTAAATACTACAGATTGGGATTCTATTCCAGCTGTTACTTCGGTTGTAACCATTCCAAACTTATTATCTCAAACTGAATATGAAATCTATGCTAAAACAGCTTGTTTTGATGGAACATATTCTAATGCTACAAATTCAATTATTGTTTATACTCAACAAATCTCTGAACAAATTCCATATTCATGTGATTTTGAAACTCCAGGAACAAATGGATGGTTATTAAAGAATGGAACTTGTACAAATAAATGGATGATTGGAACTCCAACATCTGGAACTTCAAATGCTCTATTTGTATCAAATAATGACGCAGATGCTTCTTATACTTTGAATTCATTTAGTATTGTAGTTGCTGAGAAATTATTTGAATTCAATACTACCGATAGTATCCAATTATCATTCGATTTAACCGTTGGTGGAGAATCTTCTTGGGATTATCTAAAAGTATTCTTAGTTGATAAGGATACAGCATTTAATCCTTCTACTGCAACTACATATTTTGCAATAAATAGTTATGCTGAAGGTATAATTATGCAAAATGGAAGCAATAACTATATTAACCTTCTTACAGGAACACAAACCCTAAGCACTACATTTGCAAGTCCTGGTATAGGAGTAGAAAAGAAGCTCGTATTTGTATGGAAGAATGATGGAAGTGGTGGAAATGGTAATTCAAGTATTATTGATAATATTCTTATTACTACTTCTAATCCATGCTCTGCTCCAACAGATTTAATTGCTTCAAATATTACATCTAATTCAGCTGATATTTCTTGGATGTCATCTGGTTCTGAGGTTGCTTGGCAAGTAAGAGAAGGTGAAGAAGGAACCCCTGTTGATATAGCCTCAACATCTTATTCAATTTCTCAACTTACACCAAATACTGAATATACATATTATGTTAGAAGTGATTGTGGTTCTGGTTCTTATTCAGCATGGGCTTCAGTTACCTTTACTACTGAAGACTTACAACCAAATCCACAAGTATCAACATTACCTGTAACTGTTTTTGATCATAATTCAGCTACATTTAATGGCTCTTATACTGAAGGAAGTGATGCAGTAACAGCAATAGGATTTGAATATAAGGAACAATCCGCAACTACATGGACAAATACACCTATAACTCCTTTAGTATCTCCATTTAGTTATGATGCATCATCACTTACTCCAAATACTGCTTATCAGGTTAGAGCATTTGCAACAACAGCATCTGGTACATTCTATGGTGATACTTCAACATTTACTACTAATCAATTATTACCTCCAACTGTAACAACAACAGATGTGGATGTAAATAATACTGCTAAAACTGCTACATTCCAAGGCTCTACAGAACAAGGAACAGAATCAATTATCGCAAGAGGATTCGAATATAAATTTGATACTGCTTCTTGGGAAAATGCAATTGATTTAACAGCAACAGGTTCTACTAATATAACAGCTACAGCTACAGGTCTAATTGTTGCTAATTACAATGTTAGAGCTTATGCAGAAACAAATTCAGGTAGGACTTATGGTG
>JAVERC010000026.1:0-46882 GCA_034007295.1 Desulforegulaceae bacterium | reverse complement strand
AATGCTCAAGCCGGAAACAAAGGTTTACAAGTCTTCAAATCTTCACCTTCATGATATTGCTGTAAATAAAAAGTTCAGGAACATGGGATTTTCTAAGATTTTATTTAATGAAACACTTAAAGCAGCAGAAAAATACAGATATCGGTCTTTGTCTCTTGTTGCATTAAAGCATGCTGTTTCTTTCTGGCTTAAAAAAGGTTTTGTGCCATGTAAAGATATTGATGTTCCGGATTATTACGGTGATGGTGCTGTTTATATGACGGCTGATGTTTCAGGGTTCAGATTCAAATAGTTTGAGGTTTTTTCATATAAAAAAGCATAATAAATTTATTTGTCTGAGGTAATTTCAAGCATTATTTTAAAATATTTATCATTTGACCAGGCAGCAAGCTTTTCAGGACTCTTTTTTGCTTTGAAATTGTTTTGCAATGATAAAAAATATGTATTAATTATTTAAAGTCTTTTCCTTTCAGATACTTGGCAAATTTTTTCATATGTCTGAAATCAAAAGTACATTTTTTCCAGATTTTTAGCTGATATCTTTTTTAATTCAAAGCAATGGCGGGCTTTATGGGAGATATGAAAAAAAATACTAAAAAATACAATGTTGTATTCAGCGGCAAATTTATAGAAAATTTGAATTTGGATGAAGTAAAAGCCTGGCTTAAGCAAAATTTTAAATTAAATGATCCGGCTCTAAAAAAATTTTTTGCAGGAAATTCCTTTGTAATAAAACGGGAACTAGATCTTGCAGAGGCACAACGCTATCAGGAAAAATTTTTGCAGGGCGGCATTATATGTCAAATCAAGACACAAGAAGAAAATGAAAATGAATCCCTGTCAAAGCTTTCTCTTGTTTCTGAACCATCATCCAAAAATATGATTAAATGTCCAAAATGCGGTTTTGAGCAGGAAGAAAATATTGAATGTATTCATTGCGGTATAATTTTTTCTAAATTTAAACAAAAAGAAGAAGTTTTATTTGAAAAGCCGGATAAGGTTTTAGAAAATACAAATAATAATCCTGAAAAAAGAAGCTATTTTGCACTGGGTCTTGTTATTTTTATTGCCATTATCATAGGCTGGGGATGGCATTTGTGGGATTATTACGATGAAAGTGAAAATCCTTTATATTACAATTATAAAACACTTCAGACATTCAGGATGATGAGAGAGGGTTTTCGGAGTAAAACCATTAGCACTTGCAGACTTGTAGAAAAAGAATATTTGCCTTATATGGGATGCAAATTAAGTTCAATGGATGATTTTATAGAGCTTCTTGAAAATCCTGGAAAAGAAAATATAAAAGATATTTTTCCCTGCCTTGGAAAATTTTACAGCAGCAAAACAATTGTTCCTGTTATGAACTGGTATGGTTCTTTGACAAGGTTTCAACAGGGTGGAAACGAGGAAACGCTATTATGGAATCTTATTTTATCCGGTGATTCTGCAGAAGAAATTTTAACAGATATGCTTGATGAAACAAGCAACCCTGGAGTAATTGCTCTCATTACCCAATATTTGTGTCTTTATGACTCAAAAGAAAGTATGCTCAAACTTGTTGACCGTTTAATAAATTCTGAACCTGAAGAAAGAGGGCTTTCAGGGCTTTATCTTAAATATATTTTAGGAAGCAGGCATCTTGATGTTCAAAAAGCCTTTAAACTTGTTCTTGCTTTTCCAGAAATAAAAGATTCTTCAATTAAAATAAGGGCAGCTGAAAGTTTTGATCTTTTTAAAGGCAGTGCAGCACAATTGATGATAGGCGGATGTTCTCTGAATCAGCCTGACTATGAAATAAGACAAATGTTTATTGAACAGGGAAAACGAAGCGGAGAAAAAACCGGAAAAATCAGCAATGCTTTTTATAAGATGATTTTAAATTAAAATTATTTCAGGAATAATTATTGGTTGTGAAATAATCAGAAAGAAGTTTTATGTGGGAATTCTGGATAGACAGAGGCGGTACTTTTACAGACATAGTTTCAATTTCACCAAAAAATCAGGTGTTCATAGATAAATATCTTTCTGTAAATAAAAGAAAATATAATGATGCAGCCGTTTTTGCCATAAGACAAAAGCTTGAAACTAAAGACTTTGATCCTGTTGATTCTTCAAAAATAAAGCAGATCCGCCTTGGAACAACAGTTGCCACAAATGCACTTTTGGAAAGAAAAGGTGCAAAAACCCTTCTTATTACAAACAAAGGCTACAAAGATATTTTTGCCATAGGAAACCAGAAACGCCCCGATCTTTTTGCCTTAAATATTATAAAACCTGAAAAAATATATGAAAAAGTAATAGAAACAAGTGCAAGAACAGATAAAAACGGAAATATTATTTCTGATATAGACACCAATTATCTGAGATCAGAAATTAAAAAGGCATATGAAAACGGAATAAGATCATGTGCAATAGTTTTAATGCATGGATACAAACACCCTGATTTTGAAAACAAAATTGCAGAAATTTTAAAAGAATTTAATTTTGACTATATTTTCCCATCACATAAATCAGCTCCCGTAATAAAAATAACAGGAAGGGGAGATACAACCTGTATAGATTCATACCTGACCCCTGTTTTAAAGGAATATACCAATAATTTTATAAACGAGCTTTTAAAAGGTAATGAAAGCAAAAGACAAGAACTTTCCGATAAAATCCTTTTCATGCACTCGGGAGGTGGTCTTGTAAGCTCTGATATATTCATGGGAAAAGAGAGCATATTATCCGGTCCTGCCGGAGGTATTGCAGGAGCTGTAAAAGCATGCGAACTTGAAAATGAATCAAAGCTTTTATCTTTTGATATGGGCGGAACATCCACAGATGTTTCCCATTACAGTAAAGAATTTGAACGGGTTTATGAAACCGAAGTCTCAGGCGTTAAAATATTCTATCCAATGCTGGACATTCACACAGTTGCAGCAGGAGGCGGAAGTATTGCAGATTTTGATGGCGAAAAACTAAGGGTCGGTCCATATTCCGCAGGTTCAGATCCAGGTCCTGCATGTTACAGAAACAACGGTCCTCTTACTGTTACAGACTGCAACCTCTTTCTTGGAAGAATCAGAAAAGAGTTTTTTCCAAAGGTTTTTGGTAATAATTTTGATCAGGAACCAGACACAGAAATCCTTGTTGAAAAATTTAGTAAACTTAAACAAAGTATTTATAATTCAACAGGACAGTCAATGACAGAGCAGGAAATAGCTTCGGGTTTTTTAAAAATCGCATCTGAAAAAATGGCATCTGCAATAAAAAAAATATCCCTTCAAAAAGGACGTGATGCAAAAAAATATATTCTCTGTTCATTTGGAGGTGCAGGCGGTCAGCATGCCTGCGAAATTGCAGATATTCTTTCTATGGAAAAAATACTTATTCATCCATATGCAGGAGTATTGTCTGCATATGGAATTGGAGTTTCAGACAAGTCTAAGGTTATTGAAAAGTCTTTAAACATAAGCCTTGATAATAAAAATCTTGAACTTGCAGATAAGGAATTTGAAAATCTTTTAAACGAACTTTTAATTTCTCAGCACATAAAGCCAGACATTATAAACAAAAAAATTCTTTTAAAATATCAGGGAAGCGATATTCCGGTTGTTGTAAATTATTCAGGCAGTATAGAAAAAATAAGAGAAGAATTTAACACAAATCACAGGCTTCTTTTCGGTTTTTTAAGAAAAAGCCAAAACCTTGTTATATCTTCAATATCTCTTGAAATAATTGAAAAATCTATTATCCCCAAATTTAATACAGACTTTTCAGCATCAGAACCAAAGCCTGAAAAAAGAGTAAAAGTTTTTTTTAAAGATAACTACCTTGATACAGACATATATAAAAGGGAAAATCTTATTCCGGGTTTTAAAATAAGCGGTCCTGCAATAATTACTGAAAAAACAGGTACAACTCTTGTTTTACAAGGCTGGGCAGCACAGGTAAAACCATCAGGAAACCTTATTCTTACAAAAGATAAAAATATTAAGAAAGATATTACTCAAAAAATAGATCTTGAAAATCCAGATCCTGTTTATCTTGAAATATTTAACTCCCTTTTTTCATACATTGCACAGGAAATGGGAATAACTCTTGAAAAAACAGCATATTCGGTAAACATAAAAGAGAGAAAAGATTTTTCCTGTGCGGTTTTTGATTCTAAAGGAAACCTTGTTGCAAATGCTCCCCATATTCCTGTTCACTTAGGTTCCATGGAATCTTCTGTTACAGGTCTTTTAAACAATGTAAAAAATATAAGTCCCGGAGATATTTTTGTTTCAAATAATCCTTTAAAAGGCGGAACCCATCTTCCAGACCTTACTGTTATTTCTCCTGTGTTTGAGTCAATGATTAAAAATACTGATAAAGCCAAAGACAAGTTATTATTTTTTGTTGCATCAAGAGGTCATCACAGCGATATAGGAGGAATAAGCCCAGGATCAATGCCTTCAGACAGTAAAACTCTTATGGAAGAAGGAGTAATATTAGACAATGTTAAAATATTTGAAAATTATACTTTTCTTGAGGAAAAATTAAGAAAAATACTTCTTGATTCAAAATATCCGTGTAGAAACCCCGACTCCAATATTTCAGATATAAAATCACAGGTTGCAGCAAATACAAAAGGTATAAAAAGTCTTGAAAAGGCAGTTTCGGATTACGGTCTTGAAACAATAATAAAATACATGGAATTTATAAGAATTAATGCGAAAAATTCTGTTGAAAAAAAGATAGACTATATTAATCCAGGCTCTTTTGAAATAAAGCTTGATAACGAGTCTGTAATAAAGGTTAAAATCTCTAAAAATCAGAACAGGCTCAAAATCGATTTTTCAGGAACTTCAAAGGCTTCAAAAGATAATTACAATGCACCGGAAGCAGTTACAAAGGCCGCAGTTTTGTATGTACTGCGAACAATAGTAAATGATGATATTCCTCTAAATTCAGGATGCCTTGAACCTGTTGATATTATAATACCTAAAGGTTCCATTCTTTCACCTCCTGAAAACTCTGCCCTTTGTGCAGGAAATGTTGAAATATCACAGGTAATATGTGATCTACTTTTTTCAGCTTTAAAAATACTTGCGTCTTCACAGGGAACAATGAACAACATAACCTTTGGAAACAAAGACTATCAATACTATGAAACAATCTGCGGAGGTGCACCCGCAGGCAATGGATTCAACGGAGCAGATGCAGTTCATACACACATGACAAATTCCCTTATTACAGATCCTGAAATCATGGAATCAAGACTTCCGGTTATTTTAGAAGAGTTTTCCATAAGAGAAAACAGCGGAGGAAAAGGAAAATTTTGCGGTGGGTGCGGAGTAAAACGAGTAATAAAATTCAATGAAAATATGGACGTTTCTTTTCTTACAAATAAAAGGGTTTATCCTCCCCACGGGATAGAGTCCGGTGAAAGCGGAAAACCAGGCGAAAATATTGTGGTTTATAAGGATGGAAATACTTACAAGGCAAAGTATTCAGAGGCTGTTTCTTTGTCTGCCGGAGATAGAATTGTTGTTAAAACTCCTGGCGGCGGTGGTTTTGGTGAAATTTGATTTTACGTTTTTTGGAAAGTAGCTTGGATAAAACTTTTGTAATATTACTTTAAAATCAATATGTTAAATTATGGAACTTGAATTTTTATAATTTAGCTTTTATAGTTTTAAAAGATAACGATACTTTTTAAATTGGTGCAAAATGGATACAAAAGATTTAATCTCAGAAGTAATTTCTCTTCCTGTAGAAGAAAGAATGCAGGTTGTGGAAACTGTTTTAAAAAGCCTTAATGTTCCATCTTCCGATATAGATAAAAAATGGGCTTCTTTAGCCAAAGAAAGGCTTTCCGAACTCAAGTCGGGAAAAGTAAAAGGCAGGGATGGAGAGGAGGTTTTTAATAATATTTGGGATAGACTCTCCTGATGAGATTTATATTTCATCCTGAAGCCGAAAAAGAACTTAATAATGCTATAGATTATTACAATGATTGCAGAAATAATTTAGGCAGAGAGTTTGCTTTAGAAGTTCATTCTACTATCCGGCTGATACTTACTCACCCAGAATCCTGGTCAATAATTGATGAGGATGTAAGAAGAGCCCTTGTAAAAAGATTCCCTTATGGGGTTCTATATTCTTTAGAGAAAAACTATATATTTATTCTAGCCGTAATGAATTTACATCGTGATCCTGATTACTGGAAAGTCAGAAAAGTCTAAATTTTATATTTACCTTTCTCAATAAGTCTAATTATAGCTTATTTCAATTGACTTAACGCTAGATTATACCACTGTAACAGTCTCTTCATCTCAAAATATCTCTTCTTGTAAGTTTATTTTTTTTATTAACTTTTTGCATGTCTTGTCATTTACAATTTTGAATCCTTCCTCAAGTAAAACTAAAACTTTTTTCATGAACTGAACGCTCCCAAGGAGACCTTGGGAGCGAGTAAAAAAGGGTTTATCCTTCACACGGAATAGAGTCCTGCAAAAGCGGCAAAACAGGCGAAAATATTCTGGTTTATAAAAATGGCGAAATTTATAAGGCAGAATATTCAGAGACTGTTTCTTTGTCTGCCGGAGATAAAATTGTTGTTAAAACTCCTGGTGGCGGTGGTTTTGGCGGGGTTTGATTTTGTGTTTTTTTGAGATTTTGGTAAAAAAGGTTTCAACTTTCTGATTAGGGTAAAACTCCTGGGAATTAAATATTACAGCTATTTTCCTGTAAAATTAAATTTTTAGATAAACTTTTGATTTGTCGGTATTAAATAAGTTTATTTCAAATTCATTTTTATTTAACCTGATTAAGTGGTTGACAATTGTCCAATCTCTTTTTATTAAAAAATTTAATCAAAATTATAAGATTTCTATTTGTTTTGCTAAAAGTCATTTTTGTGCTGCGTTTTTTGTATGGATTTTAAAAGTGAATAAAGATTCGTATATGATTGCAAATATAGGGGAGATGGTATGTATTCTTTTAAAAAAAATAATTATCTGAAAATTGTCGTATTTTTATTATGTCTTTTTTTTATATCAGCCTGTGGGGGTGGTGGGAGTGGAAAAAATGATGATACTAATAAAGAAAACACAGATAAAACTAATACAAAACCTGTTGCAGATGCCGGAAACTCTGCAACAGTACCTTTAAATGCTTCAGTTCAGCTTGATGGCAGCAAAAGTTATGATTCTGATGGAGACATATTATCATATCTATGGACTTTAAAGTCCAAACCAGTTGGTAGCAAGGCTAATTTAAACAGTGCTACATTGAAAAAACCTTTGTTTGAAACTGATATTTCAGGTTCTTATATTTTTGAGCTTGTTGTCAGTGATGGATATGAAGACAGTCAGCCGGATGAGGTTGAATTTAATGCCACATTTCCAGTATCATATTCTCTAATTCCTGATACCGGCCAGACAAAGTGCTATGATGAATCAGGTAATGAAATAACCTGTACTTCCCAGGGCGAAGACTATTTCGGTCAGGACGCAAACTACCAGTATTGGAAGAATCCTTCATACACTAAGCTGGATTCAAACGGAAAAGAACTTCCAGACTCTGCACAAAACTGGGTAATGGTAAAAGATAATGTAACAGGTCTTATCTGGGAGGTTAAAACTGATGATGGTTCTGTTCATGATAAAGATAACACATACACTTGGTATGATGCTCAGAATGTGTTTATAGCCGAGCTTAATGGTTCAAATTTTGGGGGTTATTCTGACTGGCGTATGCCGACTGTAAAAGAGCTTAGGTCTATTGTTGATTATGGAAGGTACAATCCTGCAATAGATATAAATTTTTTCCCTGATACTATGTCGTCGTATTACTGGTCGTCTACTACCTATTCGAACTATACAGGCAGTGCGTGGCGCGTGAATTTCTACTACGGCTACGACGGCGACTACTATAAGTCTAGTCCGTATTACGTGCGTGCCGTGCGAGGCGGACAGTGATTGGTTATTTGATTATTTGAAATTTTGAATAATAGAGCGTAAGTGCATTTTACTTTCTATTATTAAATGCAAAGAAAAAATCATGGCATATTATGAACATTTACCAATATTTAAAAAAGCAATGGATCTTGCTTTGTATCTTGAAGAAATTGTAAAAAATTTTTCAAGATACCATAAGTATACTTTGGGTCAGGATTTAAGAGATTTATCCAGGAAAATATTAATGCAGATAATAAGGGTAAACTCAGAATATGATAAAAAACAGCATTTAAAAGAACTTGTGATTTTATGCGATATGCAAAAAACAATGCTTGTTTTTTGTAAGGAAGCAAAGGCCTTTAATAATTTTAATTCTTTTCAGCATTCAATATCAATGGCGGTTTTGTTATGCAGACAGAGTGAGGGATGGCTAAAGAGCACAAAGAAATAGATATTTGCCGGAACTGTTTGGATATAAATGTTTTATTTTGTTTCATTCAGGTGTGCAGACAAACACTGTGTGCCGTTCCGGCCTTTTATAAGGCATTATTATTCAAAAAGTTGAAATTTCAGCTTTTGGTGGAGTTAAAATGAAAAAATTAAAAACTCGCAAACTGGAACGGTGATATGTCGTCGTATTACTGGTCGTCTACTACCAATTCAAACAATACAGACAATGCGTGGCACGTGAATTTCAACAACGGCAACGACAACAACAACAATAAGTCTAATACGTATTACGTGCGTGCCGTGCGAGGCGGAAAGTGTTCTTTGTTTTCTTTCCAGTCTTTGTATAATGCATATAAAGACTGCAGAAAAAGGAAAAGAGGTGCTCTTAATACCCAGAAGTTTGAGTTTGAATCTGCAGACAATATTTATGATCTTGCATGTGAGATTCAAAAAGGAAAATATTTGCCGTCACGCTCTGTCTGCTTTATAACTCATCAGCCAAAACTAAGGGAAATTTTTGCCGCAGATTTTCGTGACAGAATTATTCATCATCTTGTTGTAAGGGAACTTGAAAAAATTTATGAACCCGCTTTTATTTTTGATTCCTGTGCTTCCAGGCCGGGCAAGGGGATTCATTTTGCAGTAAAAAGGCTTCAGTCTTTTATGATGAAAACTACAAAAAGCTGTAAAATTCCGGGCTTCTATCTTCAGCTTGATATAAGGTCTTTTTTTATGAGTATAGATAAAAATATACTTTTCAATATAATTGAGAAAAAATTATATAATAAAAAAATGGAAAATGCAGATGCATTATTATATCTTTTGCATAAAATTATTTTTCATGACTGTTCAAAAAATTTTTTATTCAGGGGCGATAATGTAAATGATTTAAATAAAATCCCCCCACATAAGTCACTTTTCAAAATCCCGGAAAATAAGGGGCTGCCAATAGGAAATCTTACCTCACAATTTTTTGCCAATGTATATTTGAATGAACTAGACCAGTTTGTTAAAACAAATCTGAAATGCAGATTTTATATCCGTTATGTTGATGATTTTGTATTATTGTCTCAGTCAGAACAACATCTTTTATATTTCAAAGAAAAAATTGAATTCTTTTTAAAAGAAAAGCTAAGTCTTGAGATTAAAAATCCTATAAAAACCGGCAGGGTTTCTGAGGGGATAGATTTTTTAGGTTATATTACAAGGCCAAAATACATTCTTGTGCGCAGAAGAATTTTAAATAATCTTAAATATAAGCTTGTTTTATTTGAAAATAAACTTGTAAAAATTAAAAAAATAAAAAACGCAGCAGCTTTTGTTTATTTTTCCAGGCCTGATTTAGTGAAAGAATTGAAACAGACTTTGTCGTCATATCTTGGCCATTTCAGGCATGCAGATTCATTTAATCTTGTAAATTCTGTTTTTCAAAAAAATGACTGGCTTAATAAATTTTTATATTTAAAAAATTACAGGGTGTTTGATAAATTTAAATACAAAGGAAATTTCAGGTCTCTTGATTTGCAGTTTGATTTTTTCAGGCAGAGACTTGAAGGGTTTATTTTGTTTATAAAAGTAGGAAAATACTATGAACTCTATAATGATGATGCTTTTTTCGCACAAAAAGCACTTGGTTTAAAAAAAATAAATACTAAAAAAAACTTTGAAAATCAGTCAGGTTTTCCTGTCTGGAGGCAAAAAGAAATTTTTAATAAAATTTTTATGATGAAAAGAAATTTTGCAATTATAGAACAGGAAGAAACAGGTAAATATGTAAAAAACAGATATGTTAAAATGTTTTTTGAATTTTAAACCATAATGAGCAGGTAATTTTGAAAAGTTGCTGGAGTTTTAAGTGCTAAACTTTAGTTGTTTATAATTTAAAAAGTCAGGAGTTTAAAATGGAATTTAAAAAAATATTTTTGTTTGCTGCAATTTTAATTTTAATGCCGTGTTTGTGCTTTTCATCTGATTTTACTGATAATGGAGACGGTACAATAACAGATAATAAAACCGGTCTTATGTGGATGAAGGAAACTGCAGACAATAAAATGAACTGGAAAGACGCTCTTTCATATTGTGAAAACCTTGATTATGCGGGCTACAGCGACTGGAGGCTTCCAAATATCAAGGAGCTTGGTTCAATAGTTGATTACTCGGCTTATAACCCTGCAATAGATACAAATTTTTTTCCTGATACTATGTCGTCGTATTACTGGTCGTCTACTACCTATTCCTACGGTGCAGTCGATGCGTGGCGCGTGTATTTCGACTACGGCAGCGGCCACGGCCCCGGCAATAAGTCTAATACGTATTACGTGCGTGCCGTGCGAGGCGGACAGTGATTGGTTATTTGATTATTTGAGTTTTGAGTGGTGAGTTTTGAGTTTTTGCTTGCTCCCAAGGTCTCCTTGGGAGTGTATATTATATTCTTTTGTCTGCGGGGTCTGGTCAATATAACCGACTGAAATAAATTTTGGGGACAGTTTATATAACTTTGGGTAATTCCTGAAACATGATACAGTTTTTTTGCAGCATCTTATTAAAAAAGGATCTTGTGTTTCCTGAATTTCAAAAAAACTCGTTATTTTTTAAAGAATGAGATTTTTATCAATATCCATTTTGCCATGAAGAATACGTATTACAGCTATATAATTTTCTAGTATAAGGTAAAAAACAACATGCTTTTCAACAGGAAAAGAGTAGTAACCTTCTTTAATTTCAGGTCTAACCTTTCCCATATTGGGATTTGATGCAAGTCTTTCCAGTTTTTGTTCTATATCAAGGAGATATTTTTCAGCCTGTTTTACGGCCCATTTTTCAGATGTATAGTTCCATATATTTATTAAATCAGATTTTGCTGCCGGGGTTAGGCGGTATTCACCCATTTTTAGCCTCAGCAATAATTTCTGTCACAGACTGCCTTACAAATTCACCTCTTAAAGCCTGTGACTCACCTGCTTCAAGGCGTTTTTTCAAGGCTTCAAGTTTCATTAGTTGAACAAGTTCTTCATTTTTTTCCCAGAACCGTAAGGCCTCACGAATAACTTCACTGGCATTGTTGTAATAGCCGGATTCTATTTTTTGTTTAATACCTGCTTCCAGCTCAGGTGTTAATGAAATATGCATTTTCCTCTCCTCGCAAACTGTACTTTTTACATTTCTATTCTTCTTACAAGAAGGAGTCTTATACAAAAGGATAGCAATTATTCAAATATTGTCAATTTTTGTATAATCACTTCATTATCTTTATTGTGTTCAACAATTTTTGGGGGATACGCAGGGGTGGGGTCAAGCGGGGAACCTCTAAAATCAAAAAGCTTTTAAAAAGCACCTCTTTCAGTTCTTAAACAGATGTTTTTCAGGGGGGAAAATGAGCCTTTTAAACATCAAGGCTGCTTATCTCGGTGTTTTATAAAGGTCGTCGTGGTCAAGTATTGGAAGAATTTTTATTTTGAAAGACCAGTCAGGAGAAGTCTCATTGATGTAAGATAAGGGTTCGAAAGATATTCTATACCGTTTGTCTATTCTGGCTGACCAGGCAAAAGGATCATTTACTATTCTTTCAATCTTTAATCCCGGGTGATGAGGATTTTGTTCCAGAAACTTCAAGGCTTTTGCTATTTTTTTTCTTAAATCCTTTCGGTTTTTAAATGTATTTAAGTCTGAAATAAATTTTTTACTGTAAATCAGTTCCGGCATCATTCAAATCCTTTTCAAACCAGTCAGGAAGATTTTCTGTTCCAGATTCTCTTGCTTCTTCAAGTTTTGAAAGACCTTTTTCGCTAAGTCGTATTTTTCTGTAAATTTCAACCGGGTAAATTGTTATAAACCCGCCGTCTTCAATATTTACTTCAAGGTGACTTCCTGGTTCCAGACCCATTTCCTTTCTTAAGGATGCCGGCAGATTGATGCTGCCCCTTTTATCGATTGTAATAAGCATGTTAGCTCCTTTTGATTTTGTATTTATGCTTATTATTTTAGTTGCAGCCTATGAATATGTCAAAATGTCAATATTTGGAATTCGGGTGGAATTCGGTGGACAGTATACTTAACTTAAGCAAAAATTCATTAAATAAATAGTAAACTTCTTCCCCCTTTTCCCTTGTGGATTAGGTGTTGGGGAAATAAAATAAAAACAGTGGACAGGCATAAGACATGCATAATAAATTTATTATGCAACATTCTTTTCATTTTTTTAGCTGAATAGTTACAAAAACTGATGGATATTTTTTAATTCTGGCAACTATGTTGTCAGTGGCAATATAGTGGTGTAAACAATGGACTCTTCAACACGGTATTTTAATAGAATATTCTTATTATGGCATAATACATGTCGTTAAGGCTGAACTGTTACATGACGAAGTGGTTGGAATTCGGCTGCCTTTTGGGTGCTGCTGTGGTGCTTGGCGTTTTTTCTCCATTTGAAAAGGCTCCCTGGTTTTGCTCTATTGTCCTTGTGCCGTTGGTTCATATGCTGCGGCATGGGGACAAAACTGGAATCCTGAAGGGGTTGACGGCAGGCTGGATTTTTGGAACCGTTAGCTGGGCTTCGGGCACCTTCTGGCTGCTGAATGCCATGGAAAGCCTTATGGATCCAGCTTTCTGGCAGTCCTGGCTTTCCCTGGCTGCGATCTGGTTTTATCAGGGGATTCCCTTTGCTTTGTTTGGGGCTGTATGTGGCTGGATGAACCGGAGGAGTGCTGCGGCAAGTCCGCTGTTTTGTGCCAGTCTTCTGACCCTGCTGATTTATCTGCGTCCTGCTCTTTTTCCGGTTTCCTGGACGGTGACTGTGGTTTTCTGGACGGAGTTCATCCAGATTGCCGATCTTGGAGGAGAGCTGCTGATCTGTTTTTGTCTGATCTGGATTAACTGTCTGGCATCGGATGTGTTTTTTTGGGTCAGGCAGCGTGAGTTCAAAGCACTTGGGGTGAGCCTTCTTTACCTTTCAATTCTATTGGTTTCGGTTCTGGCATATGGTACCTGGCGGATTTCTCTGTTTAACCGGGATTTGCAGGCAGTCCAGGGTCAGAGCCTGAGTGTGGCTTCGGTGCAGCCCGGTGTTCCCGTCCGCTGGGATTTGAAAGGTCTTGATAATTTCAAAACCGATGAGGCCTTTTGTCTGCAAGCTCTGATCAAATATCGGGATGTTGTCATGGGTGCGGATCTTCTAGTGTTTCCAGAGCTTCCAAGGTTTGACTGCCGTTCGGAGGAATTTGAAAAAAGCGGGCTCAAGTCAAAGTTGGAGCATCTTAAAATTCCGGTTTTACTGCACGGTAAAGAGGACATTCCCTCCATGGAAGCTCCGGTGATCCACAGGGTAGATGAAAGGAAAATTGTGGAACAGAAAATGGATGCCAGGTATAGTGCTGTTTTTTTCATGTCTCATGGAGGTGAATGTACTCTGGCCTATAGAAAAAGAATTCCAGTTCCTTTTTCAGAAACAAGTCTTTCCACCTATTTTTTCCCTGAACAGGTGGAAAAAGCGGCAGGAAAACTCTGGCTGTCAAGAGGCGAGAGTCCGGGGCTTTTACAGATAAAAACTTTTTTGGTTCAGCCGCTGATCTGTTTTGAAAGCGGCTTTGCAGAACTTGCAAGGGAAGGAATTGAGCTTGGTGCTGATCTTATGGTTGAGTTTTCAAATGACGGCTGGTTTTTCAGCCGTAGAGCGGAAATGAAACATCTGGGAATGTCTGTTTTCCGGGCGGCAGAGTTCAGGCGTCCCCTTATCAGGTGCAGCAATTCCGGCAGTGGTGCACACGTCAATGCTGCCGGCAGGATCGTGGACGGTACCCTGACTCCCCATGGCAAGGCTTGTGTTACAAAGTCATTACTATTATGTCCCGATGTTTTAACAGTATTTGCCAGGTGGGGGAATGCCTGGCTGTGGGCTGCTGTTCTGATCGTATGCTGGAAAGTACTCGCTGTGATGGGAGGTGGCAGAAGGATGTGACCATTACACTGTCTAATGCCTTTTTTATAATTCAGTGCATATTGGCTGAAAGAATGTGACGATCAAATTTATTTTTGGCATTTCTTTTGCTTTTTTATTTAAGATATATTTTAGTCAATCTTTACAAAAAGGAGAAATTTAAATGTTCTGCAAAAAAACAGCTCTAATCTGTGCCATGATCCTGATGCTTCCTCAGCTTGTCTTTGCTACCGGCCAAGTAAACGAGGGAAACTGCAAAGCAGTAGGTTCTGTGGTGGTAAAGTGCTATGAATGCAACGGTGCCACTCAGCGTTACCTTGGCAATGTGGCAGTGCTGACAGGTTATGAAGAGGCACAGGGCAAGAAATTCTGCGTGGTGGCAGCTGAAGCCAGGCAGGCATGCAGTCGTGCATTCGGTGTTTCTGAGAATAGAATAGGATACTACACCAAGTTCGATTTTGGGTTCGGCGGTTCACGAACAGAGTCCTACAATACTTCCTGTGTTGAAGCTGTGGGTAAATAGTGGTTTACGTAAAAAAGGGCAGATTCTTTGAAATGGAGGCTGCCCTTTTTTGTGGTCATCAGGCGGCGGGACTGATCTGGATGATATAGGTATATAAACCACACCTTCAGGTCAAAGGCATTGCTCAGCTAAAATCTTTCATAGTAATTTTTCCTTCACTGAAAAATGCCACCATCCCCTCAATAATCACTTCAGCTTCCTTTGTATCTGTTACCCGGCCTGTGAGTCTGCTTTCTCTTTTCAGATGTTTTCCCTGTGTGAGTGTAATATTTTCACCTTTTTGGAAATAGCCATTTTTTACAAGGTATGCAATCAAAGGGCCTGCGGCACTTCCCGTTGCAATATCTTCATATATTCCGGTGTTATCCCAGGTACGGCATTCAAGGGTTGCTGGATTGAACAGATATACGAATTTTGCCTTGTAGTCTGATATTAAATCTTCAAGCCCACTTTGCATTATTTTTGCTTTTTCAAGATTGGTTTCAACAGGAAGCAGCAAATAGGGAAGTCCTGTGGATACAACTTCAATAGGGTATTCAGTACTGATGTCATTTTTAGACAGATTGAAACAGTCTGCAATTTCATTAATATCATTTTGACTGATAGTATTTATAAATTCAGGTGTGCCTTGATTCATTTCAACTGAAAAACAAGGCCCTTCTATTTTGGATTTAACAAAAACAGTTCTTTTCCCAAGGTTCATTTTAATATCTGCAGAAAAGTTGTTCTTTTCAAAAACTTTATGGATAACAGCCGCAGTTCCAAGAACCGGATGACCAGCAAAGGGGAGTTCTTCCTGGACTGTGAATATCCTTACAGGATAAATACCTTCTGTTTTTTGATATACAAATGCGGTTTCAAACTGCTTGAATTCCTGTGCAATTTTTAATAGAAACCGTTCGCTCATATTATTTTCAACAAAAACAACACTAAGGCCATTGCCTGAAAGAGGTTTTTCTGAAAACACATCTACATGATAATAATTCATATCTTGATTCCTGGAACAAAAAGATGCTGGTATGGGCTGGATTACAAATAAGTTCTGGTCTCAAATCAGCCTGCAAAAAGAACAGATTCAAAGCATTAATTTACATAAATTTCAGCTGAAATCAAGGAACTTATAAGAGCATTAAAACATAAACCCTTTACAATAAAAAAATCAGGTGAAAAAATTTATACTGCTTCAGGTGCTATGGCCCAAGAGGTTGTAAAGGTTATCGGACATCAGTATTCTCCATATCAGAATAATGACGGAACCGGGTTTCAGAATGAACTGGTAAAGGAAGCCTACAGGCATGCAGGCCTGGATGCGGATATTTCCATAGTTCCTCCATTGAGGATTTCTATAATATGAATTTTGCTGTTTGTGCGGATGGAGAAACAATAACAGACAGTGAAAAAAACAAGAAAAATCAAGTAACTAAAGTTGTTTATTGGTAATTTCATTTTTTGAGGCCAAATTTTATAAAATTTGATGTTTTCGTCCAGCCACTATATAATCAGCATAATACTCACCAATAAATTCCTGCCTCCGATTGTTTTGTTAATTTTTCATATAGAGGTAATATAAGCTTTTAAAAGTAAAAAGTGAACTTATGCCCCCCTGTCCCGATAATCCTATATAATCAAAAAAATTATAATTATTGACACGATTAAATTGATATATTATCAGATAGATATATCTAACTTTTTTGTGTTAAGGAATTAAATTTGATTAATGTTAAAGAAAAAAAGATCTCTGTTGTTGATAAAAATAAAAGAAATGCGTTAAAAAGAGCAGGTTCGTTTTTAGTATTCTCACCTTTGTTGTTTATTAATAATGGAGCTTTGGCTGTAACAAATACAGAAAGCTGTAAAAAATATAGCGTAGTTGATCCTAAGAATTGTACTACGTGCTTACTTTGTTTGAAAGCGTGTCCAGTCGGGGCTATAACTTATAATTATGGACTTAAACAAATTGAAATTTCTCAATCTAAATGCAAAGGTGACCGCTGCCATCTTAATGAGCCTGAGCCACCCTGCAAAGCAGTATGCCCACAGGATGATTTTCCTATAATAGATTGTGCTGATAAATAAATTTTCAAGATAAGCAATATTGACTTGCAAAGGTTAATAAATATGACCTTCTCTTTTTTAAAGAATAAAAAAATCTATGTCCTTTTAGTTTTAATTATTCTTTTAATTCTTGGTTTTATTTTTTCAAAAAAAAATACAGCTTCTAATTTTCAAAAAAAACATCTTGAAAATAAAATTCCCTCCCTAAATGTTCTTAAAGAACATTCTATTTTAAATAAGCCCCAAAAAATTATAAAAGATAAAAAAACGGCAGAAGATAAAAAAAATATTAATGCAGAGAAAAAGAACAATAAAAAAGTCTCAATTAAAGAGGCAAACAATATATATAAAATTCTGCATAAGACAAAAACCCTTAAAGAAGTTTTATTACTTTTAAAAACAAAAAACCTGGGATTATATGATAAAATAAGTAACTCTAATATTTTTGAAATAATGATAGGGCTTGACTTCAAAATAGCAAAAGAGCTTTATATTCAGGAAAATATTGACTTGGGAAAATGTCCGAATGCAATATTCATGGCATGTCAACCTATCGTTAAATCAACAGAACCGCTTCTTTTTTTAATAAATGAAGGAGCTGATCTTAATGCAAAAAATCCTGATAGCGGTGTCGGGACCCCACTAACAAATGCTCTTGTTTCAGGAGATAAAGAAAAGGTCAATATTATTCTTGATTATGTTGTTGACATAACAAAGCATGATCTCAGAGGCACTAATGCTCTATATGCTGCCAGCTGCTCTATAGATGATGTTAAAATTCTTGACAGGATTGTAGGTCTTGGAATTTACTACGATTTCAAAACTTTTATAAACGCAGTTACTCATCACAATCTGGTTGTCGTAAAACATATTTTTAAAACAAATCCTGAGCTTCTTGATCAGACAGACGAAAACCCATCAATTTTTGAATGTATCCAGGAGTCATCACCTGAGATTAAAAAAATATTTGCAGACTACGGTATTAATGATGGATCATAGAAATAGATGTCATAAATGAGAAAAAATCTTTAAATTTTTTAAAAAGTTTAAAGATTTTTTCAAAACCCTTTATCAATAAAAGTAAACTTCTGTCCCCTGTTTTTGCAAAGGCTGCCGCCTGCCTGTTCTATCGGGTGGATCAAATATGCCGTTTACGGGAAGCCGAAACCGCTTTAGAGTTTGGGGGACAGTATGCTTAACTTAGGCAAAAAGTCATTAAAAAATATTGGCTTTCACATTGATATAAGACAGGGGTTCAAAAGATATTCTATATCTCTTGTCTATTCTGACTGACCAGGCAAAAGGATCATTTACTATTCTTTCAACCTTTAATCAGGGGTGATGTGGATTTTGTTCCAGAAAATTCAAAGCTTTTGCTATTTTTTTTCTAACTTATTAAGGAAATATAAATGTTTAACAAAGTACTTTTTATACTATTATTACTTATTCCTGCTGGCTGTTTTTCGGCAGGTTTTGACTGTGAAAAAGCTGAAAATTCAATAGACAAATCAATATGTTCAGAGGAAAAACTCAGCAGGCTGGACAAGCAGATGTCTGATTATTATTTCAAGCTTAAAAGCAGCGTTGATAAAAAGAAATCTGAAAAGCTTTTAAAAGATCAGAGAAAATGGCTTTCCCAAAGATCTGTTAAATGCAGTGTAAATGATATTGAATGTCTTACCCGTTTATACAAAGACAGAATTTTTACACTCAGAAAAGATTATGAAAATCTTGTTCCCTATAATTCTGTAAATCTTTCCGATCTTCAGGGTCTGAGAGGACAATGCAGTTTTGATATCGATTTTCCAGAGGATCTTGTTGTATATTCAGGAGGCTACTACTCCGGAAAAAAACTTGATCGTCAGATAGACCAGAGCGGTCATCAGGCAACTCAGTTTGAAGTTATTGTAAATTCACCGGACAAGCCTGTTGCTTTAATTTTAGGGGCATATGAACCCTCAATATGGAATATTGCCTGGACACAGGGAACCCAGATTTCGGCAGTTGCTGCCACAGGGTATCACAGGCAGGCTGTTGCAGGTCTTCCAAACGATGTTCCTGTTCTTATAAGTTCATATGATAACCGTGGACCATGCGGATATCTTTATGTTTCAGAAAAAAATCTAAAGAAAATAAACCCTTTATCTCAAAAAATATTTGGTAAAAATGTTGATATGGTTTTTTTGGCAAGTAATGGAAGACTTGTTTTTGGGAAGAAAATAACAGAAAGCGACAATCTTTTTACTTCAAAAGATAACCCTCCTGAAAGTTTTTTTGACAAATCCCTGCCCCTTGCAGGAGAGGCCGGTTTGAAAGACCTTGTTAAAAAAGGTTTCATGAGAAAGGCAGAGTCCAATGATATTGAAAGATGGGCAAAGCTAAAAGCAGATCAGCATTCAGATGAACTTCCGCCTGTATCCTCTGGTGAAACATGGAAATCTTATAAACCGCAATATGTTCATAACGCATATGTTATTTTAAGACAGATTACTATTCCGGCAGGTCTTTACGGCGGAAATTCAGTAACATTTTTTCTTGAAAAAGGAGTCCCTTACCCTGAAGGAAAGCTTGGACACTCGACTTTATACGATTTCAACTCTTTGTCGTGTGAAGGTACGGGGTGTGAAGGGTATTAGAAAGGTTTTTTGATAAACTTTAATTAGTGGCTGAACGAAAACTGCCTTTTTTGTCCATTTTTAAGTCAGATTCAAAATTTAATCCTCAAAATACTTAATGTATCCTAAAGGTTAAATTTTTCACTTGAACTGAACAAAAAATTTTCGTTTTCGGCCAATCAATTATTAATACTGTTTATAAAAGTGTTGAAAAATAATTATTTATTTTCAATAAGTTATAGTTGTTTTTAACAATTCTGACATAAAAAATTTAAATTTATATACAGAAAAAAATAAAATTAAAATGTACAGATTCTTGTTAAGTGAGAAAATATATAAAAGAAAAGCAGGGTCAGAATATAGTGTTTTGTGTAAATGAATTTTGACATAAAAGACAGTTTAGATTCATCATCAAAAAACCATATTTTACCTGAATTGAGCGTTTCATATTTTTAAATTAACAAATTTTAAATGAATTAAGCTTATTATTATAAAAATGTTGAAAATTAGATTTATATTTTCAGATGTTTATATGTGTTTTTAACATTATCAATTTTATACACAGAAAACGGAAAACACAAAATGTACAGATTTTTGTTAAGTGAGAAAACATATAAAAATATAAAACTGTATTTAAATGGACTTAAAAAAGGAGAAAAACCTGGTTTTTATCTTTCAAAAATATTGGGAGGAAAAGATTTAAACAAAATAACTCCTGAAGTTTTTTTTGAGAATATTATAAGAACAAAAAAGCCTCAGATATTTGCAGAGAGCCAGGTCACAGGTGACGGCTCTGACTGGAATTTAAAGGAGCTTTCAATTCTTGGGGATGTGGGCGTATCTGCAAGTGTCAGAGTCTATGACAATGGAAGACACTTTAATCCTTTAGTCCATGAAAACTCTTTTAATGCAAATCTTCTTTTTATTCCAGGTGCATTGCTCAGAAGTTCAGGAAAAAATATTCCGGCAGATTTCAATCAGGTAACAAAAGATAAAAACCTTTGCTTTGAAAAATTTTATTCCCTTTATGAACGACGTCTTTTACCGCTTTTTTATTATGCAGATAATTATGCAAAACAAAAAAATAAAAAGGCCTTTATTACAATTCCAGGCCTTGGGTGCGGTCAGTTTGCAGGAAAATTTATAGGAACTCTTGGAATAGAGCTAAAAAAAGTGCTTGGTTTAATTCTTGAAAATTATGGAAAAAATTTTTCATCTGTTCTTGGTGTTTATTATGACCCATATAATGAATGTGAAAACGAATACCATGAAATTGAAGGAATTTCATTTTTTGTAAGGCCTCTTCTTAAACAGCAAATCGAAAAGCCCCAGCTTTGCAGGCCATCTATATACAATGAAAAAGACAGGGATTTTTCAAATTGTGAGCTTTTCAGCATTGTTGCCTGGGATCATGTTTCATGGCCTGGAAACGATTTTTATCTTGGTTCAAGAGTAACAGATGACGGGGTCAAGGCAGCTGCAACTGATTTGATGTTTAAAATAACAGGAATAAAAGGCTGTTATAATGCTGGTAGAAATTGTTATTGCCAGCCCCATAATTATTTGAACTGGAAAGATGTTGTTTTAAAAAACAATATTGAGCTTAAGGTTTGTGATAATTTTCTGGTGTATTAGAAAAAATGCTCAGCTTAAATTCAGTCATTGTAAAAATTTACAGCAAGCCTTTGCACTAGAGATTTTCATGGTTTATTTATTAGAATAAAACATGAAAATCTAGTATTTTTATTGTGTGACTTAACTAACAACGGTCTTTTCTTTTTTACCTCAGATTCAAGCTAAAAATTTATCTTAAAGGTTAAATTTTTAGCTTGAACTGAAGCAAGATCATTTTTTTGCTCAATTATTTTTTATTTTTTTTCTGATTTTTGTACCTGCTGCAAGACATAAAATACCTGTACCCATCAGAAGAAGTCCTCCTGGCTCTGGTACTGCACCATGTGGAGGCGGAGCCTCTTCGTCAATATAAAACATATCCATTCCAAAGCAGTCTATTTTGTTTGAAGGTGTAATTGATACATAAGAAACTGCATCAAAGGCTGATCCAAGATAAACCTGGGGATTCATTCCTGACCATCCCCAGTCATCTGGAGGGAGAAGAACCTCTGAACCGATTTGATTATTCAGTGAATCAAAGGCTCTTATATAAGCCATTTCATTCCCTGATGCAGCAGCTCCGCCTTTATCTGTGTTTGATGTAAGTTCAAAATAATTCAGGTCAAAAAGTTCGCTGTCTTCCCGATAGATTCTTATTTCCAGAAGATCGCCATACGAACCTGTTGCCCAGTGTCCATGGATTACATCATTTGGGACTGCACCTTCATAATAGTCCCCAATAATTGAGGTAAAATCATCGCTGAATTGTCCAGTTGATGAGGCTTCAATAAAATCAAGTACAAAACCTGATTCAATATACTTGTCAACATTGTAGTATACTGCCGAAAGGTCTGTTGTTGAAATTACACCATTATTTGAATAAACGGTTCCACCTGTAAAATCTATTATTGCTGCCTTGGCATTTGATAAAAATAAAAGTAATGCAAATACTAAAAAAATTGGGATTTTTTTCATTTTTTTTCCTCCGTTTACAATTTGTTTTTTTGTTCTGCAGGCACATCCTGCAAAAATTGCAAGTCCTGTTTTTCAATGAGCCAGGTATTGAAAAACAGAGCTTTAAAAATTAAAGCAAATATTTTTTTGGGTAAAAATAAAGCCTAAATTATTAGTAAAAAAACTTAATGAAACTTTTTTGGAAAAAATAAGAACTTGTGATTTTTTCTCTGGTGGAAATTGAGCTATTATTTTTTGATAATAGCTCTGGATTTTTTTTTAGTCAAATAATAGATTTAATTAAAAATATTTTTATTCTTTAAAATAAATAATCTGTGTTGTAGATGCAAGAATTACATTGTTTTCAGACCATATTTCACCTGACTGGTCACAATAATTATTGCTGATCCTGCTGCTTTTAACATCAACAAGAACAAAATTTTCAGCGGAAGCATCAAGCTCTTCTCTGGAAGCATGAAAATAGACTGAAAATGATACTGTTCCTGCAGGTACAAATTTGTTTCTTCTTACATAAATGCTTGGAGCAGGGGAATCTGAAAATGCTGTTAAAGATAAAAAATCAATTTTTCGTTTTGGATTATCCCTTATCCATTGAATACTTTGTGCTGCCTTGAAAGGTTTTTCACCTTTTATTTCAAAAAGAGGGGGAATACTTCCTTTTACAGGCCTTGTATCATATTGATTGAACCATGGAGGCAGGTTTTTTGTTGAAACAGGGGAAACTTCACTAAAATGTTTTACCGCAGGCATGTTTTTTTCCTGGGATGACCATGTTATTTTTCGTTTTGCAGTTACAATTGTTGCAGCAGCAGCAATTTCATTTTCTTGAGAAAGAGTTATATACCAGTGCTGGGTAGATCGGTTTGTCCGAACCGGCATTGGTTTTATTTCAAAACTTCCATCCTTGACAGGTGCTGCATAGTTAACTGTCAATGCAAGCGGATCCCCAAGACATTTAGGATGAAGGATAACAGAGTTTAAAATAATAGCTGCAATCATCCCTCCATATGGGCCTACCATGTTTTGATAAAGATGAGATGTTTCACCTGTAAATATTCCTGAATTTTCTGTTAATCTGACAGCCTGGTCAAACGGGTGGAGTTTTTTACTCTGTGTCATAAAGTTTCTCCCTGGAATTTTTTAGAACTTTTCAAGTTTGTTTATAAATTTGTTTACAAATTTTCCTTAAAATTTAATTGGTTATTTTCTTTATTAACAAAATTGACGGAATTGTTAACAAGAATAAAAAATCTTAAATTTCAGATTTTTTATTCTTGAAACTTTTTATTGATATTTGGCTGCTGAACAAAAAATTCTCGTTTTAGGCAGTCACTCTTTAATAAATCCCATGAGCTTCATGACTTTTTTCTGAAACTTTTTTTCTTCATCATTTAGGGTAAAAAAACATTTTGTACCTTTTGGGTTGTAGCAGCCGTTGCAGGCAATACATTTGGCAGGTTCTGTGTTTCCCTCTTCCCATCTTTTTATAAGGTCAGGTTCTCTCACAAGTGCTCTTGCAAGTGAAATACCTTTAATTTCAGAATCTTTTAAAATATTTTCAATTAAATCAATTTCCCTTAAGCCGCCAACTAGAATTGTGTCAGCCTTTAAATCCGCTGCGATTTGTTTTGCAAAATCAAAATTATAGGCTTTATGTTTAAATGTTCTTGAAGGGCCAAATTCCCCTGTTGGAACTCCGCTGCTTACTTCAATTGCATCAATGCCGTTTTTTGAAATTATTTCACAAATTTTGTAAAAATCTTTATCTGTAATTCCGTTTTCTTCAAAATCAGAACCATTAAGTTTTATCCATACAGGAAAATCATTTCCGCATTGCTTTTTTACTTCTTTTATAATTTGAATAATAATTTTTGTATTGTTTTCAATGCTTCCGCCGTATTCATCATTTCTTGTGTTATATTTTGGGCTTAAGAATTTGCTTAAAAGATAGCTGTGTGCTCCATGAATCTGAATTCCGTCAAAATCTGCCTTTTTTGCTCTTAAAGAAGCCTGTCCAAATTCTTTTATAAAAGTATTAATTTCATCTTTTGAAAAAGGTTCTGGCTTTATTCCATTTACAGGATCAACAACATCAGATGGTGCAAGAACTTTGTTTTTTGGCTTGGAAAATAATTGTGAACCCGAGTGGTTTATCTGAGCAACTACTTTTGTACCAAATTCATGAGCTGCTTTTGTAAGGTCTGCAAGTCCTGGAATAAATTCATCATCTGAAATTCTCATTGTAGAAGGTGAATGATTGTCTGATGAAGCAAAACTTAAATAGCCTGTAATTATAAGTCCAGTACCGCCTTGAGAAAGATCTTTGTACATATTTATTATGTTTTCAGATACATGACCGTTATTGGCCATGCTTTCATGTGTTGCAGATCTTATAAACCTGTTTTTAACTTCAATGTTTCCGATTTTGCACTTTTCAAATGGATTGGCCATGTTTTATCTCCCTTTTAAATTAATATTAGACCAGTCGTCTTATTATATCCTTAAAAAAAATATTTTTTAAACCCTGAATAAAATATTGAGCAGGTTTTCAAGCATCATCTGAAGCTGTGAAGTGTTTCCTTCAATCTTCATTCTTAAAAGTCCTCCCTGCCAGGCATTCCAGAAAATATCTGCCATGTTTTCAGCAGATATGTCTTTTCTTAATAGATTTTCTTCCCGGGCCTGTTCAAAAAGATTTACAAACCTTGATTTCCAGAGTTTTACTCCGTTTTGCATCTGGAAAAGACATTCCTTGCTTGAATCTCCAAGCTCAGCTGCAAGGTTTCCAACAAGGCATCCTGTAAGTCCTGTATTTTCAATTTCCTTAATTACATAGGAATAGGCATTAATTATTTTTTCAAGAGGATTTTTAGTGGATTTTTCCAGGAAATTATCAATTTCCTTTAATAGCTCAATGTTATAATTTTCAATTATTTCAGATACATACTTTTCTTTGCTTTCAAAAAAATTATAAAAAGACCCTTTTGGAACATTTACCCTGTCAAGAATTTCTTTGATTCCTGTTCCATGGTAGCCTTTTAATTTCAAAAGTTCTGTTCCTTCTGAAATAAGCTTTTCTCTGATATGTGAACTTTTTCTTGGTCTTGACATAATAAAATTACAATATGACCGGTCGTCTATTAATGCAAGCTTTTTTTATAATTTTTAAAAATAAACTATGTGTATGAAATTATAGTGTTTTTAACATTGTAATTTAAAAATTTTCTTTTGTTACACTTATTTACATTTTTCAACATATTTCCAACAGATTTTTATTATGAAATGCTTGATATTGCAGATAAAAAAAAATTTAATCTGATGTGGAGTGAGAAAATGGAGCTTTTTATAAAAAAATCAAAATTACCACTTTTTATAATTTTTATTTTATTAGTTCTTTCTATAAATGTATTTGCTGAAGATGATAGTGGTGAGAAAAGTTGTTTTTCGGGTTTTATTATGGTTGGAGGGGTTTATTCTACAGGCAAAATGGCATTGAATGATGCTTTTGACAGTAAAAATAAAAAAATTGGCTCATTGTCAGAATCTTCAAAAAATTTTTATGTAAGTTCACCCATTATAACTGGGAGTTTTAGCTGCAGCATTGCACCTGCTGGAACAACAATTACTCTTGGAGGTGAGGGTGAAGATTTTGGTGTTTCAGTATTTCAGTATGGAGGAAATTTGGGTAATTTTGTTGCCGGAGCCAGTATGGCAGAAGATGAAGTATTTAAAGATCCATTTATTACTGGAGTCAAAAGGGATAAAACCGATGCAATACAATTTGATTTTAATTTTTCATGGTTAAATCTTTTTAACAGGAATTTGTCAGCGAATTACTCTTTGACCACTTATGACATAGATAATGATCTTTCCGGAAAAAGGAATAAAAAATTGAAAAGAGACGGGAATATCCACACTTTTGGTCTTGGATTTGATGTTTATAATAAAGGGGCAAATAAAATATCTGCAGGAGTTTCATATGATGTTGGAGACATTTCAGGTGAAAGTTATGCCTTTCAAGGGCCTTGTGTATAAATTTCACATTTTTTTTAAGGGAAAAGTGGGAGCTTGAAACCGGGATTTTTTTTTCTGTTTATGATTTTGATTCAGTTCATGCTGAATTTAATGAAACAAGGCATGAATTTATTGGCAGCATTGGAACTACATATACATTAAACAGGCCTTTTGATTTGGAAAACTGGTTTGTTAAAACTCATATTTCCTATTGTGAAACCTGTTCAAATATAGATTTTTATGACAGTTTTGCTGTAATTACTTTTTTTGGTGTAGGTTATGGTTTTTAGCTTGCTTTATTAGTTAGTTGCTGAACGAAAACGGTCTTTTTTGTCCATTTCGGCGTCAGATTAAAAATTTCATCCTCAAAATATTCAATGTATCCTAAAGGTTAAATTTTTGATTTTTTCTGAACAGAACAAAAAATCCTCATTTTCGGTCAATTAATATTTAGGAACCATTTGAAGAATAAAATATTATGGAATTATTTATGTTAAAAAAATTGTTAAAACCATTAATTGCTGTATCTGTATCTGCTGTTTTTTTTGTATATGGGTGTGCAACAGGAACAAAATATAAAAATAAACCTGTAGATATTGAAATACCTGCAAAATGGGAAGCTTTAGACACCCAAAAAGAAATTAATGACAATGAATACTTTAATAACTTCCTTGATGACTTTAATGACGTGAAGTTGAAATATATTGTCAATAAATCTTTGGAGCATAATCTTGATCTGCTTATTTCGGCAGAACGAATCAACTACGCAAAAAGCGTTCTTAAAATTACAGGTGCAGATCTTTTTCCGGTTGTTTCAGGCGGACTCAATTTTTCAAGGTCAGGTATTGTTTCTGAAGTAAATAATAAACCTTACAGGGAAACAGAAAATAACACGTCACTTAACCTTGATATTTCATGGGAAATGGATTTGTGGGGAAGAATTAAAGCCCTTAAAAAATCAGAACTTGTGGAATTTCTTGCAGTAAATTCAGATTATGAAAGTGCAAAACTTTCATATGGCGCCATGACTGCGAAGGCATGGTTTTCAGCAATAGAATCAAAACTTCAGACAAGGCTTTCAAGAGAAACACTTGAGTCTTTTGAAAAAAGTGATGAAATTATTACAAAAAGATTTCGTTCAGGTCTTAGCGGAGCAATGGATGTAAGGCTTGTCAGATCGGAAAAACTTGCTGCAAAAGATGAATATATTGGACAGGAAAAAAATTTTTCAGAGTCTGTAAGAGCTTTAAGAGTTTTAATGGGAGATTATCCTTTTGACACAATTAATCTCCCTGACAATCTTCCTGTAATTGGAAAACCTGTTCCAACAGGAATTCCATCAGACCTTTTAAAGCGAAGGCCTGATATTTCAGCTGCAAAAAACAGAATTATATCTGCAGATTTTAAAACAACAGCATCAGAAAAGGCACTTTTTCCATCCATTACACTCACTTCAGGAGCAGGTACTTCGAGCAGTGAGCTGAAAAATCTTTTAAATGTTAATTATCTGTCCTGGAATGCAGGAAGCGGAATCCTCATGCCCATTTTTCAGGGAGGAAAATTAAGGGAAGATATTAAAAGAAATTCCTCTTTTGCAAAAGAAGCCTGGCTCAATTATCAAAAAACCGTTCTCAACGCATTTCATGAAGCAGAAACTGCAATAGATGCACAATCAATTCTTGAAAAAAGAGAATCGGTTTTAAAGGATCTTGTAAAAGAAGCAAAAGCTTCACTTGATAAGGCCTGGGACTCTTACCTTGCAGGGGAGAGCGAAATTATTACGGTTCTTGATTCAAGAAGATCGCTTATCCAGGCTCAGAAAAGCCTGATTTCTGTTTCTGCACAAAGGCTTGTAAACAGAGTTGATCTATATCTTGCTCTTGGAGGAGGACTAAAACACAACAAATCAAATGGAAACAGGATTGAAAAATGAAACAAGGACCGGAAAATAAAAAAACTCTAAAAAATAAAATATTTATGTGGATTATTCCGTTTCTCTTTATTGGTTTGACAGGCGTAGGATTTTTTATACTTAACAATATTGAGAAAGCACCCGAAGCTTTGCCTGCACAAATAAAAAATCCTCCGGCAGTGGATGTTGTTTTAATTGATTTTTATGAGAAGCCTGTAGAAGTAATATTAACCGGAACGGTTTCCCCTCTTTATAGAACCCAAATTTCATCAGAAGTAGGTGGTAAAATTGTTTATGTTTCGCCAAAACTTGTAAATGGAGGTTATTTTAAAAAGGGAGAAGTTATTTTAAAAATTGATGAGGAGGATTATAAAGATGCAGTTGTTCAGTCAAAGGCAGAATTTGCTGAAGTAAGCCTTGAAGTAATAAAAGAAAAGGAGCTTGCAAAACAGGCCAAAGAAGACTGGAAAGAACTTGGACAGGGAATTCCAACAGATCTTGCATTGAGAAAACCCCAGATATATCAAGCCTTGTCCAAGCTGGAGGCTGCAAAGTCAAGGCTTGAAAAATCAAAAAGAGAACTTGAAAAGACAAAAGTAAAAGCACCTTTTGAATGCATGGTTTCTTCAAAGTCAGTATCTGTAGGAACCTTTGTAACTCAGGGTTCTTCTCTTTTTGAAATATTCAATATAGATGTTTCGGAAATAAGGCTTGCCATGTCTTTGCAAGATTCTTTTTTAATAGATATTCCAAAGCCTGGAGTTATGCTTGGCAAAAACAGGAAAGTTGAGATTTTTTTTGATAAAAATGGAGTTAAATCAAAGAGAGAAGGCTATATTTCAAGACTTGAAGCTGAAACAGATCCTGAAACAAGATTTCAATATCTTGTAGTAAGAATAGATGATCCATACTCAGTAAAAAACAATTTTCCTGTATGTAAGATCGGTGATTTTGCAGAGGTTAAAATATCCGGCAAAAATATAAAAAACAGCGTTTTAATACCTGCTATAGCTCTTTTAAATGACAACAAAGTAATAAAAGTAAATGATGAAAATATGATTTTTTTTGAAAAAGTAAAAATTTTAAAACGAAATAAAGATAATGTTCTTGTGGCAGGCTCTTTTAAGGAAAATGAAAAAATAATTGTATCAAAATTAGAATTTCCTGTTGAAGGCACAATTGTGAGAATCAATGGAGAAAAAAATGCTCAATAATGAACAAAACAGTATTATAGCATGGTTCACAAGAAATCCTGTTGCAGCTAATCTTCTTATGTTTTTTTTCATGCTTGCAGGAATTCTCACTGCAATACAGATAAAAAAAGAGGCTTTCCCTGAATTTGAAACAGAGATTATTTCAGTTCAGGTTGCATACCCAGGTGCATCTCCTGCTGATGTGGAAGAGGGTATAGTAAAAAAAGTTGAAGATGCTCTCCAGGGTCTTGAAGGAATAAAGGAAATTGAAGCATCGGCATATGAAGGATATGCCGATGTTTCTGTTAAAGCAAAAACCGGAGTTGATATGAATGAACTTCTTGATAAAGTTAAATCAAGAATAGACGGTATTGACTCATTTCCTGATGAAACAGAAAGGCCTGTTGTATCAGAACTCATAATAAAAACAGAAGTTCTTTGGCTTGTTTTATACGGTGATCTTGACGACAAAAACATGAAGACCCTTGCAAGGCTTGTAAGAGATGATCTTTTAGCTGAAAAAGGAATAAGCCAGGTAAATATTGTGGGCACCAAACCTTTTGAAATTTCAATAAGTGTATCTGAAAACTCTTTGAAAAAATATTCATTAACTTTTGATGATGTTGTAAATGCAGTTGCTACAGGCTCGGTAGATCTTCCTGGAGGAAGCATAAAAACAAAAGGTGAGGATATTCTTTTAAGATCTGCCGGAAAGGCGGAAACTGGTTCAGAATTTGAAAATCTTCCGGTTATTACAAAACCTGACGGAACAATAGTAAGAATAAAAGATGTTGCAGCTGTAAAAGACGGGTTTGCGGAAGAAGACTGGTTTTTAAGATATAATGGTAAAAATGCAGTAGGTCTCCAGGTTTTCAGAACTGGAGATGAAAGCACACTTTCAGTTGCAGATGCAGTTAAGGATTTTGTGGGAAAAAATAAAAATCTTCTTCCGGAAGGAGTGTCCTTTGGAATAATGGCTGATATGTCAGTTCCATTAAAGGACAGACTTGAGCTTATGATTAAGAACATGGCAATGGGATCAGTTCTTGTATTTATCTCCCTTGCTCTTTTTTTGAGGATAAGAATTGCCTTTTTTGTAATGCTTGGGCTTCCTGTGAGTTTTCTTGGTGCTTTATGGCTTATGCCTCTTCCGTTCATAGATGCAAGTGTTAATATGATAACTCTTTACGGTTTTATTGTTGTTCTTGGTATTGTTGTTGATGATGCAATAGTTATTGGAGAAAGCATTCATGAAACCATAGACAGGGAAGGCTCCGGTGTCGATTCCGTAATAAAGGGAGCACAGGCTGTTGCAACCCCTGCAACTTTCGGAGTTCTTACAACTGTAGCAGCTTTTATTCCTACAATAACAATTCCAGGAGTAAACGGAAAGATGTGGGCTGGTATAGGCTATGTGGTTATTTTATGCCTTCTTTTTTCACTTGTTGAATCAAAACTTATTCTGCCGGCACATTTAAGTACTCTCAAGGTTTCAGATAACAAAGAAAAAAAAAGTCCTCTTGAAAAAATACAAGGCTTTGCAGCAAAAGCTCTTTATCTTTTTCTTAAAAAAATCTATTCCCCTTTTTTAAAGGTCTGCCTTGATTACAGATATGCAACAATAGCTGCCTTTTTTGGAATTTTCATTCTTACAATGGCATGTGTAAAAACCGGAATAGTGAGGTTTGTATTTTTTCCTCAGATTGAATCCGACATGGTTCAGGTTGAGCTTCAGATGAACGGAGGAACTCCAAGGGATGTCATGCTTTCTGCTGTAAAAGAGATAGAAAATGCAGCTTTTATGATTAATAAAAGCTTTATTGAAAAAGGGGAAAAGGAAAATCCTGTAAAAGGCTTTGTTTCTTATACAGAGGATGATAAAAAGGCAGGGCTTTTTGTTGAATTAAGTCCAAATGAAGTAAGAGATGTTTCAGTTTCTTCTGTTGTTAAAGAATGGAGAAAAAAAACAGAGCATCTGCTAGATGTTCCAGGTGTAAAATCATTAAAGTATACAACAACAATAGGCGAACCCCAGGGTTCTCCAATTGATTTTGAATTGAGCGGAAGATCTTTTGAATATCTTGGAGAAGCCGCAAAAGAGATTAAAAAGGCTCTTGAGCAGTATGAGGGTGTGTTTGATATAAGAGATACCAGCTCAGACAGCAAAACTGAAATAAAGCTTTCCATAAAACCTGAATCCCAATCCTTGGGAGTATCCCTTCTAAGTGTCGCAAAACAGGTAAGGCAGGCATTTTACGGAGAAAAGGTCCAAAAACTTCAGCGTGGGCCTGAGGAAGTTGATGTTTTTGTACGTTATCCTGAAGATGAGAGAAAAAACCTGTCAGATTTAGAATCCATGTGGATAAGAAGTGAAAACGGGAAGGCAGTTCCCATAAAAGCTGTTGCAAATGTTGAAACAGGAGACGGACCTGCTGAAATAAAAAGGACGGACAGGAAAAGGGTTGTTTCAGTTCTTGCAGATGTTGATAAAAATACAGCCGTTCCAAACAATATAATTAAAGAAATTTCAGAAAAGCTTTTTGATGAGCTGAAAAATAAGTATCCTGAAGTTAAAATAAAAGTTGCAGGTGAATCTGAAGAAGAGAATGAAACCTTAAAAAGCCTTAAAAAATGGGGCGTCTTGGCCTTGTTTGCAATTTTTGCTATGATGGCTGTTCCTTTGAAATCCTATGTAAAGCCTTTTATAATAATGACTGCAATACCTTTTGGAGTAGTTGGAGCAGTTCTTGGGCACCTTTTTTTGGGACTTCCTGTTAGCATTTTATCCCTTTGTGGAATAATTGCTCTTTCAGGTGTTGTTGTTAACGACTCTCTTGTGATGGTAGATTATATAACCAGGCAAACAGAAGCAGGCGACAATGTCTGGGATGCTGTTTCCTCTGCAGGGGTAAGAAGGTTTCGGGCAGTTATGCTTACCTCTCTTACAACTTTTTTCGGACTTCTTCCAATGATTATGGAGAAAAGTCTTCAAGCTCAGTTTCTTATTCCAATGGCGGTTTCACTTGCATATGGTATTTTGTTTTCTACTGTAATAACTCTTTTTCTTATCCCTGCACTTTATATGTCATGGAACGATATTAAAAGGATTTTAAGCCGGAAAAAACAAGATAATTTTAAGGTACTGGAAAATGTCTGAGAAAATAAAAATACTTGTTGTTGAAGATGATATCAAGCTTTCAAAGCTGATTCAGGAATATCTGATTTCCCAGGGATTTGATGTAAACGCTGAAATAAGAGGAGACACTGCTTTTGAAAGAATAATATCCGAAAATCCAGATCTGATTATTCTTGATCTCATGCTTCCAGGGCTGACGGTCTTTCAGTATTAAGGGAGGTCAGGTTTGAATATAAAGGGAAAATTCTTATTCTCACCGCCAGAGAAGATGATATGGATCAGGTTGCAGGTCTTGAAGCAGGTGCAGACGATTATGTTAAAAAACCGATAATGCCAAGAGTTCTTCTTGCAAGGATAAGAGCTCTTTTAAGACGCTCCAGCATAGTATTTCAGGAAGATCAAAAATGTGAAGAAAATGCTGTATTGATTTTTGGAAAACTTGAAATAATAAAAAATTCCAGAAGGGTTAAATTTAAAAATGAGGAGATTGAACTTTCTACAGGAGAATTTGATCTTTTATGGTATCTCGCTGAAAATGCAGGAAAAATAATCAGCAGGGAAGTGTTGTATCTTGGACTTAAAGGTTATGATTATGATGGCCTTGACAGATCAATGGATGTAGCAGTTTCAAGGGTAAGGAAAAAAATGGGAGATAATCCAAGGTCTCCATTCAGAATAAAAACTGTATGGGGCAGAGGCTATCTCTTTGTTCCGGATGCATGGAGATAAAATGAGGGGGATTTTTTTAAGGTTCAATATTGCAATACTTATTTTAATTTTGATTATCAATTTTGTGATTAGTCCTTTATTAGACAGGTTCGCATGCAGATATTTGAATAAGCAGATAAATGAGTATTCTGTAGGCCTTCTTAAAGGACCATATTTTGTTACAATGAAATATCTTGAAAGTGTTCCAGAAAATGAAATTCAAGACACAATAAAAAATCTTCAAAAGGAGTTTGGCTTCCAGATAAATGCAGTCAACCTGAAAACTCTTGAATTTCCGCTTAAAGAAATGAATCTTTTGAAAAATGGTGAAATTCTTCCCCGTGAAGAAGGTTCAATGTTTTATAAAAGAATTGGTCATACTAATTGGGCAATAGAAATGGGTCCAATTAAGGATTTTGATGAAGTTTTCTCTTTGTGGCAGTTTCAGCTGATTGCATGGATCACAATTATTTTTTCAATAGCTGTACTTTCTCTTATATGGGCCTTTCCCTTTTGGCAGAATCTAAAAAAGGTAATGGATGCAGCAGATCATTTTGGAGCAGGAAGGTTTGATGCAAGAGCAGAACTTGGAAAAAGATCGCAGTTAAGACAGCTTGCAGAAACTTTCAATAATATGGCAGAAAGGATTGAAGATCTTATCAGGTCTCAAAAACTTCTTGTTAATGCAGTTTCCCATGAATTAAGAACTCCGATTTCAAGGGCAAGGTTTGGAATAGATATGCTTGAAAACACATTAGATGAAAAAGATAGAAAAAGATATAGTTCAGGTATTTCAGAGGATATTGACGATCTTGAATCCCTTGTTTCCGAACTTCTGACTTATGCCTCCTTTGATCAGAAAACTGAGTTTATCCATTTTGAAACAATAAATATAAAAGACTGGTTAAAGGAAATTGTTTCAAAGCTTTCTGCGTTTACAAAAGAAAAAAAATTAAAGCTTGATCTTGAAAATGCTCCTGAAACTTTGAATGCTGATTCCAGACTTCTTGGAAGGGCTTTGGAAAATCTTATTTTAAACGCAATAAAATATGCAGATTCTGGAATAGTAATTAAAGCTGAAAAAAAGAACAGGAAAATCATGATTATTGTGTCAGATGATGGCCCTGGAATTCCGGAAAAATTTCTTGTAAAGGTTTTTGAACCTTTTGTAAGACTTGATGAAAGCAGAAACAGAGATACTGGAGGACACGGACTTGGCCTTGCAATTGTGAAACAGATAGTTGAAAAGCATGGTGGAAGTGTTTTTGCTGAAAAAAAAGGCGTTGGGTGTTCTATCAAAATTTTGCTGCCTTATGCAGATAAATGATTTTTTAAAAGAGCAGGTTAATGTGGAAAAAAAATATTTAAAAATAAAAGGAATTCCGTCAGTTTTGTGGGGAAGAACAACAGGGAAATTATTTATTGCAGTCCATGGAAATATGTCAGACAAAGAAGATGTTCCAATTTATATTTTTGCCAAAGAAGCAGTAAAAGCAGGGTATCAGGTTCTTAGTTTTGATTTGCCAGAACATGGGAGCCGCAAATCAGAATCTGTGCCATGCAAAGTTCAAAATTGCATTCATGAGCTTGAAGACATTCTGGAATATGGGAAGTCAATATCAAATAATATCAGTTTGTTTGCATGTAGTGTGGGAGCCTATTTCAGCCTTGCCGCATATAACCATGAAAATTTAAGCAAATGTTTGTTTCTTTCTCCGGTTGTGGACATGGAACAGATAATTTGCACCATGCTGAAACAGGCTGGTATTACAGAAGAAAAATTAAAAGCAGAAAAAAAAATATCCACTCCTTTTGGTCAAACTTTTTATTGGGATTACTATTGTTATGTAAAAGAACATCCTATTGAAAACTGGGAAATCTTGACCTCAATTTTATATGGTTCCAGTGATGATTTGTGTAAATTTGAAAAGATAGCTTCATTTTCAAAGCGTTTTAATTGTGATCTGAAAATTATGGAAAATGGAGAACATTTTTTTCATACTGAGGAGCAGCTTTGTTTTTTTAACCAATGGCTTAAAGATATTTTTCAATAAAAAAAGTTTGTTCTTGATAACTTCTGATTATCTGAAAAATTTAACCTTATTAAGGGTAAAACCAACAGAAGTTATTTTAACCTGAGTTGAGCGTTTTATATTTTTAAATTAGTGATTGGCCGAAAACGAGAAATTTTTAATGAATCAAGCATATTTAAGTTAGAAAATATGAAACCCTGCGGGTTTTTCAATTTTGGTGCATCTACGGTGTTAAATTGCATCACGCTTAGCAAAAGTATAGCCCGATGCAATTTGCCGTTAATGCAGCAAACTTGAAAATCGATCAATTTAGGTTTAAGCTTAGGATTAAAATAATTATAGGAAATTTGACCAATATGGAAAAAGTTTTTAATCTAATTAGTGATTATGAAAATCGGCTGATAAAAGCCATGCTTTCTTCAGATACAAAAGAACTTGAGACTCTTCTTGCTGATGAACTTATTTTTACAGATCATGCAGGCGTGATTCATTCTAAAACTGATGATATTAATGCCCATAAATCCGGTTTAGTTTCAATTAATTCAATTGATTGTTCTGATCAAAAGATTTTAGTTTACGATAATTGTGCTATTGTGTCAGTTATTATGTCTATTTCAGGAATTTTTTATGGTAATCCTGCTGCAGGTAGATTCAGATTTACCCGAACATGGTTTAATACCCATGAGAAAAATTGGAAGATTGTTTCAGGGCACTCAACAATTATGCTCTAGTCAGCATATTTTAAGTTTAAACGGAAATTATGAACAAAAAAACGGGGTAAAATGCCTGAATTAAAATGCATATTCTGCAACGGCTGTGCTGAAATAAAAGGGCGGTGATCTAACGCAAAGGTAGTCTGCAAGGATTGCGGCATGGAAGCTGTGCTTGATGAATATAAAGATCAGATAGAAAACTGGCAGGAAAATATTTGTGAAATTACTTTTGGCAGATATGATGATAAGTCAGGAGATGAGTTTGACAGCGATTAACCTGCCTTTGATTTTTTTAACTTTTATTATTGCTTCTTTATAAAACTCATGATGCTGTATAAAATACTATAGTATTAGGACTTTAGCTGACAGGAGCTTATAATGTATCACCGTTTGCTGAAAATTTTAATTATTTCCAAAGAAGATGATCTTAAAAATCTGCTCGAAAAAGTTTCTTTGCCAGAGCAGTTTTCAGTGCAGATCACATGCCGCCCGGATATAAATGATCAAGATATCAGGACTTGTTCAATTATCATTTTTGACTCATTTAATAATAATCCTGATTTTATAAAAAAAATATTTGCTTTAAAAAATGAAGAAGCTGTTTTGGTTGGCTGTTTTTATGAACATAATTTAAATATTTTGTCAGAAGTTTATGATTTTTTGGATCAGGTCTGGATCAAGCCTTTTGCAAAGGAAAAAGTAACTGGTTCTTTTCAAAAAATTTTTAAAAGGATCAAAGCTTCTGAAGATGCTGTTCTGACAGAACAATATCTTGATACCCTTATAGACAGCCTTCCTGATTTGATTTGGTTTAAAGATATAAAAGGGGCTCATTTAAAGGTTAACAACAGTTTTTGCCATGCAGTGAACAAGACAAAAAAACAGATTGTGGGAAGAGGGCACTATTATATTTGGGATATAGAACCAGATGAATATTCAAAAGGTGAATATATTTGTTTGGAATCTGAAGAGCTTGTTTTGAATAAGAAAAAAACATGCCTGTTTGATGAAACTGTAAAATGTCAGGATGAGCTTCGTAAGTTTAAAACCTATAAGTCTCCAATTTTTGATATTGATGGCAGTGTAATAGGAACTGTAGGATTCGCCCATGATGTAACTGATCTGCATAACTTAATGATTGAGCTGAATATCCTGCTTGAAAATTTGCCGTTTGCAGTGCTGGTAGCTGACAAGGAAAGAAGTATTACAGTTATAAATCAGAAATTTATAGATTATTTTTCATTATCAAAAGATGATCTTATTGGTCAAAAAATAGATTCATTTATTGATGTTACTAAAAATTTTACACGCAATAAAAAATGGATTATTGAACATGATGAAGAAGGACTTTTGCTTCTTTCAAGAAATAGAGTGTTAAAAGTTCATAATGAAGATCTCCTTGATGTTTTTGGGGCGTTGGCAGGCTATATTTATCTTTTTATTGATATTTCAATTGAGCATACTTATAAAAACAAGCTTCTCACAGACGCCAATACAGATCATCTTACTAAATTGAATAACAGAAGAAGCCTTCAGGATTTTATGAGAAAAACACCTTGCAGGCGAAACACTGCTCTTTTACTTGCTGATTTAGATAATTTCAAGGAAGTAAATGATAATTTTGGCCATGATGAAGGAGATAAAATACTGGTGAGATTTTCAAACCTTCTCAGGCAGATTTTTAACCCTGAAAGTCTGTTTCGTCTTGGTGGGGATGAATTTGCAGTTATTTTGCCTGGAGTTAAAAAAAAAGATGTACCAGTACTTTATGCAGAAAGGCTGATCAAAGAATTTGAAAATACAATTATGAATGAGTTTTCTCATACAAAGGTTTCTGTAAGTATTGGAATTGCCTTGGATGTTGATGATAGTGAAAATTTTGGAGAATTGTTCAAAAGGGCTGATATTGCTCTTTATGATGCAAAAAATTCAGGGAAAAGTGCCTATAGGTTTTGGGAAAAAGTTTAGGCTGATGAAAATAAGATAAAAGTTTAGAATTTTTTTGGAATTTATATGTGTTCATTAAAAACTAGAAAAATCTGCAAGTGGTATTCTTGCTGCCCCATAAAAAAATTTACAGATATGGGAAAGCTTGATCCATATTGGGTAGAAAATTATTGTCTTGCAGGAAATCAAACCTGCCTAAGATACATTATGGAAGAAAATGGTGAATTTCACCCTGAAAATATGTTACCTGATGGGACTATCAAAGAAATTTAGCTTTTAAATAGTGCTTGGCCGAAAATTAGATTTTTTTATTCATTTCAGCGAAGATGAAACATTTAACTTTTAGGATACATTGAGTATTTTGAAAATTAAATTTTGAATCTGGCTCAGAAATGGGTAAAAAGGCAGTTTTCATTACTTATACAAGAAAAATAAAGAATTGATCATGTTTGATTATCCCTTATATCTAAAAAAATTATCTGCAAAAGAAAAAGTAAATAACCCTTTTTTGTCTTTTATGGGAATGAAACTTGAAGAGCTGAAAAAAGGGTATGCAAAGTTTTGTATGGAAATTCGTCCTGAATTTTTGCAGGGAGCAGGAGTAATGCAAGGGGGGCTTGTTGTAGCTTTTTCAAGCGAGGTTGTAGCCCATGCAGTTATGACTACCCTTGAACCAGGCGAAAACATTGCAACTATTGAGCTTAAGAATAATTTCCTTTCAGTAGTGAAAGAAGGCAGGCTTACAGCAGAAGCCTCAGTCTTTAAAAGAGGTAAAAATATTGTAATTGCTGACTGTATAGTAAAAGATGATAATGGTGCAGATATTTCAAGAAGTTCATCTTCAATAATGGTTTTGAGGAAACAATAATACTTATGCCTGGATTGAGCGATTTTTAAGATTGTTGCATATTCAAGGCAAATTGTATCAGGTTTATAGCTTTATCTCCTGTGAAAAAAATTTAGTAGTTTTTAAGGTATTTCATAACCGTATTTTTTTAAAATATTGTCTGATTTTTTAACATATTCAACAAAATTATATGCCAATTTTTTTGTCTTTAAAATGCAGCCTCCCTGAATAACAGGTTTTGCTTCATCAAGGCAAATATAAATTCCAGTTCTGCCTTTTTTGGACAATACCTGGCAAGGCACACAAAAGCATGAATCTGTAAGTCCTGAAAAGGCATATTGAAAAGATTGGGAAACATTTTTTGCATAAACAAGTTTATGTCCGCAGTCTTTCAAAAGATTTTTTTTTGCCAAAAGATCATAAACAACTTTTCCGTAGGGTGCTGAATTTGGCATGGTAATAGATATAGTTTTTGATTTTTCTATTATTTCTTCGTATGTTTTTAAATTTTTTAATTTTTCAGATTTTGTCCATAAAAACGATTTTCCTTTGGCATAAAGGAAAAAATTTGAGGCTTTTCCATTGTTTATGAGATTTTCAGGACGCTCAATGTCTGCTGCAAAAAAAACATCAAAATCAACTTTATTTATGATCTGTCCGTAAAGCATACCCATTGAGCCAAAAGTTGCTGTTATTTTATGATTGTTTTCCTTTTCAAAGTTTTTGATTATCAATTTCATTGGAACAATAAAATTTATTGCACAGGCAACTTTAAGTTCTTCGCAAAAACCTTGTGAGTAAATGAGGTGCAAATAAAAAATGACAATTAGTGTTTTTTTCATTTTTGCTTTTTCCGGTTTGGTTGGGATTTTTTTAAATTTTTATTTTCCATAACCACCCGTAAGCAAAATTTCTGCCAAAATACCAGAAACAAAGTTTAATTCTCAAAAAAATCTAGTATTCCTGGGGTTAAATTTTTATCCTCCAATTGATACCATCCGTGTTTTTACATTAGGCATAAATTCATGGGCAGAAGCTTTTTGGAGTAAGGCTTTGTTAATCAATTCAATTATTTTTTTATCATCTGCACCATTTCTCAAAAGGGTTTTTAAATCAAAAAAATTATCTTCCAGAAGACAAGGCCTTATTTTTCCGTCTGCTGTAAGTCTTATCCTGTTGCAGTCTGCACAAAAGTGACTTGTCATGGCATGAATAAAACCAATCTGTCCCTTTGAATTTTTAATTTTATACATTGATGCAGGGCCAGACATTGGTTTTGAACCGGCTTTTTCAAGAATTCCGAATTTATTTTCAATTGTTTTTTTTACGCTTGCAGCACAAAGCTGATGATTTTCATAAAAAGCATTATTTGCAATAGGCATCAGCTCTATAAATCTTATGTGAAAGTCATTTTCAATTGATAAACCTGCAAGTTCTTCTATTTCACCTGAATTCAGATTGTTTAAAATCACAGTATTTAGTTTTATTGGACTAAATCCTTCTTCCCCGGCAGCCTTTATTCCGTCCAATACAGAATTAAATTTGTCTTTTCCTGAAATTTTTATAAATGATTCTGAATTTAATGTATCAAGACTTATATTAAGTCTTTTTATTCCGGCTTTTTTAAGTTTTTTTGCATATTCAGGTAAAAGAGTTCCGTTTGTTGTAAGTGTTATTTCATTTATTTTTTCAATTTTATTTATTTCTTTTACAAGAAAATCAATGTCTTTTCTTACAAGGGGTTCGCCTCCTGTGAGACGAACCTTTTTTATTCCGTATTCTGACATGATTTTTGTGGTTTTTATAATTTCTTCATAGGAAAGAATTTCATCATGGGGGATAAATTCTCTTTTTGAGGAATTGCAGTAACAGCAGTTTAAATTGCATCTGTCTGTTACAGAAATTCTAAGATAATTAATTATTCTTCCCTGACTGTCTTTAAATATGTTTTCCATGTTAAGGCTCCGCTTTTGTATTTGTTACAAGTCCAGAATTGTAACTTGTGAGGGTTTTTGTACCAAAACCCTCAATTTTTTTTCAGCCTGCTTTTTCAAGTCTGCACGGAACAAACCTGTGATAAGGGGTTCCAAGGGGGTCTCTGTTTGTATTTTTTGTGAGATTATTTACGTTTATGCCGTATGTTTCATCTCCATACAAAAGACCGAATCCATGGGGAATAAGAACCATGTTTTTTCTAACCTCATCACTTATTTCAAGCTCTCCTGTTTCAGAGCCTGCCTGTGTTGAAACTTTTACCAGGTCACCGTCTCTGATATCAAGTTCTTTTGCAGTATCTGAATTTACAGCTATTGTACACGCTCTTTTTCCATTGTTCCAGTCAGGATTTCTCATCATTGTATTCATGTTTTTTGGAGTATGTCTTCCTGCACTTAAAACAAAGGGGAATTCATGTGAAAGATTTATTTTATTTTTTTCTGACTCTGTATCAAGATTTTTAGCCATTTCAGTAAATTCAGGAACAACAAGCTCAATTTTACCTGAATTTGTTTTAAGCATTGAAAGATTGTCTTCTTCATCAAGTTTTCCAACCCATAAACCTTGAGGATTGTCCATTACAGCCTGAAAAATTCTGTCTCCAATATCAAAGCCTTTTTCAAATCCAATTCTTTTTGCATTTTGTACAAAATCCTTTGGAGCTGTCATAAAAAGTCCCCAAAGTGCTGCAAGTGAGGCACTTTTCCATTCTTTGCCAAGTGTTTTTGCAAGTATAAACATTACAGAAGAAATATATTTGGGATTATTTCCAAGCCATTCCATTAATTTTGCACCAAAAGTCATTCTGTCTTTTGATGCTGCTTTTATGACTTCCAAAGGAATTTCAGGAACAAGGCCAAGCTTGTCTGCAAGCATTGTAAGAATTTCGGCTGATTCAAGGGAATCGTTTTCAGCCTTTACTATTGGTTTTCTCATCTGAAAGTAAATTTCAGGATAAGACCAGGGAAAAAAGGTTGTTTCACAGCATTCATAAAAAGTTTTGCATGGAAGAACATAGTCTGCAAGTCTTGCTGTTTCGCTCATTACAATATCTGCCACAACAAGAAGGTCAAGACTTTCAAATGCTTTTGTAAGTGCTTTTGTATCAGGCCATGACCGGATTGGATTGCAGGCAAAAGCCAGAACATTTCTGATTTTTTCAGGATGGTCATTTAAAATTTCTTCAGGAAGAACACTTGCAGGAAATGAGCCGGCTGCTGCAGGCGGCATATTTGTAATAATTGTTTTCCATGTTTTTTCATTTCTTTCATCTGCATGATAACCAACCGGAGCAACAAATCCCGGAATTATGTTTCCGCCTTTTCGGCCGAAAATACCGCAAACTGAACCTAAAATATTTAAAAGATAGGAATTAAGAGTACTGTTTCTTCCCATATAAATTCCAAGGTCTGGATGATATGACCATTTTTTTTCCTTCATAAGTCTGCATAGCTCATAAACTGATTCATATTCAAGCTCGCAGAATTTTATTGCAGATTTATAGTCAAAATTTTCAAACCATTGCTTTATTTCATCAAATCCCTGTACATGTTTTTTTATGTAGTCTTTATTTTCCCAGCCGTTTTCAATAATTATTGATATGATTGATTTTATAAGAAGAGAATCAGTTCCCGGGCGGATTGGAAGATGAATATTTGCAGCTTTTGCGGTTTCACTTTTTCTTGGGTCTATTGAAACAAGGATTTTATCAGGGTCTTTGGATATTTGATTCAAAATTTTTGGAGCACGGGGCATTTGATGGCTTACCATTCCGTTCCACCCCCATGCTATGAGCATTTCTGTATTGTGGTCGTCGGGAATATGAAGAAGATACTGCTTTCCAAACATTCTTCCCTGAATCCACCATGCACCTGAAAATTCCTGGCCTGCAGATGTATAAAGGTTTTGGGAACCAAGCTTTTTTAAAAGGCTTACTCCAAATGCTGCTTCAAAATGTCCTCCCTGTGAGCTTGCTCCAAGATATGCAAGAGAACGGGGGCCGAATTTATCAAGGGATGTTTTGAGTTTTTCAGCAATTTCTTCAATTGCCTTTTCCCATGAAATCGGTTCAAATTTTCCATTAATTTTTTTAAGGGGAGTTTTAAGCCTGTCTTTTGGATACTGATGATAAATTATATTTAAACCTTTTCTGCATGCATACCCTTTGCTTCTTGGATTATCCTTGTCAGGACGGACTTTTGTCATTTGGTTGTCTTCAACAAAAACCTCAAGACCGCAGTTTTGTGCACAAAGAACACAACTTGTTTTATGCCAGTTTCCCATTTTTATATTCCTCCTGAAAATTTTGAATTTTTTGTAAGTATTCAGTTAAAGTCTGGAAAAAAAGTTTTATGAAAGAACGGATGCTGGATTTTTCTCAGCCGGTTTCAGGAAATGTTTTTTATCTCACTTCTTGGAACTCAGTGAAAATGAGGCTCAGAAAGATTGAAGCTGCCGTTTAAAATTAAACTGAACTATTATTTACCTGAATTTAGCACTCTCAGGTTTTAATAAACCTTATTATGGTGTTAAAATAATAAAAAGAGTCTTATTTGACTTTTATTATGTCAAATTGGACTTTTTGAGAGTTTATAATATTTTTGCAAACTTTTTTCTGTATTCCCCCGGTAAAAGGCCTGTAATTTTTTTAAAAAGTTTTCTAAAGGAATTTACATCTTCATATCCAACCAATCTTGTAATTTCATCAATTGAGTTTTTTGTGGATTCAAGTTTTTGTTTTGCATCTTCAATTCTTATTTTCTGAAGATAAAGAAGGGGAGTATCTCCTGTAGCCTTTTTAAATCTTCTCATAAAATGTCTTAAGCTTATTCCAAGCTCTGATGCAAGATTTTCAATGGAAACAGGTTTTGAGTAATTTTCTTCAAGAAAAGTCTGTGCCTTTAAAACAGCTTCATCACAATGGTTTTTTTGAAATTCAAATATCATATATGGAGACTGGCTTTGTTTTGAAGGATCAATTAGAAGAGTTTTTGAGCAGTATGATGCAATATTTTGGGAACTGAATTTTTCAATCAAATAAAGGGCAAGATTAAAATATGAGGTTGTTGCTCCGGTGCAGATAATGTTTTTATCTGTTGTAAGCATAAGTTCGGGTTTTAAATTTACCTCTGGATAAAGCTTTTTAAAATAATCTGCAAAAAGCCAGTTTGTGGCTGCAGTTTTTTTGTTTAAAATTCCTGTTTCAGCAAGAAAAAAACTTCCTGTACATGTTGAGCAAATAAAAATATTTTTATCATTCCATTTTTTTATCCAGTCTTTAATTTTTTCAGGAATTTTTCCTATGAAATCCAAAGGTGCAATAAATCCCGGGACAATAATAATATCTGTTTGTTTTATCTGATTAATTGAGGCATTTGGGGTAATTATAATTTTGTTTGAGCATTCAACCTGTTTCCCGTCTATTGATACAATATCCCAGTCAAATAAAGATTTTTTATCTGAATTTTCCAGCTTTTTTACAGACTGCCATTTGTTTGCAATGTCAAATGCGTCTATCAGTCCTGAAATTCCTGCCATAGAGCAGTTTTTATATGCTAGAAGAGTTATGTGTGTCATATTCACCTCAAGTCTTGATTGACATTTTATATGTTATTTTAGACTTTTGATATTTAAAGTCAATGCGTGTAAAAAATAAATAATTGACTTAACATTAGTATAAAATAAAAAAATTTAGCTTTGTTTTTTTGGAAAGCAAATTGCATACTAAAATTTTTATAAATCGGGATTGACCGAAAACCAAAAGTTTTTATTTGCAACTAAATTATTAAGAGGAAATTATGTCTGATTTATTCAATTCACTAAGCAGCAGTTTTAAAGAAATATGTCTGAAAAATGATATTTTAAATGAAAAAATAACAATAAAGGCAAGGGCTCTTGAAGTTGATGAGGCTATAGGCTCTCCAGACGGAAAAGACTTTCCCATTCAAAAAGGGAAGGAAAAACTCATGCAGGCAGAGTTTAGAAATGGAAAAGGCCAGGCTTTTACAGATATGTTTTACGATTATGAGGGAACAATTATCGATATAATCAGTATGGAAAAAAATAATAATTATAAAAGAGCTGTTTTTGTTTCCTCCTTAAATGCGGTTCTTCATGATCTTGGATTTATAAATGGCAGTATTCATTGCAAAGATAATTCTCCCTATACCTGTGCTTCCAGGCTTTGCAAACATATAAAGGAAAAATTTGGCAGTCCAAAAGTTTGTCTTATAGGGTTTCAGCCTGCTTTTATTGAAAAACTAGCAGATAATTTTGACTTAAGAGTAATTGATTTAGATCCAGATAATATTGGAAAAGAAAAAAAAGGTGTATTTATAGAAGACGAGTCTGCTACTGAAGATGCAGTTAATTGGTCTGATGCATTGCTTGTAACAGGAACAACTCTAGTAAATAATACAATTAAGTCATTTCCAAAGGAAAAGGCAATTTTCTATGGAACAACCATTGCCGGAGCTGCATATCTTATGGGGTTTGAAAGATTTTGCACCGAAAGCAGCTAAATTTTTGGTTACATAAGCAGCCTGCCTTTATTATAATATTTTTTAATAACATCATCAGGCACCATGCTTCCGCCTGTGGCCCAGATAACATGGGTGGAATTTTTCATTTTATTTTCAAGGTTTTGATTTTTAATATATGTTTTTGCACTGTCACTGCTTAAAAGTCTGAAAGGACCCGGCATTCCGGCAAGGGCTGAAGGTTCAAGAAATAAATTTTCACTGTCTTTTGTTATTGCAAGAAGTTTGAAAAGATTATGGTCTTTTACAGTAAAAACTCCGCTTATAAGTTCTTTAAGGGTTTTACCCACAAATGCTGAAGGGCTTGCAACCGCAAGTCCGTCTGCCTCAGTTTTATTGTTTAATCCAAAATCATATACATTTATTTTATTGTGAAGGCCTGTCATAATGCCTAAAAGCATGCATGGTGAAGATACAGGTTCTGCAAAAAAGCAGTGAACATTGTCTTTAAAAATTTGTTTCAGTCCAAATGTTATTCCTCCGGGGCCTCCTCCGACTCCGCATGGAAGATAAACAAAAAGAGGATGGTTTTCATCAATCTTTATATTCAGTTCATCCAGCTGTTTTTCAAGTCCTGATGCAGCAACTGCATATCCAAGAAAAAGATCTTTTGAATTTTCATCATCAACAAAATGCATTTTTGGGTTCAACTGTGCCTGTTTTCTTCCTTCTTCAACTGCTTTTCCATAATCAGATTCATATTCAATAACTTCCACACCCTTTGTTTTGAGTAAATCCTTTTTCCATTGTTTTGCATCAGATGACATATGGACATATACTTTAAATCCAAGTCTGGCTCCCATTATTCCAATGCTTAAACCAAGGTTTCCTGTAGAGCCCACTGCAATGGAATAATTTGAAAAGAAATTTTTAAAATTTTTGGAGTCAAAAACTGAATAATCCATTTCCGGGCCAATCATTTTATTTTCAAGAGCAAGTTTTTCTGCGTGTTTTAAAACCTCATAAATTCCTCCCCTTGCCTTTATTGAACCGGAAACAGCAAGATGGCTGTCACATTTCAGAAGAAGATTTGCATTGATATTTGTACCAAAATTTTTTTCAAGGTTTGTTTGAAGCTTTGGGATTTTAATAATTGGGGATTCTATTATTCCTTTTGTTTTTGATGTTTCAGGAAAAACCTTTGAAATATATGGAGCAAAACGGATTAGTCTTTGCTGTGCATCTTTTATGTCATTTTTATTTAAGGATATTTTTTTATTTGCAGATTCAAAAAAAGTATAAAAAGGATTTATCCAGAAAACCTCTTCTTGTGAAATAATATTTTTTAAAATAGGGCTTTTATTTATTAATTTTTCAAGGTTTTTGTTTTCCATATTGTTTCCTTTTGAATTTGTTTAAGCTTTTTAAAGGCCTTTAAAACCTATGAAGGGAGTTCGAGTTCGGAAAACTCAAGTTTCCATGGCTTTTTTGCTAATCGACGCATCATTTCAAAAAAGTAAATTTTTTTGGGATGATGCTCTCCATGGGCGGTTTTCAGTGTTTGATTTCTTATTTTTGCACTTAAGATTTACCTTTTAGTTTAAAAAATAACTCATTTTTGTATGGATATTTAAAATACTGGCTAAGACGCTCCCAGTTGCTTCGCCATGATTTAATTACAATTGGATATTTCTCTCCCCACTTGTTTTCAAGCATATCAAGTTCAACCTCAGCCTGATTTTTATTGACTGCTTTATACACAAGCTTAAGATCTGCCATGAATTCTTTTTTATGTTTAGCCCCTACATACT
>JAVERC010000025.1:0-48689 GCA_034007295.1 Desulforegulaceae bacterium | reverse complement strand
AAAAATATTATCTGAATTTTTCAAATTCAATTCCTTTTGACAGAGCAATTTTTGTGCTGACAAACAAAAGAACAGGGTTTTGGTCTATTCTTTTACCTTTTATAATTGCAGATTCCTTATTTGAAAAAAGAATAATTTTTTTATCATCATTATTACAGCCAAGTCCTTTTTCTATAACATGGGGCCAGGCTTTTTGCCTTATGCATGTATAAAGTTCACCCGGAAGGTTTTCAGTTTTTTTTGGAAATTCTGGCAGTGTTCTGTTTAATGCCCTTATCAGGTTTGGCTCAATTAATTCAATTGATTGATTTTTATCAAGTTTTAAAAATGATAAAATTTTGCCTTTTGTTATCCAGCTGAGTTCTTTTTTCTCACTTATTGCTTTAAGTACTTCCCTGAAATTGTAAAAACCATTTTTGTCAGGGACAAGTTGAAACTCATCTGGTTTTACTGAAAAAATATATTCAAGAATTTTTCCAATTTTTTCTTCATTATTTTTTGACATGGTTTCTTTTTTGCTGATATTAGTAATTAAATTTATTTTTAATGTCAGATATAAGTTTATTTTTTTATCAGATATATTCATCAAGGTACAGTATTGATTTACAATAAAAAATGAAAGGCAGATAAATGGTTGAAACGAATTCTAAAAAACTGTTTGAAAGAGCACAAAACCTTATTCCCGGAGGAGTTAACAGCCCTGTAAGAGCCTGTAAATCTGTAAATAAAGATCCATTGTTTATCCAAAGAGGCTCAGGCCCTAGGATTTTTGATGTAGATGGCAATGCATATATTGATTATGTCTGTTCATGGGGTCCGCTTATTTTAGGTCACGCTGATTATACAGTAATCAGTTCAATTATAGATGCTTTAAGAAGAGGTACAAGTTTTGGTGCTCCATGTGATCTTGAAGTTGAACTTGCAGAGCTTATCATAAGTTTTGTTCCCTCCCTTGAAATGGTCAGAATGGTAAGCTCAGGTACAGAGGCTGCAATGAGTGCTGTAAGGCTTGCAAGGGGATATACAAAAAGGGATATTATAATTAAATTTGACGGATGCTATCATGGCCATTCAGATGTTTTGCTTGTTGATGCAGGCTCAGGGGTTGCTACCTTAAATATTCCTGGAAGTCCTGGAATTCCAAAAGATGTTACAAAAAATACAATTTCAATTCCATATAATAACATAGAAAAATTTAATGAAGTAATGGATGAATTCGGAGAAAAAATTGCCTGTGTTATTGTTGAACCTGTGGCCGGAAATATGGGGTGTGTTCTCCCTGTTCCAGGATTTCTTGAAGCATTAAGAAAAAAAACCAGAGAATACGGCAGTGTTTTGATTTTTGATGAAGTTATGACAGGATTCAGGGTTCATAGAAATTCTGCACAAGGCTTTTTTAATATTGATCCTGATCTTTCATGTTTTGGAAAAATAATAGGCGGAGGAATGCCGGTTGGTGCATTTGGAGGAAAACGAGAAATTATGGAGTGTCTTGCACCAAAGGGAAATGTTTATCAGGCCGGAACACTTTCAGGAAATCCTGTTGCAATGGCAGCCGGTATTGCAACTTTAAAGCAGCTTAAAGAACCTTCATTTTATGACAAGCTTTCATCTAAAACAGAAATCCTTGTAAAAGGAATAAAAAATGCCGGAGAAGAAACAGGTATAAAAATTTGTGCAAATCATATTGGTGGAATGTTTGGTATATTTTTTACAGACATTGATGTTCATAATTATGAAGAAGCAAAAACATCTGATCTTGAGCTTTTTTCAAAATACTATTCAAAAATGCTTGCCAGGGGAATTTATCTTGCACCTTCTCAATTTGAAGCAGGATTTGTGTCATCTGCACATACAGAAGCAGATATAAATGCAACAATTAATGCTGCATTAAATGTTTTTAAGACCATAAAAAACTAATGTTTTTAGGTAAAATTGATGAATATTAACCGCTGATTTAAGGAAAAATAATTGACAGCTCATTTGAATTTTGCACCTGAAAATATAAAAAATATTCATTTGATTTCAGCCTGTGGTACAGCAATGGGTGCACTTTGTGCAATGCTTTCAGACAGGGGATATAAAGTTACAGGATCAGATCATGGCATTTATCCGCCAATGAGTACTTTTCTTGAATCAAAAAATATTGATTTAAAAGAATTTTCCAAGGAAAATATCCACAAAAACTTAGACCTTGTTATTATTGGCAATGCCGTAAGTAAAGACAATATAGAAGTAATTGAAACAATGCAAAAAAAGATTTGTTACCTGTCAATGCCCCAGGCCATAAATCATTTTTTTGCAAAAGATAAACAAGTAATAATGGTAACAGGCACTCATGGGAAAACAACAACAACAGGAATGATTTCCTGGATACTTCATTTTTGCGGATTAGATCCATCTTTTTTTATTGGCGGCATTCACCAGAATTTTGGCTGCGGATACAGGGACAGCAATGGAAAATATTTTGTAATTGAAGGCGATGAATACGATACTGCATTTTTTGATAAAAAATCAAAATTTTTCCATTTTAGTCCTTCAAGACTTGTAATAACAGGAATTGATTTTGACCATGCAGATATTTTCAACAGCATTGAACAAATAAAAGATTCTTTTAAAGAACTCATTGAAAAAACAGATTCAGATTCTTTAATTTTTACTTTTGATTCTTCAAAAGAACTTTCTAAGCTTTTAAAATCCTTTGTAAACAAAAATATTTTTTCCTATGGGAATAAAGCTTCAAGTTATATCAATTTTAACAGTCCTGATTATTTTGAAAAAGGCCTTAATTTTAACTGCTGCATGGAAAACTTAAATGATCAGATTTTTCTTCCAATGACAGGGGAGCATAATATTTACAATTGTCTTGCCTCAATTGCTGTTTGTTTAAGTCTTGGAATTGATCTTTCTAATATAAAAGAGGCCTTGAAATTATATAAAGGAATGAAAAGAAGACAGGAAATAAGGGGGAAAGTTTCAGAAATTGTTGTTATAGATGATTTTGCTCATCATCCAAGAGAAGTAAGACATACTATAGACGGAATAAAAAAAAGCTTTAAACCCAAAAGACTTGTCTGTGTTTTTGAACCTGGTACCAATACAAGCATGAGAAATGTTTTCCAGGATGATTATGAAAATTCATTTTCAGGAAGTAATATTGTCTGTATAAAAAATCCTGAAAAAATTTCAAAGGTTGAGGTTAACCAAAGGCTTTCTCTTGATAAACTTAAAAAAGGCTTAATTAAAAAAAATATTGAGGCAGATATTTTTATGACAACAGATGAAATTGTTTCTTATCTTTATGAAAAAGTAGAGCCGCAAGATGTTATACTTGTTATGTCAAACAAGGGTTTTGACGGTATTCATGATAAGATTTTATTAAAGCTTAAAGAAAAAAAATTTAATTAGACGCTGAACAAAAACGACCTTTTTTGTCAGGGATCAAAATTTGACCTTATAAATTAATTATTTGCTTTATAAGGTTAAATTTTTTTATAAAGCTCAAAAATTTATTTTTTTTCTGAAATAGATAAAATTCCAGCACAAACAATAATTGCCCCTCCAACCATTGAATAAAGATCAAACTTTTCATTTAAAAAGAAAACTCCAATAAGAGCAGCAAAAAAAACAGTTGTATAGGTAAATGGGCCTACTTTTGCAGATGGAGCAGCTGAATATCCAGCTGTTACAAAAAATTGTCCTGCAAGGCCTACAATACCCATAATTGAAATTAAAATAAAATCATTTGCTGAAGGTGGAGAAAAATTTGTCAGTAAAGGGAAAAAAGAAATAATTGAAGCAATTAAGGTATAAAAAAATACAATTTTAAAAGGAGATTCAGTTTTAGCCATTTTTCTTATTGCAACCATTGCAAATGATGCTGAAAAAGCAGCAATTATTCCAAAAATACCATTAAAATTAAAAACCTTTGTACCAGGTTTTAAAATCATTAAAATTCCAATGAAACCAATAAAAGCTGATAAAATTGACTTTTTTTCAACAGGTTCATGAATCCAGAAAAAAGCAACAAAAGGAATAAAAATTGGACTTGTGTAAGAAAGCATTACAGCTTCTGCAAGTGGAAGTTTGGAAAGTGTGAAAAAATAAAGATACATTGCAAGAAGACCAGATAAACTTCTTATAAGATGGAGATTGAAATTTTCAGTTTTTAAGTTAAGTCTGTTTCTTTTTTTTAAAATAAACGGAAAAAGGCAGATTAAAACAAATAAATTTCTTGCAAAAACAATAGTTTCATTTGTCAGGGAAAGTGAAAGCTTTTTTATCATGGTGCCCATAAGAGCAAAGCAAAATCCTGCAAATGTAATTAAAACAGCACCTTTTAAATTTTTTGATATCATTTTTGCACCAGTTTGATTAACTATTTTTTTAAATAGTGATTAGCCGAAAACAAGGATTTTTGGTTCAGTTCAAATGAAAAATTTAACCTTTAGGGTACATGAAGTATTTTATAGATTAAATTTTTAATCTGACTTTATAATGGACAAAAAAGTCCGTTTAAGTTCAGCTGCTAAATAATTTTTTTCCTTGGAATAGATGACTACTGTCATATGTAAACCAAAAAAAACACTAATTGCACCAAAGAAAAAAATAGTAAAGAATATAATTGTTAAAAAAAAGTTATTGACAAAGAATTAAATCTAGCTTAAAAATGGCGTGCTTTTGATGAGCGGGAATAACTCAGTGGTAGAGTGCAACCTTGCCAAGGTTGAAGTCGCGAGTTCGAATCTCGTTTCCCGCTCCACGGCGGCATAGCCAAGTGGTAAGGCAGAGGCCTGCAAAGCCTTTATTCCTCAGTTCGAATCTGAGTGCCGCCTCCAAATATGTTATACTGGGACAGTCTTTACTGTCCTTTATTTATTGAGCCGTCCGGTTTTTTTAAGCTAACCATATATTCATATTCCCACCAGATTATCCCACATAAATTATCTGAAAAAATTAAAATGATAAGATTCCCGGGCGGCACAATAAATTTTTAATTTTTTCAATAAATTTCTAATAATTAATTTTTTAATTTCTAAGTAGTGATTGGCAGAAAACTAGAATTTTGTTTCATTTATGTAAGATGAAAAATTTAACCTTTAGGATACATTTAGTGTTTTGATGATTAAATTTTGAATCTGATTCAGAAATGGACAAAAAAGGCCGTTTTCGTTCAGCAACTAAGTAAAAACTATTTTTTAGTATTATATATCCATTGAATTGACAAAGTGTAATAATTGTGATTTTTACTTTGATAAAAGATAGTTTTGCTGTTTGTAACGTGTTTGATCTGAAATTAGTTTTTTTGTAACTCTACTAAGATGATCAATAAGAATATCTGGTAAGATTGCAGTATTTGAATCTTATATGCAGCTAACTTAATTATGACCTAAATTGAGCGATTTTCAAGTTTGCTGCATATACAAGGCAAATTGTATCAGGCTATACTTTTGCTATGCGTGATATAATTTAACTCAGTAGATGCAGTAAAATTGGAAAGCCCGCAGGGTTTCATATTTTTAAATATAATAAGCTTAATTCATTGAAAATTTCTTAATTTAAAAATATGAAACGCTCAACTTAGGTATGAATTAGGTGGTTTAAAATATGTACTGTCTGGTTTCGGTTACTGAAGAAAAAAATTATTATTTACTATTGGCCGAAAACTAGAATTTTGTTTTAGTTTATCGAAAATGAAAAATTTAACCTTTAGAATATATTTGATTATTTTGAGGATTAAATTTTAAATCTGACTTTTGAATGGGGAAAATGCTGTTTTATTTCAGGCACTAATTAAGAAATATTTATAAAGTATCAACAAGGCTTAAGTTTAATGCTTAAAATTATTAAATCCTCAACTAAACCATGGATATTTGGTGTAATTATTTTATTGTTTTTTCTTATTTTATCATATGGGTTTATAGTTTTTTTAAATACAAGAGGGTTTTCTTCCGCAGTTGACAGCATAAAAACAATGGGCAAAGAATTAAGAGCAAATTATATCCACAATAACTTAATTCTTCCTGAAGCTGTTCCAGAGATTAATAAGTTTTTTGAAAAAAAAATCTCCAAGAATTATTGGATAAAAAATTTAAATATTTACGTTATTGGGGAAAATAAGAATTTTTTCATTTTGCCTGATAATGAAAATTCCAGCACAGATTTGCAAATTGATCACAAATTTACCTATATTACTTACAGCATGGATAATTTTGAATTTAAAATGTTTTATCCTTTGGTAAATGATTCTGATGTTTCAATTCATTTGTATATTAATGGAAATATCATTTATTTTCTTGCACTTACTTATATGAATAAAATCTATGTAGGGTTGAGCCTTTTATGTTTCTTTTTCATTGGCTGGTATTTTTTGAGGCAGTATAAAAGGCTTCAGGATATGATTGATCTTGGAAGAAAAACTGAAAAAATTCTTGCTGAAAAATCAGGAGCAGATGAAATAATCGCAAGGTTTGCAAGATCTGTTCTTTTGTCAAATTCCATGGACGAGGCCTCGGTTTCAGTAAATGAGGCTGTGAGCGGAATTTTAGGAGCCGAATATATTGTTTCAGGTTTTTTTGGCCAAGGTGAAAAACCACTAAATTTTTTTATTTCTAGTTATAAATCTGAAGAGATTTTAGGAGAGCCTTTTTTTAAAAAATCAATTTCAAATGCTTATGGGATTTGTTCAAAATCGATTTCAGCTAAAAGAGGTCTTTATATAAATAAAGCAAAGGGTGAAAATTCAATTCTTCCGGGTAAAAATAATGATTTTCATGCAAATTCAGTTATTGCAGTTCCTGCTCTTGTTAAAGACAAAGTTGTTGGAATAATTGCTGCTGGCAGCAGACACACTGAATTTAATCTTTATAATCAAAATCAGCTTGAAAGAATAGCTGCACTTTATGCCGTAGCCATTCAAAAGCAGCAGGCATTTTTAAAGGTTATGGAAAGAGAAAATCAGTTCAGGGTAGCATTTAAAACCAATCCAGACGCAGTGATCATCACATCTTTTCCAGAAGGAATTATTGTTGATGTTAATGACGGTTTTACTAATTTAACAGGATATAAGGCAGAAGAAGTTATAGGCCATTCTACAATTAATTTTTCCCTTTGGGAGAAAAGGGAAGACCGTCAAAAAATGTTTGATTTAATAGAAAGTCAAGAAAAAATAATTAATTTTGAGGCAAAATTCAGATTGAGTTCAGGTGATTTTGCAACAGGTCTTTATTCTGGTTCAAAAATTATTTTAAATGGTAAGACGCATCTTTTATCTATAATAAGAGAAATAGAAAAACTCAAGCAGGCGGAAAATGAGCTTAGACGAGAAAGAGCTTTTCTTTCAAAAGTAGTAGAAACAAGTCCTGCCGGAATAATAGCCGTCAATGGTAAAACAGGCGAAATTCTCTATGCCAATCAAAGAAGTGCAGACATTCTTGAACTTGATATTGAAGAAATTAAGTCCAGATATTTTCATGATAGAGCATGGGACATTAGAGATTTTAATTTGAATAAGCTAGATGAATCAGAATATATTTTTAATATTTTAAAAAAAGAGAAAAAAGTTCTTAATGATATAAAGCATGTTATTACAAATGGAAATAATAAGACAATTTATCTTTCATTCAATGCTACGCCTATAATTGGCGATGATGGTGAAGTTGAAATGTTTGTAGCATCTCTTGAAGATGTTACCCAGAAAGTAATTACTCAAAAGTCATTAAAAGAAGCAGAAGAAAGGCTGAGCACTGTAATAAGCAGCCTTCCTGTAATTTTATGGTCTGTAAATAAAGACGGTATAATAACCTTATGCAGAGGAATGGGGCTTAGGCCCTTTGGAGTAAAACCTGATTCGCTTGTTGGAAAATCTGTTTATAAGCTTTATAAAAATTTTGATGAGATAAGATCCCTTGTTAATGAGGGATTAAAACTTCGGACTTTTACAAAAATTGTGAAATATTTTGAAAGATATTATGAAATAACTGTTTCTCCAATAATAGATAATAATAATGTCCTTGGACTAAGTGGAGTTGCTACAGATATTTCTCCAAAAGTCAAAATTGAAGATGATCGTGCAATTTTGTCTGCTGCAATAGAGCAGGCTGCTGAAAGCATTGTAATTACAGATAAAAATGGAAAGATTATTTATGTAAATCCAGCCTTTGAAAATATTACAGGTTATCTTAAAGAAGAGGTTATAGGAAAAAATCCAAATATTGTAAAAAGTGGATTCCATGGAAGGTTTTTTTATGAGGAAATGTGGAATCGGTTAAAAAAAGGTCTTACATGGAATGGATATTTAAAAAATAAATCAAAAGATGGGGTTTATTATGAGGAAGAAGCCTCTATATCTCCAGTTTTTGACAGATCAGGCGAGATTTTGCATTTTGTTGCAGTAAAAAGAGATGTTACCCAGGAAAGGAAAATGGAATCCCAGCTTAGGAAAGCACAAAAGCTTGAAGCCATAGGAACCCTTGCCGGAGGAATAGCACATGATTTTAATAATATTTTATTCCCAATTATTGGTTTTTCTGAACTTCTCTCAAACAAGTTTGAAAAAACATCAGAAGAAAAAAGATATATAAAAAATATTTTATCAGCTGCATACAGGGCAAGGGATCTTGTTCATCAGATATTGACATTCAGCCGTCAAAACGAGGAAGAAAAAAAGCCTGTTAGAGTTGATTTTATAGTAATTGAAGCTTTAAAACTTTTAAGAGCCTCAATTCCATCTACCATTGAAATTAGAACAGAAATTGAAAACACTGCTTTAACAGTTCTTGCAGACTCAACCAAAATTCATCAGCTTGCTATGAATCTTGCTACCAATGCATATCAGGCTATGGAAGAAAAAGGCGGTGTTTTGGGAATTTATTTAAAGGCAGTTAATATTGGAGATGAAGACATAGACCGCTCAATAATGACAGATGTAAGAGCCGGGCAATATTTGAAGCTTACAATTTCAGACACAGGTGCTGGAATACCAGGCTATATTATTGAAAGAATTTTTGATCCTTATTTTACAACAAAGCCTCAAGGTAAAGGCACTGGACTTGGTCTTGCTACTGTTCACGGCATAGTTCAGTCATGTAAAGGTTTTATAAAAGTTTACAGTGAAGAAGGCAAAGGCTCGTCCTTTAATGTTTTTCTTCCTGTTACAAATGAGGTTGAGTATCCAAAGAAAAATTTTTTACCTGCCAGCATAAAAGGCGGATCAGAGCATATTCTTGTTGCAGATGATGAGGAACTTATTGTTGAAGTTATTGGGGATATGCTTAAAGATCTTGGCTACAAAACAACTTTAAGAACAAGCAGCATTGAAGCCTATGAAGCTTTTAAGGCAAATCCCAAAAATTTTGATCTTCTAGTTACAGATCATACAATGCCAAATATGACCGGATTTGATCTGGCAAGAAAAATACATTTAATTTGTCCTGATTTTCCAGTGATTGTATGCTCAGGATTCAGCGAAATTGTTGCAATGGAAAAATGTAAAAAAGAAGAAATTTCATCTTATATAATGAAGCCGGTTTTAAAAACTGATCTTGCAGCTGCTGTTAGAAAAGCAATTGATGAAAAAAAAGAGGCTGAAATTTGTCAATAGTGACTGGGAAAAATTGGAATTTGTCTTAATTTAACCAGTGATTTATGTAAAGAGGTACAAAAAAATTATTTTTTTAGAAAATAATAGTTTTTAAATTGAAAATTTTTTAACTCACTAATCTAAATAAGATTTTATTTTTCCTATTAAACCTTTTTCATTAATATTATTAGATTTATAAGGCAATGATTCACTAATAATTTTTTCTTTAACAATGATTAGCTTTTCCTCTGCTTTTTTGGAGTTGTTTTTTAAATTTTCATCAAATAAAGCAGAGCCTAAATTTGCAGTTACATAGATTTCATTTAATTGATTTATAATTTTTTCCATTTCATTTCCTGCGTCATTTTCAATTTTTTCTAATTTTTGAACAGCCTTTTCAGTTATATTTTTTTGATCAGGATATTCTTTTTCAATATTTAAAATTCTTTCAGATTCTTTTTTCACAGTTTTAAGTTGAATTTCTATTGAATCTGCTAGTTCAATAATTTGAGGATAGTTTGTGTCAAAAAAAATCTGGGTTTTGGGAGGGAAATCAAAATAAGTGTATGTTTTTGGTCTGAATCTGTCTTTTTCAAAATAAATATACCAGGTAATTGCAGCAGCTGTTAAAATTGAAAAAATTAATGTTAGAATAAAAAAAAATATAATTTTTTTTTTGCCTGATTTTTTTGTACTGGTTTTTGTTTGTTCAGTTTTTTTTGCCATATAATTTTCAATTTGAATATTATTTAATTAAAATCTGGTTTTTTAATGTTAAATATATAAGTTTATTTTATAAGAACATGGTGCTTGCTCAAGAAAAAATAAATTTTTAATATAAATCGGCTAAAATTGCAAATTCATGAGTAAATATGGAACTAATTGTTAATGAAATTTTTTGCTCCATTCAGGGAGAAGGTCTTGACCAGGGAAGGCCTTGTGTAATGGTAAGGCTTACAGGATGTAACTTGAGATGTTCATACTGTGATACAAAGTATTCTTTTGATGAAGGAAAATCCGTTTCCATAAATTCAATTATTAAAAAAATTTTTTCATATGGCGTAAATTTAGTTGAAATAACCGGCGGAGAACCTTTGATGCAGAAAAATACCCCTTTATTAATAAAAAAATTAATTGATCTTGGGTTTGAAACTCTTATAGAAACAAACGGTACCTATGATATTGGGGTTTTGGAAGGTGAATGTGTTAAAATAATGGATATTAAAACACCCTCCAGCAAAATGGAAAAATTTAATATGTATTCAAATCTTGAAAAACTTCAAAATAAAGATCAGCTTAAATTTGTTGTTTTAGATAAAAATGATTTTAATTTTGCACTAGATGCAATTAAAACTGTAAAGTTTAAAATCAGACCGGAAAATATAATTTTTTCTCCGGTATTTAATAAAACAGATTTAAGAGAACTTGCTTCGTGGATAATAAGAGAAAAACCAGATTCAAGAATGCAGATTCAGATACATAAGGTTATCTGGCCTGAATCAATGAGAGGAGTATAAAATGAATAAGAAAAAAGCTTTGGTACTCTTGAGCGGAGGCATAGATTCGTCAACCTGTGCTGCCATTGCAAAAAACATGGGGTTTGATGTGTATGCCTTGTCATTTGATTATAACCAGAGGCATAAATCTGAGCTTGATTTTGCAGACAAAATTGCAAGATATCTTGGAGTCAGTGAACACATTGTTATAAAAAGTGATCTGTCAAAAATTGGAGGTTCTGCTCTTACAGATGAAAAAATAAGTGTTCCTGATTTTAAGGAAGGAAATACAAAAATTCCTGTAACCTATGTTCCTTCAAGAAATATAATTTTTCTTTCCTATGCTGTTTCCTATGCAGAGGTAATTGGAGCAGATGATATTTTTATTGGAGTTACTGCTGTTGACTACAGCGGATATCCAGATTGCAGACCTGAGTTTATTGAAGCTTTTTCAAAGGCTGTGAATCTTGGTACAAAAAAAGGTATTGAAGGAAATCCTTTTAAAATTCACACCCCTCTTTTAAATCTTTCAAAGGATCAGATAATATTAAAAGGTATAGAACTTAAAATGGACTACAGTTTTACATCAAGCTGCTATAATCCCGATGTAAAGGGAAGAGCATGTGGAAAATGTGACAGCTGTATAATTAGAAAAAAAGGTTTTGAAAAAGCAGGAATAAAAGATCCTACAATATATTCAAACTGAATTTGCATTAAAAATTATTATTACACCGGAGGCTTTTGTGATTGAATTTACCCCAGGCCAAAATCCTGATTTTGACGCTTTTTATGCCATTTTTTTTATTGAAAATCATCTGGATCATTCAATTTACCCAAACCAGGTTGCTTCACCAGAACAAATTGGGTTTATGGTTTATATGAAGCATGAAAAAACACATTATTATCCCTGTACAGATGAAATGTTTAATACAATTATTTCAAGGAAGAAAAATCCCGAGCTGGAATATATTTATTTAAAGGTCAAGGAAAGAATATTAAAGCTTGTTGATGATTTTGTATCTGATGAGGAAAAAAAACTTTTTTTAAAATCACTCCTAACCATAAAGTATGACCATGAAACAAGGGATCTGATGATGATTCCTTCAAGGCTTGAAAAAAGACTTTTCAAAATTTTTATAAATCAGTCTGGAATAAGTGATCCTTATATCAGTATTAAGCTTGAAAAAAATAAAATGGTTAAAGAGTTTCTTGACTCCATTTTGTTTAAAAAAGCCATAGATTCAGTTGATATTGACAGGGAAACAGGCGTTCCAAATTCCTTGTCAGAAATAAGAAGAAAACTTGAATATATTGAGCTTAGAAGATTTATTTCCCTTATTGGCAAGCCTGATATTTTCTGGGATAAAAAAAATCACGTTGATAATCAAAAACTTAGCGAGTGTTTTGGGAAAAAATTTATCGGAAATGGAGTAAGTGAATTTTTTTCCTTTCTTGGAATTGAAGGCGGCGGATCTGTAATTGAAAAAAGAAGAAAAAAGAAAATAATGTGGCTTGCAGATGAGGCAGGTGAAGTAATTATTGATGTCAGAATAGTAAATTATCTTGCTTCTCTTGGGCATAAGGTTTTTCTTGTTTTTAAAGACGGTCCCTTATATTCAAAAATAAATATAACTGATGTAGAAGAAGATGAAACCCTAAAATCAGAGCTTTTGAACAGTGAATTTATTTACAATAAGGAACTTTCAAAAAATGAAGTAATTTCATATCTTCAACGTGAAAAAAATGTTCTTGTTTTGTCTGACGGAACCCAGGAAAATCTTAATCTTCTAATTGCTTCAACAACATTTGCAAGAGCTTTTAAAGAGTGTGATGCAATTATTTCAAGGGGAAGAGAGCAGAAAAGAAGATTTTTTGATACTCATTTTTCTTTTACAAGACCGATATTTAATATTTCCCATAATGACGAAGGTTTTGTTGTAATAGATATTAAAAAAGCACATCCTGAAGTTATTCGATTTACAAGGGAAGATCTTGAGAAAAAGGCATATGAAATAATTGAAAAAATGAAAGATAAAAAAGAATCAGGGTCAACTGTAATGTTTTACAGCGGTATAATAGGCTCAATTCCAGGAAAAATTGAAGAAGCTACTGAAATTATGTCAACTTTTGTGACATATCTTGAAGAAAGTTATGAAAATACATTTATAATTAATCCTTCAAAATATTACGAGCCTGGAATGGATGCAGATGATCTCATGTATATGTGGGAAATAGTTCAAAGAAGCGGTTATATTGATATCTGGAGATTTCAGACTTATGATGATATTGCACATGCTTTTCAAATCCTTGGTAAAAAAGTTCCGCCTGAATGGGTTGGAAAAGATTCTACATACAGTACAGGCTGTACAAAAGAAATGGCAATAGCAACAAGTGTACTTGAAAAAAATCCTGAAATGCAGCTTGCTGGTCCTTCCCCTGAAAAGTTTATGAGAAGAAGGGATTATGGAGTTGGAAAAATGTATGACAGGATTTTATCTGAATAAAACAAAAATATTAAAGCTCACCAAATTATTTTTAATGGTGAGCTTTAAATGAAAGGTCAAATTAAACTTAAATCCTGCATTAATATTTATAATATAAAGCTTTTTGCCTTCTGCCTTGTAAATCTTTTCAAATTGATACTTGGATAATTTAGGTTAAAATTTATTTAGTGATTGGCCGAAAACGAGAATTTTGTTTCAGTTCAAGAAAGATGAAAAATTTAACCTTTAGAATACATTTAGTATTTTGAGGATTAAATTTTGAATCTGACCCCGAAATGGACAAAAAAGGCCGTTTTCGTTCAGCAACTATTTAATGAAAGATTTTTTACTGAGCTGTAAAGATCAGGATTTTTTAAAAAATTTTCAATTTTTATTTTTGATTCTTTGCTTAATATCCCAGTTAAGGGCTGTTTTACTTTATTTATTAATAAAAGACTTTCTTTAATTATTTGATCCCAGGTATGGCCATAGGTTTCAAGATCATCAGTTTTTAAAATTTTTCTGCAGTTTGTACAGCCGCAGTAAATTTCATATGGTTCAACAATATTTAAAAGTCCGTATTCTGTTGTAATTTCTTCGCCTGCCTTTATATCCTTTACAGTAATTTCAATATCATAGTCTGTCATCATTGTATTTGAACAGCAGCTGTGATTCATGTATTTTGCATGGTCCCAGCTTAAAACAAAATTTTTGTTTTTGTCTCTGTACATATAGGTTTCCATGGAATTTTTTAAAACAGGGTCAAGTTTTAAAAAATCATTTTCACTTAAAACAATATCAAACTTGTCTTTTGCAACAATTATTGTTCCTTTTGGAATGTCCTTTAATGCAAAAACACCTTTTCCAATTATTTTGTTTATTGTTTTTATTTCAGTATCTGGATGTATCATTTTGTTTCCTGTATCAGAGTAAAAAATTAGGGCTTTGTCTTTCTTTTTCAATTCTGTTGAAAAATGAGTTCATTATTCTAAGGTATAATTCTTCTCCAAGAAGCTGATCTTCAATACCTGAATCAATATTTGGATTATCATTAATTTCTATTATTACAGGACATCCCTTAATTTCTTTTATATCAACTCCGTAAAGTCCGTTTCCAATAAGAGAAGATGATTTTACAGCTGCTTTTAAAATTTTTGAAGGAACCTGATTTATTGGAACAGCTTCAGACATTCCTACAAAATCAGGGTCTTCTTTTAGCTCCCAGTTATAGATCTGCCAGTGGCCGTGTGCCATGAAATATTTGCATGCAAATAAAGGCTGATTGTCAAGAACACCTATTCTCCAGTCATATTCTGTTTCAAGAAATTCCTGTGCTATTACAAGATCACTTTTTAATAGAAGTGAAGAAAGCCTTTCTTTAAGTTCTTCTACAGATTTAACCTTAAATACTCCAAGTGAAAATGAACTTTCAGGAAGTTTAAGTACAATTGGAAATGGAAGTGATTCAACAAGAGATGTGTGAAGCATCCTTTTAGTCAAAAGCCATGATCTTGGCTGTTTTATGCCGGCACGGTCTAGACGTTCGCTTAAATAGACCTTGTTTGAACATAAAAGAATAGACCATGGATCGTCAATAACAACAAGACCTTCTGTATATGCATGCCTTGCAATCTGATATGTGTGGTTTTCAATTGCTGTTGTTTCTCTTATAAATAAGGCATCAAACTCGCAAAGTCTTCTATAGTCGGTTTTTGTTATAAATTCTGTATAAAAGCCTGTTTTTTCAGCAGCATTTTTAAATTTTTCCAATGCTTTTTCACATGAAGGGGGAGTTTTTTCTTCATGATTGACTAAAATTGCAAGATCATATTTGTAGTTTTTAAGCCTTGTTTTTCTGTACCTTTTTTTATCAAAATATTCAGACAAAGATTCTTTAAAAAGTTCAGGATAATCCTGAATAACATTGTCAATATTTAGAAGAGAAACTTTTTTTATTTTCCAGCATTCCTTTTTTTTAAAAAGAATATGAAAAAAAGGTATTTCAAAAATTGAGAAAAGTTTTTTTGCAAGATCCTGATATTTTTTTTCGGGAGTTTTGCCTAAAATTACTGTAATTTCAAAATATTGTTCCTTTAATGATTTGAGCTTTTCATCAAATGAATCCTTTATTTCCTCAAACAAGGTCTGTGCAATAGAAATATTTGAAATATCCTTTACTGTCATTACAGATGGAATTACACGGTGGTTTCTGGCAGAAGAAATAAGGGATATATAATATCCCATTGAATGTGCCTTATAATTGGAACAAAGGTTTAAAACATTGCATTTTTCTGAGTTTCTGAAAAGTTTAAGGGAAAGATAATCCCTTGCAGAAATAACTTTTATTCCTTTAAGATGGAGGTCATATTTTTTAATATTATCAATTACTACAATATTTCCTGCATCTTCTGAATCGTCATAACGGCAGAAAAGTTTTTTTTCCATTCTAAAAGCAGTTTCACCATTGCCATAATAATTTCTAAGGAATTCAGTCTTTTCAAAGGAAAATTTTTGATACCATTTTACAAGGCGTTCGTTTTTTGTTTCAGCTTCAAGGGTAATTTTTTCAAAATCTTTTTCCTGTGCTGTTTTTGTTATCTGGTTTAAAAGAAATTTGCCTATTCCTTTTTTTTGAAAATCAGGATGAACAGCAATTGAATATACTCTTAATGAATGTTTATAAATAAAAAGTATAGCACAACCTGCCTGCATATCCTGATGAAGTGCTATAAGTACAATTTGATTATTGCTTTTGATACTGTTTCTAATAGACTTTCTGCTGCTTTGTCTTTCTTTTGGAAATGATATTTTTTCAAGATTTACTATAAAATCTTCGTCTTCAGGCAAAGCAGTTCTAATTTTGGTCTGATTCATTTAATGTCCGATAAATAATTAAATTATACTCTTAATATTATACCTGATTTTGACCGAATCAAAGCAGGCGTTTTTGACCAATTAATTTAAAATGACTTCTTAGGCAGGATAATAATTGACTAGCCAGACATGATGATTGTCCCTGATAAATTAAACTTTTAAAGAACTATATTCCCAAAAAAATTAAAATCAAGAAAATTTTTCAGCCCCTGATAAAATTAATGTAATGATAAATTATAAAGTCTCCGAAATATATGTATATCAAGGCTCCCAGAGAAAGGAAGGGTCCAAATGGAAGAGCATATTTCATGTTTCTTCCCTTGATAATTATAAGGATAATACCAATTATAGTTCCAAGAACAGATGAGAAAAAAATTGTAAAAAAAATTCCCTTGTAACCAATAAATGCACCAATCATGGCAAGAAGTTTTATATCTCCTCCGCCCATTCCCTCTTTTTTTGTGAAAAAATAGTATAAAAAAGCTATTAAATATAAAATTCCTCCGCCTAAAAGTATTCCAAGAACCAGGTCAAGGAAATTGATCTCTTTTAAAATAATGGCAAGAACAAAAAAAACAGGAATACCCGGAAGACTTATAATATCAGGTATTATCTGGTGATGAAGGTCAATTACACTTATTACAATTAAAACACAGGCAAAAATAAAAACAAAAACTGTTTTTATAGTTAAAGAAAATGATAAAACAGTATAAAATGCCATAAAACCAGTAAAAAGTTCTACAAGAGGATATTGAATGGAAATTTTAGTTTTGCAGTTTCTGCATTTTCCCATGAGAAAAATATAGCTTAGAACCGGAATATTATCATACCATTTAATTGGTTCATTGCATTTTGTGCATGCAGAAGGCGGAAAAGCTATTGAAATATCATTTGGAATTCTTAATATACATACGTTTAAAAAACTTCCTATGCATGAGCCGAAGATAAATGAAGCAAAGAGAATAAAATTTAAAGAATACATTGGTTTACTTTCGCAGTTTTTTTGTCATAGTTTAATTTAAAATATAAAAAAAAGAAAATACCTTGTTTCTGGTGTTGTCAACTTCAAAAATTGCTTTATATTACAAAGATTGCCCTGTAAAGGGAAGGCAAAATTTTTAATCCAGGAGAAAGAATGGCTGAAACTGATAAAGACGATCTTATAAATATACTTGAAGAAGAGTTTAACCAGGAAGATATTCCAGAATCAATGCCCATGATGCCTGTCAGGGATGTTGTAATTTTTACTGACATGCTTCTTCCTCTTTTTGTGGGAAGGGATAAATCCATTAAAGCTATTGAAGCTTCAGTAAATGTGAGTAATTTTGTTTTTCTTGCGACTCAAAAAGACCCTGTATCTGAAGAACCGGTTAAGGATGAAATTTATACTGTTGGAACTGTTGCCAAGGTACTTAGAATTTTAAAACTTCCTGACGGCAAGGTAAAGGCTTTGGTGCAGGGTGTTACTAAGGGCGAAATTAATGAATATTTAAAGGAAAGTCCTTATTTTGAAGTAAAAGTTGATCTTATTGATGATATTGAAATTGAAGAATTTGACATGGAAATTGAAGCTCTTGTCAGAAATATCAAGGAGCAGAGTGAAAAAATTCTAGGCCTTAGAGGTGAGCTGACAAATGACATAAAGGCTGTTTTTGATTCAATAGACGATCCTTCCAAACTTGCAGATTTAGTTGCTTCAAATCTTCAGCTCAAAATAGAAGATGCACAGTCTCTTCTTGAGGAAAGAGATGTGAAGGTAAGGCTTAAAAAAGTCAACGACTATCTTATGAAGGAAGTTGAGCTTTCAGTAGTTCAGGCCAAAATTCAGTCAGATGTAAGAGATGAAATTTCCAAAACCCAGAAGGATTATTATTTAAGGGAGCAGATGAGGGCTATCCACAAGGAGCTTGGAGAGTCCGATGACAAACTAGAAGAAATAGAAGACTACAAAAAAAAGATTAAAAAGGCTAAAATGCCTAAAAATATTCAAAAGGAAGCAGAAAAACAGCTTAAAAGATTTGAGCAGATGAATTCTGATTCATCTGAAGCAGGAGTTATAAGAACTTATCTTGACTGGCTTGTTGAGCTTCCCTGGTCAAAATTTTCAAAGGATTCAATAGATATTAAAAAAGCTGCTGAAGAGCTTGATAAACGCCATTACGGCCTTGAAAAAATCAAGGAAAGAATTCTTGAATATTTAAGCGTAAAAAAACTCAATCCTGATTCAAAATCACCAATTTTATGTTTTGCAGGTCCGCCTGGAGTCGGCAAAACCTCCCTTGGTCAAGCTGTTGCAAGGGCAATGAACAGAAAATTTCACAGGGTTTCACTTGGCGGAATAAGAGACGAGGCAGAAATCAGAGGACATAGAAGAACCTATATAGGAGCCATGCCTGGAAGAATAATTCAGGGAATAAAAGACTGCGGATCAAAAAACCCTGTATTTATGCTTGATGAAATAGACAAACTTGGTTCAGATTTCAGAGGTGATCCTTCTTCAGCTCTTCTGGAGGCTCTTGACCCTGAGCAAAATTCTGAATTCAGCGATCATTATCTGAATCTTCCGTTTGATCTTTCAAAAGTAATGTTCATTTTGACTGCAAACATGACTGATACTATACCTTCTGCTCTTCTTGACAGAATGGAAATAATAGAACTTTCCGGATACACACCTGAAGAAAAAGAAGAAATTGCAAAAAATTATCTTATTCCAAGACAGAAAAAAAACTGCGGAATCAAAGACGATCAGCTTGTAATAAGCGATAATGCTTTGAAAAAAATTATAACTGAATATACTGCTGAGGCAGGTGTAAGAAATCTTGAAAGAGAAATTGGTGCAATTACAAGAAAATCTGCAAGAATTATTATTGAAGACAATAAAGATTTTATCAGAGTTAATTCATCAACCCTTTCTAAATTTCTTGGAATACCCAAGTTTCAGCCTGAAATGGACAAAGAAGAAAGCCAGATTGGTTTATCTACAGGTCTTGCCTGGACTGAAGTCGGTGGTGAAGTTCTTTATATTGAAGCTTCAATTCTTCCGGGAAAAGGAGATGTCCAGATTACAGGTCAGATAGGCGATGTAATGCAGGAATCTGCAAGAGCTGCACTAAGTTATGCCAAGTCTAAACTTGACTATATGACTGAAGATGAAAATTTTTTTGAAAACAGGGATATTCATATTCATGTCCCTGCAGGAGCAATTCCAAAGGATGGACCATCTGCCGGAATTGCAATGGCAACTGCTCTTATTTCTGCAATAATAGAAAAACCTGTAAAAAATGATGTTGCAATGACTGGAGAAATTACATTGAGGGGAAGGGTTCTGCCTATAGGAGGCCTGAAGGAAAAAGCACTTGGAGCTTTGAGAGGCGGAATAAAAACAATAATTTTCCCTGAAAAAAACAGAAAAGAGCTTTCTGAAGTTCCAAAAAATGTAAAAAGAAAAATAAAATTTATTCCAGTTTCAAGTATTGAGCAGGTTCTTGAGATTGCGATTTCAGAAGATATATTTAAACAAAAAAGAACAAAAAAAACCGGAAAAAAATAAAATGCTTGTACTTGGAGCGGATACAGCAGCAGAATACTTAAATCTGGCAATTTTTGAGAATAATAAATTATTGTCTCAGGTTTCCTTTAAAAACAGAGGGACACATTCAAAAAATATAATTTCAAATATTGAGTACTGCTATGGTCTTGCAGATAAAAAAATATCTGATACAGATCTTTTTGCGGTATGTACAGGACCTGGAAATTTTACAGGGGTAAGAATTGGCGTAAGTACCTTAAAAGGCATTTCATTTGCTCTAAATAAACCACTTAAGGGAGTTTCCTCCCTTGATGCGTGTTCTTATGTTTTCAGATACAGCAACAAAAAAATTTTAAGTGTTGTTGATGCAAGAAGAGGAGAAGTTTATTATTCATTTTACACTTTTAAAGATGGAATCCTTGTTGAAAAAACAAAGGAATCTGTAACAAAACCCGAATGTATAAAAGACTATTTAAACGAAAATATAATTATAACAGGAAATGCTGCATTGCTTTATAAAGATGTTTTTGACCTTTCATTTAAAAAGATATATTATCCTCCATCCTGGATGATGGAAATTAAAGCAGAGGCAGTATGTGAAATTGCACTGGAAAAATTTAAACAAAATAAAGATGACGAAAAATTTGGACTGCTCCCAAATTATATAAGAAAATCAAATGCTGAAGAAAATATTTATAAAAAGCCTTGATTTGACAATAAAGATTTACTCTGATACTTTTTAAAAAATGGATTTTAATCATGACACTAATTGAAAAAATTGAAAAAATTACAGGAATAACAAGATACGGTTATCCAATTATAGGCTGTTTTGCAGTTTGTTTATTTATTTTTCTGCTTGCAGGTATATATTTTATTTTTCTTCCATTCTTTTTCTTAACTGTTTTTTCACTTTGGTTTTTCAGGGATCCTGAAAGAAAAATTCCTAATCAAAAAGATCTTCTAGTTTCTCCAGCAGACGGTAAGATAATAGGAATTGAAAATTTAGAATCCAATAACTATGATGGAAGTCCATGTATCAAGGTGAGCATTTTCATGTCAGTTTTTAATGTTCATGTAAATAGAATTCCATTTTCCGGGAAAGTAAAAGAAATTAAATATTTTCCTGGGAAGTTTTTTAATGCATCGCTTGATAAGGCATCAGAAGACAATGAAAGAAATGCCGTACTTATAGAAACAGATTCAGGGATAAAATTCTGGACTGTTCAGATTGCAGGACTTATAGCAAGAAGAATCATCAGTCCTTTAAAAGAAGGAGATGTTGTTTTAAAAGGAAACAGATATGGAATGATAAGGTTTGGATCAAGACTTGAGCTTTATCTTCCTTTAAACAGTGAAATCATGGTAAGAAAAGGCCAGATGGTTAAGGCTGGTTCTTCTGTGATCTGCAAGATAAATTAAGGATGGTTACTTATGCATAAAATAAATAGAAAAATTTATATTCTTCCAAATATTTTTACTGCAATGAATGCCTTGTGCGGTTTTTATTCAGTTGTATCATCTATAAACGGTAATTTTATGGCTGCTGCAACAGCGGTTATAGTTGCAATGTTTTTTGATATAATGGATGGAAGAGTAGCAAGAATGACAAATACAGAAAGCAGGTTTGGAATGGAATTTGATTCCCTTTCAGATCTTGTTTCATTTGGGGTTGCACCTGCAATTCTTTTTTATATGTGGGTTTTTCCCCACGAAGGAAGAGTCGGTTGGCTTACGGCTTTTGTTTTTGTAATCTGCGGTGCATTAAGGCTTGCAAGATTTAATGTCAGTGATCATTCAGATTCAAGATTTTTTACAGGCCTTCCAATTCCTGCGGCAGCATTTATTTGTGTTACATGGTTTTTGTTTTGCAATAAAACAGGATTTGAAGGTAAATTTCTTGAGGTTATATCAATAATTTTAAGTTATCTTACAGCTTTTTTAATGGTAAGCAATGTTAAATATCCATGTCTTAAAAAAATGGACAAGGATCAGAAAATACCATTTAATATTCTAGTCGCTGTTATTCTTGCAATAGTTCTGATTGCTTCAGAACCTCAGATAATGCTTTTTATTACTGCTTTTATTTATCTTTTATCCGGACTTGTAATTTTTCTCAGATCAATTCATGCAAAGGACAGAAATTCAGTTAAATCAGAGTAGTTAATTAGTTTTAATTAAACATATATCGCTTTAAATTTTCTTTAAAGCGGTATTTTTTTATTTGAATTAATAAATTCTTAATTTTACCTTGAAGTTTTATTTTTTAGGTATAATAAACTTTTTTATATAAATATTATAAATTTTAATTTTTGAGTTTTAAGGGGAGAAAAATGACACAAAAAAAGTTCAATGTAGCAGTTGCAGGAGCAACTGGAGCTGTCGGAAATGTAATGATCAAATGTCTTGAAGAAAGAAATTTCCCTGTGGCAAATCTAAAACTTCTTGCATCCAAAAGATCTGCAGGGAAAAAACTTCGTTTTAAGGGTGATGAAGTAGAAGTTGAGGAAATGACCAAAGACTCTTTCAAAGGTGTTGATATAGCTCTTTTTTCAGCTGGAGGCGGTACAAGCCTTGATTTTGCTCCCATAGCAGCACAGGCTGGAGCAGTTGTTGTAGATAATTCAAGTGCATGGAGGATGGACCCTGATGTACCTCTTGTTGTTCCAGAAGCAAACCCTCATGCAGTAGCAGGTTATAAAACCAAAGGTATTATTGCAAATCCAAATTGTTCAACAATTCAGATGCTTGTTGCTCTTGCTCCGGTTAACAGGGAGTATGGAATAAAAAGAATTGTTGTATCAACATATCAGGCAGTATCCGGAAGCGGAAAAAAGGCAATAGATGAGCTTTTTGATGAAACAAGAGCAAAAATAAACTTTATAAATTATGAAAAAAAGGTTTATCCTCATGAAATTGCATTTAATTGTCTTCCGCATATAGATGTTTTTCTTGATAACGGCTATACAAAAGAAGAAATGAAAATGGTTAATGAAACCAGAAAAATTCTTGAAAATGATAAAATTGCAGTTACTGCAACTACAGTAAGGGTACCTGTTTTTTACGGACATTCAGAATCAGTTAATGTTGAAACAATAAAGCATGCCGACGTTTCTGAGGTAAGAAAACTTTTAGAAAATTCAAAAGGCATAAAAATTGTTGATAATCCAAAAGAAAACATTTATCCTCTTGCAATAGATGCAGCTGGACAGGATTTTACTCTGGTTGGAAGATTAAGACAGGATGAATCAATTGAAAATGGAATAAACATGTGGATAGTTGCTGACAATATAAGAAAGGGAGCTGCTACAAATGCAGTTCAGATAGCGGAGATTTTAGCAGAATCCTATTTGTAATCAGCACCATACATTATTTTTTGTAAAGAGACCGTTGAAAAAAATGGTCTCTTTTTATTTTATTAAGGAGGAAAAAAAGTGGAAAGAATTCCGATCACTAAAGAGGGTTACCAGGTTTTAAAAAAAGAGCTTGAAAATCTTAAAACCGTTGAAAGGCCAAGAAATATAGAAGCTATTGAAATAGCAAGAGCCCACGGTGATCTTTCTGAAAATGCGGAATATGATGCAGCAAAGGAAAGACAGTCATTTATTCAGGGAAGAATAAATGAACTTGAATATAAACTGGCAAATGCAGATGTTATTGATCCTTCAAAGCTTGCTAAAGACAAGGCTGTTTTTGGAGCAGTAATTTTGCTTGAAAATGTTGATACTGGTGAAGAAGTAAAATATCAGCTTGTAGGCCCTGATGAATCTGATATAGATAAAGGGAAAATTTCAGTTACTTCACCTTTGGGTAAAGGAATTTTAGGAAAGGTTCCAGGAGATGAAGTGACATTTCAGGCCCCAGGTGGTAAGAGAGTATATGAGATAGTTGAAATACTGTAACTAAATAATTAACAGGAGTAAAAATGGCAAGAATTACAGTTGAAGACTGTTTATCAAAAGTAAAAAACCGTTTTGAACTTGTTCACATGGCTGCTGCAAGGGTTCGTCAGTTAAGAGAAGGTTCAGAATATCTTGTGCAAAGAGCAAAAAATGAAGATGTTGTAATGGCCTTGCGTGAGATAGCAGCAGGAAAAGTTGTCAGGGATGAAGATGGCGGTTCTGAATAAAAATTATTTGCTTGACAGGAATAAAAAGTTTTTTCGTATTAATAAACTTGTTGGAAAGGCTGTAGTAAAATACAATTTAATCAATGATAAAGACAGAATCCTTGTAGGTGTTTCAGGCGGCAAGGATTCAATGACACTTCTTGCCTGTTTAAATGACAGGGTAGAGTGGGCTCCGGTTGATTTTGAAATTGTACCTGTTTATATTGACCCTGGTTTTGATGATAATTGTGCTTTAGGAATTAAAACTTTTTTAAGTAACAACAGTATAAACCTGCATGTCGAATATACAGATTTTGGTGTAATGGCACACGGTCCTGAAAACAAAAAGAAAAGTCCATGTTTTTTGTGTTCATGGAATAGAAGAAAAAGGCTTTTTGAGCTTGCAAATGAGTTTGGCTGCAATAAAATTGCCCTTGGTCATACAAAAGATGATCTTATTGCCACTCTTTTTATAAATATGTGCTATACAGGAACAATGGGGACAATGGTGCCAAATCAGGAATTTTTCAATGGCAAAATACATGTTATTCGTCCTCTTTGTCTTGTTGATGAACAAATGATTTCAGGATTTATTAATAATTCAAAAATTCCTGTATTTGAAAATAAATGTCCTTCTGCTGGAATTTCCAAGAGGGATGAAATGAAAGTTTTTTTAAAATCCCTTTATGGAAAAAATAAAAGGATAAAGGAAAATATATTCAGATCTATGTCGCATTTTTCACCTGAATATCTTTTATAGGTTTTAATTATGAAGGACGTACAAAAAGAAAAAGACTACAGGAATATTCCCATTGATAAAGTGGGGATAAAAAATTTAAGATACCCTGTTACAGTTCAGGACAGGGAAAATAAATACCAGCAGACCGTTGCCAATATAAATATGTATGTTGATCTGCCTCATCATACAAAAGGTACACATATGAGCAGGTTTGTTGAAATGCTCCATATTTTCAGGCAGGAACTCTCATATGAAGCATTTTCAAGAATACTCAACAATATGAAGACCCAGCTTAATGCCAGATCTTCACATATGGAGCTTAGCTTTCCTTATTTTATTAAAAAAAAAGCACCTGTTACAGGATCTTCAGGGCTGATGGATTATTCATGTAAAATTATCGGCCAAAGTGACAGAAACGGTAAAATTGATATAGTTTCTCAGGTTGAAGTTCCGGTTTCTTCACTTTGTCCCTGTTCAAAGGAGATAAGTGAATTTGGGGCACATAATCAAAGAGGAATTGTAAGTCTTAAAGTCCGCTTTAAAAAATTTATCTGGATTGAAGATTTGATAAAAATATGTGAAGAAGCCGGATCATGTGAGGTTTTTTCTGTACTTAAGCGTGCAGATGAAAAGGAAGTAACAGAAAGGGCCTATAAAAATCCTAAATTTGTGGAAGATATTGCAAGGGATGTTGCACTAAAACTTTATGAGGATAAAAATATTTTATGGTTTGAAGTAAGTGTTGAAAATTTTGAATCCATACATAATCACAGTGCTTATGCCTATATTTCAAGTTCTGGTATTGATGCAATGAGACAAAACGATCTGTCTTGATTTTTTATTCAGTTAAAGTAAGATTTAATCTTAGGAATCTGGTATTTTGAGATAAAGCATGAATCTGTCACAAAAATAGCCGAATAAGACAAATTTAGTTCGTTATACCTAGGATATTGAATCTCATGAAAAGTATTCGATCTACAATTTTAATAATAATAGTATGCGTTTTTCTTTTTTTTATAATTGTTTCCCATGCAGTTTCAAGACAAATTTTAAAAAACAGCTTTGAAAAACTTGAGCGGTTTAATGCTCAGATAAATATCCAAAGAGCTCAGAATGCCTTAAATGCAGAAATTGATTCTCTTTACTCGATTAATCTTGACTGGGCTGTATGGGATGAGTCTTACAGGTTTATGGATGAAATCAATACGGAATTTATAGAGGAAAATCTTGTTCCTAATTTTTTTTTGGAACAAAACATGTCATTTATTCTTTTTTTAAAACCAAGCGGTGCTCTTCATTGGGGAAGGGGTTATGATTTTAAAAAAAATGAAATAAAAAGAATCAGTTCTGATTTTTCAGCTTTTTTACCAAAACAAAATTTTTACGACTCTAAAAATGAAAATATCGATTTTCGTGGGATAACAACAATTGCAGGGAAATCCTATGTTATAACTTCACATAAAATTTTTAAGACTAATCACACTGGAAAACCAAATGGTATGCTTGTAATGGGTAAAGAGCTCAGCTTATCACTGATTGAGAAAATCAAGTACAGAACCAGCCTTAATCTAGTTTTATACGAAAAAAAATCTTCTGATCAGCCTTTTTGGGTAAAAAAAGCCTTTGATGAAAATGGAAAAACTATTTCAGGAGTCATATATCCGTCAGAAGAGACAATTATTCCATATATTAAGCTTTTAGATTTAAAAAAAACATATTCTTTTATTATTTCTGCTGAACTTGAAAGAAATATTTATAAACTTGGAAAAGAAACAGTAAAATTTTTTTTTGTCAGCCTGTCATTAATTGGATTGGTTTTCAGTATAATTATTTTTTACCTTTTTGAAACAAAGGTTATAATAAGGGTTAAAAATCTTGGAAATCAGGTAAAAAAGCTTTATCAAAAAGATTCAAACACAAGGATAGTCGCACTTGATGGCTGCGATGAGCTTTCGTTTCTTGCAAATGAAATAAATAAAATGGTTAAATTACTAGATTCAAAATCCAATTCTCTTGAGTCAATGGCTGCAAAGTTAAAAAATATGAATACCCATCTTTATGAGCTTGCCAATACTGACTCCCTTACCCATCTTGCGAACAGAAGGAATATTTTTGAAAATTTATCAACGTATATAGCAATAGCAAATAGATACAATAAAAATTTTTGTTTGTGTATTTTTGATATAGATGATTTCAAATCAATAAATGATAATTATGGTCATAATTCAGGAGATGATGTTTTAAAAGATCTTGCTAAAACATCTAGTGCTTTAATGAGAAATGCAGATAAAATAGCAAGAATTGGAGGAGAAGAATTTCTTATCCTTTTATCAGATACAGATATTAACGGGGCTGTATCTCTTTGTGAAAGGCTTCGTCTTGCAATTGCTGCACGAACGCTAAAATTTGGTAAAAATCAAATAAAATATACATGCAGCTTTGGTGTTACAGCATATATTAAGGGAAAGGATTCAACTGATTCTATTTTTATGAGAGCTGATAAGCATTTATACAGAGCAAAAAATAAAGGTAAAAATATTGTTATATCAGATTTGAATTTCTATCATGCAGATTAATATGAAATATGAGAAAGCATTAAAGTAGCAAAGCTTAAAACCAGAAAAAATCCGCACATGTCTGTTATTGTTGTGAGTACAGGGCCTGATGCAAGTGCAGGATCAGCTTTGAATAGTTTTATTAAAAGCGGTACAGCTCCGCCAATTGATACTGCAATTATTGTATTTAAAGCCATTGCCAGAGCAATAACCAATCCAAGGTAAATATTTCCTTTCCATAAATATGCAGCTGAACCAAGAATAATTCCAAGTGCAGAGCCGTTAATTATCCCTATTCCTATTTCTTTAAGCCATACTCTTAAAACTTCATTTGGCTTTATAAGACCAAGGCTCAGTTCTCTTAAAGATACAGCTACAGCCTGATTCCCTGAACATCCGCTCATATCAGAAATAATTGGTAAAAAAACTGCAAGGGCAATTACTTGTGAAAGTGTATCCTGATAAGCTGCAATTACACTTGCTGCTATTATATTGAAAAAAATATTTACAGTGAGCCAGGAAAGTCTTCTGTAAGATCTTTTAAATAAAGGCATGGAACGAATTTCTTCTCCGCCTATAATAACCCTGGGTTTTAAGGTATGTTTCATCACTTTTGTCAATTAGGGCTTCATCAACATCCGATTCTCTTACAACTCCAATAAGTTTTCCAGATGAGTCAACTACAGGTGCTCCAATAAAGCCTGTTTTCTCAAAAAATTCATCTAGTTTGGAAAGGGGAGTATTGTGGTCTATGCTTACAGGATTTTTTATCATTATTTCTTTTGCTGTTTTAATACCAGGTGAAATAAGAAGATCCCTTAATCTTAAAACCCCTGTTAGAATTTTTTGATTATCAACAATATAGACATACTGGACATCAAAATCAGAATATATTTCCTGGTTTGTTCTAAGATCATTAATAATATCTGTTACTTTTTCAGATTCGTAATGCCAGAGGTATTCTGTTATCATAAGACCGCCGGCAACAAATGGAGAATAACTTGAAAGCAGCTTCAGATCATCAGCTTCTTCTGGATCCATTTCAAATAAAATTGCATTAACAGATTCCTCATCAAGTCCTGAAAAAATATCAGCTCTTTCATTACTTTCAATTTCAGTTACAATCGCAGCAGCATCTTTAGGATTCATATCTTCTAAAATTTCAGCTGCAACAGTTTCTGGTACAAGTTCTATAAGATCAGCTGCTTTTTGAGGGCTAAGAATTTTTAATAAAACTTCTTTTTCTTCTGAATCAAGTCTTGAAAAAATTCTTGCTGTTTCAAATGGCGGGATAATTTCAAAAAAATTTTCAATTTCCTTACAATTTTTTTGTTCAATAAGTTCTGAGAGTTTTTTTTCATCAAAAATCTGATTATTGATATCTTGCATATTTAGTCTTTATTTTAGAAGTTAACAGTTTCTTCTTCGTAGCTGAAAGAAAATCCAATTGTAAATAAATAAAAATTATCAGCTTCTTTTTCAGTTGATATCATATATTTTGTTGAAAAATATATTTTTGAATTGTTTTGAAATTGAAAATAAAACCCGGCTTCAGGGTAAAAACAAAAAATTACATCATCGCTCACTTCTTTTTTTTCATTTTCCTCATCAACAATATTGTCATTATCATTGTCTATTCCGTCATTTTCGGCATTTTTGTTTTCAAATGAGTAGCCTGAGAAAATACCAGCACCCAAAAAAGGGGTAATAAAGGATGAATATTTAATCCTTGTACCAATATTTATACCCCCATAATATTCTTTGTCTGAAGTTCCAACTGGTTCAAGACCTAAATATCCTAAAGAAGCCCTATATTCTAAATAGTCTGATGCAGTTCCAAGAAATCCTAATTCTCCCCAAGATGAATTTTGATTTTCGCCCCCTCCAATTTCAAGATACAGCCCGTTTGGATATTCAGGTGGGCTGAAATCATCAAATTCATCTGAAAGACAAATAGAAAAATTTAAAAAAACATAAATAAATACAAAAATTATTTTTTTCATAGATTTATAAAATTCTTTTTTATTTTTTTCTTTAAAACAGAAAATTCATTAAATGGATTTAAAGAAGAGTTATTTAAAAAAATTGAGTATAGAAAAATTTTATCTTTTTCGTAAAAATAATAACCGCATAGATTTTTTACGCCTGTTAAAGTTCCTGTTTTATAAAAATTTCCATTGTTGTCCTTTTTCATTAAAAGATAATATGGTTTAAATTTTTTTAGAATTTTAATCATATCATCCCCTGAAATTTTATTTTCCCGTGAAATTCCACTTCCTTCGATTACATGTGCATTAATTTTATTGTCAGCAAGATATTTTTTATAATAATCAGCTGATTTTTCAATAGAAGCCTTGGTTCCATCAGCACCTATACATAAAAAAAGCTGATTTGCTATAAAATTATTTGAATAAAAAAGCATTTTTTCTATTGTATCTTTAAGAGTAAAATCAGAATTATAATGAAAAATTTCCTTTAAATTATCTAAATTATTTTCAGTAAAAAGTTTAACTTTGCCATTTATTACTATGTTTTCCTTTTCTAGAAAATATTTGATCAGATATCCAGGATATAAAAGGTTGGCATTGTTAAGGTGAGGTATTGGAATTCTGCCTTTATCCATTTTAGAATTTTTAACAATAAATAAAATTTCTTTTAAAAGAGGTGTCTCTTTTTCGCATGAAATATAAGTATTGGCGTTTTTTTCAAAGCATACAGAATTAAAATTAGCTGCCAGTGCATTGTTTGGAGAATCATATGTATTAGAAGACAGCCTTTTAGTTCCTTCAAAGTTTATTGATTCCTGTGAAAAAAAAGTCTGGTCAATAATTATATTGTTAATTTTTCTGGTTTTAAGCTTTAAGGAAAGTTTTTGACAAAATTTTTTTATTTCATCTGAAGTAAAAAGAGGGTCTCCAAAGCCTTTTATATAAATATTATTTTTGTCATCTTCAAAAACCTTGGTGAAAAATCTGTAATCAAGTCCAAATTTTTCAATGGAAATAAGTGCTGTAAGAACTTTTATTGTTGAGGCTGGAATTAGTTCTGTTTTTTCATTTTCAAGATATAAAGGCCTGTTATTTTCAAGATCAAATAAAACAACAGATCTTTGTGCTGAAAATAAACTTAAAGGCGAAAAAATAAAAATTAAAAAAAATAAAATTCTTTTATTCATTTGTATCAATAATTATAGTTACGGGTCCGCTGTTTAAAAGGGAAACATTCATCATTTCCTGAAATTTTCCTGTTTTTGGCTCAAGTCCTTTTTCATTTAATATTTTTACAAAATATTCATAAAGGTAGTTTGCCTTTTCAGGTTTTGCTGCTTTAATAAAAGAGGGTCTTCTGCCTTTTTTTGTGTCTGCATACAATGTAAACTGGGATACAACAAGAATTTCTCCTTTAATATCTAGAAGGCTTAGGTTCATTTTGTCTTCTGAATCTGGAAAAATTCTTAGATTTATTATTTTGTCAGCAAGGTAATCTGCTTCTTTTTCGCTGTCTTCATGTGTAACTCCAAGTAAAACAAGAAGTCCTTTTTTAATTTGGCCTGTTATATTATTTTCTACTTCAACTTTTGCATAATCTGTTCTTTGAATTACAGCTTTCATTTAAAAACCTTTAACTAAAAAAATGATTTAAAATAATTTATATCTGACTTGATTTTATTTTTTAAAATTATTCTGCTCCAGTTGTCAGGATATGAAAGCGGAGCAAACAAACCTTTGAAGTATACCCTTTTTTTTGAGGAATTAACAATATTTTCAATTTTTATAATTTCTACATTGTTTTTGAAATAGCCTTCAAAATATGCAGTTATTGTATCCTCAAAATTAAAATTATTTTTTTTTGAGTATGATTTTATTGAAAGTTTCCCGTTTTTAATTAAAAAAATTTTAATTCCTTTTTCTATGAGTTTTTTTTGATCAGGAAGTCTTTCGATTACAAGATTCCAATAATAAATATTGAATTTATCGTTGGTAAGTGCTTTTTTTACAGGGTTTAAGTAAAGTTTAAGGGATTGTGTTTTCCCGTTTTGGATTTTTTCTTCAACAGAAGCAAAATATATTAATTCAGAGCAGTATACAGGATAAGTAAATAAAACAAATACAAATATAAAGTTAAAAATTACCTTTAAGAAATTCATTTCTTTTGTTTTTTTCAAATTTTTCAATGGCATATCTTAAAGTTACTCTTTTTAAATATTTGTAGTGCTTTTTTAAAAAATCTATAAGTATAGCTTCGTCTTTTTTGCCTGTTTCCCTTAGTATCCATCCCACTGCCTTATTAATCAGATCTTCATGGTCTTCTAAAAGAATTTCACTGATTTCAAGACCAAAATCAAGATTATTGTGTTTTATGAAATAAAGAGAGGATACAATTGCTATTCTTCTGTCAAACAAATATTTGGAGGAAGCCATTTTTTTTAAAGTATTTATATTTTCATGGTTTTCAAATAAAAAATAATGGCCTGATATTCTTGGTGCTGAAACATCTGTTAAATCCCAGCTGTTTATGTATTTAGTATTTTTAAGATAAATTTTTTCTGCAATAAAAGATTTTTTTTCATGGCCAGCTTTTTCATAAAGTCTTATGAGATTTATAAGTGCAAAAAATCTTTCTTCATGGAATTTTGATTTTAAAAGAATTTGGGTTTCTTCAATATTTAAAGGAAATTTTTTATGAAGTTTTCTTAAATCAGGTACTTTTATGCCAAGAAAAATGTCATTTTCTCCATATGTTCCTTTTTTAGTTTTAAAAAATTTTTTTATGGTTTCTTCAGTTTTTTTATCTTTTAAAGAATATATGTGGTTTTTAGCTTTAATAAGATTTTTCATATTTATGGTCTGACAGCTTTGAAGATTCCACAATCTGTAAAAATATTTTTGCTTAGTTTTTCCCTTTCTTCAGTTTGTGTACCTGTTATTACGGCCGAGTAAGTATTAAAACCTTTTTCAAATATATCATTTGACCAGTACCATTTGTTTTTTTCAATTGGGAAAAAAGGTTTGTTTTTAAAAAGACTTAAAAGTTCCTGCTCCGATGGAAGCCTCCAGTCTGAATATCCGTCAATATTAATTTTTTTAGCTGTTTCCAGGGCATCTTTAAAATAAAAGCAGTCTTTGTCTGAAAAATCATCTGAGTCAAGCAAAAGCCAGGTTTTTCCTGTTAAATTATCTTTAAAGCTGAATGTTCCATGTCTGAAAAATCTTGATGAGTCTGAAATTTTTTGTGCAGCAGATTCAGCTTTTGATGAAGCATCTTTAAGCATCTCATTTATGTCTTTAGCCTTAATTTTTACGACTTCTTTTTCAGTTTCAGCAGGTTTTGATTTTGTAAATTGAGATGAATAGTCATTTTGAAGTTTTTCTATCATAATATTGGCTTTATTTTTGTAGTCATTTGGAATATCAGAATGGACATAAGCCTTTAATCTATTTATTCTGTTAGAATAAGAATAGCTGGAGTTTGAAGCATAGGACATTAGATTATCAAATTTTTCTTTTTCATTTAAAATTTGGTCTATTTCTCTAATTCTTTCATTTGCTGCACTTACAAGGATGTATTTATCGTAGGATTTAATATAATTTTTAAGAAATTGTTTTTCTTCTTCAATGGAATTGGATTGGTTTTTTGCAGTATTTAAAAGTGCTTTTGACCACTTGTCATCTTCAAGCTTTTTTAGAAGCCTGGATGTTTTATAATTATCCGGATGATTTGGAAAAATTTCTTTAAATGAATTTATTTTATTTTTTACAGATTCAAAATCACCCAAAGAATTAACATTTTGAATTTGAATTTCTAAAGTTTTAAAAAAATAAGTCCCTAGTTTTATTTCCATTTCATTAATTTCATCCAAATTTATCCCAGGGTATTTTAATTTGAATTTTTTTATTTCTTCTATTTTTTTATTTGTACTTGATTCAGGGATTTGTTGTATTTGCTCTAATTCATACTGTCTTATTAAGTCAGGGATTTTTTCGAGTTCGGATTTGGCTTTTTGAGAATATTGGCCTTCTGGAAATCTTTGCAAAAAATTATCATAATATCTTTTTGCTCTTTCCTCATAATTTTTGTCAATTGGAAGTTTTTTTATTTTTTCAGACATCAGTTCAAATGATTCTTTTTGTGTGCGTTTTAAAATTGAATCAAGATTGCTTTGAGCTTTTTTTGCATAGTCTGATTTTGGATATGAAGATATGAATTTTTTTAATAAATTTATTTTTTGGTCTTCATAATCCATTTTTTCTAGATTTGTTAAAAGATTATTGTATTCAGTTTTTATTTTTTTGTTATGAAGATAAAAATAACTTCCTGCAGCAAAAGATGTAATTAAAAGAAGTACTAAAGTTGAAATTAAGATGATTCTTTTTGTTGGGTCTTTTTTTTCAATAAAATCTTCAATAGAAGGTTTTTTGATTTCACCATCTATATTTTTTTTATTTTCAGGTTTTGATAAATCAATATAGTCTGTAAAATCTCTGACATTACTAATAGGCGGGGTTATATCTGCCCTCAGGTCATATTTTTCAAGAGTGTTTTCAGTCTCAGAAAGTTTATGCTTATTTTCATGCAGATTAGATTTGTTGTCTAAATTATTGGTATTTAGAGAAAGATTATCATGAGTTTTTGGGAAGCTTTCCTGAGTAAAAGTGATTTCATCAATATTGTTAAAGGATTCATTAGAATCTTGGAAATTTATTTCCTCAAGTATTTGATCCTGAGACTCTTCTTTTGAAGTTAGATCATCAGATTGTTCTTCGTCTTCTTCAACTGATATTTCTAGATCATCAAATTCCTCTTCTTCTGTCTTAGGTTTTTCGTCTTTTAGTCTTAAAGCTTCCATCAAAATATTCATGAGAGGCATTTTTATTATCCTCTCAGTAATGGGCATGTTTTTTTTTAGTTCTATTGAAGAATTGTCCCAGGAAATGATTTCATAGGCAGCGTCAAGATGCTTTAAACCTGTTTTTGTGTCAGCATCTATAATTTCACCATTTTCTATATAAAGTGATCCTTTTTTATTGCCTGTTGCAACAAGCAGGGTAACTGTAGGTTTTTCCATCTGAACTATCTGGAGAAAATTTGTAAGGTTTATACCGGTAATTTTACCTTCCAGTTTGTCTGACATAGAATTAAAAATCCTTTCATGGAACACTTCAAAATAAATTTAAAATTTTTTAATCTCAGTTTTTAATTAAATCAAAAAAATTTTTTTTTGTCATTAAATCTTATATTATGATTCTTTATTTTCAAGTTTTTGAACTTTTCTAAATCCTCTTGGTAAAATTTTTCCTCTGTTTCCCCGTTTACCAATAAAATCTACAATCATATTTGTAGTGATATTTAAAACACGTTTCCCTGAATGTATAACAAGTCCTAAGTCTTTTTCCAAAAGATGCAGAATTATCAGTTTATCTTTGTTTTCATCAAAATCTTTTTTTGGAATTCTTATGATCTGGTTTCCTTTGCCTTTTGCAAGTTCTGGAAGTTCCTTTGCCTGGAAAATAAGAAGGCGTCCTTCAAGAGTAACTGCTGCAATCATCTGTTCTTCAATATTTTCAATTTCAACAGGCTGAAGTGGAAGAGAGTTATTTGGAACACTTAGAAAATTTTTTCCTTTTTTATTTTTTGAAAATGCATTGGAAATTTCAGAAATAAAGCCATAACCTGAATCGCTTGCAAAAATATATTTTTTCTGTGGTTCAGAAGAAATCATTGAAACAATATTTATCTGGTCAAAAAGGTTTAGTTTTGAGCTTAATGGCTCCCCATAGCTTCTAGCACCTGGAAGTTCATGGTTGTCAAGGGAATAGGTTTTGCCTTCGCTGTCCATAAATACAGATTTGTATGTATTTTTTGTAAGGCTTAAAAATTTGAAATTATCACCTGATTTGTATGAAAGAGAAAGGGGATCAATTTCATGGCCCTTGGCTGCTCTTATCCAGTTTTGCTCTGAAAGTACAATAGTTACAGGCTCAGACTGAATAATTTCCCTTTTTGGAAGAGGCTTTGCTTCTTTTTTTTCAACAATTTTTGTTCTTCTTTCATCTCCAAATTCTTTTTTTGCTTCTTTTATTTCTTTTTTTATCAATTTTTTTAAAAGATTATAATCATTTAAAGTAAGCTCAATTTCATTTTTTTCCTTATTGAGTTTATCTAATTCAATAAGTATTTTTTCTTCCTCAAGTTTTGCAAGGGATCTGAGTTTTGTATTTAATATTGCTTCAGCCTGAATTTCTGAAAGGAAGAATTTTTTCATAAGTTCTTTTTTGGGGTTGTTTTCTTCCCTTACTATTCTTATGACTTCATCAAGATCAAGATATGCAATCTTAAGACCTTCAAGTATGTGAAGTCTTTCATTAATTTTTTCAAGTCTTGATTCAAGCCTTCTTGTTACAGTTTTTTTTCTAAACTCAAGCCATTCGTTTAAAAGTTCTTTTATTCCAGAGACTTTTGGCTTGTTGTCGTTTCCAATATAATTGAAATTTATTCTGTGGGTTTTTTCAAGTTCTGTTGTTGCAAAAATATGATCCATGAGCTGAACTATGTCAGTTTGTTTTGACTTTGGCGTAATAACAATTCTTAAAGGGTCTTCATGGTCTGATTCATCCCTTAAATCGCTTACCATGGGAAGTTTTTTGTCATTCATCTGAGCTGCAATGTCTTCAATGAGCTTTGATACAGAAACATGGGGAGGAATTGAATCAATAATTATATCACCATTTTCAATTCTGTATGTGCCCCTTACTTTTATTGTTCCAGTACCTGATTTATAGATATCCAAAATATCATTTTTTGGAGTAATTATTTCTCCTTTGCAGGCAAAATCAGGTCCTTTTATTATTTCCATAAGTTCTTCAAGGCTTGTATCAGGATTGTCCAGAAGTTTTACAGCTGCATCTGCTGACTCAGTCAGATTGTGTGATGGAATGTCAGTTGACATTCCAACAGCTATTCCTGAAGATCCGTTTATAATTATATTTGGAAGCCTTGCCGGCAGAACAAGGGGTTCTTTTAAAGTTCCGTCAAAGTTTGGACCCCAGTCAACAGTTCCAAGGGAAAGCTCAGACAAAAGAACAGAAGAATATTTTGTCATTTTTGATTCTGTATATCTCATTGCTGCAAATGATTTTGGATCGTCCTGGGAACCCCAGTTGCCTTGCCCGTCAATAAGAGGATATCTAATGGAAAATGGCTGTGCAAGATGAACCATTGCCTCATAGCAGGCACTGTCTCCATGGGGATGAAATTTTCCAAGAACATCTCCAACAGTTCTTGCAGATTTTTTGTATGTGGATGCATGTGAAAGCCCAAGCTCACTCATTGCGTAAACAATTCTTCTTTGAACCGGCTTTAATCCGTCTGAAATTTTTGGGAGAGCTCTGTCCATTATTACATACATTGCATACTCAAGATATGCTTCTTCAGCAAATTCTATGACAGGTCTTTTTTCTTCATTCATTATATCTTTATTCATAAGGCCTCAGTCTGATCTCCTTTTTCGGAAAGCCAGTTTTTTCTGTCTTTTGCTCTTTTTTTAGATAAAAGCATGTCCATTATATCCAGCAGTTTATCATCGTCTGGAAGTGTTAGCTGTACAAGTTTTCTTGTTGAAGACTCCATTGTAGTTTCCCTTAATTGTGGAGGGTTCATTTCTCCAAGTCCCTTGAATCTTACAATTGAAATTTTTTTTTGAGAATTTTTATGCTTTTTTAAAATCAGATCTTTTTCTGATTTATCTATTGCATAATGGGTTTCTTTTCCAATATCAATTCTGTAAAGGGGAGGAACTGCAAGATAAAGATGACCTTTTTCAACAACCTCTGTAAAATGTTTAATAAAAAGAGCTGCAATAAGGGTTGCAATATGAAGTCCGTCTGAGTCAGCATCTGCAAGAATACAGATTTTACCGTATCTTAATCCTGAAATATCATTTGAACCAGGCTCAACTCCAATTGCAATTGAAATGTCATTTATTTCCTTTGAGCTTGTTACATCTGCTGATTCAACTTCCCAGGTGTTTAAAATTTTTCCTCTTAACGGCATTATTGCCTGATTGTTTCTGTCTCTAGCCTGTTTGGCCGAACCTCCGGCTGAATCACCTTCTACCAAAAAAAGTTCAGATACATCAGGATCCTGTGATGTGCAGTCTGCAAGTTTTCCTGGGAGTGCAGGTCCTGATTTATATTTTTTTCTTTCCACTTTTTTTGCTGAATTAAGTCTTTTTCTTGCATTTTCTATAACAGATTCAGCTATAAATGCTCCGGCTTCCGGATGCTGATTAAGATAAAGACTGAATGAGTCTTTGATTAGAGACGAAACAGTTGAACCAGCACTTCTTGAAGAAAGTCTTTCCTTTGTCTGGCCTGAAAACTGTGGGTCATTCATTTTAAATGAAAGAATATAGTTGCAGTCTTTCCAGACATCTTCAGGGGAAAGCTTGATGCCTTTTGGAATAATGTTTCTTAAATCGCAAAATTCTTTTAAAGCATGTAAAAGTCCTGTTCTAAGACCATTTACATGGGTTCCTCCAAGCGGTGTAGGTATAAGGTTTACATAGCTTTCAAAAATTTTTGGAGAATCTTCAAATGTCCATCCAATTACTGTTTCCATTTCAAATTCATCTTCAATAAATTTTGAATAAAAACAAGGGTCTGGATAAGCTTTTGCGTCAAGTTCATTTAATTCATTTTCAAAATATTCATTAATACCTTCTTTATAAACCCATGAAATTGATTCACTTGTTTTTTCGTTTAAAAAATTCATTTTAAGGCCAGGACACAAAATAGCCTTGGCTCTTATGGCATGTTTTAAAGAATTGAGGCTGAAAAATGGGTTGTCAAAATAAGATTCATTTGGATAAAATTTAATTGAAGTGCCTGTTTTTTTTATATTTTCTTCAATAATTTCAAGTTCTGATACTTTAAATCCATTTTCAAAGTTAATTGAATATTTTTTTTTATCCCTTTGTATGATTATTTCAAGCCGTTTTGAAAGAGCATTTACAACAGAAACACCTACCCCGTGAAGACCGCCGGAGTATTTATATATTTTCTGGGAAAATTTTGCTCCTGCATGGAGTTTGGTCATTATTAATTCAACCCCTGAAATTTTTTCTTCAGGATGAATATCAACCGGCATTCCTCTTCCGTCATCAGAAACTGTAATTGAATTATCTGTGTGAACAACTACAGAAATCTGTTTTGCATATCCGGAAACTGCCTCGTCAACACTGTTGTCAATCACCTCCTGTGCAAGATGATTTGGACTTGAAGTATCTGTATACATTCCAGGTCTTTTTTTTACAGGATCAAGACCTTTTAAAACTGAAATATCCTCAGCCAGATATTTTGAATCATTGTTTTTTTCCAAATCAAATATATTCACTTTAAAATCCAGTAGTAATTAGTTTTGTAAAATATCATTTTTTTAAAATCATAATAAAAGCCTTATAAAATTAAATAAAAGGCAGTCAAAAATTTTAAGAGTTAATATAAAGTTAAAAGCTTTTGAACAAAAATTTTAGTTTTCGGCCAGTCACTAAATAAAAACTCTTTTTTGAGAAGATTATATTAATTAATAAAAATATTTAATCAAGATTTTTGGTTTTATATCCTTTGAGCATTTCTCTTTTTCTGTTAAATCCCTTAATTTTTTCAACCTGAAATCCGTTTTTCAAAAGGCCTCTTTTTATAAATCCTGCAGCTGAAAAGGTTGAAAATGTTGCATTATCCAAACTGTTTTTCCCCATAAATTCAAAAAAACCTTCATTCCACATTTCAGGGTTTTCCTTTGGGTTGAAACCGTCAAGATACCATGCATCAAAATATTTGTCCGATAAATATTTTTTTATTTCAGCTAAATCATCAAATATAATTTTAAGGTTAACTCTTTTGTTAAAAAATGAAATTTGTGTAAAATTTTTGTTAAAATCAATTTTTGAATAAGCCTTTAGAAAATTTAGGGATTCATACCTTAAGTAAATAAAAAATTTATGGATTTCTTCCATGTGTTCAGGTGAAATTGGATATTTTTCAAAGGAAGTATAATTAAGACAGGCTGATTTTGGTGCAAACTGCAAAAAAAGTTTTAAGGTCAGCAAAAAATTAAGACCTGTTCCAAATCCGGCTTCAAAAATATTTGTAATGTTTTTAAAACAAAATTTTTGGGGGATATTGTTTGGTTCTGCAAATACATGGAGAGATTCCATGTATCCGCCTGCTGGAGAAAAGTAAATATCATTAAAAACGGGTGAATAAATATCACCCGTTTCAAGAATTTCTATTTTTGCAAAATTTTTATGCATAATCAGTTTTTAAGGCTGTGAATTGGAGCCGGAATTCTTCCTCCAAGTTTTACAAAATTATTTTTTCCGGTTCTGTTTTTTACGTCAATAATTGCAGCATGGCCTAAAAGTCCGCCAAAAAATGCCTGTTCTCCAGGACCTTTACCCGGGACAGGTATTATTCTTGTTGCAGTTGTTTTGTTGTTTATCATTCCTATTGCCATTTCATCTGCTATTATTCCGGCAAGAACTTCTTCTGACGTATCTCCTGGTATTGCAACCATATCAAGTCCAACAGAGCACACACATGTCATTGCTTCAAGTTTTTCAAGAGTAAGAAGACCAAGTTCTGCAGCTCTTGCAATATTAAGGTCTTCACTTACAGGAATAAAAGCTCCGCTTAATCCTCCAACATGGGAACTTGCAAATGCTCCGCCTTTTTTTACAGCATCATTTAACATTGCAAGAAGGGCAGTTGAGCCTGGAAGGCCTATACTTTCAAGGCCAAGGCTTTGAAAAATTTCACCAACGCTGTCACCAACTGTAGGTGTCGGGGCAAGGGAAAGGTCACATACTCCAAATGGAATTTTAAGTTCACTTGCAACTTCACGTCCTATAAGCTCGCCAACTCTTGTAACCTTGCATGCAGTTGTTTTTATAAGCTCTGCTATTCTTCCAAGATCAAGACCGTGGTTTTTATTTTTAAGTGCTGCTTCAATTTCGTTTTTAACAACACCAGGGCCGCTTACTCCAACATTTATTACAGCATCTGGTTCGCCTATTCCAAGGTATGCACCTGCCATAAACGGAATATCAGGGGGAATGTTTGAAAATACGCAGATTTTTGCACATGCAAGGCCGTCTTTGTCAGCAGACTTGTGTGCAGCCTGTTTTATGGTTTTTGCCATCAGGTTTACAGCATCCATATTTATGCCTTCTCTGGTAGAGGCAACATTTATTGATGCACAAACTCTTTGTGTTGAAGATAAGGCTTCTGGAATTGATCTTATAAGAGCCCTGTCAGAATTGGTCATGCCTTTTTCAACCAAAGCTGAAAATCCTCCTATAAAATCAACTCCAACTTCTCTTGCAGCCTCATCAAGGGTTTTTGCTATTTCAACCATTTCATTTTCCTGAAAAGGTGCTGCTGCAACTGCAATAGGACTTATTGAAATACGCTTATTAACAACTTCAATACCGTATTTTTCACCTGTTCTATTGCATATATTTACAAGATCTTTTGCATAAAAATTGATTTTTTTCCTTATATTGGATTTGAATCTGTCAAGATTATCGCTTACGCAGTCAAAAAGACTTATTCCAAGTGTGACTGTTCTTACATCTAGATGTGCATTATTGAGCATATCTAAGGTTGAATATATTTCATGATCGTTTAGCATTTTGTCTCCGATTAAATTTTTGTAATATTATCAAATATTTTTTTATGCTGAATATTGATTTCCAGGGAAAATTTTTCCCCAAGCTTATTAAGATCTTCTGAAAGAGCCTTTAAATTTTCTGATTTTGGTATGTCAATTTCATAAATCATGACATTGTCCCTTGGATTGTCTCCTCCATGAAAAAAAGCCTTAAGATTTGTTACATTGGAATTATGTCTTGCAATTGCTGATGTAACTGCTGAAACAAGACCTTTTCTGTCTGGTCCAAAAGTTGTAACTATAAAAGGGTCACAGGGCGTTTCAAAGGTTTTTGATTCTTTAAGAGGCTTTACATGAATATTTATGTTTTCTCCCCTTAAATCAGTTTCAAGCTTTTTTTTAAGCTCTTCTTCATTAAGCTCTTTTGGCATTGAAACAATAAAGATTCCGGCAAATTCGCTGCCAAGTATTGTCTGGCTGACCTCCAAAAGATTGCAGTCGCATTTGAAAAGAGATGCAGATATTGATGCAAGAACTCCAGGTCTGTCATCTGTAAGAGAGGTTATTATTGCTTTTTTCATTTGATTTTTACTCCGTATATGAGCATGTTAAAAAAGACTGGTTAATTTTAATTCAGACGTTTGTCAAGTAAAGCAAAAAATATAGCTTATTTTTTTGTAATTAAAAATCAGGAATATTTATGAAACATAAAAAAATATTTAATTTTACTCTTATTCTTGTGATTTTATTTGAGTTTATAATTTTTTTGACTGCCTATAATATTTCCGGAGAAAAAAAAAGGCTTCAGGTTCAAACCAAAGAAGGTGAGCTTTTATATGAGGTAAATGGTGAAAGGATTCAGTCTTTTGACAAATATTATTTTGAAAACAATTTTGGAAGCCTTGATAATTATAAAATCAGGCTTGTAGAAAAAAATATTCCATTTCCGGTGAGGGGATGGTTTTTTGCAAGTATTGCACTTCCTGTAGGCCTTTCTCTGATTCTTATTTTTTTTGTAAAAATTTTATCTTTTTTTAATCCTTCAATTAAAGAACGATTTGAAAAATCAGAATATGATTTTTTTAAAAATAGTTCAGGATTTAAACTTAAAACTAAATTTTTTAATTTGAATATTTTTTATGCAGGGATTTTTTTATTTGCATTTTCATTTATATTTTGGGCACTTCCAATTGTGTTTAATTCAGCAGCAGACAGATTTTTATATACTGTATCAAGGTATCCATTGATTTTTTCTGTTTTTTTCTTATCTGTATTTATATTACTTTTTTATTCATTTTATCTTAAATTCAGGCTTAAGAAATTTGAAATTGAAAAAAACTATATGATTGAGCTTAAAAAACTTGAAAATGGGTTAACAGAAATCTCTGAAACTGAAAATTTAAAAATAGAAAACAAAGTAAAAAAATACATTGAAAATAACGGAGCAAAAAATTGAAAAAAATTATTACTACACATAAATCAGCGGATTTTGATGCTTTTTCTTCTGCTGTGGCAGCTTCTCTTTTTTATGAAGACAGTGAGCTTGTTTTCCCAAATACAATGAATCCCAATGTAAGAGCTTTTTATTCTATTCATAAGGATATTTTTGACGGAATCAAACCATCAGAAATTGATGTAAATGAAGTTGAAGAGCTTATAGTTGTAGATACAGGTTCGTGGAGAAGAATTGAGCCTGAATTTAAAAAACTTTCAAAAAAAGAAAATTTAAAAATCCACATCTGGGATCATCACCAGCCTGGAGACATATATGGAGATTTTGAAAAAAGAGAATATGTTGGTGCAACTGTATCCCTTTTTATGGAAGAATTTAAAAAAAATGACATAAAAATTACTCCTATTCAGGCAACTTTGTTTCTTTTAGGGCTATACGAAGACACAGGAAATCTTACTTTTTCTTCTACAAGGGCAAAAGATGCAGCAGCAGCTGAATATCTATTATCAAACGGTGCTGACTTAAGTGTTCTTTCCAATTTTTTAAGGACGGTTTATGGAGAAAAACAAAAAGAAGTCCTGTTTGAAATGCTTCAGGAAGAAAGTACAGACATAATTGAAAAAGCGGGCCATAAAATCGGTATTCACATAAAAGATGTTGAAGGTCATGTTGGAAATCTTTCGGTTGTAATAAACATGTACAGGGAAATTATGAATGTTGATGCAGCCTTTGGAATTTTTACAGACAGGGAAAGGGACAGGACTTTTATAATTGGAAGAAGCAGCATAGAAGACATAAATGTCGGAGAGATCATGAGAAGTCTTGGGGGGGGAGGCCATCCAGGTGCAGGCTCTTCAATGCTTAGAGGAATAAATGTTGAAGAAATTAAAGAAAGGCTCCTTTATTTTATTGAAGGAAATACTTCGTGCTCTGTGAAAATTTCAGATCTTATGTCATACCCTGTTACAACGGTTGACCAGACCGTTCCAATGAGAAAAGTAAGAGATATTTTAGTTGAAAAAGGGTGTACTGGTCTTCCTGTTGTAAATGAAAATAAGCTTGTGGGTGTAATATCAAGAAGGGATTTTAGAAAAGTAAAAAAAACAAAGCAAATGGATGCTCCTGTCAAGGCGTTTATGAGTGATAAGCCAATTTTTATTGAACCTGACAAAACTCCAATGGAAGCTGCAAAAATAATGGTAAGATTTGATATTGGAAGGCTTCCGGTCGTTAAAAACGGAGAAATAATAGGAATTGTTTCAAGGTCTGATACAATGAGATATTTTTATGATCTTCTTCCTGATTGATTAAAAATTATGTCTTAAACTCAATATTTAGCCTGAATTGAGGAATTTTAAGTTTGCTGTATAGAATATCAAATTTTATCAAGACATGATTTTTCCATGTCTTATGCAATTTAACGCCATATATGCGGCAAAATTGGAAAGCTTGAAGAGTTTCATGTTTTTAAATAATAGACGGAATTTATTAATCTGAAAAAAATGAAACTCTTAATTCAGGTTTAAATTAGTTAGTGATTGGCCGAAAACGAGAATTTTGTTTCAGTTCAAGTAAGAAGAAAAATTTAACCTTTAGGATACATTATAGTATTTTGAGGATTAAATTTTGAATCTGACTTAAAAATAGACAAAAAAGGCAGTTTTCGTTCAGCAACTAGTTAAGAAATATTTTTTAAGGATTTAGTAATGTTGTTTTTTCAATGTGGGTAACAGACCATTTTTTGCCTCTGTCATCGAAGAGTTCAGCTGTGAAAAATGACATTCCTATTTTCATTCCATTTTCTGTTTCAATAAATTCATCAATCCCAAACTCAAGCTTTAAAAAAGCTGAAATAATATTTGCCGGGGGTGCTAATTTTTTAATACATTCCAAAAGAGTTTCTCTTAACATATCTGCAAGTATTCTGTTCCTTTCAATATTAAAAATTTCAGGTTTTATTTCAATTGTGAACAGGTTTATTGAAACATTACGGATTTGATTTTTGTATGCAAGCCATGCATAGTGGTAGCATGATGCAGAAAATTTGAAAGCTATTCCTGATGCAAAGCTTTTTATGTGTTTTCTTCCAAGTTTTTTTTGTGCTTTTAAATTTAATAAGTTTTCCATAAAAATGCCTTATTTAAAAAATATATAAATACAATAAATGTATGCGGTTTGATGATAATTATTATTTAATTGATTAAGATTTTAACTTATAGTAATTTTATTTCAATCATTTTTATAATTCCAGCACTTATTCTATTTCATTATTTCAAAATTTTTTAATTATCTTATTTAGAGGAGAAAAAAATGAAAAAAATTGCAGTTTTTGGATTGGTATTTATTTTTGCGGCAGTTGTAAATTTGTATGCAGAAAATTTTACAAGGGATGATGCTGTTAATCTTACTGAAAAAGCAGTTGAATTAATCCTTTCAAAAGGTATTGATAATTCAAGGGATCTGCTTCATGACCAGTCAGGTGAATATATAAAAGGCGGTGGAGAGCTTTATGTTTCTGTAGTTGATTTTAACGGAGTCTGGCTTGCCTATGCACCAAGACCTAAAGGTGTGGGAAAATCTGTGCTCAATGTAAAAGATCCAGATGGTGTATATCTCGTTCAGGAGCTTATTAAGACTGCAAAGGAAAAAGGAAGCGGATGGGTTAAATACAGATGGCTTAACCCTAAATCAGGGAAAATTGAAAATAAGGAAGCTTATGTTAAAAGAGTTGGAAACCTTGATATGTATGCATCAGTAGGAATCTACAAATAGGTGAAATAATGCTCTTTAAAAATAAGTCAATTGCTGTGAAATTAGGCTTTATTCCCATAAATATTATTTTTTTTATGGTTTTAATAGCATCTTTTGGATGGTGGAACAGTTTTATCCAGTCAAAGGCCATGAAATATGTTGTTGAAATTGGTGATAACAAAAAATCAGACACTGTTAATGCTTCAAGCCATGTAATGACAGCACAGTCAGATATTTTATATGCACTTGCAATAACTGATTCAGGCATAGACGAAGACAGTATTGAAAAACGAAAGGCAAATGCAGAAAAGCTTTTGAAAGAAGCACGCTTGATTTTGGGAAAATTTCCTGAAAGATTTGTGCTGGATTCAAAAGAAAAAAAAGTTTTGCAAGATGTTTTAATTTCTTTTGAAAAATACGAAAAAGCATTTTTTGAAATGTCTGAAATGATAAATGTAGGCAGAATGGTTGCAATTCCACTTGTTCCTGATATGAAAGAAAGATTTCATGAACTTAATCAAAAATTGAATTCATTTGTTGAACTTGAAAAAAATCTTTCTTCTGAAACTTTTATAAAAAGTGCAGGGGACTCAAAAAAGAACAATATAATTCTTGGGGTTGTGGCTTTAATATCTATTATTGTTTCTTTTTTGTTTACTTTATGGATTACAAGGGCAATTACAAAACCTTTAAAAAAATCACTTGAAACTCTTACTGGCTCAACAGAGCATGTTACAAATTCAGCTTTGACTCTTGAATCTGCTACAAATGATATTTTAAAAGGTGCCTCAGACCAGGCTGCATCCATAGAGCAGACATCTGCTTCTCTTGAAGAGCTCAGTCATATGGGACATAAAAACTCTCAACGGGTAAATGAAACATCAGCTCTTATGGGCTCTACTGGAAAACTTGTAAAAAAAGCTTCTGATTCAATTGAAAGACTAGAAAAAGTCATTGTAGACATAAGTGAATCAGGCGATTCAATGAAAAAAATTATTAAAACAATAGATGAAATTGCATTTCAGACAAATCTTCTTGCGTTGAATGCAGCAGTTGAAGCAGCAAGGGCTGGAGAGGCTGGAGCCGGATTTTCTGTTGTTGCAGGAGAAGTTAGAAATCTGTCTGTAAGAGCTTCAAGTGCAGCACATGAAACTGCATCTCTTTTAGAGGTCTCTCTTCAAAACACAAATAATTCAAAAGCAGTATCTTCTGAAGCAAAAGAGGTTTTTAACAAGATTGTTGATTCTTCCATTCAAATTGGAAAAATAATGGAAAATCTTTCAAAATCTTTTGCAGAAGAGCTTGAAAGCATTAAGCAGATTAATGAAGCAGTTTCACAGATTGAAAATGTTGTTGAAAAAAACAATGCCTTTGCAAGGGATTCTCTTGAAAGTGCAAAAGGGTTGTCTTTTAAGGCAGAAGAAGTAAAATCAGTATCAGATGAACTTATGCTTCTTGTTTACGGAAAATAATAAAATCTAATAATTACCGCAGATTTTATCTGCCTGTTGGGAATAGTATTTTTTGTTATCCTGTGCTTTTTCAAGTGCTTTTTTTGCAAAAAAACATGCTTTATCAAAATCTTTTTTTCTAAAAAGTCCTTCTGCTAAAGTATCGAAAATAAATGCAGGGGGATTTTTTTTTAGATTAACAGCCTTTTGTGCAAGGGCTATGCCTTTTTCAAGATTTTGAATATTTGCATTTTCAGAAGTAATATAAATCCAGGCAAGATTGTTTAATGTTTCAGGAAGTTTCTGGTTTATAAGCAATGCTTTTTCATAGGCATGTACAGCTTTTTCTTCATTTTTCTGTTCCATTAAAATATCACCTAAATAATGGTAAAGCTCAAAATCAGCAGGATTTTTTTTTATTTCTTCCATAATAAATTTTTCTGCTTTTTTATTGATAATTGTATTTTTGTAAAAATCAGTTTTATATCCTGTAAAAAAAATTGCAGCCACAATAACAAAATAGATTAAAAGGTTTTGATTTATTTTTTTATCATGTTTTTTTACAAGTGTTTTGTCCATTTGGCATTTGAGTAAAAATTCAATTCTTTCGTTTATATTAAAGTGATGCCAGTTTGGTTCATCGTCTTTTTCACTTGTAAGTCTTGATATTTTTCTAAAAGTTGAAACAAGTGGAAAAGATGAACCTGAAACAAGAAAACTGTATAAATCCGCCTGTCTTTCAAAATTTCTCATGAAAAAGCCGAAAATATATCTGAAAAAAAGAATAAATGATGTCATAAACAAAAATGCTGTAAATAGTGAGATAAGGTTTTGTCTTGGGAAAAAAGAATTAATATTTTCAATATTTACAAATAAAAATATAAAAGCTAAAGGCTCAAGAAAAAAATATGAAGAAATTATAAAACCTCCAAATATTAAAAGATACAATACCATGTGGTTTTTTTTTATATGTCCGAATTCATGAGCAATAACTGCTTTTTTTTCTTCTGGTGCAAGATAGTCGCAAAAAGCTTTTGTAACAAGAATATATCTGAAATTTTTAAAAAGGCCTATTACTCCGGCAGTAATCATTTTACCCTGAAATATTGGCCAGATCAGGGCTTCTTTGTATTTTACCCCTGTTTGCAGCGAAAGCTTTTCAAGGATTTCAAGTGTTTCAATATCTTCTAATTTTTGGCATTTCCAGAATTTTTTTACAATAACAGGAATAAAAACACTTATGGCAGCAATAAGCAAGCCTGCATAGATAAATTGTCCTATAACTGAGTCAGTAAAAAATTCCTTATTTTTAAAAGGAAAAAATTTTAAAATATCAAAGGCACAAGAAATAATAAACCAGGGTAAAATAGACGGAAGAGAAAATTGAAGCTGGGTCACTAGAAATTCTTTTTTTGATATTCCGTCATAAAAGATTTTTTGTTGAAAAAAATAAAATCTTTCCCAGATTATGAGCATTTTTCCTGTAAATAAAAAAATCATTATAAGCGGGCCAAGAGTTTCAATTAAGGAAAATAATTTGAAATTTATGAAAATTTGAGGGATTTCAAAAACATAGATGTTTATTCCAAAAATAATTATGGCAGAAATGGATAATCTTTTTGAATATTTTTTCAATAAATCCAGATTTTTGTTTTCAAAGGCTTTTTTGAAAAAAAAACTGCAAAGGAAATATAAAAAAATATATGAAAGTATTAAAATACCGATTGAAAATTTTATGCTGAAATTATTTGTATCCTGGTCTGTGTATAGAACTGAAAGGATCAGTGCAGAAATAAAATAAATTATATTTTCAAACATATTCTTATAAATTCCTTTTAATTTTTTTTGTGATTGAATGAAAAACCAGAATTTTTTATTTTAAATAGTGATTGGCCGAAAACGAGAATTTTTTGTTCAGTTCAAGGAAGATGAAAAATTTAACCGCAGGAATACATTTAGTATTTTGAGGATTAAATTTTGAATCTGACGCAGAAATGGACAAAAA
>JAVERC010000077.1:0-9139 GCA_034007295.1 Desulforegulaceae bacterium | reverse complement strand
CGCCAGCGTTCATTCTGAGCCAGGATCAAACTCTCCGTAAATATTTATTTTAAGGACCTGTCTGCTGTTTAGTTTTCAAAGATCAGTTTCTCAAACAAACGAAAAGCAGAACTATATCTTTTCTCTTTCCGTGTCAACACTTTTTTTCATTTCTTTTTTCAAGTGCCTTGCTTGATTTTTCTTTTTCTCTTAAAGAACTTTTCCTGAAGCTTTTGTTTTGCTTGCCTCAGGAACGAGAACGCTTATAGTTCTTTTCGCTTTCCTTTGTCAAATACTTTTTTTCATTTTTTTTTAAATAAAAACATACAAATTAAAAAACGATTAAAATTCAGTTTGTTAGTTATTAAATTTTTTTTAAGGTTTTTTTGAAAACTTTCATTTTCAGTCAAAACCTTAAAAGAATTTAAAGCTTAGATTTTTTCTATTTTTACGCTTACGCCGTTTAAAACAGCAGTTGCTGATATTGGATCTATTTCAAGTGGAATTATTCTGTTTACGTTTACTCCGGCATTTTTGGAAGCTACATTCATTTGCATACCTTCAAGATCATGGCCAAACCCATGTGGAATTGAAACAACACCTTTTTTAATATCTTTGTTTATTTCAACTGGAATTTTAATCTTAGATTTTGAGGTTGATACAATTGCAGTATCCATATCATTAAAATCTAAATTTCTTGCATCTTCGGGATTCATATACATTGTACAGGGATTGTTTTTTGAAAGAGCCTCTATATTATGCATCCATGAATTATTGGTTCTTAAATACCTTCTTCCAATGAGAAGAAAATCATTGTCCCTTTTTTCAACAAAGCTTTCCTTTAAATCCTTAATACTTTTCTCAAGTTCATCAGGGTAAATGTCTATTTTGGAATCTGGAGTTAAAAGAGCTTTTTTGGCCCAGGGACTTAAGTCTCCAAGATCTATATAATTATTGTTTTCAATTATTTTATTAAGATTAATTCCATCAGGCTTAAATCCGAAATTATCACCGTATGGTCCGATTCTTAAAAGAAAATCAAGAACTCTTTCAGGTCCTTTTCTGCCGTTTAGCATTGAAATAAGACTATCTTTTGTTACGCCTGATTTTTCTTCCCCTCCAAGCCCTTTAATAACCTGTGAGGCAATTGATGAAAGCATTTCATATTCAAAATCAAGTGGATCTGCGTCTTTTCCCTTACCTCTTAATATTAAGATAAGCTTTGCAAGAATTTCCCATTTGTCTTTTTCATTTTCATTTTTTTCAAAAACAGGTTCTGAAAATGATGCAAAATTTCTGATTGCAAGCCCGTGAAAAAAGAAATCATAATGACTGTGGCAAAGAGGGGATGCCGGAGGAAGAATAACATCAGCATGTCTTGTTGATTCATTTATATAATAATCAACTGAAACCATAAAATCGAGATCTGCCATTGCCCTGTCAAGTCTTTCGCTTTCAGGAACAGCAATAACAGGATTTCCTGCAACAGTTATAAAACCCCTTATTTTTCCCTCACCCTCTGTTTCCATTTCTTCAGCCATAACAGAGGCTGGAAGCTCTCCCATCACTTCGCCCTTGGAAGAAACCCTTGACTTAAATCTGTTTATTTTAAAACCTTTTTTTGGAAGGCTTCCATCTGGTATATGAGCAGGTTTTGGAAAAAGCACGCCCCCTTTTTTGTCAAAATTTCCGGCAAGAATATTTACCACATCAATAAGCCATGAAGTTGCAGTGCCGTATTTTACAGTACATGTCCCCATTCTTCCGTATACTGCACACTTTTGTGTTTTATAAATAAGTTCTGCAAGTTCTTCTATTTGAGAAACATCTACTCCGCATACTTTTGAGGCTTTTTCAGGAGTAAAATTCAAGGCTTCCTTTTCAAGTTTTTCAAAGTTTTTTATTAAATCACTTTCCTGATTTAAGGAGATCATATTGTCTCTGAAAAAAATATGGACAATCGCAAACAAAAGCCAGACATCACTTCCAGGATTTATTGGAATATGAAGGTCAGCTTCTTTAGCTGTTTTTGTTTTCATGGGGTCAACAACTATGAGTTTGCCGCCCCTTTGTTTTAATTTTTTTATTCTTGTTTTCATGTCAGGAGCAGACATAAGACTTCCGTTTGATACAAAGGGATTTGCTCCAAAAATTACAAAAAGATCAGTATTATTAACATCTGGTACAGGAACTCTCATTGGATGGCCAAACATAAATCCGCAGGCAGAAAGCTTTGGCATCTGATCAACGGTTGAGGCAGTAAAAAGATTTTTTGACTTTAAACTTTTTAAAAGCGGAGAAAGAAAAAGCCCACCAGCCATGGTATGTGTATTGGGATTTCCAAGATATGCACCCATACAATCATTTCCGTATGTATTTCTTAAATATAAAAACTTTTCCTCAATTAAGGAAAAAGCCTCATCCCATGTTGCTTTTCTAAAGGAATTGTTTTCTTTTATTAAAGGAGTTCTTACAAGATCCGGGTCATGGTGAAGTTCTTTTAAAGCTGCCCCTTTTGGACACATATATCCTTTTGAGGGAGGATAATTTTCATCACCCCTTACTTTTGTAACTTTTTTGTCTTCAACATGAATCTTAAGGCCGCATCCTGCCTCGCACAACGGACAGATACGAAATTTAACAACAGATGCCATAATAAAATCTCCCTTATTTTATTTATTTGCTGAACTAAAAATCTCAGTTTTTGGACAATCACTATTTAGAAAAAAATAGATTTTATCAGTGTTAAAATTAAATTCAGATATCCAGAAATCCCCCTGCTCCAAGTGATGCAATATCGCTTCTGGTTATTGTTAAATCTGCAAGAAGTCTTGGAAAAACAAGATCAAATGCAGTTTTTTCAAAATAAATCCCTCCGGCAGGAACACCTATTACTTTTGCCGGCCCTATTTCCCCGGTTATTGTCATTGCACCGGGAAGAACGGGAGCTCCGTAAATTTCATTTTTAAGCCCTGCTTTTCTCAGACCTTTTCTTGTAACATCATCTGGATCAACAGAAAGACCGCCTGTAATTATAATTATTTCAGATTTTGCATTCAGTGCTTCCTTAACTGCTTTTTCAATATGTTCAATTTTATCCGGAACAATATTTTCATAAACAGATTCAAGGTCAAATTCCCTGATTTTTTTCTTCATTACAGGAATAAAGGCATCTGTTATTTTTTTATTGTAAACTTCAGTTCCGGTAACTATCAGACCTATGTTTTTTTTCACAAAGGGATAAACCTTGAACATAAATGAATTTTCAATAACTTCTGCAGCTTTTAAAGCCTTATCTTTTGTAATATAAAGAGGGATTGCCCTTGTTCCTGCAATAATTTCATTTTCTTTTACTGTGCTGAAACTTTTTTTTGCTGCACACATCACGTCATCACAGGAATTAAAACTTTTCAAAAGCTCTCCATCATAAACAAAAATACCATTTACCAAAGATTTTATATTAATTTTTCCTTCCCTTGGCTCATCTGAATAAAAGGTATTTTCCCCTGAAAAATTTTTGGCAAACAATTTGACAGCTTCATCTTCATGTAAAAAATTGCCTGGGACTTCCCCTGTTTTTACAAAAACAGAATTTTTACCCATTTTTTTTAAAAGATTTAAATTTTCATTTTCTATAACTTCATCTTTTAAAATTGCCGGCCCTTTAAAAGATGATTTTACAATCCTTGTCATATCGTGAAGAGCTTTTTTCCCTGCACTTTCATCAACACTTATTTTTTCAATAAAATCATAATTTTCTTCCAAAGCTTTTACAGGAAGTTTGCCGCTGCAAGAATCACAAAGACTTGAATCATCTTTAGTTCTGAAACTTTCTTTACATGAAAGACAAATTTTTATATTTCCTTTTTCTTTTTTAAATTTTTCAAGTTCAACAAACACTTTTTCAGTTTTGTATGCTGAAATTCCTGCTTTTGTAATTTCCTCAAAAATTTTTGGGGTATTCTGGTCTTTCTTTGGTTTTTCCTTGTTTGCCCAGATTTTAAATTCAGGCCAGTTCAAAAGTTTTTCCTGATCAAGGCAGGCCCTTACTCCATAGCCTGAATATTTGTCATAAAAAATCATGGAAAATCTTCCTGTATCAAATATTTTCAGCCATCCGTTTCCAATTGTGCACGGAGTTAAAATCTGGACAGCATCTGGTAAGCAAGCCCTTGTTTCGCAAATAACATCATAAAAACCATTTTCAGGAAGATTTTTTAAAATCAGCTCCACCATAAATCCTCCGCAGAGCATTCCAGGTGCAAGATGGCCGTGAAATTTTTTTACTTCATCTATATATTCATCAACAGTGAAATTTCTTATTTTCATAAACTATATTCCTCATTAATATATATTTTTACTTTAAAACAAATTATATTTCATATATGAACTACTTTTAAAAAATTAAACTGAAAAATCAATGATAAAATGAAAGAAAATATTACAGGAATAATACTCTGCGGAGGCAGAAACAAAAGAATGAACGGCCAAAACAAGGCTTTTCTTGAAATTGAGGGAAAAACTTTTTTTGAAACAATTTTTTATAAATTTAAAAGCCTTGGCCTTGAATCAATAATAATTTCAAATGAGCCTGAACTTTTCAAAGATTCAGGAATAAAAACATATAAAGATATAATTAAAAAAAACACTCCCCTTTCTGGAATACACTCAGGTCTTTCAAATATTAAAACGGATTTCGGATTTGTTGCTGCCTGCGACATGCCTTTATTAAAAACAGAACTTATGGAAAAAATGATAAATGAAGTTCAAAATGAATTTGATGCAGTCACTCCAAATGAAGGCAGTTTTTTTCAGCCTCTTTGTTCAGTTTATTCAAAAAAATGCATTCCTTTTATTGAAGCCCTGCTTTCAAAAGACGAAGTAAAGGTTGACAGGCTTTTTGAGCTTGTAAGGGTAAAAAAAATTTCCTATGAAAAACTGAGACTTACTGACCCTTTGCTTGAATCTTTTTTTAATGTTAATTTTATTGGGGATTATGAAAAAATTTTTTCAGAGAAATAAACCAACAAATTTAAACATTAATTTTGAAATAAATCATGGCAAATTTGAGAATAAATAACAAAAAGCAAATTCCAAAATTCCAGGGACTACTTTTCAAGCAAACCAGTCTTCCATAGCTTCTTTGACAGAATAAACTTTCCACCCTCTTTTTACCATTAAATCAGAATGATCATCCTTTAATAGTACAACAGCAATTTTTTTATCAGGCCAGGCCAATTCTGCCTGTGCATAAACACTATTCCCATGGAAAATATCAACACCAACTTCCGGAACAGGATGTTTATTAAATCTGCACATTTCTATCAATCCCCGGACAGCAGGATCTGCCATATCTAGCACTTCATTCCATTGAAAAGGCTCACCCAAAAGGCTTTTATCCTGCTCCCTTATGTGGGATTTTTTTAATTTGAATCTCAAGCTTGCAATTAATTGCCGATATTTTCTTAAAACAAATATATAATTATGGCCAGGCTCTTTGGAATGGCAGTCAATACACAAAGCCTTAAGATTTTCTTTTGAATTGTCATGTTTTACACCATTAATATGATGTGTATGGAGCAATTGTTTATTGTCTTTCAATGAAATACCGCATTTTTCACATTCCCAGTTTTTACTTTGCCTGTAATCATAGGAAATCTGATCCCATTTATCATCATATCCAAAGGATTCAGTTTCTTGTTTTTGGGGAAGATATTCAAAGTAAGAGCTGTATTTAGAAAAAAACTCATGGATATCAAAACCATCAACCACTCGTTTTTTCTGAATATATTGCAAATTTCTGAAGTTTTTGTAATTAAGAGACTCTAAACAATTCTGACAAACTTTAAGTCTTAAAACCCCCTCTTTTTTTTGCCCAAAATCATCAGTTCCATATATTTTAAAATTACCAGTCATATCATTTGTTGCAACATATCTTTCGTATCTCCTTTTCAACCTCATCTCTCTTAGAGTTTTACAATCAGCAATATGAAATTTTTTTCCAAATTTTGGAACTTTTAAAGCCTTCTCTAAAGAAGCACCATGATCTGGTATATACAGAATGACCTGAAGATCTTTAAAAGTTAAAAGACCTGAATCATTAACAGCAACATCTGATAAATTAAGCTCTATTCCTTCTGCAAGTTCAATTTTAAAACGCTCAACAGGACTCAGCTCTTTTTGTCTTAATGTCCACTTACTTTCAGAAGCACTTATTTTATCAGCCAGATTTTTAAGTTCTGAAAAATCAACATCAAAATGCATATTACTCAATTACTTTCATAAGCTGCTTTTCAACAGTAGTTTTAACTCTGAATATAACCCTTCGTGATTTTTCCTTATCTTCCTGAAGTGTAATCTCATCAAAAACAAGGTGAGACGAGGAATACCCTACAGCCGCAATTTTTCTCTTAAGCCAGCCATAATTTTGGCATCCTTTAAGAGAGTAACAGTATTGAAGAACAGATCTTGTTCTTCCCTGTGAAAGCCACATATTGTTAAAATAGGCTTCTGCAGAGTCTACATTGTTATTCCATTCGCTTGAAGTGTGTCCTTCAATTCTTATTTCTTCAATAGTGGAGCCTTGAGTTTCTTCTTCAATAAAAAGATTAATACATTTAATGTAGCGAGGAAAAAAGTCATCAAGAATTTCTTTAAACCGCTGCTGTAAATCTGTTTTACCCTGCTCAAAAAGTACTTCGGGTTCATTAAACCTTACCGAAAGATCACTTTCGATTATTTGTGCATTCCACTTATCAAGATCATATCTGAATTCGTTGTAAAGTTCCTGATAGACTCTTTTCCTTGTTGTTTCCCAGGCAACTACTATATTTTTTATACTGTCTCTTTCAACAACAACCATACGCATATAGCTTATTGCCACAAAAAGAAAAATAACCATGAGGCCTGCCATCAAATCAGAAACAGGAAGCCATTGAACTTCATCATTTTTCTTGGAAAATTTAACCCTGTTATTTAACACTAAAACACTCATCAGTTCATGTAAATTTCAGCCTTGCTTACCACTTCACCCATTTTTTCCGTAAGAATGGAATAATCTGATACAAATTTTTCTGTTATTCTTACAAGCTGCTCTCCCATTTGTCTAAGCACTCTTGTAATTTCGTTTTGCATACTTTCATCTAAGACCTTGATTTCTTTATTTAAAACATCTTCACGTTCTTTTGCAGACTTTATAATTTCTTCCTTTAAAAGTTCTGATAGTTTATAAATATTTAAGTTTTGTTCATTAAATGATTTTTTAAAATTACTGTCCATTTCTTTAATTGTATCTGAAATAAGAGAGCTGTATTGTGATGAATTGGTTTTCATTGAAGTTTCCATTTCATTATAAAAAGAAAGCATTTTATTTTTTGCTTCACCTATAAAACTTTCAAAGTATGAATCAATTTTTTTAGTTACTGTTTTTAAAACTTCTTCCTGTTCACTTGAAGAGTCTGAAATTCTTTTTCCAACCTCAGCAATCATGTTTTTAAGAGATTCTTTAGTTGATACACAAATTTCTTCAATATTTAACCCTGATTTCCTGGTAAGATCATTTATTATTGAAGTGAAATATCCACCTGAATCTTTTAGACGCTGCTCCGTGTCTTCTGCAAGACAAGAAATCCTTTCGTTAACATCATTAAAAGCTCTTTCTATGCTGGTGTTTGAATGAGCTGCTATTGCATTTATTGTTTCAGTTAAAAGCTCTCCTGTCTTTTCGGCTCTTTCTTCTGAATCCCTTGAAATCCTTTCAAGATTTTCACTTCCCTTTTCAAATATTTTTTCAAAGCTTTCTGATGAATAATCCACTATATTACTCAAAGCCTTTCCGGCTCCATAAACTGTCTGCTCTACTTCACCTGTCAGTTTTTCAAGGTTCTCCCTGCTTGTCCTGCAGATATTTTCTATGCTTAAACCTGATTTTTCTGTGAGATCATTTATTACAGCAGTTAAATTCTCACCTGAAGTTTTAATTCTTTGCTCCGTATCTTGTGCAAGAATAGAGATCCTTTCGTTAACATCATTAAAAGCTCTTTCTATGCTGCTGTTTGAATGGGCTGCTATTGCATTTATTGTTTCAGTTAAAAGCTCCCCTGACTTTTCCGCTCTTTCTTCTGAATCCCTTGAAATCCTTTCAAGATTTTCACTTCCCTTTTCAAATATTTTTTCAAAGCTTTCTGATGAATAATCCACTATATCAGATATTGTAGTATTTAATGTTTCACCCGCTTTTAAGACTGTTTTTTCAACTTCACTGCTGAGCCTTTCAAGATTTTCATTACCTCTTATAAAAACAGTTTCTATTCCATCACCATATCTTGCAATTATTCCCGAAATAGTTTCATGCAAATCATTCGAACTCTTTTTTACACAAGTTTGAACTTCATTAGATAACTGATTTATACTTTCAAAACTTTCCTTAATATTACTTGTAATTTTTCTATTGTTTAAAAACAGCTCTTCAGAAACAAAACTCAACTCATCAGCAATACCTTTTACAAGTCCTCCAGTATCATTTATAAATTTTTCATGAAGACTGCCTGAAGATTCAAGGAATTTATCAATAAACTCCTTTGAACCAAAAAGTAGACTCTCATAATGTTTTGATGCATTTTCTGCGGAATTTTTAACTGTAGTGATTATTGAATCAAGCCTTGACTCAATTTCTGGCATAGCTCCTGAAGCCTTTTCTTTTAAATCAGCAAAAGATTCAAGGCAAGCTTCAAGAGTTTTTATCTGGAAATCAGCAGAGACCATTAAACTGCTCAGATTAACAACAAGTTTTGAAATTTTTTCTGCTTCATGACTTACATTTGAAAGAGATTTTTCACTTTCCGAAATAGAATCAGCGGCAAGACAAAATTCTTTTTTAAGCCTTTCCATATGCTCTTTATGCTCATCCTGCCACAAAACAAGTTTCCCAACTGATTCATCAAGTTTTTTAAAATTATCTCCAAACTGTTCTGTAAGATTATGATTAAAGTCTTTAATAAGATCATTAAGTGCCTCTATAAGCTGCTTTGAACTTATTTCTGTCACTTTCAATGCAAAATCACACTGTTGTCCAAAATAATTAAATTAAAAAAACAAAGTACTTTTATATCAAGTATTTTAGTTCAGCAAAGTCATAAATTCAAAATCAGGTCCCCCTTTT
>JAVERC010000024.1:0-51385 GCA_034007295.1 Desulforegulaceae bacterium | reverse complement strand
TTTTTTCTAAAACAAGCTCAAAAGCTTGTCAATAAAGCTTTTCAAAAAAATATACAATTTTATGATATTGCTTTAGGAGCAGGGTTGATCGAAAAATTATGTTATAATTTACATTGCTTCTTTATAAAAAAATAGCTTAATATATTGATTTCTTATGCTTTTTTTGAATTCGGTCAGGCACTAGTTAATATTTTTTCCCTTGTAAAATCAGATGAATTATCGTCAACAAATATTATTTCGTAGTTCAAGCCGGGATATTCCTCAAATGTCCTGCTTATTCTCAATACAAGCTCATCAATATTTTCCGATTCATTCAATGTTGGCACAATTACTGATAAGTCTTTCAATTTGACCTCTCATTGCTAAAGTTTACTCCAAAATAGTGAATGGCCGAAAACTCATTTTCTTGTCCGCTTCACACAAAAAATTATCAGGGTTAAGAATTAAGTGTTGCGGATCAATTTTGATCATAAGATCAACAGAAAAAAATTTTCGTTTTCGACAAAGCACTAAATAGCAAATGTATCTTGCTCAAATCTTTCACCAGCATTAAAAAATTGTAATGTTATAAATTAACAGGATTATAACCTCAGTCAGTTAAGAGGTTTTTTAAGTGGCAGCATGAAATTTGATCATTAAATATAAAAAACCTGATTTTAACTTTTGACTCAGTTTTATATAAAAGGGAAAAAATATATAGGATTGATCTACAACTGGAATTTTATGTTCATTTTCGAAAGATGAAAATTTTAACCATTCGGATACATGAAGTATTTTAAGAATTAAATTTTGTATCTGACACTGAAATTGGCGAAAAAGGCAGTTTTCGTTACACCACTAATTCTTTATGTTGATACTATGGAAAGTTATCAATAAATCAGGCAGTAAGAATTATTTTAAAAACAGCCCCCCCTGAAGACGATTTTTCCAGAGTAACTGTTCCCTTATGAGCTTTTACAATAGCTTTGACCAGGCTTAAACCCAACCCAAGGCCTTTTTGCTTGGAACTGCTCTTTGCTCTGTAAAGCCTCTCAAAAATTTTCTCACCATCTTTTTCATCAATTCCCGGGCCTGTATCTTCAATAGAAATGATGATACTGTTTTTTTCCTTAAATGCACTTATATATACCTGCCCCAGATCAGGAGTAAATTTTACAGCGTTATCTATTATATTTGCAACGGCCTGACTTATTTTTCCGGAATCTGCATAAAGCATGATCCCTTTTTCAACCTCCATTTGAATACTAATACCTTTTGTCTCAGCAACATAAGAGTAAAGATCATAAACCGGATAAACAACATCATGGAGATCAGTCAGCTGATAATTCAATGTCATAATCCCGTTTTCAGCTTCTGCAATATCCATTATGGTTTCAAGTATCTTAAGAATTCTTTCTGACTCTTCTATTGCACTTTCATGGGCATCCCTGCTCAATTCTTCATCCGGAAATTCATTTAAAGCTGCTTCTGCGATATTACGAAGCCGGGTTAAAGGAGTCCTAAGATCATGTGCTGTATTATCAAGTGATTCCTTCATAGCGTTTATCAAATTTTCAATCTTTTCAAGCATCTGATTAAACAGCCCGGCAAGTTCATCAAGCTCATCATTATTCCAGGTTCTTGGCACTCTTGAATCCATTTTTCCAAGTTCTATGGATTTAACAGTAGTAATAATATCTCTCACAGGCTTTAAAAACTTGACTGAAAAAAAAGCTGCTGATGCTAATGAAATAAAAATAAGAGGAGATATACCAAGAACAAACATTTTCTTAAACTGATTTAAAATCGAATCCCTTCGGAGACTGCTCATCCCTACCTGCAGAATAAGCCCCTCTTCAATATGTTTTGAATAAATATTTACTTCTTCTTTCTTTTTTTCATTCCTGAATTCGAGCCACTTACCTGACTCTGGAATATCAGTATGAGTAAGGCTGAAATCGAACCAGTCTGCAGATTCCGGAAAAAATTTGAAAAGAGTTTTGTTATTTTCTGATGCAAGCCTTATAAAAAGAATTTCTTTCAGTCTGCTGCTCAAATGATTATTTACAAAACGATGAAATCCTTCTATTCCTTCGGATTTGAGTTCTGCGGAAATCTCACTTGTCTCAGTCAAGATGTCATTAAAATCCCTGTTTTTAAGGATAGTGTAGAGAAAATAATAAGTAGCTGTAAAAAAAACAATCTGAAAAGTTATAAAAATACAGGCAAACCATAAAGTCAGCCTTACTCCGATTGTTCTTGGGAGTTTAATCTTTTTCAAGTATATAACCTACCCCTCTTACAGTCTTGATGATTTTTCTATTAAAATCTTTGTCAATTTTATTTCTCAATCTGCACACAAGAACATCTACAACATTTGTCTGTGGATCAAAATTATAATCCCAAATTTTTTCAAGAATAAGAGTTTTTGACAAAGAATGGCCAGGATTTCTCATGAAATATTCAAGAAGAGAAAACTCTTTAGGCTGAAGTTCAATTTTTTTATCTCCTCTGTATACCTCACGCTTAAAAACATTCATAACAAGGTCGTCAACTCTGAGCTCTGAAGCATCAGTCATTCCGGAAGACCTTCTGATAAGAGCCTGAAGCCTTACCAGAAGCTCAGAAAATACAAAAGGCTTTACAAGGTAATCATCTCCGCCCCCTTGAAGACCTTTTATTCTGTCATTAACAGATCTTTTTGCACTGAGAATCAAAACAGGAATATTAATCTTTTTTGCTCTCAGTTTTTCTATGAGTTCTAGTCCGTCAATTCCGGGAAGCATTATATCAATTACAGCAGCATCAAATGCAGCATTTTCACATATAATCAGGCCGGATTCACCGTCATTTACAACATCAACCGCAAAGCCTGACTCCTTGAGTCCTTTTTTTAAAAAGGAAGCAATTTTTTCATCATCTTCTACAATGAGCAGTCTCATTTTCAATCTCTTTCGCAATACTGTCTGTTTTGTCTTGCCTGTACAGGTTCTTATCATACTGCCAGTATGTCCATAAAGCAAATGCAAGAGCTTTATCGGCAAGCTCATTATCATCAGTATCAACTTTTTTCAAACTTTTGCCTGTCCAGATGTATTGCTCTGCAATTTTGCCTGGCTGAAGCACAATCAGCCTGTCATCTCCATAAATATAACCCTGATTTTTATAAAATTGAAGAACTGCTCTTCCACTGAAATTTTTTTCACGGGAACCAAAAATATTATTTCCTGGCATTGGAGTATATCCAGACAGTCCAGCAATAGACAAAAGACTTGGAGGAAGATCAATCTGGCTTGCTGTTTTTTTATAAATATCAGGTTTTATACCTCCGCCTATTATCAGTCCGGGAATTCTGAATCTTTCTACAGGTATAAGCTGATCACCGTAAACCCTTGAGTTATGATCTGCAACCACAAGAAACACTGTATTTTCCCAGTAATTTGATTTTTTTGCTCTTTCAAAAAATTTCCCCAGAGCATAATCTGCATATTTAACTGCATTTTTCACGCTTTTTCCAGTTTCCGAATAAAAACCTTCAGGCATATCCGGGACCTCAAAAGGAGAATGGTTGGAGGATGTAAATATCAGGCTGAAAAAAGGTCTATCCTGGTTCTCACTGAAATATTCGTGAGCTTTTACGAATAGATCATTGTCTGAAACACCCCATGTACTCCTGAACTGAGGAGATTCATAATCCTTTTCATCAATTATTTTTTCAAACCCGTTACCCAGGAAAAACCGCTTCATATTGTCAAAATCCGAATCTCCTCCGTATATAAAACTTGTGGAGTAGCCGTTGTCTGAAAGAAAGTCCGCTATTGTGAAAAAGCCGGCCTGTGACTTACCGAGTTTTACAACACTCCTCCCGGGTGTAGGAGGAAAGCCAGAAATTACTGCTTCAATTCCTCTTACAGATCTTGTGCCTGTTGCATAAAGTTTCTCAAACCAGATACCCTGAGTTGAAAGCTTTTCCAGTTCAGGAGTTAAATTTTCTCCTCCAAGACTCCCAACAAACTCTGCACCAAGACTTTCCTCCAGTATAATAACAATATTTTTCTTCTTCCCATCTGCTCCAGAACTTTCAATAAACTTTTTCAAAGGCGATTTCAAATCTTCAATCTTTACTCCTGTTTCTTCTGATACAAGATTAAGAACTCTTTCCCTGTCCATATTGCCGTAAATCTTTGCAGGGTTTCCTTCATCCCTCATTCTGTATGCTGAATAAACAACTGAATAAAGAGAGTTAAGACCAAGATCGTTTAAGAGAAAATCCTGTGAAAAACTTACATTAGAAGGATTGAAAGGCCTGTGTCCAAGCGAAGATCTAACTCCCATAAAAAGAAAAAAAACAATCACAGGAAAAACTGAGAGCTTATACAAAAAACTGCTTTTTTCATTTTCTATAAGATACTTTTTTGAAGCTTTTAAAGAAAGATAAGTTATACAAACAAGTAACACAAAACCAAAAAAAATTTCAAAACCATAGCCTTTTAAGAGCATACTAAAAACTTCTTTTGGATAAATAAGGTATTCAATAAAGAGCCTGTTTGGTCTTACATCATATTCCTTAATAAATTGAAAAGTAGCAATTTCCATAAAAGAAGCTGCAGTAATAAAAAAAGAGAACCAGAACACAATAAAAAACGACCAGATTTTATCAGCATAACGATGATTCACGCTCTTCAGTATAAAAACAGCTATAACCGGAACTGCACAAATATATGAGGCTGTAACCGTATCTGTTCTTAATCCGTTTATTAATATTTTAAAAAAATTATTTATCCTTCCTATCCTGTCATAATAGTAAGTAAGATAAAAAATCCTGCTTGTCGAAAATAAACCAATCAGTGATAAAAAAAGAAGCACTACGGAATAATATTCAGCAGCAGCTTTTTTTAGAATACCTTTAAGTTTCATAAGTATTTTCCGGACTCCGATCTGAAAAATTTATTGTTCAATTTCTTTTAATTTTCAGAAAATTAGCCCATTAAGATTGCCCTGACATTGCTGATTCATTACATTTATGTAATCATTCAATCCATACAGATAACAATCCTGACGCAATCATTTCACAATCAAGAGGAATTAACTAAAAAAAGGTATATCCAGCAGAGTTAAATAGGATTGCCCCAAAACGAGAATTTTTTGTTCAGCAACTAAATAAGAATATTTTTTTATTTCTGAAAAAAAGTTATGGAAAGCAAAGGAAGAGAAAAAATTTTTCAATACAGTTTAAAAAATCATTATTCATATATTTTAAGAGTAAGACTCCAAAATTATTTAATCTTATATTCATTTTTTATGCGGCTTGAATATGCCCATTCTTTTTCCGCGATAAGCCATATCAAAAAGCATATCATATTTTTCAACATCTTTAATATCACGATAACGTATTATTGCAATACCACCGGGATTGTCTCCAAACCAGCTGTCAATAGTATAAAACTCCTGCCTGTCATCAATTTTTTTATCAAACTTGCCTGCAAAAGAGAGTTCACCCTCATACTTACCTAAATACGCCCATTCAACATCTTTATAGTTCTGAAGAAAATTTGCAATCGGCTTGAGGTCGTACTTATTCAAAAAATCTTTTGAGGCTATCCATTGTCCGCAGAAAATAACAGCAAACATGAACAAGGCAGTATAAGCTGTCTTTTTTACATCGGCCTTGATTAAACAAGCAGCGAGCACAATAAAACCCGGCAAAACAGGTACAAGATAATGTGGCTGTTTTCCCTTGATCAGAGAAAAGGACACCAGTACAGGAGCAATCCAAAGTATCAGAAAACGTACCCCCCATTCCATAGCATAGTATTTTCTTATTTTTTTCATACTTTTCCAGAACGAGGGAAAAAAAATCCAGGGGATAAAAAAAAGAAAGACAAAAGGGATGTAAAACAACAGAGGTCTGGCATGTGAACTTTTGAAACTCCCGTTTATACGGCCGAAAGTCTGTTCCCAGACGAGCCAGTATGCAAATTCATCCGAAGAGTGTGACAATACAGGAACCAGCCAGATTAAAACAGGAATAACGGATAAAAGAACGGCACATGTGCATCCGGCGTACCATTTGAATGTTTTTACTTCCACAGGAGTCCACAGCTTGACAGTGATGATTGGGAAAATCACATAAAGCCATGCAACAGGACCTTTTGTCAGAACTCCAAACCCCATTGACAGCCCCATCAAGAACACGTACTTAACCTCTCCGCTCTTAGCAAATAAAACAAGCAGCAGCAGAGTAAGCAGGACAAAAACAGCTAATGTAACATCAAACATAATAACAAGGCTGTATACAAGAAAAGGAAGACTTCCGATTATAAGAATCGGCACACTTTTCCCCACTCTTCCATCATGCGGAAAAAGAAGCTCTGCAAGCCTTTTACTGAGAAAGATAAATGCCAGTGAAGAAATAAAAACAGGCACTGTACCGGCCCATCTGCTTGTATCAAAAAGCGACCAGCTCATATTGATCAGCCAGAATAATAATGGAGGTTTATGATGATACGGATTAAAATTTACGGTCAAAGGGGCGAACCAGTCTCCCCTGAGAAACATCTCCCATGCAACAGCCATGTAGCGAGTTTCATCAATCGGCAGCAAAGGCCGGAAAAAAACTGCGGCAAAATATAAACCTGCAAGGAGAACAACAGACAACCACAGCCATATATCCAGGGAATCAAATTTAACTGACATAGAGTTCAAGCTTCCTTTCTTAAGCTCACTTTAAGCCCTTTTTTTTCTTTTCTTATAAAATAGATGTTACGGACATAAATAAAAAGCCCCGTACTCTGACCCATTATAAAAACGGGATCACTCCTCTTTACAGCATACATAAAAAGAGTCAGTCCGCCGGCCAGAGAAAGATACCAGAAAGCATGGGGAATAATACTTTTCTTCTCTTTTTCGGAAGCAATCCACTGTACAAAAAATCGCATAAAAAAAAGAGCCTGACCAAAAAAACCTATGACAAGCCAGGTTTTATCACTTAAAAGATTCATATCTATATCCATCAAGTTAATTTTTCAGTTATATCACCCTCAGATGCACGTCTTGAACGCTTTTTCAGCCACAAAACCCCCATAAGATCAATAATACCTGCAAAAGCCCGGTCAAGAGTTTTATACTTTGATTCACCATAGATCCGATGTCTGTGAGAAACACCAACATGGACAAGTTCAACTCCTTCCCTAAGCATCAGAGCAGGAATAAATCTGTGCATGTGATCAAAATACGGCAGCTTCAGGTAATCACTTCTGGAAAAAAGCTTCATTGAACACCCTGTGTCTTTAGTACGATCCCTTAAAAGTCCTGTTCTGATTTTATTTGCAACCCTTGATGAAATCCGCCTTACCAGGTTGTCATTGCGCTTTACTCGTTCTCCTGCAATCATAAGTCTTGCATAATTTTCTTTATGCCTCTGATACGCCTCCCACAGAACTTTTATGTCTTCAGGTGGATTCTGTCCGTCACCGTCAAGCGTTACTATTATTTCATTTCTTGCAGCTTCAACCCCTGTCAGCAATGCTGAAGACTGCCCGAAATTTTTACTGTGCCTAATCACTCTCAGTTCAAGATATTTAGACTGTAATTCATCTAACACATCGCCTGAACCGTCAGTACTGAAATCATCAACAAAGACAACTTCAGTAACAGGAAGTTTTTCTGCAACGCAGAAAATTTCCTCAACAAGCGGTTTAATATTCCCTTTTTCATTGAATACCGGCACTACTGCTGTAATCATAAATAAAGTACCTTCTGTTATAATTAGAAAAATTCATAATAGAATTTGGGTCTGGCATAAATCGAGCCTGGCGCTTCACAACAACCGACCTTGAGTCTGGCATATATTTCATATCTTCATGTAAATCCTGATAAACACCATGCCCTGAACATTTGATACATTTAAAGATCAGAGAGATTCCTTCGAATTATTCATGCAAAAGTTAACTTACCAAGATTGCCCGAACATTACCTGTTCATTACATTTTTGTAATGAACTTAAAAAGCTTCACTTTCTTCTTATCAAGAGCTTAATCGTCTGTTAATCGATACATGAACCAGGCATTACAACTTTTAACATTAATCAAATATTGTAATTTCAGAAAAAATTCAGCCTGATCAATTTGAATTTAAAAACATTTATGAAAAAACTTATATCTACGCTATAAAGGAGGACTTCCATGAAACAGACTGCAGCTGCCCTGATTAATTTATTGACAGTATTGATTATTTTTGCATCGGTCTCTATTCCTGCAGTGCTTGCTGATGATCATTACAAATTCAAAAACAAAAACATCCACAGCATTTTCGATAAAAAAAATCACAAAGAAGATCATGGAAATGAAACTACAGGATTATTTGCAGCCTGGCTGCTTGCAGCAGCAAACATCAATATTCTGGTCGGCTTTTTTATAAGAAAATCAAAGAATTACCTTCCTAAGAATAAAAAAGAATTTATCAAAAAAATAAGCAGAATACAATCTGTTCTTTTAAGACCTCTTCATTACATTCTGAACCCTCTTGCCCTGTCATTTGCTCTTGTTCATTTCATTATGTCTGTCTGCAGATCAAGCAGCCTTCCTGAACTTGGATTCTTTATAATGGTGTTAACAGCAACAGCAGGTCTCATGCTCAAATTTAATTTTTTCAATAAATACCGAAGATTTATATACAAGTTTCATACAAGTCTGATACCATTATCCGTTTTTCTGGCAGTTTTATTAGCAGGCCATATGATAATTGATTGATTTAACCCGGATTTAACATAATAATGCTATCAATTGATCAGAAGTTTAAGGAAGGGGTTTGTTTGGAAAAAAATTCATCCAAGAATACATCCCTGATTAAACGGGATAAAAAAATCAGACAGATCACCTGGGTAGGGCTTGTTCTTAATACAGCCCTATCAGCAGCAAAAATATTAGCAGGGATAATGTGCAAAAGCCAGGCTCTTACAGCAGACGGAATACACAGTCTTTCCGATGCCGTAACAGATGTCGCGGTTATAGCAGGTTCATTTTTCTGGTCAAAACCTCCTGACACAAATCATCAGTACGGTCACCAGAGACTCGAAACACTGATCACTTTCTTCATCTCCATTGTTCTTCTGACAGCGGGTGCAGGCATAGGCTGGAAAGCTGTCATTACAATCAGAGACGTTCATGCAACCTCTCCTTCTGCCATAGCACTTTTTATTGCAGCGGTATCAATATTCTCAAAAGAATTCCTTTACAGATGGAATATTAAAGCAGGAAAAAGACTGAAAAGCATGTCGTTAATCGCCAATGCCTGGCATCACAGACTGGATTCCTTAAGCTCTATTCCTGTTTTTTTTGCTTTGGGAGGGGCCGTAATTTTCCCTGACTGGACATTTCTCGATCATATTGGAGCAATTTTTGTTTCTGCTTTGATATTCCATACTGGCCTTAAAATCATGTTCCAAAGCATAAATGAATTCATTGACATTGGCGCCCCTGAAAAAATAAGAGAGGAAATTAAAACAATTGTGTCCCAGAATTCATCAGTGTCAAGAGTATACGGAATAAAGACCAGATACATGGGAAGCAGTCTTCAGGTAGGACTAAATCTTGTTCTTGAAAGAGATATCCCTGTTTTTAAAGCTTTTGAAATTTCTGAACAGATCAGGACAAAACTTTTAAATGACGGCCCGGATATAATAGACGTATGGATACAGATTGAGCCTGAAAAAAAACAATAAATTTACCGGAACTTAAAGCCCTCAAATTTTTCGAGGGCTTTTAAAGATTCTGACAAACTGACACTATTTTTCTGTTCGTACCCTTACAGACTCGGCATGGGCATCAAGACCTTCAATACCTGCAAGTCTTATTACGTGCTCCGCCTCTTCTTCAAGAGCCTTTTTTGAATAATGAATAAGGCTTGTTTTCTTAATGAAATTATCAACTGAAAGTGCAGAAGAAAACCTTGCAGTTCTTCCTGTTGGGAGAACATGGTTTGGCCCTGCAATATAATCTCCCATCGGCTCTGGAGTGTATTTCCCTGCAAAAACAGCCCCTGCATTTTTTATTTTTGAAAGATTCACAAGAGGCTCTTCAATCATAAGCTCAAGATGCTCGGGAGCAAAGAAATTGGAAAGCTCAAATGCCTGATCAAGAGACTCTGTGACAAGAATAATTCCGTAATCATCTGAGGATTTAAGTGCAATTTCAGCTCTTGAAAGATTTTTGATTCTTCGTTCAACTGCATCCTTTACTTTTCTGGCAAGTTCCATATCAGGGGTAACAAGAATTGACGATGCCATCACATCATGTTCGGCCTGGGAAAGAAGATCAGCTGCAATAAATTCAGGATCACCTGTTGAGTCGGCAATAACAAGAATTTCGCTTGGTCCTGCTATCATGTCTATCCCAACAATCCCGGAAACCATTTTTTTGGCTATTGTTACATAAATATTTCCAGGGCCGACTATTACATCTGCAGGAGAAATTGTATCTGTTCCATAGGCTAAAGCTGCTACAGCCCAGGCACTTCCTGTCTTGTAAATATGGTCAAACCCTACATAATGGGCAGCTGCAAGAAGGTATGGATTTATTTTTCCTTCAGCAGTTGGAGGAGTAACCATAACAAGTTTTTCAACTCCGGCAATCTTTGCTGGAACACCTCCCATTAAAACAGTTGAAACAAGAGGAGTTTCTCCGCCTTTTGCTCCTGGAACATAAACAGCAGCCGACTGAACAGGAGTTACAATCTGTCCTAAAAGAACTCCGTTTCTTGCGGTATCAATGTATGACACTTTTTTTTGTTTTTCATGAAAGGAAGAAATCTGTGAAACAGCTCTTTCCAAAGATTTTTTAAAATCATTTGAAACAAGTTTCAAGGCTTCCTCAATTTCATCCCCTGTAACTTCAAGATTTTCTTTTTTCAAATCAGGAGAATCAAATCTGTTTGTATATTCAATTACAGCATCATCTCCCCTTTTTTTTACATCTTCCAAAATTGCCAAAACCTGAGAATTTAATTCAGGAGTATCACCGATTCCCCGGCTTTTAACTTTTTCAATTCTTTCAAAAGCTTCCTCTGAAGGATAATTATATATCTTCATTTTATGCACCGTTATTTTATTATTAAATATTTTAAACTTATGATAAAAGCTCTTTATCACAAGTTTTTAAGTAATTACATATTTTTTAGGACAAAATACTTTAAGGCAGGTTTAAAAAAATGGAAAAAAGAATTTTCAATTTCAATCCTGGGCCGGCTGTTCAGCCTTTACCGGTTTTAAAACAGATTCAGAAAGATTTTCTAAATTACAACAATACAGGAATGTCCATAATAGAAATAAGCCACAGATCAAAAGACTTCATGGATATTTTAGAGTCTTCCAAAACAAGAATAAAAAGACTTTATAACCTTGATGACTCATGGCATGTGATTTTTGTTCCAGGAGGCGCAAGCCTTCAGTTTGCAATGGTTCCAATGAATTTTCTTCCTGATGGAAAAAAAGGCGAATATATAAATACTGGAACATGGTCAACAAAAGCAATTGAAGAAGCACAGATTCAGGGCAAAAATATAAAAATTACAGCTTCTTCCAAAGATAAGGATTTTTCATATATTCCAAAAGAATTTAAAACAGAAAAAGATTCTGCCTTTCTTCACATAACAACAAACAACACAATCAGGGGAACCCAGTATCAGAGTATTCCAGACACTGAAATTCCAATTATTTCAGACATGTGCTCAGATATTTTAAGCAGACCACTTGATATTGAAAAATTTGGTGTAATTTATGCCGGAATCCAGAAAAATATCGGGCCTTCAGGAACAGCTCTTCTTCTTATAAAAGACAAAATGCTTGATCTTATCCCCGAAAATATTCCAACAATGTTAAATTACAGAACCTATGTAAAAAAAGATTCCATGCACAATACTCCGTCAACTTTTTCAATTTACTGCTGCGAGCTTGTTTTAAAATGGATTGAGGAAGAAATCGGAGGCCTTGAAAACATGGCTGCCATAAATAAAGAAAAGTCTGATTACCTTTACAATACTATTGATGAAAGCAAAGGCTTTTATAAGGGAACAGCTCAAAAAGAAGACAGATCTCTCATGAATGTGACTTTTCGTCTTTTAAGCGAAGGCCTTGAAAGTAAATTTATTGCACTTGCCCTTGAAAACGGACTTGGGGGATTAAAAGGACACAGAATTGCAGGGGGAATAAGAGCTTCAGTTTACAATGCAATGCCCCTTGAGGGAGTAAAAACTCTTTGTAAATTCATGGAGGATTTTAAAAAGCAGAATTCCTAAGCCGTTATTGGCGAAAAAGCTGAATATTTACTAAATAGTGATTGCCCGGAAACGAGAATTTTTTGTTCATTTCGTTAAAAAATTTAACTGTTCATTTTAAATCAAAACGGATGCTGCATCCTTTCTGAGCCTCATTCTCGCTTAAGCTCCGAGGCAGGAGATAAAAAAACATCTCCTGAAACCGGCTCAGAAAAAATCCAGCATCCGTCAGCGAACTGGCTTTTTCTGAATTTTCAGCTGAATAGTTACTAAAAAATCAACCTTTAAGGATACTGAAGTCTTTTGTTAACCTGACATGGAAACGGCCGGAAAACACCGTTTCCATTCATAAGCTAAATTAAGGAGAAAAAATATGGCCGAAACTCTGAAAAAAGGTGACAAGGCTCCTTTATTCACCCTTAAAAACAAAGACGGAAAAGATGTTTCTCTTTCAGATTTTAAAAACAAATATATTGTCTTGTATTTTTACCCAAAGGACAACACAAAGGGATGCACCCAGGAGGCAATAGATTTTTCAGAACTTACAGACTCTTTCAAACAAAATGATGCAGTAATTATAGGGATAAGTCCTGACACGGAAAAATCCCATTCAAATTTTATAAACAAACACAACTTAAAAGTTGAGCTTTTATCTGATCATGAACATGAAGTAATGGAAAAATACGGCGTATGGCAGCTTAAAAAAATGTATGGAAAAGAATATATGGGAGTTGTAAGATCAACTTTTCTTCTTTCACCTGATCTTGAAATAATTGAAATATGGGACAAGGTAAAAGTAAAGGAACATGCGAAAAAAGTCTTTGAAACCCTTTGCTCCCTGAAACAGTGAGTAAAAATTCCTGAATATGAAAAAGTAAAGCTTAAAAATGAAACTCTTTTTCTCAAAAAAAACAAAAACACCTGCAAAAATAATTGATGAAGTTTTATCTGAAAATACCCAACCTGTTGAAATTCTGAAATTAATTGCAGAGTTTATAAGACCGCCCTCTCCAGACGACAAAGATTATGTAAAAAATAAAATAATTGAACTTGAAAATGCATTAAAACAAAACCCGTCTGCAGATGAAAAACTTGGAGAAATTCTTAGAGGCTGGCTTAAAAAAGCAAATTATTTCCTTGCCTTTGCAGTTCTTGGCCTTTTTTCAAGACAGGGGTTTATGCGTGAGCTTATAAACAGAATATATGAGCATATAAATCCTGCTCCTTTAAACAAAAACAGCCTCTCAGATGCACTTTCAATTATATTTAAAAAACAAAAAGATCATCAATGGGTAAAAGAAATACCTGAAGAAACATGGCTTCAACTATTTGGAATACTCTGGAATCAAAAGCCGGGAGAAGAATTTAAAATTCTTTCAAAAACAATAACCGAGCTTCTTTATGCACTTGAAATGCTAGCAATCTGGATTGCGGCAGAAGAACTTGAAAAAGATCTTGTTAGAATTGAGCCTGCAATTGTTGAAAGAGACTCGGCATTTGTTGCTCTTCAAAGGGAAATTTCAAATTATTGCAGAAATTATGAAAAATGGATTTCAGGAGAACTAAGCGAGCTTGAAGACGATTCCCATGCAAGGGTTCTTCTGGAGCAGTGCATGCTTGCAGTTAAAAATTTCAGAAAAAAATCTGTTACAAAAGGAACAAGCATATCACTTTCATATCTCCTTGAAAGACTTGACCAGACCCTTGACAGAATAAACAGAATTTTAAATCTTTTAAATCCAGCTTCACCTGATATTTCCAAAAAAACCGCAGTGGAGCTTTTTACAAGACTTGTCAAAGCAAGCAAGGAAAGATACAGCGTTAAATCCCTGATAAACCAGAATATCAGTCTTTTATCCAGAAGCATTACAGAAAATGCAAGCGACCACGGCGAGCATTATATTACAAAAAACAGAAAAGAATATTTCCAGATGTTTCTTTCAGGTGCAGGCGGAGGAGTTTTCATTGCTCTTATGGCACTTATAAAAATAAAAATCACCCAGCTTGGATTAACTCCTTTTCCTGAAACAGTATTTGTATGCCTTAACTACGGAATTGGTTTTATGATAATTCATATACTCCATTTTACAGTTGCAACAAAACAGCCTGCAATGACAGCATCAAGAATTGCAGGAGCACTCCAGCAGGGAGAGCACGGCGGAGCAAATCCAAGAACCCTTGCCTGCCTTTTAATTCAGGTTTCGAGATCACAGTTCATTGCAATTATGGGTAATGTTTCAATAGCAATTTTACTATCCTTTTCAATAGGATGGTTCTTTTTAAATTATACAGATATTTCTCTTATTTCTCAGGAAAAAAGCAAATATCTTTTACATGAGCTTACACCAATTGCAAGCCTTGCAGTATTTCATGCGGCAATTGCAGGAGTCTGGCTTTTTGTTTCAGGACTTGTGGCGGGTTTTTTCGACAACAGGGCAAATTATCTCGGCCTTGGGGAAAGACTTAAAATACATCCCATTCTCAAAAAAATCCTGCCTTTAAAGGCAAGAACAAAGCTTTCCGACTATATGGACGAAAACTACGGAGCTTTAGCAGGAAACTTTATTTTCGGTGTTCTTCTTGGAGCAACTTCATATATTGGCTACATTTCAAATCTTCCGCTTGATATCCGCCATGTTGCATTTTCATCTGCAAATTTCGGATATGCAGTTTCAGCAGATATGCCCTATATTTTTGAAATCGGAGCCTGCCTTTTTTATATTTTTCTTATTTCATCCTTTAATTTATGGGTAAGTTTCGGACTTGCTCTTTATATTGCACTTAAAGCAAGAAACTTAAAACTAACAAGTTTTTCAAAAATCATGGGCTCATTCGGTCACGAGGTAAGAAAAAAGCCTTTATTATTGTTTTTCCCTCCCCCTGATTCAAAAAGAGAACAAGACAAAAAATGATATCGGTGAATAAAATGCAATTTTTCTTAAATCCTGCAAAATACTTAATTGTCTTTATGATTTTTTTATCCCAGACGTATGCTTTTTCAAGCAGTTCACAGCTTCAAAAAGCTTTTGTCTACAAAGGCGATGAAAAAATTAAAGATTTTTATATGAGCGAAAAACTAGATGGAATAAGAGGATACTGGGATGGAAAAAATCTTTTGACCAGAAAGGGAAACATTATAAATGCTCCAAAATGGTTTATTAAAAATTTCCCTCCATTTGAACTTGACGGTGAGCTTTGGAGTAAAAGAAATGATTTTGAATTTATTCAGTCAACAGTTCTAAAAAAAATACCGGATAATTCATGGGAAAAAATTACTTACAATATTTTTGAAGTTCCAAACCAAAAAGGAAATTTTCCAAAACGCCTTGAAAAAGCAAAAATCTGGTTTAAAAACAATCCAAATAAAAATGTCAAAATTATTCCTCAAAAAGTCTGCACAGGAAAAGAGCATCTTGAAAAATTTTTAAAGGAAATTGAATCAAAAGGCGGTGAAGGCGTAATTATTAAAAATCCTGATCAAAATTACAATAAAGGTAAAGTTCCCTGGGTTTTTAAAGTTAAAAATTTCAGTGATATGGAAGGTGTTGTTATTGCCGTAAATGAGGGTAAAGGTAAATATAAGAATATGATGGGAAGCCTTACAATTAAGCTTGAAAACGGAATAACTTTTAATCTTGGTTCCGGTTTTTCAGATTTTGAAAGGGCTGATCCCCCAAAAATAAATTCAATTGTAACTTTTAAATATTATGGTTTTACAAAAAATAAAATCCCAAGATTTCCCTCTTTTCTTCATGTAAGAAAAGACTGATAACTGGAATCAAAATTGAAAACAGAAGAGTTCAGGGATAAATTTCTTAACTGTTCAATATATTTGGAAACGGACTTTTAAATGAATACTTCAGCAGCTCAAAAAGCATCAGAAATTTTAAACATAAGTAAAAATCAGATTGAAGCAGTGGACTTTCTTTTACAGGAAGGCTCCACAATTGCCTTTATCGCAAGGTACAGAAAAGAAAAAACAGGCTCTCTTGATGAAGTTAAGATAAGTCTTATTAAGGACACTTTAGAACAGATAAGAACCCTTGAAAAAAGAAAGGAAGCTGTTTTAAGCTCCCTTGAAGAACAAAATGTTCTTACACCTGAACTTGAAAAAAAAGTAATCAACTCAAAAACACTTCCTGAACTTGAAGATATTTATCTTCCGTTCAGACCTAAAAAAAGAACAAAAGCCTCCATTGCAAAGGAAAAAGGACTTCTTGGACTTGCTGAAAAAATTCTTCTCCAGATTGGAGGTTTTGATCCTTTAAAGGAAGCAAAAAATTTTATTAACCCTGAAAAAGGTGTAAATTCAGAAGATGAGGCAATTGAAGGTGCAAAATTTATTATTGCAGAAATTGTTTCGGAAAATTCTGACTTAAGGGGAAAAATAAGGGAAATCTTTAATAAAGAATCTGTTTTAAAGGCAAAGATTGTAAAGGCAAAACAGGAAGAGGCTCAAAAATTTAAAGATTATTTTGATTATGAAGAAGAAATAACAAAACTTCCCGGACACAGGCTTTTAGCTGTTTTAAGGGGACACAGCCTTGGCTTTCTTTCAATTTCAATAAGACCAGATGACTCAAAGCCTCTTCAGATACTGAAAAAACAATACCTAAGAAATGCTGAGTCTTCATTTCTTGTAAATGAGGCAATAGAAGACTCATACAAAAGACTTATTCTTCCATCAATGGAAACTGAAATAAAAAATTCCTTAAAAGAAAAGGCAGATCTTGAAGCAATTGAAGTATTTGCATCAAATTTAAAAGAACTTTTAATGGCTCCACCACTTGGAAGAAAAAAAATTATGGCAGTTGATCCTGGCCTTAGAACAGGATGTAAAACTGTTGTTCTTGATGACAAGGGAGACTTAAAAGAAGATTTTATAATTTTTCCCTTTGAAAAAAACAGGGAAGAACAGGCAAAAAAACTTGTAATAAGTGCAGCTGAAAAATACAAAATTGAAGCTGTTGCTGTTGGAAACGGAACAGGCGGAAGGGAAAGCGAGGCTTTTTTAAAATCCCTTGATCTTAAAATTCCGGTTATTCTTACAGATGAAAGCGGAGCATCTGTTTATTCAGCTTCTGAAACTGCAAGGGAAGAATTTCCTGACCATGATCTTACTGTAAGAGGTGCTGTTTCTATTGGAAGAAGGCTTATGGATCCTCTGGCAGAACTTGTAAAAATTGACCCAAAATCAATAGGGGTAGGCCAGTATCAGCATGATGTTGACCAGAAACTTTTAAAATCAAAACTTGATAATGTGGTAATTTCCTGTGTAAACCAGGTTGGGGTTGACTTAAATCTTGCGAGCAGAGAACTTCTTTCATATGTGTCTGGTCTTGGTCCTAAAATGGCAAAGGCAATAGTAGATTACAGGACTGACAACAAAAGATTTGATTCCAGAAAAGAACTTAAAAAAGTTCCAAAACTTGGACCAAAAACCTTTGAGCAGTGTGCAGGTTTTTTAAGAATTTCTGATGGAGAAAATCCACTTGATTCAAGTGCTGTTCATCCCGAATCCTATAAAATAGTTGAAAAAATGGCCAAAGACCTTTCCTGCAAGGTAATTGATCTTATAAAAGACAAAAACTTAAGGGCTAAAATTGATCTGAATTTATATGTTACTAAAGATATCGGTCTTCCAACATTAAAAGACATAATTGATGAGCTTGCAAAACCGGGCCGTGATCCAAGAAAGGATTTTGAAGTTTTTTCCTTTAGAGAGGGTGTAAATTCAATTTCCGATTTAGAAGAAAACATGACTCTTCCGGGAATTGTAACAAATGTAACAAAATTTGGTGCTTTTGTTGATATAGGTGTTCATCAGGACGGCCTTGTTCACATAAGCGAAATGGCAGACAGATTTATTAAAGAGCCTTCGGAAGTTGTAAAGGTAAAGCAGAAGGTTATGGTAAAAGTTATTTCCGTTGATGAAAAAAGAAAACGGATTGCACTTTCCATGAAAAAAGGATGATTTAGGTTTTAAATTAAATATCTTGTAAAAAATTAAACTTTTACCAATTAGGAAGTTCTTCTTCCATTTCCATTTCATCCTCATCTTCACCAAGCTCAGACCCAAGCTTGTCAAACATTTTTGAAGACTGTTGTTTAACAATCTGCTCTCTTAGCATTGTGATTCTTTCTTCCTGATAATCTAAAAGAGCTTTTTTTGACAAAACAGCAGATCCAAATGTTCTTTCAGGCCTGCCTTTGAATATAAGGCCTTTTTCTCTCATATCCTGCTGAACTATTCTTTCAAATTTTATATTTGATTTTACAAAAAGAAAAAGATTTTCATCTTTTTTAAATTGCCTTACAAGTTCCTTTTCCTTTGGATCTTTTACATCCTTAAAATTTTTATAAACAACAATATCAATTATTCCCTGAATTCTTTTTTCCATTAAAGTCAAAAGTTCAGCCTTTAAAGGTTCAATCGTTTCAATACCGCCGTCTTTATAGGAAAAAACATAAATATAATCATTGTTTGATTCTTCATAATACCAGGAAGGTGCTCCAGCAACCTGAATTTTGTCTATTGAGACAAGGCCATGCTCAAACAAAAAGCCTGCCAGAACAGTAATAAGTTTAATACCAATTGCTTCCAGCATGGTTTTTTCCTTTCCTTAAAATTAATAAACCAAATTGTAACTATTAAGCTTATAACTGAAAATAAAACCAGTTTACTAAAAGAATGAAGCAGCCGTTAATCAGAATTAAACAAAAACATTTACTCCAAATTTAAATTTTTTTTAAGTTCGCTTAAATCAGCTCCCTCGACTGACCATTTTCCATTTTCTTCAAATATATAGGGAATAAATCTTAAATCTGCACTTTTAAAAAAAGTTTCCTGTTTTTCAAAAAGAGTTTCTGCCTTTTCACAAAAATATGGTTTGGAATCGTTTTTAATTTCAAGATATTCATTAATTCCAAAATTTTCACAAATTGCTTTTGATGCCAAATCACGGCTCAAATCTCCCATAAGCGGATAAATTATGGTTTTAATTTTAATTTTTTTTTCAGTACTTGAATCTCTCAGCCAGTACAAAAGGTGTTTGCAATGGGAGCAGTTTGGATCAGTAACAACAAAAATTGTTGAAACAGGATTTTGAGAACCAAATTCAAAGGCTGTAAACTCTTTTAATTTATCAGTATTTTTACTAAAAAACAAAAGTCTTTTTTCAGCTTCTTCATTTTCTTTATTTTTTTCAAGAAGTTTTTTATCTTCAATTTTTTGAGAAATTAAATCCATTGTTTTTGCTGTTATAACTTCTTTGTTTGAAAACATTTGTCCTGAAATAAAAAAATTTTTCCCACAGTAAAGAGGAAGGGGATTCTCATTTATAAGAACAATAACCTCACAAATTCCAAATTGATTGGTTTTGGAAATAATCTGAGCATTCTTTGGAAAAGGTGCATGGGTTTCAAGCCATTTCATATCTATATGACTGCAAATGTCACCTGCATTCAAATTTAAAATCAAGCCAAAATAAATAATTATAAAAAAAACTGTTTTTCTCATAAAAGAATCCCCTGGGTCATAAATTTGATTTAAAAAATATATTCGTAATTATACTCTCTTTTTTCCCTTAAAACCTTTTTTTGTTTTTTTGTATCAATTGTCATATTTTTTTCTGAAAAAACAGAATAAATATCCATATTCAAAGGATTGATATAAATAATTGCTTTTCCTTTTACTTTATTTTCGACTTTATTTGAATCTTTATAAGAAATTTCAATTTTTACGCAGTCTTTTCCTTTAAATTTTTCATCAAGAAAAAAAACTGTTTCAACATTTACATTAGTATTATTATTGTCCCATAATGCAATTTTTTGTTTTTCTGTCCATTTTTCCTTGTGTGAAACTTTTTTACCGGCATAATTCCCAATTTTTTGATTCCAGTCAAATCTTGCCTTTTCTTTCATTAAATCTTCATCAAAAATTTTTGAAATTTCATCTGCAAATTCCCTGGTAAAATTTTCATATAAAATATTTTTAAATTCATCATAACCCTTTACATCATAAAGTTTACCTGAATTATCAATTTTATAAACAATTGGGTGCTTAACCAAAACTTCAAAAACTGGATTTATAGTTTTTTCGCCATTAATAAAAAATTCAATTTTTGTTATTTCAGCTTTTAAGTCAAACCCTTGGCTTGTTTTGTCATACAAAATTTTTGTACTTACCAGGGATTCCTGTTTTTGGATTACAATATCATTTACAATTTCCTCATTTACTGCTTTTACCCTTTCAAGCACTGCCATTTTATTTTTTGGTTCAAATGTAAACTTTATTTTATTTTCAGAAGCTTTGGATAAATTATTTTCAAAAGTTAGAATAAAAGCTGTGTAAAAAATTGAATAAAATATTTTTTTCATTTAATTAAATTTTCCATTTTAAGTTAAAAAATAAATTTTTTTGACTACAGCAATATAATATCAATTTTAGTCTAAAAAAATAAAATAATCAGAAAATGAATCAAAATTGTTTTAAAATTTTGTCAGTTCATTCTACAAAGTTTTTTTATAGTCAGGCTGAATAAGTTAAATTAGCTGCTGAACAAAAAAGTTTAGTTTTAGGCCGGCCACTAAATTGCTTACATTTGCTGCTGTATTAATCTTTTATTTTTTTAATTTGAAAATATAAAAGGTTTAGCTTAGATTTCTATATATGGCACATATTTTGTATATCCCCTTCTTAATTAAATTAAATTTCAGGTGAAAAAATGACTGAAGAAACTAAAAAGCCAGGGTTTAAAATTAATAGGAAAATTATAATATTTGGCGGTGTTTTTTTAATTTTATTAATTATTTCAGCTGCTTTTTTTATTTTTTTCTTTGGAGATAATGAAAAAGAAAATGAACAAAAGCAAAATGAAGTTGAAAATACAGAAGTTTACAAGCCAGGGCCCGAAGACTTTTATCCTGACCTTTTTAAATTTGCAGAAATGACAATAAAATTGCAGCCTCAATTTGAAGAAGAACTCCCTAAAAATTTAAGGATTGAAATATATGCCGAAGTTAATGAAGAAAGTGCTAAATTTGTTTTAATGGAAAAAAAGAATATAGTTGAAAAATATTTTAAAGCATATTTTGGGTCAAAAAAACCTTCTGAAATAGACGATGTAACAGAAAAAATTATTATAAAGCAGGAAATCTTTAAAAAAATAGATGAAATTTCAGGCAAAAAATTAATGAAAAATATTTATTTTACTGAATTTCTTATTCTTGACTGGTGATGTCATAAATTTGACGGCGGAGAGAGATTATGAGTGAAGTATTAACCCAGGAAGAAGTTGACAGTCTCTTAGACGGTCTGAGTGCAGGAAAGGTTGAGGCAGAATCTAGTGCACCACAGGAAGTTGACGGTGTTGTAAAATATGATTTTGCAAGACAGGAAAAGGTAATAAGGGGGAGACTTCCGACTTTTGAGGTTATAAATGAAAGATTTGCAAGAGAAGTAAGATCAACACTTTCAGTCCTTTTGCAAACCAATATTGATATAAGTTCTGAATCTCTTGATACATTAAAGTTTTCGGAGTTTGTAAGATCCCTTCCTGTTCCGACAAGCCTTCATGTGTACAGAATGGATCCTTTGAGAGGCCATGCTCTTTTAGTAATGGATACCGAACTTGTATTTAACCTTATAGATACTTTTTTTGGGGGAAAAGGCACAGGAAAGGCCAAAGTCGAGGGACGTGAGTTTACATCAATAGAAGATAAAATGATAAAAAAGGTAGTGTCTTCATGTTTAAGAGACCTTGAAACAGCATGGCAGCCGGTTGAACCGCTCTCAACATCATTGCAAAGATCTGAAGTAAACCCGCAGTTTGCGGCAATAGTTCCGCCAACAGACCTTGTTATTGTAGCAAGATTTGAGGTAGAACTTGAGCAGGCGGCAGGAAAGCTTACAATCTGTCTTCCCTATGCAATGATAGAGCCATTAAGGGGTAAACTTTCATCCGGATTTCAAGCAGAAACAGAAGAAGTTGATTCAACCTGGCAAAGAAGGCTTACAGAAATAATAAGAGAATCATCAGTTAATTTTAAGGTTGTGCTTGGAAAAACCACCATTAAAGGTGAAAGGCTTATTACAATGAGAAGAGGTGATGTTATTCCCCTTGATCAGGATGCATCTGAGCCTTTGAAAGGATTTATAGAAGGTGTTCCGAAATTTAAAGGTTTTGCAGGTGTTAAAAAAGGTTTTCAGGCATTTAGAATTTCGGGTAAATATTAATTGGCCGGAAACTAGAATTTTTTGTTTGGTTTAAGTGAAAAATTTAACCTTTAGGATAGATTGAGTATTTTGAGGTTTAAATTTTGGATCTGACTTTAGAATGGACAAAACAGGCTGTTTTTGTTCAGCAACTAGATATTAAAAAAATACTAATCAGGGAGAAATATAATGGCTGAAGAAAAAGAAAATCCTGAAGAAGAGGAAAAAGAAGATTCCCATGACGACGGTGGAAGGGATCTTGATTTTATTTTAGATATTCCTTTAGAGCTTTCAGTTGAGCTTGGCCGTTCAAAAATGCTTGTAAACGATCTTCTTCAGCTTGGGCAGGGTTCAATTGTTGAGCTCAACAAGCTTGCTGGTGAGCCGCTTGAGATTTATATAAACCATAAGCTTGTGGCAAGGGGAGAGGTCGTTGTTGTAAATGAAAAATTCGGGGTAAGACTGACAGATATAATAAGCCCAATGGAACGGGTAAGAACCCTTGGAGAATAGAACAATTTATGGAGCCAGGAAGCGTTAATCTTTATGCAGAATTGTTTAAGACTTTTGGAATGCTTGCAATAGTTCTTGGAATTATTGTGGGTGCTTTATATTTTGTAAAAAAGTTTATGGCCAAAAATTTTTCCATGGGAGAAAGTGCAAAAATAAAACTTTTGTCTTCTTTTTATCTAGGCAGCAGAGAAAAGCTTGTAATTGTAGATGTTGAAGGAGAAAAACTTCTTATTGGAGTTACAAAAGAAAATATTTCACTTATTTCAAAACTTGGAAAAAATGATGAATCTGCCAAAACAAAAGAAGAAAGCCAGTCTGATTTTTCAGAAATATTTAAAAAAAATCTTAAAAACAGATTTTTTTTAAAAAAAGAAAAAAAGGAATAAAATGGGGAAAAATATTGTTTTAAAAATACTTGTTTTCTTGTGCTTTTTTTTAATTCCTGTTTCAGTTTTTGCAGTAACTTTTCCCATTCCTTCAATAGAGCTTGGAGTAAAATCTGCACAAACTCCTTCTGAAGTAGCTGTAGCACTTGAAGTTATAGCTCTTTTAACAATTTTGACACTTGCACCTGCAATTTTGATTTTAATGACTTCGTTTACAAGAATAATTGTTGTGTTTCATTTTTTACGCCAGGGAATGGGGATTCAGACAAGCCCTCCAAACCAGGTAATTGTGGGGCTTGCACTTTTTATGACTTTTTTTGTAATGAAGCCTGTATGGACAGATATTTATCAAAATGCACTTGATCCTTATCTCAATGACAAGCTAAATTACAGGGAAGCATATTTTAATGCAGAAAAACCCATAAAAAAATTTATGCTTGCAAATACGCGTGAAAAGGATCTTGCACTTTTTATAAGTTCTGCACAGGAAGTAAAACCAAAGACAAAGGAAGATGTAAATATTTTGCATCTTATTCCGGCTTTTGTGATAAGCGAGCTTAAAACTGCATTTATAATAGGTTTTATGATTTATATACCATTTATTGTAATAGACATGGTTGTTGCAAGTGTGCTTTTATCAATGGGTATGATGATGCTTCCTCCAATCATGATTTCCCTTCCCTTTAAACTTATGCTTTTTGTTCTTGTTGACGGCTGGAATCTTTTAATCGGCTCAATGATAAAAAGCTTTGCTGTACCATGAAAGGAAAGTTTATGACTCCTGAATTTATAATCAGCTTTATTAAAGAGGCAATTATTTTAACAATAATTATTTCCATGCCAATGCTTGGAATAGGTCTAATTGTAGGTGTTGCAATAAGCATATTTCAGGCTGTTACCTCAATCCAGGAAATGACTCTTATTTTTGTGCCAAAAATTATTGCAGTTTTTCTGGCACTTCTTTTGTTTGCACCCTGGATGCTTGATAAATTGTCAGCCTTTACAATAAGAATTATTGTTAATATTCCAACATATATCAGATAAAAATGGAAATTTTAAATCTTTTTTCGCCTGAAGAGTTCAAGCATTTTCTTTTAATACTTTTAAGGGTTTCTGTTATCTTGTTTCTTTTTCCAATTTATGGAAGCGAGGTTATCCCTGTAATGGTAAAGGCAGGCCTTTCCCTTGTAATAACCCTTTGTCTTTATTCCATTGTTCATGCTGATCCTCTGGTATTTCCGGAAAAAGTTTTTTCTGCACCTGTTTTAGTAGTAACTGAGCTTTTTATTGGTCTTTGTCTTTCTCTTGGAGTAAGGCTTTTTTTTTCAGCAACCCAGGTGGCAGGGGTTTTAATAGGGTTTCAAATGGGTTTTTCAATGATAAATGTTGTAGATCCCCAGTCCGGAAGCCAGGTATCCATAATGGATCAGGTGGCATACTGGGTTGTTATGGTTGTGTTTCTTCTTTGTAACGGACATCATGTAATAATAACTGCACTTGTTGAAAGTTTCAGGATTTTACCCATAGGCGGACAAATGTTTCTTGAAAAAGGGCTTTTTGATATGATGGGAGAATTCGGAGAAGGAATTTTTATAATTGCAATCAAGCTTGGTGCACCTGTTATTGGTTCTCTTTTTTTTACTTCTGTCGCATTTGGAATTATTTCAAAATTTTCTCCCCAGATAAATGTAATGATAGTTGCTTTTCCTGTGAAAATCATAATAGGCCTTTTATTGTTTGGGTTTATGCTTGAAGTTGCATCATATTTTACCCATAAATATGTTTCTGATTTTTATGGTGTTTTAATTCACACCCTTAATTTTTTGTCTGGAAAAGCTGGAGTTTTTTAAAAAATGGCAGAAGACGACGGACAGGAAAAAAATGAAGACCCAACGCCCAGAAAAAGGCAGAAAGCAAGGGAAGACGGTCAGGTAGCAAAAAGTATAGAACTTGTTTCAGTTGCAATTTTGTTTTTTGCAGTAGCTGCTCTAAATCTTTCTTCAGGATTTATTTATTCAAATATTGAAAAAATTTTTAATGCATCCCTTGATTTTGGACTTATTACTGATCCAAATACCAAAACCTTTCTTTTTTCTTTTTATGCAGTTGTAAAATACAGTGCTCTGGCAATGGCTCCGGTTCTTTTGGCAGTTTTTCTTGCAGCACTTTTTTCAAATCTTTTTCAGGTTGGTTTTTTTGTTTCATGGAAGGCAATTGAACCAAAGGGGAGCAAGATTGACCCGATTAAAGGTTTTGGAAGACTTTTTTCAATGAAGTCTGTTTTTGATCTTGTTAAAAATATTTTAAAAATAACCATAATTTTTGCACTTGCCTATTTTGCTGTAATTGCTGATGAAGAAAATCTTTTAAGGCTTTATGACAATGATGTTGCAAATATTTTTCTTTTTCTCATGAAAATTTCATTCAGGATTTTTGTCTGGATTTTAATTGTTATGACAATCCTTGCCATAATGGATTATCTTTATCAGAAATGGGATTTTGAGCAGAAAATCAAAATGTCCAAGCAGGAAGTCAAGGATGAAATGAAGCAGACCGAGGGAGACCCCCATGTAAAGTCAAGAATCAGGCAGCTTCAGGCCGAGGCAGCAAGAAACAGAATGATGGCTGAAGTTCCAAAGGCTGATGTTGTAATCACAAACCCTACACACATAGCAGTTGCCTTAAGATATGATCAGATAAACATGACTGCTCCAAGGGTTCTTGCAAAGGGAGCAGGAAGAATTGCTGAAAGAATAAAGGAAATAGCTTTAAGGGAAAAAATCCCCATTGTTGAGCAGCCTCAATTGGCACGGAATTTGTTTAAGATAGTTGACATAGGAGAACAGATCCCTTCTGAATTTTTCCAGTCAGTAGCTGAAATACTTGCAAAGGTATACAAAATGAAGGGAAAAGTCTGAAAAGATTAAAAAATAATATGTCATAATTTTGACGGATTTTTAAAAAGCGAGGAAATAATGGCAGAAACTGGTCAGGGAATTTTAAAATCCTTAAAGGCTGATGCAGCAGATATCGGAATGATAGTTGCCATTGTAGGAATACTCATGGCAATGATAATTCCTCTTCCTGCATTTATACTTGATTTCCTTCTTGCACTTAATATCACCCTTGGAATTATTATTCTCATAACAACAATGTATACAGAAAAACCACTTGATTTTTCTGTATTTCCTTCTGTTCTTCTCATGGTTACACTTTTCAGGCTTTCCTTAAATGTTGCTTCAACAAGGCTTATTCTTTTAAAGGGAAATGAAGGTGAAGGTGCTGCCGGAGCTGTTATTCAGTCCTTTGGACGTTTTGTTGTAGGCGGTGACTATATTGTAGGTATGATAATTTTTGTTATCCTTGTTTTAATTAACTTTATAGTAATTACAAAAGGTGCAGGAAGAATTGCAGAAGTTGCAGCAAGATTTACACTTGATGCCATGCCTGGAAAGCAGATGGCCATAGATGCAGACCTTAATGCCGGTATAATAGATGAAGCTGAAGCAAGGGAAAGAAGGGAAACAATACGCCGTGAATCCGAATTTCACGGAGCAATGGACGGTGCCAGCAAATTTGTAAGAGGTGATGCTGTAGCCGGAATAATAATTACAATAATAAACATTATCGGCGGACTTATAATAGGAATGCTCAAAGGCATGCCCCTTGCAGACGCAGCTCAGAACTACACAATTTTAACAGTTGGCGACGGTCTTGTAAGCCAGATTCCTGCACTTGTAATTTCAACTGCATCAGGCCTTCTTGTTTCAAGGGGCGGAGCAGACGGTAAGCTTGGTGGAGATTTATATAAGCTTTTATCTTCAAAAACCACTCCGATTTTTATCGGCTCTGGAATTGTTTTTGCACTTGGTCTTGTTCCAGGACTTCCGACAATTCCATTTGTAACACTTGGCACTCTTCTTGGAGTTGCTGCATTTTTTATTTCAAAAGCTTCAGGACAAAAAGAGGAAAAGGCAGAAAGTACAAAAGAAGAAGCAGAAGAAAAGCCGGGCGGACCTGAAGAAGTTGATGATCTTCTTTCAATGGATCTTATGGAGCTTGAAGTAGGATACGGACTTATTCCTCTTGTAGATGCCTCGGAAGCAGGAAATATTCTTGAAAGAATAAGGTCAATAAGAAGGCAGTTTGCAACTGAAATGGGTATTGTTGTTCCTCCGATTCACATAAGGGATAATCTTAAGCTCAATTCTTCTGAATACAGATTTTTAATCAAAGGTGTTGAAGCTGCAAAATTTGAAATTATGCCCGATCATTTTCTTGCAATGGACCCTGGAGATGTAATTCAAAAAATAAGCGGTATTCCAACAATAGAGCCTGCATTTGGACTTGATGCCATATGGATTCCAAAGGACAGGGAAGAAGATGCAAAACTTTCAGGATATACAGTTGTTGATCCTTCAACTGTAATGGCAACCCATCTTACGGAGGTTATAAGAAATAATGCATTTGAACTGCTTGGAAGACAGGAAGTTCAGCATCTTCTTGACAACCTTTCAAAATCAAGTCCAAAGGCTGTTGAAGAGCTTGTACCTTCTCTCATGTCGCTTGGCATGGTTCAAAAGGTATTGCAAAACCTTCTTTCTGAAAGGGTGTCAATAAGAGACCTTTTAACTATTGTTGAAACACTTGCAGATTATGCAACAATGACAAAAGATCCTGATATTTTGACTGAGTATGTAAGACAAAAACTGTCAAGATCAATTTTGTCCCAGTATCTTGGAATGGACGGAAATCTCAATGTAATTGTTCTTGACCGCAAAATTGAAGAACTTTTAAACAATAGTATCCAGAAAACAGAACATGGTGCATATCTTGCATTAGATCCAAAAATGGCAGAGCAGATTATAAGTTCAGTTAAAATAAAATCAGAAGAAATATTAAACTCAAATATTCAGCCAATAGTTCTTTGTTCGCCAAATATAAGAAGGCATTTAAGAAAACTTACAGAGCAGTATATTCCTTCAGCTGTAATAATTTCTTATGCTGAAGTTCCACAGAATATAAGTCTTAAAACCATAGGAAAGGCGGAGATCTGATATGAATGTAAAAACTTTCCGGGGCAGGTCTGTTCAGCAGGCCGTCTCAATGATAAAAGCTGAAATCGGTCCTGATGCTGTTATTCTTTCCACAAAAAGAGTACCAAAAAACAGAACCAACCCTTACGGAGAGCAGGTCTTTGAAGTAACAGCCTCTTTGCCTGAAGAAGAAACAAAAGCCTGTGAAACTCTGCCTCAAAAAAATAAGGTAAAGCCTTATTTAAAAAAGGATTTTAAAAAATCAATTGATGATTTTGAGTTTACAGGCAAAGAAAATAAAAATCAGGACAATATTTTAACTGAAATTCAGTCAATAAAAGATATTCTTTTTACCTTGCAGAAAAATGAAAATCTTCCTGAATACATTTTTAGATTTCCTGGTGCATCTTCTGTTTATTCAAGGCTTGTTGAAAGCGGATTATCTTCAGAACTTGCAGGTAAAATTATAAAAAGAGCCTATTCCATGGAAAAGCATCTTAAATCCTCTCCAGAATCATTTAGAAAAAGGGTTTTTGAAGATATAGTTTCACTTGTTGAAACAAAAGACCCTTTTGAGAATGAGGGACAAAGATGTGCAGCAGCCTTTATCGGGCCTACAGGAGTTGGTAAAACCACAACAATTGCAAAAATTGCAGCAGACCTTACAATAAACCAGGGCAGAAAAGTAGGTCTTGTTTCAGTTGATAACTACAGAATAGGTGCACTTGAACAGCTTAAAACCTATGCAGCAATTTTGGGCATTCCTTTTATGCCTGCCTTTGACAGAAATGAGCTTGAAAAGGTTTTGTCAAGAATGAGATCAAGGGATGTGATCCTTATAGATACAGCAGGAGTTGGAAGCTATGATTCGGAAAAAATAAATGAACTAAAAAAAATATTTTCAGAATCTGTTCCTGTTTCCTCCCATCTTGTAATGTCTTTAACCTCTTCACGGGAAAATTTAAGGGAGGCATCACTCAAGTTTTCAGAGTTTAACCCTGTTTCATATATATTTACCAAAATAGATGAAACAAAAAATAAAGGCCATATTTTAGATCAGATAGATTATATGAATTTACCTGTGTCCTTTGTTACCAATGGTCAAAGAGTGCCTGAAGATATAGAAAAGGCAAGTTCAAAGCTGATTTTAAAAAAGATTTTTGTTTAAATTGAAGGCGGGAGCAAAAGTGAAAGATCAGGCAAGCAGTCTAAGACAAATGGTGAAAAAGGAACAGGATTTAAAGGGGAGAAAAAAAATGTCTCCAAAAAATTCTTTAAGGGTTATTGCTGTATCAAGCGGCAAGGGGGGAGTCGGCAAAACCAATGTTGTTGCAGGCCTTGCACTTTCTCTTTCACGTACAGGCAAAAAGGTTCTTATTATTGATGCAGACCTTGGTCTTGCAAATATTGACATTATTTTCAATGTAAGACCAAAATTAAATATTAGCGATGTAATGAATGGCGAGGCCTCAATCAAAGAGATTTTAGTAGAGCTTCAGGAAAATATTTCACTTATACCGGCAGGTTCTGGAATAAGTGACCTTACAAGGTTAAGTGATGCACAGAAATTAGCTCTTTTAAATGAATTTGATGAAATAGACGGTGATTTTGACTATGTTCTTGTAGATACAGGAGCTGGAATTTCAGATAATGTTTTGTATTTTAATCTTGCAGCAGATGACTGTATAGTGGTCACTACAACAGAACCTACTGCAATTACAGATGCTTATGCACTTATGAAAGTTATGTCAATTGAGCATGGATACAAATATTTTAAACTTATTGTTAATATGGTAAAATCTGAAAAAGATGCAAAAAGAGTTTATTTTTCCTTAAGTCAGGCAGCTTCAAAATTTCTTGGTTCAGCTGTTATTGAATATATTGGATATCTTCCTGTTGAACCAAAAATAAGTGAATCTGTTATAAAAAGAATGCCCTATATCAATTCCAATCCAAACTCTGAATTTACAAAGGCAATGACAAAAATTGCAGGTGTTCTTTCAAGGTCTGTTTCAAAAAACACTGACTCTGGAAATCTTAAACTTTTCATGAACAGGTTTGCAGTAAAAAAAAGTTCAAAATCTGTTAAAAAAAGCGAAAAGCAAGGTCATTAAAATTATAGAGAAAGGCTTAAATCATGGAAAATATAATATCTGACCGTGAAAAGGAAGCCCTTGAAGATCATGAAAAACAAGAATTAATAAAAAAATATATACCTCTTGTCAAAAAAATTGCATCAAGATTTGCCATGAGAGTTCCACCTTCTGTAAGTCTAGACGAACTTGTAAGTGCAGGACATTTAGGACTTATTGATGCAGCAGGGAAATTTGAACCTGACCGCCACGTCAATTTTCAGACATATGCAAGTTTTAGAATTAAGGGTGCAATTCTTGATGAATTAAGAAACCTTGACAATTATTCAAGATCATTAAGGCAGAAATCACAGCAGCTTGAAAAGGCAGTTGCAAAAATTGAAAAAAGAGAGGGGCGTACAGCAGAAGAAAACGAAATTGCCAAAGAACTTGGTATAGATATTGAAGAATATCATGAGCTTTTAAAAGACGTTCATTCAATTGCTTTTTTCAGCCTTGATGCTTCCATTAGAAATTCATACAAGCAAAGCCAGGACTCAAGAACTACATTTCAGGATCAGCTCAAAGGTGACGATAACCCGGAGAAAAGGCTTAATGAAAAAGAATTGAAAAAACTTATTGCAGGTGCAGTTGACACACTTTCAGATACAGAAAAAAAAGTTGTGACTCTTTATTATTTTGAGGAACTTACATTAAAGGAAATTGGTGAAATTTTTGAAAGAACCGAATCAAGAATCTGCCAGATTCATTCGGCTGCAATTTTAAAACTTAAATCAAAAATAAATTCATTCAGGCTTTAGATACAGGAAAAAATCATGGCTTCTGAAAACAACAATAAATCAGATTCTATTATATCCCAGGATGATATAGATTCCCTTTTCAGCTCAATTGATTCAGAAAAGGAAAGCATAGGAAAGGATGTTTCCCCAAAATCTGAAGAAACTGGTTCTCAGTCTGCAGGGGATGATTTAGATTTCATGTCTGAAGAAGATTTATTAGACTTTGATTTTGATGGCGAGGCATTTTCAGAAGAAGAGTCCGCACAGATATCCCAGGACAACATAGATTCTCTATTTGATTCAAAGCCTTTGGAAAAGAAAGAGGAAATAAAAGAAGAATCATCTCAAGTATCCCAGGATGATATAGATTCTTTATTTGATTCAAAGCCTTTGGAAAAGAAAGAGGAAATAAAAGAAGAGTCCTCTCAAGTATCCCAGGATGATATAGATTCTTTATTTGATTCAAAGCCTTTGGAAAAGGAAGAGGAAATAAAAGAAGAGTCTTCCCAGGTATCCCAGGATGATATAGATTCTTTATTTGATTCAAAGCCTTTGGAAAAGAAAGAGGAAATAAAAGAAGAGTCCTCTCAAGTATCCCAGGATGATATAGATTCTTTATTTGATTCAAAGCCTTTGGAAAAGGAAGAGGAAATAAAAGAAGAGTCTTCCCAGGTATCCCAGGACGATATAGATTCTCTATTTGATTCAAAGCCTTTGAAAAAGGAAGAGGAAATAAAAGAAGAGTCTTCCCAGGTATCCCAGGATGATATAGATTCTTTATTTGATTCAAAGCCTTTGAAAAAGGAAGAGGAAATAAAAGAAGAGTCTTCCCAGGTATCCCAGGATGATATAGATTCTTTATTTGATTCAAAGCCTTTGGAAAAGGAAGAGGAAATAAAAGAAGAGTCATCTCAAGTATCCCAGGATGATATAGATTCTCTTTTTGATTCAAAGCCTTTAAAAAAAGAACCTGCTAAAGAAACTCTTGCAAAGGACAATTCGAATTTAAACAATAACCTTGGCCCACAATCCCAAATATCTCCTGACGAGTTTGATAACCTCTTAAAAAATCCTATCTCCGATTTTTTAGATGAAGAAAATGAGCTTCCTAAGCAAGAAAACTCAGAGAATAATAAACCAAAATCAGCAAATTTAGATTCTGATGACAATGATTATGATTTTTCTTCAGTATCCCAGGGTGCTGTAGATGCACTTCTTGAAGGAAAAGATTACAAGGCCGGATTAACTGGAGAAAATTTTCAGTCCGATTTTTCAAATGAGCTAGAATCAGGCGAAATTTCGCAGGCAGACATTGAATCAATTCTTTCAGAAGCAAAGGATTTAGGAGTCCTTGATGAAGAAAATTTTATTAGTGAAGAAAATAGTGCTCTTGATGATTCAGAACTTTCGGAAATGATTTCTCAATCTGAGATTGACAATTTTTTTGCAGGGGAGACTAGCAGTCAGGAAAATAAAAAGGAAGATGATTTAAAAGAAGAAATAAGTCTTTCAGAAGATCAAAACTCTGAGTCTGATGAAGATTTAAAAGAAGATGAATTTATTCCTAAAGATGACTGGCATTTAAGTCAAAATGAAATAAATGGGCTTCTTGGTGCTGATCCATCTGAAAATTCCTCAGAAAATAAAAAAGAAGATGAATTTATTCCAAATGAAAATGGGTTTGGAATAGATCAGGATGAGCTTGATTCTCTTTTACAAAGTGAATCAAAAGATGAAGATGAATTAAAAAATGATGAATCAATTTCTCAATTTGAAACTGAAAAAGGTTCAAATTTAATTTCTCAGGAATTTTTAGATCATCTTGAAGATGAATTTTTAAAATTAAATAAGGGTAAAAATTTAGATGAAGATCTAGATATTAATGACATATTCAAAGATGATGATACATCAAGCGATGATATTTTATCTGATAATGAAATAGATGACCTTCTTGGAGATACACAGGAAAAAGATGAAGCAGACCAAAGTGCTGATGAGCTTGATTTTATTTCTCAAGACGATATAGACGAGCTTCTTGGAACGGTTGCAGAGGATGAAACAGGCGAAGACATAGCCTATGAAAGTTTTGAAGAAAGTCAAAGTGAACAAGAAAGTGTACTTTCTCAGGAAGAGCTTGACAGGCTCTTAAGTCAGGAAAGTGAGCCAAAAGACGCAAATCTTGATCAGGCACCTGTAAAGGAAGACCACCATATTGAAAAAACAGTAGTCCTTGAAAAAGAAGACGAACCTGTTTCAGCAGAAAAAAAATCAGGGGGAAAAAGGAAAAAAATATTTATTTTTTCGGCAGCAGCTTCATTTGTTATTTTGGTGTCAGCTTCGGTTATAATGTTTTTTTATTCAGGAAAAGATGTAAAACCCCCTGTTGAGACAGCTCAAAAAATTGAAGAGCCGCTTAGTATTCCTGAAGTTAAAGAAAAACCTGAAGAAATTGTTCCAAAACCTGTATTTGTTTCAACTGTTATTCTTCCGGAAATAATTGTTCCTGCTCCATTAAATTCCTCAAAATATTCTTACCTTGAAGTAGATGTATCAATTGATATCAAGGGTGAGAATAATCTAGAAGTTTTGAACAAAAATAATGTTTTTTTCAGAGATGTCATGTTTAAGGCAATTGATGAAGAATTTAAAAGAGTTTCTGCAAAAGAAGGCAATGATTTTGAAAGAAGTGAATTAGAAGCCATACTTTTTAAAACTTTGTCAAGTTATTTTAAAGAAAATGATGCTGTAAAAGGACTTGTTTTTACAAGATTTGAACCTGTATAAATTTATTGGCATATCTGTCAAACTGTCTGATTTTAAAGTTGTTGTTGCAATAAATCGTTAAATATTCATATTATTTATATAAAGCTTTTAAAAAAGCTTGTTCCAATTATTGCAGGAGGTCTGAAATGACAGGTATATCAGGAATAAATATAGTTATTCAGCAAGGTGACGTGGCACGCGAGGCCCAGCATCTTAAATCCTCCCATCAGGATGCAAATCAGGTGGCAGCTTCTGTTATTCCTGACAAGGCTGTAAAGGAAAGAACCCAGGTTCAGCAGACACCTGATTCAAAAAAATCTGACTGGGAAAAGGAAAAACAAAGGGAAAAAGACAGAAGAAAAGCCAGAAAAAAAGCAGAAGGTTCCCGTAAAAAATCCGGCAAAGGCAAAAATGACTCAAATCGAATTTTGGATACTATAGCTTAAAATAATGGATATTTCTCAATTTAAAATATGGATTTCAATTCTTCTTATTATTGACTTTTTAATTGTTGCAGGGATTTTTTTCTATCTTTCCGGAATAAAAAAGGAATTAGAAAAGAAAATTTTTGAAAAGGCTTCAAAAAATGCACTTGAATTTATTTCACCTCTTTTTGAAGAAGCACAAAAAACTGCTGATAAATTTGATATTCTTATAAAAGAAAAAAGAAAAATTGTAAGAGACCTTAATGAAGCATTGGACAGCAGAATCTCAACCCTTACTTTTCTTGTTAACAGGGCTCAAAATTCAATAAATTCAGCACCAGTGCAAAACAGCCGTGACTTGGAAGATATAAACCCTGTTTATTCGAGTAATTCAAAAATTTTTGAACTTGCAGACAAGGGATTTAAGATTGAAGATATTTCAAGAGAGCTTGGAATAAGTGCAGGAGAAGTATCAATGATATTAAGCCTTAAAAAAAAAATTAAAAAGTCCTTTTAAAAGGCAGATAAAATGTCTTCAATATTTAATCCCTTTTCTGGAAATATTTTAAAATCCTTTTCTGCTTCAGATACTTTAGATTTAAAAAGCAGTAATTTAATTAAGGGTGTTGTTGAAAAAAATCTTTCCAAATTTGAATATCTTTTTAAAACAAATTTTGGAAAACTTTCAGTTTTTTCAGATCAGTCTTTTTCAAAAAGCGATTTTTTGAAAATAAATGCTTCTCTTGTAAAAAATACTCCGCTCATGATTTTTGATGAAAAGGGCAGTTCCTTAAATTTCAAGGCTTCACCCGAATTTATGGACTCTTTAAAAAGCCTTGGCCAGACAACAATAAATATAAATGCTTCAATGGAAAAGGTTTTGTCTTTTCCAAAATTTCTTGTTTCAACAGAATTTGGAAATATTGAAGTTGAGTCTGATGTTTTTTTGAGCAAGGGAGATATTTTAAAGCTTGATCCAAAAGATGTTAAAAATTTTCTTTTATCAAAAGAAACTAAAGCCTTTGAAAATTTAAAAACCAGTATTCTTTCAAAGCTTCCTTCAAGGGAAATTTTAAAAATTCTTGAAAAAAATCCTGAAAAAGCAATTTTAGATTTTATAAGGTCAGCTGCAAAAATTGACTCAAAGGAAAATTTAAAAGCACTTGAAAAAATTTTTGATAACCTTGTCAAACCTCTAAATAACGAGAGTCAGGAAATCAAGGCCTCAGTTAAATATTTTCTTGGGTCTTCATTTGAAAGTTTTCAAAATGATCTTGAATCTTTAAAGGAAAATCTTTTAAAGCTTAAAAACGAAAATCCCTTGTATAAATTTGAAGATTTAAACGATGCAATTGAAAAAACAGACAGGTTTCTTGAATCCATGAGTGATCAGAAAAGTTTAAATTCCCTTAGATTTGCTGATTCTTCAAGAATGTATTTTTTTCTTCCATTTCAGGGTAAAGAATCTGGATTTGGTGAGTTTTTTATTGACAGGGACAGTAAAAATAAAAACGGAACAAAAGAACTCAGAGCTGTTGTAAGGCTTGATATGTCAAGACTTGGGCTTTTAATGGCAGATTTAAGGCTTTTTGAAAAAAATCTTAATGTTTCCTTTGGAGTTGAATCTTTTGAATCCAAAAAAATAATTGAAAGCGGTTTTGACACTTTCAGGAATAATTTAAAAAAAACAGGGTTTAATGAAGTTTTTCTTTATTGTTCTGTTGTTGAGGAAAAAAAAATAAGGGAATCCCTTATTAAGGATTTTTTAAAAAATAAAGATGAAAATCAAAATTCAACCTTGAGCATAATAGCATGACAAAAGATAAAAAAATTAAAAAGGCTGTTGCTCTTAAATATGACAGATTAAATGACTCAGCTCCAAGAGTTAAGGCCTCTGGAAAAGGAAAAACTGCTGAAAAAATAATTGAAACTGCAAAGGAGCACAATGTTCCTGTTGCTGAAGATGCTGATCTTGCAGAAGTTTTGTCCAAACTTGATCTTGAAGAACAGATCCCTCCTGATTTATACAAGGCAGTTGCAGAACTTCTTGCCTATGTATATTCACAAAACAAAAAAACCTGACACGGCAAAATTTTCCTCTTTGTGTCAATAAATCATCAATATTTTATAAAAAAATATCATTACCTTAAAATTAAAGCGTTTTAATTTCAAATACTTATATTAAAGGCTTGTCTTTTTTTATCATGGCACAGTCATTGCTTGTGAAATAAGTAAAATGAAAGGAGAAGATTTATGCTTCTAGAAATGACAAGGCCGGTTCAGGGAGGCCTCAGGCAGCAGAGAAAACTTGATGTTGTATCAAATCATCTTGCAAACGCAGATACAGCAGGTTTTAAAAGAGATATTCTCTCTTTCAGTGAAACACTTCATTCAATAATTACAACTGATTTATCCCAGGGGCCTTTGAAAAAAACCATGAATCCACTTGACCTTGCACTAAAGGATGAAGGGTTTTTTAAATTAGAAACACCCCAGGGCCCAAGATATACAAGGGACGGTTCTTTTACACTTGACAGTGAAGGCTTTATTGTAAACCAGACAGGATTTCCTGTTTTAATGGGAGGTGCACCTGTCCAGGTTGATGGAGATGAGATTTTTGTAGCCGCAAACGCAATGGTTTCAGTAGATGGAGAAGAAATAGGACAGCTTGATATAGTTACATTTGAGGATAAATTGAATTTATACAAGGATGGAAGCAATCTTTATCTATACAGGGGAGATGAGGCAGATGAAATTGTTCCTGAAAACATAAGTCTTGAACAGGGAGCAATAGAGCTTTCAAATGTATCTCCTGTCATGGAAATGACATCAATGATTCAGGTGTCAAGAACCTATGAAACAGTAGAAAAAATGTTACGCACTTTTGACGAGGTTGACGGCCTTGCTGTTACAAGTGTGGGAATAGTTGCATAATCAGGGGAGGTTTGAGTTATGATAAGAGCATTATGGACAGCTGCAACAGGTATGGATGCACAGCAGATGCAGACAGATGTTGTTGCAAACAACCTTGCAAACACAAATACAACAGGATTTAAAAAAAGCAGGGCCAATTTTCAGGATTTGATGTACCAGACAATTCTAATGGCAGGAGCTACTACCCCTGGAGGCGGACAGATTCCTTCAGGAATTCAGGTAGGTATGGGTGCAAAGCCTTCAAGTGTTCAGAAAATATTTACCCAGGGGGATTACAAGCAGACTGGCAATGAGCTTGATATGGCCATTGAAGGAAGAGGGTTTTTCAGGGTTATGCATGGAGACGAAGAACTATATACCCGTGCCGGAAATTTTACCAAAGACAGTGAAGGTTTTATTACAACGCCTGCAGGAGACCGGCTTCAGCCTGAAATAGCAATCCCTGAAGAAACAATATTAATCACTGTTCAGTCAAACGGCCTTCTCACAGCACATGGGCAGGGAGATACTGTTCTTATGCAGGAGCAGATTCCAATTTACAATTTTGTCAATCCATCTGGTCTTTATGCCATCGGCCAGAATCTTTTCAGAGATACCGATGCCTCAGGAGACGCAATTGAAGGGATTCCAGGTGAAGAAGGTTTTGGAACCCTTGCCAATAATTATCTTGAAATGTCAAACGTAAGCGTGGTTGAGGAAATGGTTGCAATGATTGTCGGACAAAGGGCCTATGAAGCAAACTCAAAGTCTGTTCAGACAGCTGACACAATGCTTGGTCTTGCAAACGGCCTTAAGAGGTAATTTAAAATGAAAACATTTTTCATGATACTTTCATTGTTTATTGTTTGGGAATGCGAGGTCTTTTCCATGACTTTGACAATCCCCAAAAAAGTATCTGTGGAAAGTGAAAGGCAAGTAAAGCTTGGTGATATTGCTGAATTTGATTCAGGCTCAGGTTCTGTTTCAGAGATTGTTGTTCATGAAGAAATAAAGCCTGGCAAAAAAAGCTATCTGTATAAAAAAAATCTTAAGTCCATTTTGAGCGGTTACGGAATTTTGGATATAAAAATTTACATGGAAAACAGAGTCGAGCTTAATGGCAGGTTTTATGAGTTTGGGGAAGACCAGGCAAAAAAGGTCATTTGTGATTATCTTTTTAAAAACAATCAAAACAAAAATTTTGAACTGAAAAAACTTGTTTTAATTGGAAACAGAAAGTTTCCATCAAAGGATTTTGATTTTTTAGAAGTAATATTCCTGTCAGAGGAATTAAGACCTGGAAACAATAGAGGAAATATTCATCTTTACTCAAATGGAAATGAATCTGTAATAAAGTTTATGGCGTACTTTACCATGGACATGGAAATTGTATGCGCTTCAAAGGATTTGCCAAGGGATAAAATACTTGTTCCTGATGATCTTGAGATTAAAAGCTTCAGGCTTGAAATGGAAAAAGGGGATTATTTTACTGAAAAAAAATTCCTTTTAGGGAAAAAACTGAGAAAAAATTATAATAAGGGTGAAATTATTACTTCAGCAATGACTTACAGGCCTTCATTAATTCACAGGGGAGACGAGGTCCAGATTGCTGCTGTTTCCGATGGTATTTTTATTGTGACAAGGGGAGAGGCTTTAAAAGACGGGCATATTGGAGACACGATTCCTGTGAGAAACCTTAAATCAGGAAAAGAAGTAAGAGGAGAAATAATCTCTTCAAACAGTGTAAGGGTTTCTTTTTAAGGGAGGTAAAAATGAAAAAAATTATTTTAATATTTGCAGTGGCAGTACTTGCAGGCTGTTCATTAAAACCGGTTCCTGCTGTAAAGCAAGATATTGCAGCAGAAAACTATGGTGAATTTGAATATGCAGATAAATCTGAGGAAGGTTCCCTCTGGCAGGGAGACAACAGCGGACTTTTCGCAGACGGACAGGCTCATAAAAAAGGTGATACAATAATAATTGATATAGTTGAAAATACCAGCTCAAACACTTCTGCAGCAACATCACTTACCAAGGAAACAGATATAAGCGCAGGAATTCCCAATGCCTTTGGAGTTATGTCCCATCTTACAGGAATGTATCCAAGAATGAATGCAGCAAATCTTTTAACTGCAAAGACGGTAAATGACTACGATGGAAGCGGGAAGAGCAGCAGAACTTCAAGTGTTCAGGCCTCCCTGGGGGCAAGGGTTGTAAATGTGCTTCCAAACGGAGATCTTGTAATTTCCGGACGGAAGGACGTTAAAATAAACAATGAAACCCAGATAATAAGACTGTCGGGAGTAGTAAGACCAAAGGATATTGGATCTGACAACAGAGTGGAGTCTTCATATTTGTCAAATGCTGATATAGAAATATCAGGCTCAGGAGTTATTTCTGACAAGCAGAAACCAGGATGGATGGCAAGGGTTCTTGATAAGGTATGGCCCTTCTAAAAGGAGGATAAATGAAGAAAATAATTGTTTTTATAACTGTATTGTTTGTGTTTCCCTCCATTGCATTCAGTGTAAGGCTCAAGGATATTGCACAGTTCAAGGGAATAAGAAGTAATCAGCTTGTTGGATACGGTATAGTTGTGGGCCTTGACGGAACTGGTGACAAGGCGGGCACAGCCTATACATCACAGGCTGTTTCCAACATGCTTAAAAGAATGGGCGTGAATGTAAGCACAAATGATGTAAAACCAAAAAACGTTGCAGCCGTTATTGTAACTGCAGATCTTCCACCATTTGCAAGAACAGGTGACAGGCTTGATGTAAGTGTTGCCTCGGTTGGTGATTCCCAGAGCCTTTCAGGCGGTACTCTTCTGATGACACCTCTTAAAGGGGCTGATTCAAATGTTTATGCAGTTGCTCAGGGGTCTCTTGTGCTTGGGGGATATTCTGCCGGGGATGGGAATGTTGGAACTGTCAAGAACCATCTTCTTGTAGGAAATATTCCTGGTGGGGCAATAGTTGAAAAGGAAGTTAAGGTAAGCCTTGAGGGGAAAAAAAGCCTTATGCTCTCACTTGACAGTCCGGATTTTACAACCGCTGTAAGGGCTGCACAGGCAATTAATGATTCAACAGGTGAAAAACATGCAAAGGCAGTTGATTCAGGCGGAATAGAAATTAATATTCCCCAAAGTCTTAAAAATGATGTTCCTGTATTTATTGCTGCAATTGAAAATCTTGAAATCGAAACAGACAGCATTGCAAAGGTTGTGGTGAATGAAAAAACCGGAACAATTGTAATTGGAAAAGATGTGAAAATCAGTAAGGTTGCCCTGACCCACGGAGGTCTGAGCATAACAGTAAGGGAGCAAAATATTATTTCACAGCCTCCTGAACTCAGTGAAGGCGAAACTGTTGTTGAAAAGGAAAAAAACGTTGAAGTAAATGAAGAAGAAAGAAAAGTAATGATAATGGAAAAAACAGCTTCGGTTGAGGAACTTTCAAGGGCTTTAAATGCTCTTGGAGTAACACCAAGGGATATGATCAGTATTTTTCAGGCCTTAAAAAAGGCAGGAGCTCTTCATGCAAAACTTGAAATAATTTAGCGGGTAAAAAACAGTTTTAGGATAATTAATAATTTAATTTTTGTCTGTTAAAATCTAAGGAGGCAGTTTTGGATAATTTGGGGATTTCAAAATTAATAGATATAAAAACAGAATTTAAGCAGGAAAATTTTTCCGGCCTGAACAAAAAAACAGGAAAAAATGATGATGCTGAATTAAAAAAAGCCTGCAAAGATTTTGAATCAGTAATGATTCATCAAATGCTAAAGGCTATGAGAAAAACAGTGCCGGAAGGTGGAATCCTTGAAAAATCAAATGCTTCAGATGTTTGGGAATCTCTTTATGATGAAAAAATATCTTTTGAAGTTTCAGGTGAACAAAAAGGCACGGGTCTTGCAAAGTTTCTTTATGAGGAACTTGGCAAGGGATCGAATTTGAATCTTAAATCATAAACATCAGATTAAGAAATAAATTCACCTGCCGATATCACATACATCAGGAGATAATCAATATGAGCGGCATCACTGAAAATATAAAAAAAATTTTTCAAGAAAAAAAAGCACTTTATCTTAAACTTTTGTCGGTTCTTGATGAAGAAAGGGAAATTCTCAAGAAATCAGACATTGATGCCCTCTGGAAAATGAATGACATAAAAAATGACATAGCTTCAGATATTGAAAAATTAAGGCAGGAAATCATAAATATTTTAAATTCAGCAAGAATAAAAAATACCCTTGAAGTAAAAAATTTCAACCTGGATGAGCTTCTTGGTTTATTTCAAAATCAGGAAGAATACAAAACACTTTTTAGTTCAGCTGCTGATATTAAAAACCTTAGAACAAAAGTCTATAATTCCCAGAGTGTAAACCGCAGATTTGTTGAAGAATATCTTGGAATGCTTGAAGAACTTGTTTCAGTTATTGCAAACAACGGATTTAATAAAACCTATTCAAGAAAAAATTCATATCCTGCAAAATCCGGCGGCCTGATTTTAAACCGGGAGGTTTAAAATGAGCGGAATTAATAATACTTTAAGCATAGCAAAGAGTGCAATTCAGGTTCAGCAGTATGGACTTAATGTTGCCGGCCACAATATTGCCAATGTAAACAATCCTGAATACAGCCGTCAGAGGATCCCAATGGAGTCTACCTATCCAATTAATTATGGCGGGCTTATTTTTGGAACCGGCGTAACTGTTGATGATATCAATCAGGTTGTAAACAAATATATGGAATACCGGCTTACAGACAATACTTCAACTAGATCATCCCTTGAAGAGAGTCAAAATTATATGAATGTTCTTGACTCGCTTTTAAATGAAAATGATGAAAGTTCAATAAGTTCCCTTTTATCTGGTTTTTTTAATTCATGGCAGGATCTTTCAAACAACCCGGGCGGAGCAGCAGAGCGTATTGCTGTTTATGAAAGCGGTATTATGCTTTCAGAAGAATTGAAAACCTTGAATAATTCCCTTTCCGATTTACAGACAGACCTGACAAGGGAAATTGAAGCAGGCGTTGAAAAAGTTAATCAAATTAGTGCGGAAATTGCTGAAATTAATCAGGCAATTTTATCCCAGGAAGTAATCAACCAGACTGCCAATGACTTAAGGGACAAAAGGACTGCTCTTATAAGAGAACTTGGTGAATATATTGATGTAAAAACATTTGAACAGCCTTCTGGCTCTACTGTTGTTACCACAAAAAGCGGTTTTACTCTTGTTTATGACAAGGATACCTACGGTCTGAATTTTACAGAAGGCAAGGTAATGTGGAAAGGTTCATACGGAAACGATAAGGATATTACTGACAAGATACAGACCGGAAAACTAGGTGGCTGGCTTGACATGAGGGATGAAACAATCCCAAAATTTCGTTCAGACCTTGAAGAAATTACAAACGAAATGATCTGGCAGATCAATCTTGTTCACAGTCAGGGAACGGGCTCAAATTATTTTGATACTGAAATGACAGGGCAGTATAAATCAGATGATTCTCTCTGGCTTTCAACTCTTGATTTTGGAGAAAGGATTGACTATTCAAAGGATTTTAAAATCTGGATTGAAAATTCTTCAATAGAGCCTGCAAGTTATGAAGATTATGAAGTTGATATGGGAATTTCTACAGCTGAAATTTCAAATTTCAGGGGGAGTGTCTCAGGGACTGCAGGAAGTTATCCTCCTTTTATGTATAAGTTCACTGTTGTTGAGTCGGGTATGGTTGATAATCTTGAATCAAGAGAAGATCCTGTTATTTTGTGGGAAAAATATTCCAATGAGGGAATAAGGCTTAAAAGCGGGTATTCTGAAATAAATGAAGGTACTGTTAATATTGATTCTACAACAACTCCGCCGACTCCTGGGATTTCATTTGATATAGGAACAGGAAGTCTTGTTTCCGGAAATACCTTCAGCATAAATACAAACAAGCTTGCCTTTGCTGATCCCCTTGAAATGACAGTTGATAAAAAATCAATTTTAAGTCAGCAGAAATATACTTTCAAGGTTGTTGAAGCGGGCAATCCTGATCTTGGAGAAACATTTGGAGAAATCGGGGTAGATCCAATAAAAATCGAATGGTCAAATGAAGCTGGAAAAACAGGAACTTTTACCCTTGATCCCCTTGATCCTTATTTTGTACCACTAGAAATAGAAATTGACCAAATGAGATTTCGTTTTAATTCAGGCACAATGATAAAGGGAGATATGTTTGTTGTAAATACAGATGACAAGGGTGTGCCGGTACTTGAAGATCAGACCGATTATAAATGGACTTTAAGAACCTTTGCAGATGAATTTAATAAAAATGTAAAAGGTGCAAGGGCAAGTGTAACTCCGGAAAATCAGCTTTCAATTTCGCCGGAAACAGACGGCTTTGAAATTAGTGATCTAAATAGAACAGGGAATGTTCATCTCCCTGATACAAGGGTAAGTATTTATAACCATGCATCACTTACAGCAGCACAGGAAGATGTTGTTCTTACAAGGGATTCAAACGGTAAATGGACAATGTCTGGAATTACTGCAAAAGAATATATAAATGCATCTATTGTTCCTTCTCCACTTGATGTTTCACAAACAGGCGGAGCAGCAGCCTCAGCTGATTCAACATACAGTTTTGAAGTGGCCCAGGGAGGAAGAATTGGAACAGACGAGGTTATAATAAACTGGTCAAATCAAGACAGCGGAACAAGCGGAACAATTACCCTTACACCTCCATTAGGTGTTCCTGCTGCACCAGGGGTTGACGGTATGGATCTTGATTTTGCACCAGGTGCACGTTTGTATGAGGGCGATGCTTTTACCATGGAAACTGACGCAGCAGGAAATGCCTCAGCTGCAAGTGTTCCCCATGACAAGGGTTTTGGGATAGATCTTACAGGAGACGGGATTAAAGACATAGATATTGATTTTATTATACCTGTTCAGGGACAAGGCAGCCTTTCCTTTGATATTAGTCCTGATAATTCTGAATATGGCTATGCCTTTTCAGATGATCAGTCAAGCGGTTCAGGAATTATGGCTGCTGCAGGAATAAATACATTTTTTACAGGCTCTGACATAAAAACAATGAAGGTAAATGATCTTTTATCCGATATTAACAATATTGCAGCTGCTGATGTTGCTGCTGCCAAAAGAGATGTTGTTTCATCTGATAAAAAAGTTTTTTCTCCTCTTACAATAACAGAGGGAACAAATAATATTATTTCTTTTTCCGAAGGTGAAAGTGAAATTTTAAGTGCACAGATTAAGCCTTCAATAACAAGCGGAGTTTATAAAAATGAAGATGAACTTGACATTCTTGCAGCAGATATAGAAAAGGCTCTTGAAGATGCAAGCTATTATGGAGTTGATTACAAGGTTTCATATAACAGGGAAAATCAGGTTTTTGACATAACCCAGTCAAGGGGAGCTGTTGAAAAGGACATTACCTTTCACTGGAATATGAGTTCAATGGGGCAGACCCTTGGATTTGATCCTGATGATGATTTTATACACGCACCTGTTGATGTTTTAGAAGGTGATCTTTCTGAAAGTGACAACTCCAATGCAATGGCTCTTCTTGAGGTTCAGGATAAGCAGGTTACAATTTCACAATGGACATATGAAAGGGGAAAAGATCCTTTTTCAGAACCTGTAAGTGCCTCCATAGAGGGCTATTACAGGGGAATGGTCGGCGGACTTGGAGTAAAAGCTGTAAGTATTGAAAGGGGACTTTCATTTTCAGAAACAATGGTAGAAAGACTTACCCAGGACAGAGACACAGTTTCAGGGGTTTCACTTGATGAGGAAATGATAAATCTTATAAAGTATCAGCATGCATATACAGTTGCATCAAAACTTTTGTCAGTTTCCGATGAAATGCTTCAGACCCTTGTAAGTATGAGATAAGAGAGGTAAATTATGAGAATAGCCTCAAGAACAATATTTGAGCTTCAGAAAAATCAGCTTGGAGGCCTTTACAGAAGGCTTGCAGAAGACAATACAACTGTTTCAACCGGAAAAAGAATAAACAGGCTTGCAGATGATCCTGTTGGGCTTACCCAGGTTTTAAATTTCAAGTCAGGCACAAAATATCTTTCACAGCTTAAAACAAATACCGAAAATGGCAGAACCTGGCTTCGGGCTGTTGAAACTGCAATGGACAGTACTGAAGACCTGACTCTTGAGATGAAAACTCTTGCCCTTAAAATGAAAAATGATTCTGTAAATGCTGACCAGAGGCTTGATGCAGTAAATCAGGTAAATGCAGCACTTGCAGAACTTATCAATCTTGGCAATACCCAGGTTAAAGGTGAATACATATTTTCTGGAAATAAAACCAATGTTCAGCCTGTGGTTTCTGACAGTCTTAAAGATCCAAGAAATATCCAGTACAAAGGCGATGAATTTCAATACCAGATTAAAATTTCCCAGACAGACACAATGGAAGTAGGCCAAAGGGGATCAAAAGTGTTCTGGGATGATAAAATTTCTGTTGATTCAACAAACAATACAATTGATTTTAAGGAAATAATAAGGGGTGGATTTAAGGTTGGTGATATAAAAGCCGGAGAAATCCTTGAAAATGACAAGGTAAGTGTTGATGTAAAAAATTATGAAGCTCTTGACAAAGGTACTCCAGATTTAAAACCCCTTCAGTTTGTGTGGGATCAGGATAATAAATACTGGAAAGTAAATAATGACCCAGGTTATGATCTCCCTGAAACAATTGAAGGAACAGAAGATGCCTTTGATGTAGACCTTGATAAAGACGGATCAGCAGATATTGAAGTACGCTTGACTCAGGCGGCAGAGCATGAGGAATATGTTGAATTTTCACTTGTGCCCCACGATATTGAACTTAAGGCTGAAATCCCGGACGGTACATATTCAAGGGATGATCTAGGTCTTGCAATTGGAAATTCACTTACAAAGGCTTCAATGGAAAGCGGTTACAAACTCGAATATGAGGCAAAATACAACGAGGAAACAAAACAGTATTCAATCACTTACAATGAAGATTCATATGATGGCTACATAAAAACAGATTTTTTGTGGAAAACCGGAGAAAATTCAGGGAAGAGCATAGGACCTGACATAGGATTTGGTGTTTCTGACACATCTTTTGAGCCTGCAATAAGCGACAACAGGCTTGGCAAGATAATTCAGCCGGGCCTGAATGACACAATGAGCTTTTCAATAGACGGTGGAACAACAATTCAAACAATTACAATCGGCCCGGGTAAATACAGTAATGAAGAGCTTGCACAAGAAATTGAAGATCAAATGAAACTTAGTGTTAACAGTATTGATTTTACTGATAAATTTGAAGTCAAATTCAATAATAAAGATGTAAGGTTTGAGTTTGATGCAGAAAATACTTTTCCTGGTTCAGTAGATCTTGAACTTTATTGGAACAGCGGTCCTCAAGGCCTTGGACAGACCCTTGGGTTTCCAAATTATACTGATGATACAGGAAGCCTTGAATATAAAGGCTTAAGTTTTGCTCCAAAGGCAGAAATTGAAAAAGGAGTAAATGACACAATAGATTTTGCACTAGATGGAACAAATTATTCTGTAACAATTCCAGATGGTGATTATTCACTTGATGAGCTTGCACTTGAAATAAAAACTGCCATGATTCTTGAAACAGGCAATGAAAATTTTGATGTAACTTTTAATTCTGATTCAGGTGAAATTAATTTTGATGCAACAGGAACAGGTGCTGCTGCTTTTGATATTTTGTGGCAGTCTGGTCCAAATTCCTCAAAATCTGCCTCTGAAATTCTTGGTTTTGATTCAACTGCTGACAGTATTGGAGCTCTTGATTATTCAGGCACTGATTTACCCCTTGGAGTAGAAATAATTGCAGGAGTAAATGACAGGGTAAATTTCAGGGAGCTTCCCCAGAATGGAGAATTTTCACCTGAGCTTTCATTTACAATAAAGCCTGGATTTTATTCTGGTGATGAACTTGCAGAGCATATGGAATTTGAAATGGAGCAGGCCTCTTCTGCTGAAGGATATAATATTGATTATACTGTTTCCTATGATTCAGTTTCTCATCAGTATAAGTTCAGGGAAAACGGATCAGAATTAAATGAAATTGAGTTTTTATGGAAATCAGGTGAAGACAGACCAGCTTCTGAAGGAGGAACTGGAAGAAGTGCTGCTGTAACACTTGGTTTTGATGAAAATGAGGATCATAGTGCAATTCTTACAAATACAAGTACACAGGAAACATCCTGGGGGCTTTTTGATACTTTAATTGATTTTAAAAATTATCTTGAAAATAATGATGTTGAAGGTTTAAACAGAACTCTTACAAGGCTTGATTTTCATTATGAAAAGCAGCTAAGCCAGGTGACTGAAATTGGAATGAAGGAATCAAGACTTATTACAAAACAGTCTGTTATTTCAAACCTTTCATTTCGCTACGAGGAAAACAGAGCCATGATAGAAGAAGCAGATATTGTAAAAGCAATTTCTGATCTGACAGCTTCTGAAACAGCATATCAGGCTGCTCTTGCTTCATCTGCAAAGGTTATGAAACTTAGTCTTGCAGATTATATTTAGTATTTAGTGATTGGCCGAAAACGAGAATTTTGTTTCATTCAAGGAAGATGAAAAATTTAACCTTTAGGATATATTTAGTATTTTGAGGATTAAATTTTGATTCTGACTTAAGAATGGACAAAAAAGGCCGTTTTCGTTCAGCAACTATTTAGGTAAAAAAGGATTATTTGAGGTCAATTAAAAATATGAAATGCCAATTCAGGATTTATTCAGCTTAAAACTATTTTGAATTAAGTTTAAACTGCCATTTTTTTTAAATTTGTTTTAGAATATTTTCGTTTGCAGACAATACCAATAGCCAACGGAGATATTTATGGATTTAAAAGAAAAAAAAATTCTTGTAACTGGGGCTGACGGTTTTATAGGGTCTCACCTTTGTGAACTTCTTATTGAAAAAGGCTGTATTGTAAGGGCTTTATCCCAGTATAATTCTTTTAATTACTGGGGCTGGCTTGAAGATGTTGAAACTTTAAGCGAAATTGAGGTCGTTTCAGGGGATATAAGAGATCACAATTTTACAAGGAAAATTACTGAAGACATAGATGTCGTTTTCCACCTTGCTGCACTTATTGCAATTCCATATTCATATATTGCTCCACAAAGCTATATTGACACAAATGTTACAGGAACTTTAAATATCTGCCAGGCGGCCCTGGATAATAACTGCATTAAAATAGTTCATACTTCAACCTCAGAAGTTTATGGAACAGCTGATTATGTTCCAATTGATGAAAAACATCCCCTAAAACCCCAGTCACCTTATTCAGCCTCAAAAATTGGAGCAGATTCAATTGCCTGGAGTTTTTTCAGATCATTTGATCTGCCTCTTGCTATTGCAAGACCCTTTAATACTTTTGGGCCAAGACAGTCTGCAAGGGCTGTGATTCCAACCATAATCAGCCAGCTTGCCAAAGGCGATAAAAAACTTATGCTTGGAGATCTTTCACCTACAAGGGATTTGAATTTTGTAAAAGACACATGCAGCGGTCTTATAGCTGTTGCTGAAGCAGATGCTGCAATTGGAGAATTTGTAAATATTGGTTCAGGAAGGGAAATATCAATAGGAGGTCTTGTTGATCTTATTCAGGAAAAAATGGGAACAAATGCAGAAATAATTCAGGCCCATGACAGAATAAGGCCTGCTGGTTCAGAGGTGTACAGGCTTTGCTGTGATAATTCAAAATTAAAAAAATTAACAGGCTTTTCTCCCTTAATAGGACTTGAAGAAGGAATAGATATTACAGCAAAATGGTTTTCAAATTCAGAAAACCTTAAAAAGTACAAAACCGATATTTATAATGTCTGATTTTATTTGAATTTTGAATCTGGCTTTAGAATGGACAAAAAAGGGAGTTTTCGTTCAGCAGCTAATTTGGAAGAATTTTAAAAGCACAGGGTATCTAAAAATAAGCCGTGTCTGTGCTTTTTTATAATTTATGGCTTATAACGGAGCGATTTCCCCAACCTTTTCAAAACAAACCCTTTCAAATCCAAGTGAAGTAACAACAAATTTCTGAAGCCTTAAATCAATGTATTTTCCCTCAAGTTTTTTCCCGTAATCTTTAACCTGAATTATTCCCTCTTTAAATTTATTTTTTATCTGAGCCATGTTTTTTAGTTCATAATAACTTAAATCTTTTGCTTCTTTACCTGTTAGTCCAGCTTCTTTAAGGCTTACAAACTTAAATTCAATCAAAACATCATAAACTTTTCCATAACGCCTGTCAGGTCGGATTATCATTGTAAGATCAGAATATCTTCTTGAAATTTCAGCCTCTGAATCCATTAGAAAAATTGTATCATTATATAAAAGTGTTAAAAATGCGGTTTTAAGTGTAAGCTCATTTGCTAAAATATAATCCCTGTTACTGAAAATTTTAAAATAATTATTTTCCACAAATTCACATAAAGGGGCTATATCGCCTTTTTGATATACAAGTTCTGCAGCCTCTCTTCCCTTGTCCCTTTCCATTGGATTTTCAATTAAAATATTCAATATTTTTTCTGCATAAAGACTTTTTACAGCCATATTTGGAATTTTAAGCCTTACTTTTAAATCATCAGTTTCTTCAGCAATGGTTAAAATTCCAAAATAATATAAAAATGAAGTAATAAATTTTTTGTCCTTTGAAGTATCCTTTAACATATCATCAATTCCAAAACCCTGGACAATATTTGAAATTACAGCATTATCTTCCTTTTCCATTAAATTTACCATGAGTTCATTTCCGCCTGGAATTTTTGAAATATAGGAAAGCTTTGCCTTGTCTGTTGAAAGGTTGTTATCAAGCATGAGTTTTGGATATTTTCCGTTTTCTTCAAAATTCTCAAAAAAATAAATGCACATTGTAGGATTGTAAATAAACTCATCTGATTCTGTGGTAAAAAGATAGCCGTTATAATAGGTTTTCATTATATTTAAGGCTTCATTTATTTTTTCCTTTGGAAGACTGCTTTTATTTACTATGTTTTCAATTTCTTTTTTTACTTCACTCTCTGTAAATCCGCACATATCATTAAATTCAGGTTTGAAATATATGCTTTTTGCAATATTATATCCGCTTGTAATATCACTTAAAACAACCGGTGAAACACCTGTAATAAAAACCCTGTCAAACATGGTTTGAGAAGTTGATGCCTTTACTGCCTTGAAAAGAGTTCTTAAAATCCCTTCTTCATTTACAATTTTTTCATATTCATGTTTTTTATCTGCAGAAGACATCATTATTGTGTTTGCGAAGTTGTCGTATTCGTCAATTATAAGATATACGGGATATCCCAATGCCTTTGCTGATCCAAGCATAGACTCCATTGAATAAAGTGCATTTTCATAATTAATACTGACATTTTTAAATTCAAAGCCATTTAATTTATAATATTTTATAAAATTTTCAATTCTGACATTGATATGATCATACAATGACCTTATCAGCCTGTCATAGTTCCCTGATGCATCCACACAAGAAAAATCCCACCTCAAAATAAAATAAGAATTTCTGTATGGAGTAGGATTTTTTCCAATTTTTAAATGTCCAAATATTTTTTGAAAATCATTCTTTTTTGCAACATCATAATAATTTTCTAGCATGGAAAGCAAAAGACTTTTTCCAAACCGTCTTGGCCTTATAAAAAGCTGGGATTTTGAGTTTTCAATTAAAGGGATTTTGTCTGTGCGATCGCAGTAAAAATAATTGTTTTCAATAATTTCATTGAAATCTGATATTCCGTATGGGTATTTCATTTTATCCTCTTGATTTTAAGTCCTCATACTAACTGTATATCAGTAAGAATTTTTAACTACAATATTGTAAATTATTATCTCAATATTCAATCAGTTTAATATGGAAAATTATTTTTAATGTTATCACCTGGACTCAAAGCTAGATAATAGTTTTAAAGCTAAGGTGGAGGCAAATAAATAAAAAATCTTTGGTTTT
>JAVERC010000076.1:0-9432 GCA_034007295.1 Desulforegulaceae bacterium | reverse complement strand
GAATTCCTTTTTCAACAGCTATTTCTAAAACCTTCATTTTAAATGGGTTGGCCTTATAAGTTCTTCCAGCGTTACACTCAGACTGCCCAAGGCTTACACCAAAACCGAATGAAAGCTTGTCACTGAATTTATAAGCAATTGTTGGAGTAACAGCCATTCTTACATAATGGGATTCCCATGCAAAAAATGAAATAGGGTTTTCATAAGGGTTTTTGTTTGACTCAAGTGTAAGACCGTATGGTGAATATGCTGCAACACCAAAACTGATATTATCAGTTATGGGCATTGCATAACCAAGTGCCGGGTTTACTAAAGTATCATTATCTGTTTCATTGTCATTATCCCAGCCATTATTTATTTCTTTGCCAGTGTTTGGATCTATGACCTTCAGTTTAGAAGAAACTTCCGCTTCATAGAAAACAGAACCTGCTGAAAGGGTAGGCCCTTCAATCTGGGTAAGACCTGCCGGGTTGTAATAAACTGCAAACGGTGTGTCTGCCTGTGCTGCAACTGCTTTTCCCTGTGCTGTTTCCTTGGCCCCTATTCCAAAGGTTTCAACACTTCCTGCGTAAGCTGAAGCAGCGGTAAAACAAAAAATTGCTGTAAGAATTAAAATCCTTTTCAATTGTTCCTCCCGCCTAAGTTAAATAATTATATAATTACCTTCTTTATAACCCGTTTTTTTAAGATTAACTCTGTTAACTTGGCGTAAACTCACTTGTCAATGATAAATAGTATTTTTATTCTGATTTTAGAATATTGATTCTGTACAATGCTTTATTAGCTAAAGATTTGGGAATTTTTTAAGTATTGTTATAAAATAATTTTTTTGAAAACTTTTATCGGATGTAATGCTTAAGGTCAAAAAAATGAATTTGGTTTATTTTTAATAAAATTTGTTTTTCAATGCTAATCGAGTTTGAGATTTTATACGTGTTTAACTTATGATACGGTGTTTTTTTATATAGTTTGACGATATAGCTTAATATATAAATTTATCTTGATATAATGATTTATTTCTGCTACTCACTTTTTAAATAAAATCACCAGGAGAAATTATGCTAGTTAAAGATATATTGGATTCAGTTAAAACAAGTTTCAGCTTTGAATTCTTTCCGCCTAAAACAGAAAAAGGATTTGAAAATCTTTTTAAAAATATTTCTGAACTGAAAAAACTTGAGCCAACCTATGTAAGTGTTACATACGGAGCTGGGGGAACTACAAGATACAGAACCCATAATCTTGTTGAAAGAATAAAAAAGGAAACTGGTATTACAGTTGTTTCCCATCTTACCTGTGTTGGTGCATCAAAAGATGAAATAAGAGAGATTTTAGAAAATTACAGTAAAATTGGAATAAATAATATTCTCGCTTTAAGGGGAGATGCTCCTGAAGGAAATTCTAACTGGAAACCTCACCCTGACGGGTTTCATTATGCTTTTGAACTTGTTGAATTTATAAAGAAAAATTTTCCGGAAATGTGTGTGGGAGTTGCAGGCTTTCCAGAAGGACATCCTGAAACTCAAAACAGAATTAAAGAAATGGAATATCTTAAGGCAAAGGTAGACTGCGGTGCAGACTATATTGTAACCCAGCTTTTTTTTGATAACAGGGATTTTTATGATTTTTGCGACAGATGCCTGTTCCATAAAATAAATGTTCCTGTTATTGCCGGAATTATGCCTGTTCTGACAAAATCAGGAATGTATAAAATGGCCGAACTTGCAGCAGGAGCAAGATTTCCAGCTTCTCTTTTAAAAGCAGTTGAAAGGGCAAGTGATGATGAGGGGGTTGCAAATATTGGTATTCATTGGGCAACCGAGCAGGTTCGAGATTTAGTTGATAATCGTGTAAGAGGAATTCATTTTTATACATTAAACAAGTCCCCTGCTACAGTAAAAATTTATCATGCACTTGGAGCAGAGAACTCAAAGAGTTTTTGTAAATAAAAAGCTTTAGAAAACAGTTATTTTTCCCATAGAAATATTTGCTGAACAAAAATTATAATTTTCGATCAATCCCTAAATAGTGATTGGCCGAAAGCAAGAATTTTTTGTTCAGTTCAAGGAAAAAGAAAAATTTAACCTTTAGGATAGATTGAGTATTTTGAGGATTAAATTTTGAATCTGACTTAAGAATGGACAAAAAAGTCCGTTTTCGTTCAGCAACTAAATAAATGTTTTATTTAGGGTCTGTTTGAATTTTTAAAGATTCTATGGCAGAAAAGTTTTTGTTTCCCAGGCATCTTTTTCCAAAAATAAAAGATCAAGAAATTTTCTATGGAATTCATGGCCTGATTTGAATGTTTTGATATGACCAAGTAAAGGCATTCCAATCAACGCAAAATCTCCAATACAGTCAAGCATTTTGTGTCGTACAAATTCATCTGGATATCTTAAGCCACCAGGGTTAAGGATTTTATTTTTGTCAACAACGACAGCTGTTTCAAGGGAACCGCCTCTTCCAAGTCCAAGCATATTCATTGTCTGAACATCAGACATAAATCCAAAGGTTCTTGCCTTGCTTATATGAGTCAAAAAATTTTCAGGTGTAATTTTTATACTGAAACTCTGAAATCCTATTACCTGATTTGAAAAGTCAATTTTGCAGCTTATTCTGAAAGAATTATCAGGGTAGGCTCCGACAAATTTTCCCTCTTCATTTAGTTCTACGTTTTTTTTTATTACTATGTAGTGCCTTGGAAAATTTTGAGGCTTTAAGCCTGAATTCATAATTTCTCTTGCAAATTCATAAGAACTTCCATCCATAATAGGAAGTTCATAATTATCAATCATTACTCTAGCATTATCAATTCCCATTGCAGAAAAAGCAGACATAAGGTGTTCAATTGTTGAAACAATTATATCTCCGTTGCCAATTACAGTTGCAAGGCTTGTATCTGTTACATTTTTGAAAATTGCTTTTATGCCGGTATGGCCTGGAAGATCTGTCCTGAAAAATTGAATTCCTGAATTTGGTTCTCCAGGAAGGATTTTCAAGGTGACATCCTTTCCAGAATGAACGCCTTTTCCCTGCAATTTAATTTCTTTGTTTACAGTGTGCTGGTAAATTTTTATATTTTCATTTTCAGCCATTTTTACTCCGGTAAAAAATATTGTAAAAGAGTAAATCTTTAACTTAATCTTAGTCTGCTCATTTCATGATTACAGGAATTTATAACTTAATTAATGATTATAAGTCAAAAAGATAAATGGCAAAGGCTTTAAAACTACTGGTTTTGTTAAAATAATTATAGGAGATTCTTTTTTTGATTTCAAAAATTAATGCCTGGACTTTGTCAGGGGTTAAGGCTCTTCATGTTGATACTGAGGTTGATGTTTCAAAGGGGATTTCTTCATTTCAGATTGTAGGCCTCCCTGAAACTGCTGTGCGTGAAAGTAAGGACAGAGTAAGAGCTGCAATTAAAAATTCAGGTTTTAAATTCCCCCTTGGAAGAATAACTGTAAATCTTTCTCCTGCCGATATAAGAAAGGAAGGTACAGGGTTTGATCTTCCAATTGCTCTTGGTATACTTTCAAATTTAGGAATAATTGATAAAGGTAAAATAGATCAATATTTTATTCGGGGTGAATTGTCCCTTGACGGTAAAGTAAAGCCTCAGCCTGGAATTTTGGCAGGAGCTGTTTTATGTAAAGAAAAAAGGTTTAAGGGGATAATAGTTCCCTCAAAAAACGGAACAGAAGCAAAAATAATAAACAGTATTAATGTTATTCCTGTTTCTTCTCTTTTAGATGCTGTTGCTGTGATAAGGGGGGAAAAAGTCCCTGATGAAATAATTATAGAAAAAAAAGAATTTTTTTTTGAAGAAACTCTTGATTTTAAAGAAGTTAAAGGTCAGGAATATGCTAAAAGGGCATTTGAAATAGCTGCTTCAGGAGGACATAATCTTTTGCTCTCAGGACCTCCTGGCTCAGGTAAAACAATGCTGTCAAAGAGAGTCCCTACAATAATGCCTGAAATGGAAGAAGAGGAAATTCTTGAAGTAAGCCTTGTGTATTCAGCAGCAGGACTCATTGATGATGCAAACAGATTTATAACAAAAAGGCCGTTCAGGTCTCCGCACCATACAATTTCATATGCTGGTCTTATTGGTGGAGGAAGAATTCCAAAACCAGGTGAAATTTCTCTGGCACATAAGGGCGTTCTGTTTTTAGATGAATTCAGCGAGTTTAGAAGAGAAAACCTTGAAATGCTCCGCCAGCCCCTTGAAGGTAAAAATATTGTTATTTCAAGAGCAGAGGGATCTTTGGAATTTCCAGCTGACTTTATGCTGATTGCAGCCATGAATCCATGCCCATGCGGATATTTTACCAGCAGATTTCATGAATGCAGATGCACTGCCTCGCAAATAGAAAAATACAGAAATAAACTTTCAGGGCCTGTAATTGACAGAATTGATATTCAGGTTGAAGTAAGTGATATTTCCTATGAAAAATTTTCAAAAGAATCTGATTCTAAAACATCAGCTGAGATGAAGCAAAATGTTTTAAGAGCAAGAAATGTTCAGAAAAAAAGATTTGGATCACCACTTGTTCTTAATTCTGGAATGTCCAAAAAAGATATTCAAAAGTTTTGTGTTCTTGATTCAGAGGGAAACAGTATTATGAGCAGAGCATTTGAAAAATTCAGGTTTTCGGCAAGAACCCTTGACAGAATTTTAAAAACAGCAAGGTCAATAGCTGATATGGAAGAATGCGAAAATATAAGAAAAGAACATTTAGGGGAGGCACTTCAGTTCAGGGTAAATATGGCTAATGGTGCAACGCAGCAGGACTTTTAAAAGGTATACGGGAAAAAGTCCTATGAATTTGAACCTCTTTCCCTATGGATTAAATCGTATTGAAATGGCATAAATTGTCTCAAAGAGTTAAGGTTCTGAATGCATGAAATTTTATCCCCCCGGATACTCGTTAGAGTCCAAAAAGGATAATCCTTTTGCCCCCCTCGCCTCCTCCCACCTGGCAAAAGGATTATCCGAAAGTCCCCCCGATTTTGTAATAAATATCCTGCTTTAGCCCGGCAGGATATTTATTGTATTTTTAAAAGTCCTCTTTACTTCTTTTTAATTAAATGCTAACGATTTATAAATTTTGGGGATTTTTAAACTTTATCTTTTTTTAGGAGGGGGCATGATTTTCTCTAGAACCGCAGTAGAAGCCGATAAAGAAACTCGGGAAAAAGAGTGTGAAAAAAAAGAAGAATGTTATTTCGAGTGGTATGAAAAGGCTGAGAAAGAAACGTGCACTGCGGCAAGAAAGGCTGCTGGGCTGTGTTAGTTTTTGCTGTTATTTATTGATTCACGCTTTTTCATTTTTGTTTTGGATATAAAAAATGCTGTTTTATAATTATTCAACTATCCAGCAGACCGATAACGGTGTTTTCCTCTTTATGGATAACAATATTGAAGTACCTGTAATGACTAGATGTTCCTGGATGAAACAATACGGCATTTATGAAAGAGATGAAGCTGTAAATTTTGCCATCAAATGGACTCTTATTAAAGTAAGTGAACTTTTTGTGTCCAAAAAAACCAGGGAAAAGCGTGTATCAATAATCTTTATAAAAGATCCAAATGACAAGTTAAGGCCTTATAAAGGCTTTGCCTGAAAATCTTTACAGCCTGCCAAATCAAGTTTTTTCTCTTCTGAAATTTTGAATTACAATAGATACGATTATTAGAAAAAGTCCTGCAATTGTAGAAAATAAAATTTTTTCACCCACAACAAATCTTATAATAAAAAGTGAGCATACAGGGGAAAGATAAATTAAGTTACCTATTCTAGATGCATTGTCTGTGAGTTTCATTGCATAGAGCCAGAGTAAAAAACCTGCTCCCATTTCAAAAATCCCAATATAAAAAGAACCGTAAAATCCCTGAATTGAAAATTGAAAATTTTTAAATATGCTGATGTAGATAATAGAATAGAAAAATCCAGCTAAAAAATTGTAAAAAAGCCTTATTTCAGGTTTTAGGCTGTCCTTAGTGTTTATTATCCAGTAAAAAGCCCAGATAATTGTGCTTGAAAGTGCAAGAAAAACACCATTTGCCTGAATTTTGTGTGAAAAGGGAGATTTTCCCTCAAACGCTATAATCAAAACCCCAATATAGCAGAAAATAATTGCAAAATAATCTTTTTTGATTGGTTTGTGCTTTAAAATAATGAAAGACATTATAGATAAAGTTACAGCCCAGGTGTAGTTTAATGCCTGTGCTGACTGAGCTGGGAGAATGTCATAGGCTTTTATCAAAATAAGGTAATATAAAAAAGGATTTAAAAAACCTGAAACAGCTGAAAACAAAAGTTGTCTGGAATTAATATTGAAAATTTTTATTTTTTTAAATTTTGCAATTAAAAAAATTCCAAGGCTAGATATTCCAGATGAGTAAAAGACCATAAGTTCAGGAGGGAAAAATTTTAAGGTCAGCTTAAAGGCTGATGCTATTGTTGACCACGAACCAATTGTAATAAGTGCAAGAATTATGGCCTTTTTGTTGTCTGTTTTCATATGTTTTGCCTGATAATATATTTAGTTGCTGAACAAAAAATTCTAGTTTTCGGCCAATCACTATTTAGGGGTTATTTAGCAGGTGAACAATAAATCCAGGTTTTCAGGTAATCTCTATTTATGAAGATTCAGGGTTCAAACCATTTTGTCATCAATAAGCCCGTAAAAGAAATCTTTAGAATTTGCAAACTCCCAGCCAAGATGTGTCATGCATCTGTTGCAAAGACAGATTTTCCAGGAATAGTTGTTGAACCAGGAAAATTCAGAAGAATCTTTTCCACTAGAAATAACTCCCTTGGCAAAAGAAAAGCATCTGATTGTAAAAATATATCCATAAGGATTTGCAAATGAGTGGATGTGAGAATTGTTTTTTGTAACAGCAAAATTTTCACTGGTGATTTCATTAAAACAGTTTTTACAAAATAAAGACTTTGAATTTAGAGTTTTTTCAATAGTTTTTGTTTTTTTAAGTGTACTTGAATCCAGTTCTTTGAAAAAAAATATCATGATTTTTGCCTGTTGTTTTTTATCATCTTGCAAAAATATTTAAGTTTGGCTTTTTGCTTATTTCCGGTAATTTTTTAAAAAGAATTGTAATCTCATTTCTTAATTGTTCAATTTCTTTTTCTTTATTTTCAAAAATTCCTGAAAATTCATTGCCGAATTTAAAATTTGCACAAAAATATCTGTAAAATTTTATAAAGAGTTTTTTGCCATATGTTTCACCAAAATAATTGACATATTCCTCCAGTACTTTTTTAAGTGTTTCTTCATAAATCTCATAGCCATATTCTTTGTTTAGAGTCCATGAAGAAAATATCCAGGGTTTTGCAACCGCAATTCTTCCAAGTGAGATTCCGTCGCATTTAGTAAAATCTGTAATTTTATGTGCATCTTCAAATGTAAATATGTTGCCATTGGCAAAAACCGGAATTTTTAAATTTTCCTTTAAAATTTTAGTGTATTCATGTTTTGGCGGTCTAGATCGTTTGTCAGGGGCTGTTCTTGGGTGAAAAGTAACTGCATCTGCCCCGGCATTTTCAAATCTTTTAGAAAGTACTAATGCATTTTCTATATTATCAATCCATCCTGTTCTCATTTTTACAAAAACAGGGAATGAAACAGATTTTTTGACTTTTTCAACAATTTCAACAGCCAGATCTGGTTTTTTTAAAAGAGCAGCTCCATATTCCTTGCTGCATATAGCACTTACAGAACATCCAAAATTTAAGTCAATGCAAAAAAAACCCTCATCTTCAATTCTTTTTGCAGCTTTTGCCATGCTGTCAGGTTCATTGCCAAATATCTGTGCACCAAGATTTGAAAGTTCATTTTCCTCAAATTTAAGCACTAAAGATTTATGTTTGTTTTCTGTGGGAACAGCCTTTGAATTCAGCATTCCTGTAAATAAAAGGCCGCAGCCTCCAAAAGAATTTATTATATTTCTGAAGGCAATATGATTTATTCCGGCCATGGGTGCAAGTATAAGACGGTTTTTAAGGGTTTTATTTCCAATATTAATTGGAGTATTTAAAAATTTTCTAGTATCTTCACTATTATTCATTTTTTTGTCTTTAATCTAAGGAGTTTATTTGTGAAAAATTTTTATCTGCTTTTTTTTGCTGTATTTTTTTTGTCAGCCTGTTCAGATGCTAAACTTGTTGAAATATCAGGTAAAACAATGGGCACTACCTACACTGTCAAGGTTATTGCACCAAAAAAATACAGTAAAGATAAGGATTTGAAAACTGAAATAGATAAAATATTAAAAAAAATCAATTCAGCAATGTCAATTTATGACAAATCAAGTGAAATTTCTGTTTTTAATAAACTGGAAAAAAATGTTTACATGAAAATATCTTCTGAATTTTTAAGTGTTTTGGTTTTGGGACAGAAAATTTACAATATGACTAATGGAGCCTGGGATGGAACTGTTGGCCATTTGGTTAATTTATGGGGGTTTGGAAACCAAAAAAATAAATTTGAGATTCCCTCTCAATTTGAAATTAATGAAAAACTTGCACTTACAGGTTTTGATAAAATTGTGATTTTGGCTGATGAAATGAAAATTAAAAAAAATATAAACAATATTTTTCTTGATCTTGGCTCAATAGCAAAGGGTTTTGGGGTAGATTTTGTTTCTGATTTTTTAAAAGATGAAGGTTTTAGTGATTTTATGGTTGAGATTGGAGGAGAGGTTTATGTTTCCGGACAAAATATAAAAAAAGAAAAATGGAAAATAGGTATAAATGTACCGGATTCAAGTGCAGGTCTTGAAGATGTCATAAGTATCATAAATATCTCTGATAAAGGAGTTGCAACAAGCGGAACTTACAGGAATTTTTTTAAAACACACGAAAAGATTTATTCACATATTATTGACCCTAAAACCGGCCGGCCTGTAAATAATTCTCTTTTAAGCGTGACTGTAATATCCGGTTCATGCACATTTGCAGACGGACTTGCAACCGGAATGCTTGTAATGGGAGCTGATAAGGCCATTGAACTATGTAATGGGATTGAGAACACAGAATGTATGACAATAGAAAATCAAAACGGGTTTAAGGTCAGGTATTCCAGAGGATTTAAAAAATTTGTCAATATGGGTATTGATTGACCTGATTTCAATATATTCAGGTTTACCCTCTGCACCCTATGTCGGCAGGCTGGTGCTGAATTCTCAATGAAATAACTTGACTGTATACATAAATTTTACATACAAACTATTTCAGCAGAAAAAAGATATTGTTTTTATTCATGCCAATGCGGGCTCCATAAATTAAATGTAACTATTTAGCTGAAAACTCTAATTTTTCGTTCAGCAATAAATTATTATTTTTTAGGAGGAGATTATGTCTGAATTTTATCTGGTAGAAAAAAAAGCACCTATAGCCTATGTTTACC
>JAVERC010000023.1:0-54229 GCA_034007295.1 Desulforegulaceae bacterium | reverse complement strand
GTGCCTTGCAAAATCATGGCTTAAAAAAATGCAGAGATCATGGAATCACAGGGTTTAAAAGATATGTGGGTTTTGGAGTTGTTGCAAGAAATCTACAAATTATTGGCCATGCCTTGCAGCAGAAAGAGCTGCAGCGGCAGAAAAAAAAGACTGCCGCCTGATTAAAAATTAAATTTAAATTTTTTATGCTTTATTGGGATAGCTGCGTCTAAAATCAACAAAAGTTTGCATAAATTTTTTAAATTTAACCAAAAAACATCTTTCTCATAATTTTTTAGAAAAATAATTTCATTTTTTGAGGCCTGATTTTATAAAATTTGATGTTTTCGTTCAGCCACTATTTAACTATTTTATCCAAAAATCTATGCAAATAAAAAAACTTTTTGACTTTCAAGCTCTTGTCTGCAAATCACTTTTTCACATATCTTATTTTAAAAAATCAAAATTCATAGACAACAATCATTTTTCATGCCAACATAATTAAAACAAATAAAAAAGAATTCACAAAAATGAATAATTATAATCAAATTTCACAAACCATAACTATTTTTCACGGCTTCCCAAAACTGGAAACCGGAAGTACATTAGCCGGATATTCCGCATTGATTTCAGCCCATGATCTAAAAGTTCCAACTCCTTATCATCTATGTGCCATAGGAACTAAGCACAAAAAATATTATTATGAACAATGGCATATTTTTACCCCTCGTCACAAGCCAAAGGACACACTTATTGGGCATTTATATTTTGCACTTAAATATGAAGGTGTTGATCTGGCTGTTTTAAATGCTTTATTCAAAAAGGCTGCCCCTGAAGAGATTAAAAAAGCTGTTGTTTCAGAACCTACAGGCCGGTATAGTCGCCGTTTGTGGTTTTTATGGGAATGGCTGCGTGACAGTCAGCTTGATATTAAAGATGCTGCCATGGGGAATTTTGTTCCTGTCATCGACAACAGACTTCAGTATGAAGGCAAATCGTATCCATCCAGACGACACAGGGTTTACAACAACCTGCCCGGAACCAGAAATTTTTGTCCTTTGATCCGAAAAACCGAAAAACTGGAAAGTTTTATTGGCAAAAATCTTTCAGAGAAAGCTGTCGAAAATATCGGCCAGACACATCCTGATCTTTTAAGCCGTGCTTCTGCTTTTCTTTTACTCAGGGATTCCAAAGCTTCATATATAATAGAAGGAGAAAACCCGCCCCACAACCGGATAGAAAGATGGGGGAAAGCCATTGGTGAAGCAGGAAAACGCAGATTAAGTATTTCAGAGCTCATATATCTGCAGCAGATTGTAATCAGCGACAATCGGTTTATAACTCCGGGATTGAGAAAAGAAGGCGGTTTTGTAGGTGAACATGAGCGTACAACCGGAATGCCCATGCCAGACCATATTTCTGCGAGATCTTCGGATTTAAACACTTTGTTACCAGGGCTTATTAATACATATGAGCTTTTATGCAAAGATGATTTTAATCCTGTTTTACTGGCAGCTGTTCTTGCTTTCGGCTTTGTTTTTATTCATCCTTTCGAAGATGGAAACGGCAGAATTCACCGTTATTTATTTCACCATGTTCTTGCTGAAAAAAAATTTGTCCCAAAAGGATTAATATTCCCGGTATCTGCTGTTATTCTCGATCGTATAGAAGAATACAGGAAAGTTTTGGAGCATTTTTCAAAACCAAGGCTTGATTTTATACAATGGAAGCCTACAGAAAAAAACAATGTAAAAGTCTTAAACGAAACTATTGATTTATATCGTTATTTTGATGCAACCTGCCAGGCCGAATTTTTATTTGAATGCGTGGAGGAAACAGTAAACAAAACACTTCCTGAAGAAGTTCAATACCTTAAAAAACATGTACTTCTAAATGAATTCATCAAAAACTATATAGATATGCCTGACAGGATGATTGATCTGCTTATACGATTTCTTTTCCAAAATAACGGGAAATTATCAAAACGTGGAAGAAATAAAGAATTTAAAAAGTTGACTGATGATGAAGTTAAGGCAGTTCAAAATAAATATGCAGAGATTTTCGGTAAAATTGATTAAATGAGGTGCCGTACTTTTCCTGGACATGGATTTCCTGAACTAATTGTATCTCAGTTTTTTCTGTAACAATTACAAATACTTAAAATATTATAATTTTATAAGTGGAATTAATTTTCAATTTCTTCTGCTTAATATTTTATAAACTGGAAAAAATTCTATTCTCTAAAAAGTTGATATGGGAATTTTTTCTATATATTAATACTGTTAGCTTCCATGTTTGACATTATGATGCTGTAACATTATAATGTTATAAAATTATGGAGGTAACATATGTCCACATTATCAAAACGTTCTACAATTTACTTAGACCCAGCTCTTCATCAAGCTTTAAAAATAAAATCTCTGGAAACATCACGTTCAATGTCTGACATTATTAATGAGGCGATTAAAGAAGCTCTGGCTGAAGATGCAGAAGATCTTGCTCTATTTGATAAAAGGCAGGATGATCCTTTAATCAGCTACGAGGACATGATCAAAAGGCTGAAAAAAGATGGCAGAATATAAAGTTTATTTTAAAAAATCTGTCTGGAAAGATTTCAAGTTAATTCCAGACAAAGATTTAAGCAGCATTCTGCAATGTATAGAAGAATTGGGAAGTGATCCACGAAAACCTGGCAGTAAAAAACTTACTGGTCAGGAACGATACCGATATAGAGTTGGCAAATATAGGATTCTTTATTCTATACAGGATTATGAGTTAACAATATGGGTTGTAAAAGTTGGTAACAGAAAAGAAGTTTATCGCTAAAGCAAACAAAAAATGTATTTGACCGTTAAAGTCGTGCAACTTTTTGAAGACCTCAAAGCTTGTCGCGTGCCTTTAACTGCAACCTAAATTGAGCGATTTTCAAGTTTGCTGCATATACAAGGCAAATTGTATCAGGCTATACTTTTGCTATGCGTGATACAATTTAACGCAGTAGATGCAGCAAAATTTGAAAGCCCGCAGGGTTTTATATTTTTAAATATAATAAGCCTGATTCATTGAAAATTTTTTAATTTAAAAATATGAAACGCTCAACTTAGGTGCAAGTAATTAACATCTTACCTCAGGAGAAAAAACCATGCAGGAATTTCTTGATAGAACATTACCAATACTTGAAAAAGAAGGAATTGATGCACTTTCGAAGCCCATTATAGCCTTTGCCGGACTCGGCGGGGTAGGAGGAGGTGCTTTTCTCAATCTGGTACGTTGCGGAGTGAAAAGATTTCGACTTGCCGAAAACGGAATATTTGATCCACCAGATATGAACAGGCAGGCGGCAGCCTTTGCTTCTACTATGGGCAAGCCAAAAATTGAAGTCTATGAAAAGCTTGCCCGTGAAATAAATCCAGAGGTTGAACTTGAGCTGTTCCCTGAAGGAACTCTTACCGAAAACCTTGAGCGATTCCTTGACGGTTGCGATGTCCATGTGGGTGTGATCGACGTTGAAAAGGGGGCAGATGTTAAAGCGATGACACCGGAATTGCTCAAACGCTTCAATATCCCACTTTTTACAGCCGGGGCCTTTGGGTTTGGTGCCTTGCTGGTTGCCCACCACCCTGAAAAAATGATGCCTGATGAATTCTGGGGATTGTTAAAGGAAAAATCTAACGGAGAAGGTCTTTTCCCTTCCTTTGTTTCCAGTCGGTTCGAGTCCACTGTCATGAAACGAACAGAGCTCTATGCAAAAACGGGTAAGATCGCAACTACAAGTATCGGGGGTGCCCTGTCCGGGACACTTCTGGCATCTGAAGTACTGGCATATCTTCTTCAGGGAACAGACCTTGTGAACAGAGATATTATTTTTGCCCCAAAATTTGCTGCGATTGATCTCTTTCGTGGGACTATGGAAGTAATTGATATATCAGAAAAATAAAAAATCTGTGTCTTACTATGTTTGTTCTTTTTTACAACTCAACTAAATCTTGTAATCAGACTGACCCTGCTGTCTGACACATAAAATCACCAGAAAACAGGAACCCGGACCTTCATTTTGGCCTTGTTTTTAAAAAGAAGATACCCGTTTTTCCGGCCGAAAACATAAAGATCCCGTGTAACCTTAACGTCCTGCTGACAATAATCAAGAATTTCACGGATTTTTCCCTCTTTCCACCAGGCAAGAGCCATAAGTCCGTCTCCGCTTTTTCTTATTCCAAGGGTGTTTTCACCAAGATGATCAAGAGAAAGCCGATACCCAAGACGTTTGTAAACCTCAGTTAAAATATCAAGTGTATTAAGACAGTGAAAATCAAAGTCAGAGCTTCCTTTGAGCACTGCATAGTCAAAACGGGAAATATTAAAGCCCACAACAAGATCAAGCTTTTTTAAGTGATCCACAAGTTCAGAAATTTCCTCTCCAAGATATTCAAAATATTTATCATGCTTTGAATCATAAACAACAACACAGCTTATTCCCATTCTGGAAGCATTTCCCCAGCCTCCAACTTCCTGTGCAGAACGCCTTGTTTCAAGATCAAGCACTCCAAAGCGGCCTTCAGGCTTTAAAATAAAAGGTGAAACATTCTCCGGCTTATTGTTTATTTTTTCCAAAACTTCTGGCTCAGGCCTTTTTTTGAAGAAAGTTCCGGTTTTAATCATAAAAAGAATTTCTCCTGCCGCATATTTGTCAATCGGCCTGTTTCCAGATCCGCATTTTGGAGAATGCACACAGGCAGGACATCCTGTTTCACAGGGACATGATTCTATGACATCAAGAGTTTTTTCAAGAAGTGTTTCACTGCATTCAAAAGCCCTTTTTGAAAGCCCTGCACCTCCTTCAAATCCGTCATATACAAAAACAGCTCCTGAACCGACCTGATGATGAAAAGGGATTGAAATTCCTCCAAGGTCATTTCTGTCAGTCATTACAAGAAGGGGTAAAATTCCTATGGCGGCATGTTCCATTGCATGAATTCCTCCCATAAAATGGAGCTGGCGGTCCTCTAAGCTTTTTCTGATCTTATTTGGAATTTCTATGCATATTCCCTCTGTTTCCATTACAAGAGGAGGAAAATCAAGTGGAAAAACTCCTAAAAGACGCTGCCCCTTTATGAGTTTTTTTTCATAGCCTGTAACATTTTCAGTAACTTTAAGACGGCATAGAAAAATTCTTGTGCCCCAGAGTTTTTTCTGGTCAATAATTTCTAAAATTTCAGTTTCCTTGTTTGAGCGGGCACGGGTAAAATAATGTACTTTTTTACACACAGCAAAAGCTGTGTTTTTTAAAAAATCAAGCTCTTTGATAAGATAGTGTTTCCCCTTGTGAATATAAACAGCTCCCGGATAGGCTTCATGAAAAGCACGGCTTTTGTCCATGCTTCCAATAAGCTCCCCTGTATTTTCATCAACTATATCAAAATTGTCTCCTCCGCCTCTTAAATCAACCTTACGATGGGGATATTTTCCAGGTGCAAATAAAAGCTCTCCGTCTTCCCCCCTTAGAAGTCCTCCAAAGTTTTCAAGGCTTTTAACAGCATCTGAAACCGGTTTTTCCATGATAAATGGTTCCTCCTGAGTAAAGGGAAGTTCTGCGGCCGCACACACAAGATGACGTTTCATAATTACAGGGTTTTCAGGATTTATGACTGCTGTTTCAGGTTCCATTTTAAAAAATTCATCAGGATGATTCATCATATACTGGTCAAGAGCATCTTCATGACCAATAAGAACCACTGCCGATTCACGGCCTGAGCGCCCTACCCGCCCCGCTCTCTGCCATGTTGCCATAATTGTTCCGGGATACCCCACAAGAATACAAAGATCGAGATTTCCAATATCAATTCCCATTTCAAGAGCACTTGTAGTAATAACCGCAAGAAGTTCACCATCTGAAAGCTTTGCTTCGATTTCACGCCTTTCTTCGGGAAGAAAACCTGCTCTGTAGGCTGAAATTTTTCTGCTGTACTCCCCTGCCCTTTGTGAAGCCCACATGGCAATGAGTTCTGTCATTTTACGAGACTGCGTATAAATAATAGTCCTGAAATTTCTTGACAAGGCCGCATGAAGAAGAGCAATGGCTGCCTGAGCTGCACCTTCTGGAGTATTTAACATTAGAAAATGTTTTCCTGTTGATGGCGCACCGCTTGTTTTCACAGCAGTTACAGGAAGTCCTGTAAGCTCAGACGACAGCCTTCCCGGATTTGCAATGGTTGCAGAACAGAAAATAAATGTTGGATTTGCACCATAGGCCTTGCATATTCTGACAAGCCGTCTGAATACCCAGGCCATGTGAGAACCTGTAATTCCCCGGCAGGTATGGACTTCATCTATAACAACAAAGGAAAGATTTTCTATGAACTTTGCCCAGCGAAAATGATATGGAAGAATGGAAAGATGAAGCATTTCAGGATTGGTTAAAATTATGTTTGGGGGATTGTTTCTTATTTTAGTCCTCTTATATGAAGTAGTGTCTCCGTCATACACTTCAGCATTGACCGGCACAGGTGTTTCCAGTGCATCAAAAAGAGAGTTCAAGGTTTTAAGCTGATCCTGGGCAAGAGCCTTTAAGGGAAACAGATAAAGAGCCCTTGACTCTGGATTTTTCAAAATTTTTTCAATTACTGGAAGGTTGTAAATAAAAGTCTTTCCGCTTGCCGTAGGTGTGGCAATAACCGTGTGCTGTCCGTTTTTTATAAGGTCAATTGCCTCAACCTGATGGGAGTAAAGGGAGGAAATTCCAAGATTTTCAAGAAGCTTATTTATTTCCTTTGAAAAAGGAGATGAAGGTTTCAGATACTTTGCATCTTTTCCGGGAATTTCCCGATGATCCACAACAAAAGGTGCAAGTACATCATAATTTTTTAAGGCATCAAGATATTCCCAAATACCTCCCCTGTTCATGGCAGTTCCCCTTTTAAAACAATTATCCCAAACTGAACAAAAAAATTTAACCCCCAGGAATACATTTAGTATTTTGAGGATTAAATTTTGAATCTGACTTAAGAATGGACAAAAAAGGCCGTTTTCGTTCAGCAACTATATACTTTTTTATACAGCAGTGCTCACCCAGAAAAATTTTTACTTTTTCTGACAACTAAAATATTTATATATTTAGATAAAATTTATACGAAGTTCAAACAATTATCAGATAAAAAATATTAACTCAAGGACTTATAAAAAGAGTTTTATACATAAAACTCATGAGGCTAAAATATTAAAATATTTAAGAAAAGAATAAAGAATATGATTATTTGCATTTTGATTTTTATAAACTTTTTTTGACATATAAAAAATTTATCTTTATTATAATAAACGAATTTAAGAATGGTGGTTTATACTGATAAAGAGCTAATATTTATAAATTTATTAAATAAGATGATAATTAATGAAATTAAAAACTAAAAAACAATTCGTTCCTTTCCTGATTTTAATAATTCTTTTAAGCTTTAACATTATTTATGCATGGGAACTCCCAGAAGAAGTTATTGTTAGAAATACTTATCCTCCTCAAAAATGGCAAATAGAAAAAAGGCCGGCTACAATTGAAGGCGATTATTCAATTTATCGTTATTATCTTTATGCTTCTACAGGCAAAAACCAAAATCTTTTTAGAAATGTTATAGTCTGGAAAAAAGATGATAAATTTTGTGTCAAAATACTAAGGCTGAATTTTTCGCCGGACACACTTCCAACAGACTGTTTAGAGCCTATTGATGAAAATAATATAAGGAAAAAAATTTACGACCGCCTAAATTCATCGGATTCAGTCAGATAAAAAAATTACAAATTTAAATGAAATCTGCCATATCCTATCAGAAAAGTTCAGATTGGGATGATCCCGCTATGTTACATTACAGACTATTCAGCCTGGTGCTGAGTGCAGATTTTATGAAATTGAAGCTGTTGAAAACAGCTGGTGTCAGGGAACTGAAACGCCAGATTGAATCATCTCTTTATGAACGGCTGGCTTTAAGCCGCAATAAAGAAAAAATAAAAGAGCTTTCAGAAAAAGGCCAGTTAATTGGAAAAGCTGATGATATTCTTAAAAAACCCTTATGTACTGGAGTTCCTGAATTTACCTGAATATCCCATTTATTCTGAGCTTGGACTTGAAACAGCTATTATTGACAGGCTGGAACATTTTCTTCTTGAATTAGGAAAAGGCTTTTTATTTGAGGCCCGCCAGAAAAGATTAACAAAGAATAAGAAAAAAACATTAATATCAAATTTGCTGCAAGTCAAATTGAGAAAAACTAATAAAATGAAAAATTTCCTAGAAAAGAAAAAGGGTATAATGCATCTGAATACTCTGCATTTATTTTTATAACTCCCCGGCAGTCCGTAAATAAAAGGACAGGGATATAAAACAGGCTTCATTTCAAGCCCTCTTTATACGATATTCCTCCCTTCTTAAAACAGCTGCCGGGAAATTTTCCAGGTTATCTTAAAAACTTGCTAATCTGATGCAAAATAATGCTCAAAAAAGACTTCATTAAAAACCAGTTATGCATCAATATCAACTTGCAATTGCCCTGAACTTTTATCCGCCTCTTTTCTTTTTCTGACAAAATAAGCATCCAGAACAAGTATGAGTGAAAAAAGCTGCTGAGACATAAGTACATAATATCCCTGGCGCATCATTAGCAATGCAGCAGAAATATTTCCCAGCATAAACCAAAAATACCCCTGTGAATTAAATTTTGCCAGAAAATATGTCCCGAAAATAAAACCCAATGCAACTCCAAGCTCCACAAGCTGATTGATTGTTGTCAATCCCCCGAAATCATAAAGACTTAAACCAAGCCCAAAAGCGATCATAAATCTTGACAGATAATCAAGGACTTTATTATTTGATTTTTCACGCCCTTCTTTCAAGGCATAATACAAACCCATTATCATTGCAGGAACACCGCTTGATTCAACAGCTGCTGCTATCCAGTTATGTTCCATAATAAAAACAAAAACCCAGGCCGGCAGTCCTGCAAGATAGACTATCCATGCATAGACTCTTGCTTTTTGCTGAATTTTTATACCTGATGATCTTTCCGCCATGGAAAAAAACAGCTTATTCAGAAGATAAAACAAACCTCCCCAAACCTGAAGAAGAATAAAAAACATAATGCACCTCTCAAATTTCAGCATTTTGACTTGTTTAAAATGCAGCATAAACTCAAAAAACAAAAAGAGATAAAAAGGTCTCAGACAGGAACAGAGCCTTCAAGCTGCAAATAAAATTTAGTTAAAGGAATTTTATTTGAATGAAGCAGGCGGAGGCGGAGAGGTGCAAAAAAAACCGCAAGCCGGAATATAAAAAACAGAAAACCGAGAGTATTGAAACTTATTTTTTAAATTTCCCATTGTTGTCTCCCAGTTTCCAATTAATTAATAATGTAGATAAAATCATCGTAAAATAACAATATTTAATTTTGTTATTATTCTTTTTTCCCTTTGTCAAGGTCATTGAGGCCTGTTTACCAGAATATTAATGCAGAATTAAAACAGGCCCTCTTAAAAATTCACATTTTAAAAGCCTTTACAGGTTTTATCAGACAGGAGGCATCCTCTGAGTAATTCCTTTTCGCGAAGCTTTGGAACAATTACAATTGTCATCACACTTAACCATTGAATCAACCCTTGTAAGAGCATAGCTTCCCGGAGCTTTTTCAATTTCTTTAAATTTACCTTTCCCTGGTATTCTTTTTGAAACAGTTTCACCCGCAAACTCAATGTTCCAGTCATGCCAGTCAAGCCACCATGAACCTTCTTCCCATTTTGCATTTTCAAGCCACTTTTCAGGTGAATCAAACTTTAATTCCAATGCTCTGTAGCCATATTTACTTTTTAAAGGCGGATTTACAACTCCTGCAACATGGCCTGAACCTGCAAGAACAAATTTAACTTTCCCGGAATGAAGCAAAGCTCCCTTAAAAGCTGCCTTCCATAAAACTATATGGTCATCTTCTGTTGCAAGAAAATATGAAGGTACTTTAATTTTTGAAATATCAATTGGAACTTTTCCTATTGTTATTCCGCCCGGCTCTTTAAGCCTGTTTTCAATGTACATATTCTGAAGATAAAAGGCATACATTCCTGCAGGAAGATTTGTGGAATCAGAATTCCAGTACAAAATATCAAAAGGAACAGGGTCTTTTCCCTTAATATAGCTGTTAACCGCATAGGACCATACAAGATCGCTTGGCTTAAGCATGTTAAATGTTTTGGCAAGATGTCTTCCGTCAAGATATCCAACTTTTTTTATGTCTTCTATTATTTTCTTTACCTGAAATTTATCCAGAAAATTCCCAATCTCTCCTGGTTCGGAAAAATCTATCAAGGTTGCCATATAGGTAAGAGATGCAAATTTCTGCATCTTTTTCGCCTCAAGATATGCTGCTGTTGTGGCAAGAAGTGTTCCGCCTGTGCAGTATCCTATGGCTGAAACTTTTTTGGATTTTGTTATTTTTTCAATTACATCAAGAACTTCAAGATGACCTTCAAGCACATAATCTTCATATCTTTTTGCCGCATGCTCGGTGGAAGGATTTACCCATGAAATAACAAAAACAGTGTAACCCTGATTTACAAGCCACTTTATAAGGGAACTTTTTTCATTGATGTCTAAAATATAATATTTGTTTATAAAAGGCGGTGATATTAAAACAGGAATCTTAAAGACTTTATCTGTTTCAGGGTAATATTGAATAAGCTGTAAAATATCATTTTGATAAACAACACTTCCTTTGCTGAGAGCAATATTTTCACCAGGCTTAAATGCTGTATTATCTGAGATTCTGACATTCAGGCTTCCGTCTTCGCAGCTTACGTCATCTAAAAAATTGTCAAAACCCTCAAGTATGTTTTCGCCTTTGTTGTCAAAAGTATATTTTAAAAGCTCTGGATTTGTTGCCAGAAAATTTGACGGAGAAACTGCTTCTAAAAACTGTTTTGTATAAAACTCCACTTTTTTCTTTCTTTTGGGATCAAGGCAGTCAACATTTGCAACAGCTTCTTTTAAATTATTATAATTTATAAGATAAATATCACGCATGAGCTGGAAAAAAGGATTTTTATTCCACTCTTCCCCTGTAAATCTTTTATCTTTTACTGTTTTTTCTTCTTTTTTGCCGGGATCAAGCATTTTTTCAACAATTGCAGAAGATGCTTCATTGTACTCTTTCATAATTTTAAGGCTTAAATTAAAAAGTGCCTGGGGATTTAATGCCATTTTTTGAAATACTTGAAAAAAATCAAACATTAGTCCAGGTTCCGGAAATTCATTTTTCATTTTGTTTTTAGAAAATGAGTTTACAACAACTCTTTGTTTGTTGGAAAACTTGGTCAAAAGATCAGAAATTCTATCCAACTCAAAACCTGATGATGCTATTTTTTTCTCCATGAAAACTCCCCCGGTTTTAACAGTTTTCAAAATAAAAAAGAGATTTTTCCAAATAAAAACTGAACAGATTTTTAAAGACAATTAAAATTAAACAATTAATAATTTTTGAGATTTTCAGACATATCAGGTTACAAAATAAATATTTACATAATTGTTAAGTTTATACGGCAAAAGCATATTTATCAAGCTGAAGATGATTAGTTTATTTTTCAAATTAAGACATTGACAAAATTTTTATTTTCTATTTTCCTGAAAGACTGATTAACCTTAATTTTTTGGAGGAAAAAATGACAGAATCATACATACCAACAAGACAGGAAGCATTTGAGCTTTTAACTGAATATACAAAATCAGAAGGTCTTATAAAACATGCACTTGCAGTTGAAGGTGTTATGAAATATTTTGCATCAAAGTTTGGTGAAGACCCTGAAAAATGGGGGATAATTGGACTTGTCCATGACCTTGACTATGAAAAATGGCCTGATGTTCACTGCCAGAAAACTAAGGAAATTCTTGAAAACAAAAACTGGCCCCATGATTATATAAGAGCTGTAATGAGCCATGGATACGGAATATGCACAGATATTGAACCTATTCACAAAATGGAAAAAATTTTATATGCAACAGATGAGCTTACAGGTCTTATAAATGCAGCTGCCATAGTAAGACCAAGCAAAAGCATAATGGATATGAAGCCTAAATCAGTTAAAAAGAAATGGAAGGACAAAAGCTTTGCCGCAGGAGTTGACAGAAGCATAATTGAAAACGGTGCAAAAATGCTTGAAATGGAAGTAAGCGAACTTATTTCAGAAACAATTGAAGCAATGAAAACTGTTGCAGATGATATTGGACTTAGGGGTAATATTTAAAAATTTTCCCACATTTCTTGCTTGGGATATTTATTATTTTTTAAAATATCTATTACTTATTCAAGATGTTGCTTTAAAAAACATTATAATGTAATGTAAATGTAATACGTTTTATTGACAGGAGGCATTATGTCCAAAACAGCAATAATTCAGGCAAGAGTTGAGCCTGAAACAAAAAAGGAAGCACAAAAAGTTCTGCAAAAATTAAATATTTCAATGTCTGAAGCTGTATCTATTTTTTTGACACAGGTTTCTTTAAACCGCGGAATTCCTTTTGAAATTAAAATCCCAAATAAAATAACCAAAAAAACAATGGCAGATTCTCAAAAAAATAAAGACCTCAATGAAGTATCTTCTTTAGATCAATTATTTAAAGAGCTTGAAGATTGAAAATCAAATACAGCACCCAATTTAAAAAAGATTTTAAAAGAATAAAAAAACAAAATAAAGACATTGATAAACTGAAAAAAATAATTGAACTTTTAACTAAAAACGAACCTCTGCCCCCTAAATTTAAAGACCATCAATTATCCGGCCAATGGAAACTGCACAGAGATTGTCATATTGAACCTGACTGGATACTTATTTATATGATAGATTCTAATGCCCTTGTTCTGGAAAGAACAGGCAGTCACTCTGACCTTTTTAAATAAACAACAGTAAACATTATGAAAATATTATATTCCATAAGCCAGAAACCAGGATTTACAGGAAGCGGTTTTTATGTTCAGTCAATGATAAAACAGGCTTCTTTAAAAAATCATGAAACATTTCTTTTATGCGGACTTCAAAAAAATGACAACATAATTTCAATTCCCGGCCTTTTAGAAAACAACAGAGCTTTTATTGAATTTGGTACAAAAAATATTCCTTTTGACGTCCCAGGAATGAGCGATGTAATGCCCTATCAAAGCACATGCTTTAAAGATATGTCAGAAACACAACTTTTCCTTTATGAAAAGGAAGCCAAAGAAAAAATAAAAAAAGCTGTTGAAAGTTTTAAGCCCGACGCTATTCACAGCAACCATTTATGGCTTATGTCTTCATATATAAAAGAACTTTTCCCGGATATTCCCCTTGTAATCACCTGCCACGGCACAGATTTAAGGCAGGCAGAAAACTGCCCCCACCTTAAACCCAAAATAATTAAAGGCTTAAAAAAAGCAGATAAAATAATTGCTTTGACAAGTTCCCAGAAAAATAAAATATCTGAAACCTACAATATCTCTGAATCAAAAATAAAAGTTATTGGAAGCGGATTTGATGAAACTATTTTTTCATTTCAAAAAAAACCAGACCCTCCTCCGGTAAATATTTTGTATGCAGGAAAACTTTCTTTTTCCAAAGGTGTTTTCTGGCTTTTGTCTTCCCTTGCACTTTTAAATCAAAATAAACTTCCGTTTCATCTTTATCTTGCAGGTACAGGCTCAGGAATTGAGCATCAGTCAATTTTAAAACTTGGAAATAAATTAAATAATGTAAGTTTTTGCGGAATGCTCAGCCACAAAGAACTTTCAGAAATGATGAAAAAGTCCCATATTTTTGTTCTTCCCTCTTTTTATGAAGGACTTCCACTTGTTATTCTTGAAGCACTTGCATGCGGATGCAAAGTAGTAACAACAGATCTTCCCGGAACAAAAGAACTTGCAGGAAATATTGATTCTGAACTGATTAAATTTATTGAACTTCCTGAACTTGAAACAATAGACAAGCCCTATGAAAAAGATATTGAATCACTTGTATCAAAGCTTTCCAAAATTTTGGGTGATGAAATTGAAAAAACTTTTTTAAACCAAAAAATAAATCCTGAAAAAATTAATAAATTAATTGAAAATTATACATGGAAGGGAATTTTCAGTAAAATTGAAATGGTATTAATGGAACTTGTCAATTAAACACAAATTCAATATTTTTTTCATTTGGAACAATTGAATACATTCCGTTTTTAGAAACTAAAACAGCTTTTGCACCCTTTAAATTAAGAGATAAATCATCATTATTTTCCACAAAAATATGAATCATTTTTTGACTGGTATCATCAAAATATTCAGACAACAAAGCATCAGCCTTTTCAAGATCAATAATTATTCCTTTTTCTGTTTCTGAAATATCTGCAAGTTCACTGTAAATAAGCTGTGCAATGGAATTTTTAATATCAGGCAAAAGAATCAGCCCATTCTTTTTTGATCCTTCACGCAAAAAAGCCGCCCATTTTTCAACTATCTTAAAATTCATTTCAGAATTTTGATGCAAAAGATTAGTCCAGTGAAGACTTAACAAAGGCCAGTCAAAGGAAAAATCAGGCTCTGCACCTATACAATTCCATTGTACAGGGGAAACTCCCCTTTCTATAATTGTTATTGTGCACTCTTTTGTGAATTTTTCAAAAATTGGAGGCTTATACTTCCTTGCTTTCTCAAATAAAGTAATAACAATTTTAAATCCTGCATTTTTAAGAAGCTTTTGAAATCCTTTTTCACCGTTTCCAAAACTATGCTTCAATGCCGGCGGAATAAAAATTTCAGGGAAACGAATATGAATACCGCTTGTTTTTATTATTTCCCGGGCTGCCTTAAAATGATTTTCAATTTCATCACTGCTTCTCATATTGCATTCAAAATCATGAAATTCAGTTCTTGACAAAATTCCATTTTCCCAGAATTCATGTCCAAGTCCGTGAAATGCAATTTCAATATGATTTTTATTTGAATTAATAATTTCTGCTGCTTTATTAAGCATTGAAAAGTCTTTAACCGGAACATGCCAGTTTTTCCCCATCCAGGTAGAACATGGAAGTTTTTTTAAAATATTGTTTCTGTCCCAGTCGCACCATACAAAACCCCAGATAATTTGAATTCCAAGAGATTTGGCAAATAACACAAGTGCATTATAATCATTTAAATCATGATTTCTTTTTATACCGCTTCTAAAAGGCTGATTTTTTTGTGATCCGTCCCTGCCGTTCCACCAGCCCACATCTTCAATAACAACAATAAGCGGTTTTGGGATTAAAAACTTTTTGTCTTTAAATTTTTCTATAGCTTTCAAAAATTCCATTCAAATTACCTATTTGAAGATTATTGTATTTTATACTAATTTTTCCATAAACTTAAATAAGGCCGGTAAGTTATGGAAAAAATATCACATATTCTGGAAAAAGGTACAGGAAAACTTAATGAAGATGCAGTGTCAATAAACGGTTCTGTATTTGGAGTTTTTGACGGTGCAACAAGTCTTGATAAAAAAATATTTGAAAACGGACTAACAGGCGGATTTATTGCTTCAAATACTGCAAAGAATATTTTTCTTAATAAAAAAGGAAGTCTGAAAGACCTTGCAAATAAAGCAAACAAATCAATTTACAATAAAATGACTGAAAATTATGTTGATACATCTGATAAATCAAACCTCTGGAGCACTTCAGCAGCTGTTGTTAAAATTGATAAAAACACCTTAAACTGGATTCAGATAGGCGACAGCCTTATTTTGATTATTTATAAGGACGGTTCCTATAAAATTCCTGTAACAGATTTTGACCATGACCTTGAAACTTTAACAATGTGGAAAAATATTTCCCATAAAACAGACAAATCAATAATGGAAGAGCTTGAAACCCAGATAATCAAAGTCAGAAAAAGGATGAATATTGACTACGGTGTATTGAATGGTGAAAAGGAATTTTCTTCATTCCTGAAGTCAGGAACTGAAGACCTTCAAAGTATAGATAGCATTCTCCTGTTTACTGACGGACTTTTTATCCCAAGTGAAAATCCGGGTGAAAACAATTTTGACAAGATGATTGAACTTTTTAATAAAGGCGGCCTTGAAAATATAAGAGATTATATAAGAAATAAGGAAAAAAAAGACCCATACTGCAAAAAATATCCAAGATTTAAAACCCATGATGATATTGGTGCAGTATGCCTGAACTGCTAAATAGTGATTGGCCGAAAACGAGAATTTTTTGTTCAGTTCAAGGAAGATAAAAAATTTAACCGCAGGAATACATGGAGTATTTTGAGGATTAAATTTTGAATCTGACGCCGAAATGGACAAAAAAGGCCGTTTTCGTTCAGCAACTAAATAATTTCCTTTACCCTTCCAACCTGTCCGTCTTCCAGTCTTACCTTTATTCCATGTGGATGATTTTTGGAATTTGTTAAAATATCTTTTACTATTCCTTTTGTAAGCTGTCCGCTTCTCTGGTCTTTTTTAAGCACAATATTTACGTTTATTCCCGGTTTTATATTATCTCTTTTTCTGCCGTCCATTTTATCTTTCCTTTTTGTCTTTAAAATTTAATTTCTTAATAACACCTAAATTGAACGATTTTCAAGTTTGCTGCATATAACGGCAAATTGTATCAGGCTATACTTTTGCTATGCGTGATATAATTTAACGCAGTAGATGCAGTAAAATTGGAAAGCCCGCAGGGTTTCATATTTTTAAATATAACAAGCTTAATTCATTGAAAATTTCTTAATTTAAAAATATGAAACGCTCAATTTAGGTAACAGTCAAATCAAAATCATAAAGACAAAACTCAGAAACTAACCCAAACAAGACTCATCATTTCCATGAATATCAAAATTTTTTTCAAGAATAAGCTTTAAACATGCATCAACACTTGGTGCATGATATTTTATTCCCCTTCCATTACGTATTTCATCAAGAGAAGCATCCATTCCAAGGGAAGGCCTGTACGGCCTGTGTGATGACATGGCCTCAACAACATCTGCAACTGTTAAAATTTTTGCTTCAAGAAGTATATCCTCATCTTTAAGCCCCCTTGGATAGCCGGAACCGTCAAGAAGTTCATGGTGCTGATGAACAATTTCTGCAACAGGCCACGGGAAATTAATATTTTTAAGTATTTCATATCCTGTTTCAGCATGGCATTTAATTATTTCATGTTCCTGGGAAGACAAAACAGTAGGCTTTGATAAAAATTCCGAAGGAAGTGCAATTTTTCCAATATCATGCAAAAGTGCTGCAAAATGAAGCCCTTCAATCTGTTTTTCGGGAAGATTCAGTTCCTTTGCAATTGCACAGGCAAGTTTGTCAACCCTGGTCTGGTGTCCGGCTGTGTAAGGGTCACGTTTTTCTTCTGCTGAAGCAAGGGATTTTACTGTTTCCTCAAGATTTGCATGAAGACTGTCACGGCTTTTTTCAAGTGCTGTCATTGCCATTTTTCTGACAGTAATATCCCTTGTAACTCCCCTGTATCCAATAAAAATATTGTCATCAGAAAAAATCGGAACAGCATTGATTTCAAGAACAACCTTTCTTCCGCTTTTTGAAAGACAGGTTAATTCAAACCCCTTAAACGGTTTTTGAAGGGAAAGTAAATTTTCATATATTTTTTCAAATTCAGCCTTTGAAGCACATGGAAGAAATTCAATAATACTTTTATTTTTTACCTCTTCAATTGAAAAACCTAAAAGCTCATTTATTCTTGGACTTGAATAGGTAATTTTACCTTTTTCATCACTTTCCCAAATCCAGTCGCTTGTGGTTTCAACAAGGCTTTTAAATCTATCCTTACTTTTTTTAAGAGATTTTATAAGTTTTTTTCTTTCCCAAAAAGCCCTTAAAATTTCACGGTCTGCCTTCATGGTCTGTCTTATCGAATAAAGGGAAAGAATTAAAACAATAAATAAAATTGCAATTGAAACTCCAATAAGCTTGTTTCTTATGGAATTTATTTCAGCATAAATATCATCTGTATACATTCCTGTTCCAACAATCCAGCCCCAGGGTTTAAAACCTTTTATATAGGATTGTTTTTTTGATAATTTTCCTGATATATCCTTCCACTGCCAGCTGTAGTCAATAAATCCTGAACCACTTTTTTGAACAAGCTCATTAAATCTTAAATAAAGATTTTTAATATCATCATCTTTAATGTCTTCAATTTTTTTATTTTCAAGGTCAGGCCTGTAAGGATGAAGAATCATTTTGGGAGTCATGTCAGTAATCCAGAAATAATCTTTTTTTTCAGGCCCGTAGCGAAGCTTTCCAATTCTTAAAACTGCCCTAAGCTTTGCTTCATCTGTTGAAAGTTCTCCTGAAAGCTCCCTTTCCCTGTAGCTTTCAACAAGAGTCCATACAGTTTCTGTAAGCTCTTTAATCATTTCCTTTTTTCTGGAAACAAAACTTTTTTCAATGTGTGGAATAAAAATAAAAAAAATTACAATAACATATAAAATAATAGTTAAAACCGCGGGAAAAGCTATTCTTTGAGATGTTGAATTGGAAAGTTTAATCAATGTTTTTTCCGGCATAAAGCCATCCTGAAATAAGTTTAATCCAAACTTTTTAAAAGTGTTTAAAATTAAAGTTAGTCAGATATAAAGTTTTATGTCAAGGCTGATGAATATATATAAAAGGATACGGTTATTAAACAGTTAAGGACAGATTTAAAAAAAGCCTTACTTAACGACAAAACATTGTTTCAACGTCAGAAAATACATAAAAATCTGCCCCGGTGACTTAAGCCACCGGGACAGACAAAAAAATCATCCAATATTTTTATGATAATCCTGAATAGAACAAACCCTTATGCTGCCGTTTTCTCTTCTTGCTTCAATTCCTTTTGCAACTGCAAAAGCTGCTGCTGTTGTTGTGATATATGGGATATTAAATCTTATTGCGGTTTTTCTTATGTAAGAATCATCTTCCTGGCTTTCCTTGCCGCTTGGAGTATTTATAACAAGATTTATTTCTCCGTTTTTCATTGCATCAACAATGTCTGGACGGCCGTGTCCGATTTTTGCAAGAACTTTGGATTCTATTCCATTATTTAAAAGAAAAGCATTTGTACCTGTAGTTGAAAAAATTTTAAATCCAAGTTCCTTTAAAAGACGTGCAGCTTCAAGAACGCTTTCTTTTTCGTGGTTTGCAACTGTAATCAAAACACTTCCTGAAAGGGGAAGATGAACATTTGCAGCTTCCTGGGATTTGAAAAATGCAAGTCCAAAAGAATCTGAAAGCCCAAGAACTTCACCTGTTGATCTCATTTCAGGACCTAAAACCGGATCAACTTCTGGAAACATATTAAAAGGAAAAACTGCTTCCTTTACTCCAAAATGCTTGATTTCATGTTTTTTAAGATCAAGATCACAAAGCTTTTTACCAAGCATTATTTCAGTTGCAAGGCGGGCCATTGAAATATTGCATACCTTTGAAACAAGGGGAACTGTTCTTGATGCACGGGGATTTGCCTCAAGAATATAAACTTTGTCATTGCAGATTGCGTATTGAATATTCATAAGTCCTACAACCTTTAATTCAACAGCAATTCTTCTTGTATATTCAGAAATTGTTTCAATATGTTTTGGAGAAATTGTAACAGGCGGAATAACACAGGCAGAATCACCTGAATGAACTCCTGCAAGTTCAATATGTTCCATAACAGCTGGAACAAAAGCATCTGTTCCGTCTGCAATGGCATCGGCCTCTGCTTCAATTGCATTTTCAAGAAATTTATCAATAAGAACAGGACGTTTTTCAGAAACATCAACAGCAGCCTGCATATAATGACGGAGCATATCCTCATCATGGACAACTTCCATTGCCCGTCCTCCAAGAACATATGAAGGTCTTACCATTACAGGATAACCAATTCTTGAAGCAGCTTTTATAGCATCTTCAAGTGTAACAGCCATTCCTGACTCAGGCTGGGGTATGCCGAGTTTTTTGATAATCTCTCCAAATCTTTCCCGATCTTCTGCAAGATCAATTGTTTTTGGAGAAGTTCCAAGAATTTTTACTCCTGCCTTTTCAAGTTCATCTGCAAGATTTAAAGGGGTCTGGCCTCCAAACTGTACAACAACTCCAAAAGGTTTTTCCTTTTCATAAATGCTTAAAACATCTTCAGTTGTAAGAGGCTCAAAATAAAGCTTGTTTGAAGTATCATAATCTGTGGAAACTGTTTCAGGGTTGCAGTTTACCATTATTGATTCAAAGCCTGCCTCACGAATTGCAAATGCAGCATGGACACAGCAATAGTCAAATTCAATTCCCTGGCCTATCCTGTTTGGACCGCCTCCAAGAACCATGATTTTTTTATTGTCAGTTACAGACACCTTATCTTTTGAATTATAAGTTGAATAATAATATGAAGCATTTTCAACACCGCTTACAGGAACAAAATCCCAGGCTTCGGAAAATCCGAGTTCAATTCTTTTGTCACGTATTGTTTTTTCAGGGATTTCCAAAATTTTTGCCAGATATTTATCTGCAAATCCGTCTTTTTTTGCCTGAATAAGAAGCTCATCAGAACAAAGACTGCCCTTGAATTTTAAAATTTCTTCTTCAAGTTCAACAAGCTCTTTCATCTGCTCAAGAAACCAGAGCTTTATATTTGTTTTTTCATTAATTTCATTTATATCAGCACCTTTTCTTATGGCTTCATAAATAAGAAACTGACGCTCGCTTGTTGGTGTTGAAAGCATTGCCATAAGTTCTTCAAGTGATTTTTGATTGAAATTTTTAGCAAACCCAAGGCCGTAGCGGCCTGTTTCAAGGGAGCGGATTGCCTTTAAAAATGCTTCCTTATAATTTTTCCCTATGCTCATTACTTCGCCCACAGCTCTCATCTGGGTTCCAAGCTTGTCTTCTACTCCAACAAATTTTTCAAAAGCCCAGCGTGCAAACTTTACAACAACATAATCTCCGCAAGGGGTATATTTATCAAGGGTGTTGTCTCTCCAGTAAGGGATTTCATCCAAAGTCAGACCGCTTGCAAGAAGAGCTGAAATAAGTGCAATGGGAAATCCTGTTGCTTTTGATGCAAGAGCAGAAGAACGTGAAGTACGGGGATTTATTTCTATTACTGTAACTCTTCCTGTTTTTGGGTCATGTGCAAACTGAACATTTGTTCCGCCAATAACTTCAATTGCCTCAACTATTGAATATGCATATTTCTGAAGTTTTTGCTGGAGTTCTTCACTTATTGTAAGCATTGGAGCAGTACAGTATGAGTCTCCTGTATGAACACCCATTGGGTCAACATTTTCAATAAAACACACAGTAATCATCTGATTTTTGGAATCCCTTACAACTTCAAGCTCAAGTTCTTCCCAGCCAAGAACAGATTCCTCAACAAGAACCTGATGAACCATGCTTGCAGCAATTCCCCTTGATGCAGTTACACGCAGTTCCTCTACATTATATACAAGACCACCGCCTGTTCCGCCCATTGTATAGGCAGGACGTATAACAACAGGATACCCAAGTTCTGCTGCAACTTTTTCAGCCTCTTCAACAGAATTTACAGCCTTGCTTTTTGGCATTTCAATTCCAAGATGCTCCATTGTTTCCTTGAAAGCTGTCCGGTCTTCTCCCTTTTTTATGGCCTCCATGTTAACGCCTATAACCTTGACATTGTATTTATCAAGAATCCCCTTTTCAGAAAGTTCTGAGGAAAGATTAAGTCCTGTCTGGCCTCCAAGGTTTGGAAGAAGTGCATCTGGTCGTTCTGTTTCAATTATTTTTTCAAGTACAGGAATTGTTAAAGGCTCAATATAGGTTTTATCTGCCATTCCAGGGTCTGTCATAATTGTTGCAGGGTTGGAGTTGACAAGCACAATTTCATACCCAAGGCTTCTAAGTGCCTTGCAGGCCTGGGTTCCTGAATAGTCAAATTCACAGGCCTGGCCAATTATAATTGGACCTGATCCTATAATCAGAACTTTATTTATATCTTCTCTTTTTGGCATGTCCCCTCCTTGTCTTAAAATTTAAGCCTCATTTAAAATTAATTAAACAGGCATGTATTTAGTTGCTGAACGAAAAATTCTCGTTTTCGGCCAATCACTATTTAACTGCTGAAAAAAGCCTTTTTTACAAATTCAGACATAAAATTCAAAATTTAATCCTTAAAAATTTCAGATTATTCTAAAGCATAATTTTTTGGCTTAAAATAGACAAAAAAATCCTAGTTTTCAGCTAATTACTATTTATAATTATTAAAAAAAATTAACTTAAGAAAATAATCCTGCACCGATATAATCGCTGAATCGGATAAATTCAAGAAAAAAGGGAAATTTCCATATTTGAAAAAAAAGTTTTTTATTCAAATAAAATTAATCAAAATCCTTTGTCCTGAAAAGGCTTCTCACAAAAATTTAAGTTTTTACAAAAAATCATCTATTGGCTTTAAACATTTAAAAGCTGAAACCAAGGCAAAAATAAACTTGCCAAAATTTTCAATAAATATAATTTTTAAACAATGTTTACCAAAGCATCTTATCCTAAAAAAATAAGGAAAACAGGGAAAATTATGAAAAAAATAAATTTCAAAAAAAGCTCAAAAGTGATTTTCTCATTTTTTGCAGTTTTTATTATTTTTTATCTTGGATGTTCCAACTCTGATAATGAAGAAAAAAATCCAAAAACCATTTTAAATGAATCAGTAAAAAAATACAGCCTTCCAGGTGCTGTATTTGCTTTTGCACAAAAAGATGAGTCTCCAAAAGTCTATTATTCAGGATTTTCAGACCTTGAAAATAATACTTTAATGAAAGCAGACACTCTTTTCAGAATAGGAAGCATTACCAAAACATTTACAGCATCAGCAATAATGATTTTATATGACAATAAAAAACTTGATCTTGAAGATAATGTTGATTCAATCCTTCCAGGAATTGTTCCAAACGGAGAAAATATTACAATTAAACATCTTCTTACAATGCGTTCAGGTCTTTCAGATTATCACCAGTCAGAAGAATTCCAAAAGGAAATAAACCAAAATCCAAAGCAGACATGGACTCTTTTGGAACTGATAGAATTTGTTGAATCAGAAAATGATCCAGGACTTTATTTTGAATACAGAAACATAAACTATATTATCCTTGGAAAAATAATTGAAACCATATCCGGCAAAAGCCGCAGCAGTTTTATTGAAGAAAATATCTGCAAAAAACTTTATCTTGAAAACACCTATGTTCCTTCATCATATATGCTTCCTTCAAATGCTGCCAAAGGATATATTGTTTCAGAAGACGGACTTGAAGAAGCAGGCTCATACTATCATCCTTCATGGGGTGGTGCTGCCGGAGATATGATTTCCAACGGCAAAGACCTGGTTTTATGGCTCAAGGCCTTTATTAACGGAACTCTTTTAAAAGAAGAAACCAAAAATTTAATGTTTGAAATGAAAGGTGCTTTTATTCAAAACCAGATAGCCGGATACGGATGCGGAACAATAAGCCTTAACGGAGCAAAGGGACACGGAGGTGATTATGCAGGAATTTATACATCTGCAATGTATGAATATCAGGGAAATTATATTGCAGCTCTTGTTAACGGACAAAAAGACCAGAACGGAGGCAATGCAACAGATCTTTTCTTTGATATGACAAAAAAACTTTTTCCCCCTCAAAAAAATATACAATGGCTTGAAAAAGAAATTAAAAATACTGCTGAACTTTCAAAAGATTATCTTGAAGCAGCAGGCATGGACATAAAAGTATCTCTTGAAGACAATACTTTAATAAGTGCACTGCCAGGAATTTCAAAGGCAGATAATACAGAAATTGAAAATGTTTCGGACTGGACCGGAACAAAAATAACAAAAGACCTTTATTTCAGAATTGCAAGCATAACAAAATCTGTAACAGCTTCTGCAATTTTAATTTTAAGGGATAAAGGACTTATTTCACTTGATGACAAAATTGAAAAATGGCTGCCTGAATCTCACGTTTCTACAAAAAACCTTGTAACAATAAAAGAGCTTTTAAACCATACATCAGGAATTCCAGACTTTATAAAAAACATGGAATTTTACAATTTAAACTACAGCAGTCCATTGAAAGACTGGACTCTTGAAGAAAGAATAAGCTATGGAAAACCAGTTAAAGAACCCGTAGGTGAATATGATTATTCCAATACAGGATACATTATTCTTTCAAAAATAATTGAAAAGGCCTCAGGCCGGACATACAAAAATTTCATTGAGGAAAATATTTTTGTTCCCCTTAATATGGTAAATTCATATACCCCTGAAATTAATGAATATTCAATAAAAGAACCCTATGCCAGAGGATATGCCTTTAATTTCAATCTTATGAAAGAAATACCTCAGACAATGCCTCAAGGCGGCTGGCTTATAGATCAAAGCCAGAGTAACTGGCAGGGACAGGGATATGGAGATATAATCTCAAATTCATCTGATTTAATGGTCTGGCTTAAAGCTCTTTCAAACGGAGACCTTATTTCAAAAGACAGTTTTGAGCTTATGAATGAATTTGTTTTAACAGGAACTGAAAATATTGAATACGGACTTGGAATTGAAAAAAATAACGGCTATATTGGCCATGACGGTGATCTTCCGGGTTATCATACCGGAGCATACACAAAAAGCGGATGCTCAATTGTTGTTTTGATAAATACAGACAGCGGTATGGGAAACGCTTTTTTAGTTGTTGAATCAATTGGAAATCTTATTGGACTTTAAAAAGGTTTTTTAAAATGAACAAAAAATTATTTAAAAGCAATTATCTTTCTTTAATTGCAGCCTTGATTTTATGTTTTTTTACTTTTTCATGCGGAACAATACTTCATCCTGAAAGAAAAGGCCAGGTTTCAGGAAGAATTGATCCAGGAAATTGCAGTCTTAAATGGAATAGGTCTTTTGTTTTTTCTTGTTCCAGGAGTAATTGCCTTTGCTGTAGATTTTTCAAACGGAACAATTTATCTTCCAAACGGGAATTATTCTGATACAGATTATAAAAACAGCATAACCAAAATGACAAAAATAAAAACTCATGAAATACTAACACCTGATAAAATTGAAAAAATAGTTGAACAGCACACAGGCTGTAAAATAGATATTGCTTCTGCAGAAATTCAAGCTCAGACAATCAGATAAAAAAGCAGTCACAAATCAAAGACTCCCTTTAAATATTTCAGGGAGTCTTTCTTATACCTAAACCTTTACTTACAGTAGTTAAAAATGCTTGATCCAAAAGAATTTTTTCACCAGGGAACACTTACAATATGCGGAACTCTAGATGAAGACAAAATGCTTGAGGACTGTTTTAAATTTTTAAAAAACTTTATCCCCTTAAACGGACTTATGATTGGAGTTTATCACACAGATTCGGGATCGGTTGAGGTTATATCATACACATCTGAAATAAATCTTTCCTTTGAAGCACAGGAACTCAAACTTTCAAAATCAGATATTGAATATGTTGAATCTACAATAGGCTCAGTTCTTTTACTTGAAAAACTTGAAGACAATCCTGTTGGAATAAGAATGAAAAATGCCTTCAGCCTCCCTGAACTTTCATCTGTTGTTTTAAGGCTTAAGGTTGAAGATCAGAGAATTGGAGCAATAATTGCCTTTGCACAAGGCAATCTGAAATTCAGCTGGGAACATGGTAAAATCCTTTCAATTCTTCATGATCCCTTTGCAATAGCAATTTCAAATATTTTAAGATTTAAAGAGCTTTCAAGGTTAAAGGATCTGTTAAAAGACGAAAATATATATCTTCACGAAGAACTTAGAAAAATCCAGGGTAATATTGTAGTCGGCCAGGATTCAGGATTAAAGGAAGTAATGGAAATGGCAGCACAGGTTGCACCGCTTGAAAGCAAGGTCTTGATTATTGGAGAAACAGGCGTTGGAAAAGAGCTTATTGCATCATCAATTCACTACAATTCAAAAAAAAGAAACAAGCCTTTTATAAAAGTAAACTGCGGAGCAATTCCTGATTCATTAATAGACAGCGAGCTTTTCGGCCATGAAAAAGGTTCTTTTACAGGTGCTTTGTCAGCAAAAAAAGGAAAATTTGAGCGTGCAGACAATGGAACTATTTTTCTTGATGAAATTGGAGAACTTCCTCTTCATGTTCAGACAAGACTTTTAAGGGTTTTGCAGACAGGTGAATACGAAAGAGTTGGAGGAAGTCAAAGCCTTAAAGCCAGTGCAAGAATTATTGCAGCCACAAACAGAAACCTTGAAGAACTTGTTAAAAAAGGCCTTTTCAGGGAAGATTTATGGTACAGGCTCAATGTATTTCCAATTTTTATCCCCCCTTTAAGGCAGAGAAAAAGTGATATCCCAAAATTAACAGATTATTTTATAAGAAAAAAGCTAAAGGAACTTAACTTGAGAATTATGCCATGTGTTTCTGAAAAAGGGATTTCAAGGCTTATGTCCTATTCATGGCCCGGAAATGTCAGGGAGCTTGAAAATGCAATTGAAAGAGAACTTATTAAAGCACAGGCAAAAAAAAATGAAATTTTAAACTTTGATGAATTTGAAATTTCAAAAAATAACTGCGAAAAATCAAAACCTCAAAATAAAGAAAAATCAGATGAGTTTTTCCATACAATTGAAGATGTTTTAAAAAATCATATAGAAAAAGTTCTTGAATCAACAAAAGGAAAAATTCAGGGGGAAAACGGAGCTGCAAAAATTCTTGGACTTCATCCAAGCACCCTTAGACACAAAATGACAAAACTTGGAATAAATTTTGGGAAAAAACCCCATAACAATTAATATTACGGGGTTTATGATTTTCTTAGCTAATGAAAAGCCAGATTCAAACAGCCTGAAAGTTAATTTTTTTTTCTTTGCCTGCTGTTTCTTTGGCAATTCCATTGCCGTTTTTATAAGCACCAACAGCAAAAACAGCTGCAAGACCTGAAAAGCCTGTTATACCAAGAATTATAAAATCTGCTATATGGTCATAAAATCTATAGTTTCTTAATCTTAAAAATAAGGCAAAAATAACAATAGATGCAAATGCCAGATAAATTCCCTTATATGAAAAATCAAAGTCAAAAAAAACATATCCGCTCCCGGAAGCAGATGTTTTAATTTTAAGAGGAAATACTATGTCAGAATATAAAGAAGCTTTTGCATCAATTCTTTTTGGTTCCATTTCATATGTATCAATTACCTTGTAGTCAAGATCTGTTGCAATACACCTGATTTTACTGCCTGTTTCAATTATTATAGTCCTTTTCAGCATATCGCATACCATAAGAAAATATATGTCATCAATATTTTCAACCTTAAAAGGAAGCTTAACAGTCTTGTAATTATCATAAGTAACAAGATAAAAATCATTGTTATTTGTTATCATTATTCCATAATACTCTTTCCTGGGATTTTCCTCGAACATTATGTACCTGACTTTGGTATCAGGCCTGATTTTAGTATCACGTACAAAAGGCTTTCCTTTTACCATTTTAAGATGAAAAATTTTTTGCTCTGAATCCACAATAAAATATCCTTCGTCAAAAGGCTTTCTTGGGTCAACATTGCCGTAACAGCCAGATGAAGGAAACACAAAGCCCTTTTCTTTCAATGCTTTTGTAAATTCCTGTGAAATTTCTTTTTCTATTTTATTATTTTCTGAATTAATAAATTCCATTCCTGAAGAACCAATCCTAAACATTGATTGGGGTTCCTCAATTTTTGAAAAAATTGAAGCAGACTCATATAATGGATACAAATCTATGGACGGAGAATTAAAAAAGCTTGATCTTATCATTGAATACTGAAGATTTTTTTCAATTTCCTGAGGAATTATCTTTTTTCCGTTAATAGTTTCAGGCAATGCCTTCCATACAAGAAGATCCCTGTAATAAGTCATGGGAAGCATTTTCTGGTATTCAACCCTTGAATAAGAATTATTTTTGGTATCATAGTATCTGTTTTCAGCTCCGTCATTAAAATCTGCGATTATAAAATCCTCTAAAACTGAGCTGTATCGGATCATGGGACTAAAAGCTCTTTCCACAAAAAGCTTTTTAAACTGGGGTGCAATATAAATTATTATTACAGCCGTCAAAATTATTATAATTGAAATTCTTGATATTTTTAGCATCAGTTAAGCCCCCTTTTGAATCTGAATGCAGGCAGAAGAAGAGTAAATGTATAAAACAAAGAAAAAATAACATATTTATAAAGAGACTCAGAATAAGCACCTGCATCGGGTTCAAAAAAAAGAAGTGCCATTGAAAAAGCTGAAACAGCATATATAACTTTTGTCCATGCAGCAGGCTCTACAACAGCAAGGCTTATTCCAAGATATGCAGCAAGACCTGAAACAAACCATGGTGCCGAAGTAATAATCGAACTTATCACCACCTCCTTTGGGAAAAACACAGACATCATCCACACAAGAAGGATCAGATTAATTCCAATAAGGAATAACACTGCTGAAAACCCTGTAAAAAGCATAAAAAAAAGAGATTTATTGTGATTTACCGGAAGATGAAAAAGCAGCCTAAGCCTTCTTTCCCTTGTTTCAGGTACAAATTGAGCAAGAGCAAGAACAATGCCTGAAAAAGGAATTATATATTTTATATCGCTGTAGATAACCGCTTTTTTAAAAATAACCACAAACCAAAGATGATATGCCCCTTTAACTTCAACAGCAGCACTTATATTTAGAAAAATTTTTAGAAAAGTTAATAAAGACAATCCAATCAATATAAGAATAAGCCATCTCAACTTTATCCATTCCTTAAAAAACAAAGCTTTATACATATTTAAAACCCAATCCTTTAATATTTGCCTGTAAGACCTATAAATGCATCCTCAAGAGTCATTTTATCAGGTATAATTTCATTTTTAACAAACCCTAAGTCAATCATTCTTGATTTAACGCTTTCTTTATCTTTAAATGAATAAATAAACAGATCATCCCTGTAAGATTCTACACCTCTTATTATTTCATCTTTTTCAACCTGACAAAAATTTGCCCCGTTTTTCACAATATATCTGGAAAAACTTCTGGAAAAATCTTCAAGAGTTGAACTAATCATTGTTTTTCCCTTGTCTAAAATAACAATGTCATCCACAAATTTTTCAAGATCCTGAACAATATGTGAGGTTATAAGAATTGTTGTCTGATTTTCCTTTGCATAGTCTACAAGATATTCAAGAAAAAGCCTTCTGTATCCTGCATCAAGGCCCAGTGAATAATCATCCAGAATCATAAGATCAGGCCTTTGTGCAAGAATAAGTGCAAGAGTCACCTGGGATCTCTGGCCGCATGACATTTTGGAAATTTTATGTTTTTCATCAAGCCCAAGTTTATCCATCAGACTTTTAAAAATACTAAAATCCCATTTTGGATAAAAGGCAGAGTAAAATTTTTGTGCCTGTTTTATGTTCATAAAATAATACTGAAGATGGGTTTCATGCAAAAGCCCTATCCTTTTCCTTGTTTCAGGCGATATATCATATGAAGGCTCTCCGAAAATTCTGCATGTTCCGCCCTGGGGCTGAAGAAATCCCATCATTATATTTATTGTTGTAGTCTTTCCTGCTCCGTTTTTACCTAGAAGCCCGAAAATACGCCCTTTTTTTACGGAAAAACTCAGTTTATCAAGAACCTTTTTTTTACCGTAACTGTGAATCAGATTACTTACTTCAATAACATCTTCCATAAAAATTCCCTGAATAATTTATTAATATTTTCTAAAAACTAAATTCTAGTCCGCACCAGAACTGTCTGCCTGTTCCATATACACCTTTTTTACCTGTCTCTATTTTTTCATTAAAAACATTATTAATATCAAGACAAAGCTTCATAACACTTTTGCTGTAAATTTCCTTTTCCCATGAAATTTTCCAGTCAAATACAACTGAAGGGTCAAATTTAACCTTTTTATATATGGGAATATCTTCTGAAATTGCCTCTCCGGTTACAGGATTATATCTTTTTTCTTCCCCTGTAAGCTTATGATTTTCGCCGGTTGCAGTTAGATTTTCATATCCTGCCCTGTATTTTGTAAAATTTGAAAAGTCAAAGCCATAAGGAAGCTTTACAGTATAGGTAACATTAACAGTTAACGGACGGTTATAATCATCTCTTGGGAGTTCGTCCCTGTAGACAATTTTACCATTGTAGTAAACTCTTTCATCTTTTTCTTCCAGACCAGTATCATAGTCTTCATTGCTTGTATTGGTCTCCTGATAGTCAAGATTTATAAGGAAAAAATGTTTTTCAAAACTTCTGCTCCAGCTTGCCCTTGCACTCCAATAATCTGTTGTGCCGGAATTATTAAGACTGTAATATCTGAGCCCGTCTTCCATCACAGATCCGTACACCTTATTGAATTCGTCCTTTCCTTTTCTGTTTACGTACTTAATGCCCAAAATCCCTCCAAACAAATCCTGATCTAATCCAACACAATACTCATCAACATATGGAGTTTTAAGTTTTGAATATTTATATGAATTTTTTCCATATCCCGAGTTGTCCTGCCAGTCTTGAATCACATTTTGGTAAAGAGTCCTCCACTGTGATTTTCTTGGGAGCATACTTTCTCTTAATTTGTATGTAAGAAGAGTATTGCCATAGTATCTGTTTATTCCTCCGGTAAAAACAGTAGAACCAGAGCCAAAAACATCATATTCCCCGCTAAATCTTGGAGCTGCATTAAAGTTTGACATAAAATCATCATATGAAAGCCTGAGACCAGGATGAATTTTAAGCCGCTTTATTGTGAGTTCATCCTGAATATAAAAGCTGTACTGATTTATTTTTTCTTCAACCTTGTTTTTCTCATAAATATACCTTGCTCTAAGGTATTGCTCGTTTTCTACATAATCATCTTCATCTGCCAAGTCAGGATTACCTGTAACAAGAGGGTCTGTTGCAGCATCATAATATTCATAGGAGGTAGTTTCCCTGTCAAAAGTTCCAGTTGATGCTGAAACATGAATACCTGACTTAATTATTTGTGAAATAAAGCCTGAATCTATAGAATTTGATTCAAAAGACATGGACAGGTCATAGTCTTTTTGTTTTTTTTCAATATCTCCGTAGCCGCCTTCCTTACTATAATCAGACTCAGCATACTTACCCCAGGGTTTTGAATCAGTCCTTTTCCATGATTTGAAATTATTTGGGCCTGTTCTTGAATTTTCACTTTCCTTAAATGATGTGTTAATAAGCAGCTCTCCTGCAGAAGCAGTTTGATTATACTTACCTTTAACCAAAAAACCGCCGCCATTGATTGTATAGTCACTATTAAGAACATCCTCAATAAAATACTTGCTTTCATAGGGAGTATCAGCAAAAGACAAGTCCAGGGCTGAAGTATCACTAAAATCTTTATTGTATTTCACAAAAATACTGTCTGTTCTTCTTTCCTGATTTCTTACCCCGTCAAGATGTTTAAGAGGAATAACAGATTTGAATATCTTGTAGTCGGCAATAAAACCCGAGTCATCACCAAGGGGCGAACTGAGCATCAAACTACCCTGATATTTGTCAAATTCCGGCTGAACATCTTCATTTGTTGAATCTTCATAATCACCTTCCAAAAAAAATTCAGTCCAGTCAGAAGATGTCATTCGGAAATTAACTTTCCCTTTTAGATCATAACCTGGATCTACTGTATCTACGTCAACGACTCCGCCTGTAAACCCTCCGTATTCAGCAGGTACGTTAGTATCATAAACCCTGATCTCTTTGATAAGATCAGCATCCAAAAAAATCTGCTGGCCATGTCCTGATACATCATTTTTAGCCTTGTGGTCACTATTTGCAGGGTCAAGAAGACTGTTGTTTCCTATTCCGTCTATCATAAAATTATTTTGATATGTTTTGCCGCCTGAAATTGATACGGCAGGAGGCAGTATTTCGCCTCCTTGTCCTGATGTCATTGCATCTTCACTGAACTGAACACCTGGAACAACTCTTAGCATTTCATTTAGACTTCCGTTAGCCTTTGGCAGAGTTTCTATCATTTCCCTGTCTACAACAGTTTTACCAACTGCGTGACTTTCAACCCTGCCTGTAACAACAATAGAACCCATATCTACATTTTCTGTGCTTTTATCTTCATTTGCAGCTTTCTCAGTGTCGGCACAGGCTGAATTTACTGGGAAAAAAAATATCGGCACTGAAAAGAGCAATAAAAACAAATAAAATAATACTCTTTTATCAAATAACATTATTTTCAAACTTTCCATTAGTTGCTGTCTGGTAATAAAAAAAGCTGCCACAGCAAAACCTGGCAGCTTTTTATAAAAACATTATTTAATCTTTGTAAAAGGGCCTTAAATCCTCTGTACCCAGAATGCCGTCACCATCGCAGTCATCGTCAAGTTCAAGCCCTGAAGCCGCTATATCTGCCTCACTTGCAAGGGGGCTGAAAAAATCGGGCCTGCCGTCTCCGTCGGTATCAACTGTGGCAACCCACCATTCAAGATGATCAATTTTTCTTGTCACAGGATTTTGTGCAGGAAACCTGTCCATTGAACCAAAGGCACCTGCAATATCAAGAAGTGCTTCCTTTTTATAGCTGTAAAGGGGAATGGTATCTGCCAGCTCAAGGGCCTTGTCAACCCTGTTGCTTTGTACATAGCCCATTACAATGCCCTCAAAGGTTGTACCGGATTCACCTGTAAACATTTCATACATTGTTTCTTTATCATTGAAAAACAAAGCTTCTTTTTCAGCCTTTGCCAGAACATCATAAGCCTTGCTGTATTCTCCGGCACTTACATAGTAAAGACCTGCCTTTACATAGCTCCTTACTGCAGCTTCAATCTGCTTTTCCCTGTCTTTACCCGGATTTGCAGGATCGTCTTTTTCCTCATCAAATATTTTTTCCGAATGTGCAATAAGTTTTTCTATTGCATTGAGGGCTTTTTTCGGTTTTGAAATTTCATTCCAGCGGTCAATTATTTTACGGCATATAAGTGCATTTTCAGAGGCTTCTTCCCAGTCAGAAGGATCTGGATCAGCACTGTAATCAAGAAGAACAAGACAATCATTTAAAAGATTTTCAGCCTCGCCTTCAATTCCAAGACTGCTTAATACTGCTGCCGTATTTGCCATTGCATAAATCTTATACATATATCCTTTGAATTTATCGAATAAATTCAAAGCCTTGTATGCAGCATTCTGTGCTTCTGAAGCATATCCTGCAGCCTTGTATAACCCAGAAACCTTTAGATAACCTCTTTCAATTTTATTGGTATAGAAATCCTCGTCACTAACATCTGTCAGGTCTTTATAAAGAGAATCAATCATCTCCTCCACTTTTTTCAGGACTTTAAGAGCTTTTTCATTTTCTCCGGCCGATATAAGCCGGGGTGCAAGATAAGAAGTCGCTGGATTAATACCCGGATAAGTCAGAGCTTCAATCTTGCCGATAATTTTATCCTCTGCATAAAGCTCATTCATTTTTGCAAGGCCTGAATCAACATCCTTTAAACCTTCCGCAGCAATATACAACCCCTTAAGCCCGTCCTTTACAAAAGCAGAAGCACCTGAATTTTCATCAAAAACCTCAGCAAGAAGTTCTTCAAGTTCATTTTCAAGATTTAAAGCAGCAAGCCCATTGGCAGCAGACTCCATATAGAACCAGGTTCCATTATATGTATCCTCATTAATATTCCTGGTTTCCCTGAATTTATTGTATGCATCAAGAGCCTTGGCCTTATTGTTAAGATTTGCAAAATCAGACACAGCCCAGGACAGATAAAAAACCCTGGTTTTATAGGTACCGTTTTTGTCCGGTGCAAGCTTGGCCATTTTATAAAAAATATCTGCAACGCTTTCTGCCTGGTTAAGGTCTCCTTTTTCAATATAATCCTCCACCAAAAAATGAAGAGCAACTGCAAGCCTTCCAAAAGTGGTAGGATCAGCATCCTGAATTGCACTGATTATTTTATCAAGATAAGTCAGCAGATCATTTGAAAGCTGTTCATATCCATAGTTTCTGTAAAGCGATGACAAAACCTGAATATTTGATGAGTCCTGTGCATCAACATTTGCCTCGCCCTTGGAAGTTATTATACGCCTGTAACTTTCTTCTGCCTTTGCAAGAGCTTCAATGCCTTTATCATCAATGCCATGCTTAAGATATGCATTGCCCATATGGAGCCATGAATCACCGATATTCTGGGTTCTGTACATTCTCAATTTAATAATTTCTGCTGCCTTTTCAAAAAAACCGTTGTCTGCATAACTTTTAACAATATTTTCATTGATTGAATCATTTATCTCATCATCAAGAACATGGCCTATAACAGACTCAGCTTTATAAAGATGTGAAATATCGGATGAAAAATAATATTCAGCTCTTTTAAAGTTATCGTTTCCTGGAAGCTCGCTTTTCAAAAGACTGTTTTTTACATAATATCTGACACTGTCTTTTAAAATTATCCCAAGATCCTTATCATTTTCTAAACTTATATCTCCTTCAGCAGATTTTCTTACAAGGTCCAAAGGCAAAAGTTCATCACGGCCGATCCTGTTTTCAACTCCCTGATCAGAATCTGAATATAAGCCATAAGCTGAAAGAATAAATTTTACAGATTTATATACACTTGAATTTTCCAAAGAAAAATTTTCATGGGCAAGAAGCTTTTCAGCTAACAGACAGCTGTTTTTCCTGTATATTTCAATATTTACTGAAAAATCATTATCGACTTCATCATTATCAAAAATTTCAGTTAAACAATTAAATAAAAGACGCTCAGCAGTGATCTTTTTAAAAATTAAACTGCAATTTTCGCTTTCCATAATAGCTTTTACTGCAGTTTTTGCTTCTTCTTTTAGTTCATCTGAAACAAGATGATCAAAAGCAGAGCCCACAGAAGTATCAAGATTGCCTTCAGCATCAAACACTTGATATAAAAAACCCTCTGACTGAAAGCCGTTACCGGAAATATCTGCAAGATAGGTAAGAACTTTTAAAATTTTGTCATTTGCACTTCCAGCTTCAGGCACTGCTCCAATGTCTGAAGCCAAAACATTGGTCAATGACGATATTTTATTCTTGGCAAGTTCAATATCTGTTTCTCCGGATTTTTCCATATAAATTGAAACCATGGTTGTCAGCGGATTCAAATTTAGCTGTGAACTATTAGCTGAATAAAGGTCTAGAGCCGTTCTCATTGAAAGAGCAGGCATGTTTCCAAGTTCTGTATCAACTCCGCCTGAAGACTGGATATAATAGCCTTTTGAAAAAAGCGAAGCTATTTTTTCATTATTTGAAAATTCAAATTCAAAAAAACCCTTTGATGTTTTTGTTTCACAAACCCCTTTTTTGCATAATTCAGCCTTTTTCCCTGAATTATCGTATAAAGTTACAACCGCACCGTCAATGGGCCCGTCTGCAACATAACCTTTCATTTTTGCACCTGTAATTTCTCCATTATCACCGCCCCCGCCGCTGCTTGAGCCTCCACATCCTGAAATCATAATCAAAGCAATCAAGCTGCAAACCACATTTATGGTTTTTTTCATTTTTCCTCCTCATTGATAAAACAAAAAAATTATAACTGAGAACTATTTAATGATTGGCCAAAAAATTAAACTTTTGTTAGTTCCAGCAAAAATTTAAAGACCAAACATTGTTTAGCTGCTCAATAAACGCATCTAATATTAGAAACAATTTTAATTGTCAAGATTCATTAGTAAATTATATCTTTATAAGACCATTTTTATTTGGTTAGATACTTCTAATCTAGCTAGCTATTAAATTTTTTTTAAAAAAACAAGTATGATTTAAAAAAAGCAAAAAAATTTCTTATTGAAAAGCATATATATTTTTAAACTTATTTATATTGACAAACTTTAAATTCATTGGTAGCAACCCAAAACTTAGAAATACCTAATTTATATTCCTGTCTAAAACCAGGTTTATCAAACCTAATATTTACAGATTCAGAGAGAGCCATGAATAAATTAAAAAATAAAGTAAACAAACTAAGCTTTAAAAATCTGATTTTCATTTTTTTTATCCTGATTTCATTAGTATCCTGTTCATCAAAAGATAAAAAACTCTATAGCCAGCCAAAGGATGAGCTGCCTTTTAGCAGCAAAATTGTTACCGGCAGGCTTGAAAACAAAATAACTTATTATGTGGTAAAAAATAAATTCCCCCAAAAAAAGATCGAGTTCAGGCTGAATGTAAGGACAGGCTCTTTAAACGAAACAGATGAGGAACGTGGAATAGCACATTTTGTAGAACATATGGCATTTAACGGTACAAAACATTTCAACCATAACGAATTAATTAAGTTTCTTGAAGAAGCAGGACTGACCTTTGGAAAACACAGCAATGCTTACACATCAACAAATGTAACAAATTATCAGCTGACAATCCCTTCTGATAAAAAAGATCTTGTGAACAAAGCATATCTCATAATGTCAGACTGGGCAGACGGGCTTATGTTTAATAAAGATGAAATTGAAAAGGAAAAAGGGGTAATTACAGAAGAATGGCGTATGCGAAAATCTGCATCTTCAAGAATAAGAAATGAATTTGGAAAAGTTTTGTATCAGGGTTCAAGATATCCTGAAAGAGATCCAATAGGCGAAATGGAAATTGTAAAAAATGCAGACAGAAACCTTCTAAAAAATTATTATGACAAATGGTACACGCCTGAAAATATGTCAATTATAATTGTTGGAGATATTGACATAAATGAAACTATAACAAAAATTAAAGAAACTTTTTCCTGCATAAAAAAAAGAAATTCCCCCCCAAAAAAAGACGATTCTATTCCCTGTATTGAAGGTCTTAGAGTAATTTCTCTTTTTGATCCTGAATTTACTACAATAAGCTGTGCCTATGATCTTCTCTGGCAGGATGAAAAGGTTGATTCCTCAAAAAAACTTGAAAAAAGAATTCTAAAGGAAACTGCAATGGAGCTTTTCAGCAAAAGAATCAACCAAAAAATTATAACAAAGGAAATCCCTTTGCTGAAATCATTTTCAATAGTAAGAGACCTTGTGCCTGGAACAGATATTGGAAGATTTATTTTTCTGCCTGCCGACAAAAAAATTAAACAAGGATTTGAAGCCATTTTTACTGAAATTGAAAGGGCAAAAAAATTCGGGTTTACTAATTCAGAATTTGAAGAATACACCAAAGAAGTTCTTAAAAATCTTGAAGATACTGCAAGGCCTGAAAAAAGATTTGAATCCTTTGAGCTTGCAGACGAGATAATTTCCTATGACCTTGAAAGAGATTATCTTCTTGACCCTGAAACAGAGCTTAAAATTTATAAAAAAATACTCTCCAGTTCAAAAATTGAAGACATTAATTTACAATTTAAAAAAATTTTATCCTCAAAAAGTGCAATAATATCTATAACAACACCTGAATCAGAAAAGCACCTTGCTCCAAATGAATCTGAAATAAAAGATATTATGAAAAAATCAGCTTTAAAGGAACTTGAGCCATACTCTCTGGAAAATCTCAAAATAAAATTTCCAGACAACCCCAAAAAAAGCGGAACTATAATATCTTCACAAAAAATCTCCTCTGCTGATGCTGTTTTGTATACACTTTCAAATAATGCAAAAATTTTAATTAAAAAAACATCTTTTAATCCAGGTGAATTTTATATAACAGCAATAAAAAAAGGCGGATATTCAGTTCTTGAGGGCAATGATTTCAGAATAGGACTTTACGCTGCTCAAATAATAAACCAAAGCGGATTCAAAAATATAAAACCGGCAGACATACCAAGGCTTTTAGCTGGAATAACAGCAAATATAAGTCCTGAATCTTCTGAATATACTGCTTCATACTCAGGCCAAGGACTTGCAGCCGAGGCAGAAACAATTTTTAAAATGCTTTATCTCTATTTCACACAGCCAAATGTTGATGAAAAAATACTTGAAAATTATATAACAACTCTTGAGCAAACCTATGAAAACAACAAAGAAAACAAGATGTACAATTTTCTCCATGAAGCAGGCAAAAAAATTAACAATGAAAACTACAGATCCCTCAAGCTTGAAAAAGAAGATATTAAACTGCTCAAAAGCCGACAAATCCTAAAAGTCTATGATAAACTCTTTTCAGGAATTGAATCATACATTTTCACTATAACAGGCGATGTAAATGAAAAGGAAATTGCCGGTCTTGCTGCAAAATATCTTGATGGAATTGAAAAACAAGGCACTTATTCAAATTACAAAGACAGAAATATCCATTTTAAAAAAAATCACACAGGAAATAACATTATTATTTCAGGCAAGGGCGAAATTGAAAATAAAGCCACAGTAAAAATGCATTATGAAAGCAATGCAGATTTTTGCATTGAGGATTCTTTAAAAATTTCCATTCTCAGCAATATCCTGTCATCTAGAATGCGTACAAATATAAGAGAGGAAAAAGGAGGGGTTTATTCAATAAATCCTTATCTTAGATTATCCTTTGTGCCTTCACCAAAATATAGTGCATTTATCTCATTCACCTGTGACCCTGACCGTGTTTCTGAAATCACTTCAGCAGCAGAATCAATTTTTCTGGAAATACATGATAAAGGGGTTACAAAGGAAGAATTTGAAACCGCAAAAAAACAGATGCTTACAGAACTTGAAGCATCATTTAAAACAAATGAGTACTGGCTTTCTGGCCTTTCAACATATTCTGTTTTCGGCTGGCCTCTGGAAAAATTTGTAAACAAAAAAGCAGTTATAGACTCGCTCGCACCTTCAGATATCAATGCCATTGCAAAAAAATATCTTTACCCTAAAAAAGGTTATACTCTTGTTTTTGAGCCTGAAAAAATATGAGTATAAGTTCATAAACACTTAAAAAAGCACACATGCTAAACCATGTGTGCAAAAAAATTTAATCTGAAAAATTACCAAAACAGACAAAAACTATTTGTCATTTATCTAAACACAAGACATTTATTCTTGTTTTAAAATAAATGTTATTATATTTTTATTATTGTATGAATTAAAAATTTTTATCATATCTTCATGCTTATAATGATTTAAAATTAAACAAAAAAACACCTTATTCCCCGAGTAAACCACCTCTTTTCAAAAAAATAACTTAAGGAGAACTTATGCTTAAAAAGATGTCCTTTAAAAAAAAATTAATTCTAATAATTGCTCTCCTTATTCTCATACCAATACTTACAGTTTCAGGATTTAATATTTACCAGTTCAGACAGATGAATAAGTCTGCTGAAAAAAACAGTGAAAAAGGCATAAGAAATGAAGCTGAAAAAACTCTGGAACTTGGGATTCAGGCAGCAAAAAATGACATTGAACTCATGATTGAAAAAATCACTGAAAAATCCAAAATCCTTTCAAGATCAAAAAATCTTGTTGATTTTATTGTAACATCAGAGGGAAATCTTGAAGAAATGGACATGGATTTAAAAAATAAAATTAATTCCATAACAGACTTTCTTACAAGCATATGTACAAACCAGATAAAACTGATTGATGAAATTTCTGATCCGGTTCAAAAAAACAAACTCACACAAATTGCAAAAAATCTGGCAGCCTCTGAAATTCTTAAGGTAAAAATCGGTAAAAAAGGATACTCCTATGCTCTTGATTCAAAAGGGGTTACAATGGTTCATCCAATTGACAAATTAAGATATGTCAATGTAATAGAAGATCTTAATGTTACAGGCTTAAAACCGGTCGTTAAAAATAAAACACATCTTAAAACACAGCTTTTGACCTATGAATACAACAATGAAAACAAATTTGTTTCATACAAATATGTTCCAGCATGGGACTGGATTGTAAGCACAAGCGGAGTCTGGCCTGAACTTGCAAAAGAAGCCTCAGGTTCCCTTGAAGCCGAGTTAAGGGAAATTCTTAACACCACAACTTTTAAAATAAATGGAACACAAAAAAAACTCATTTCAAAAATAAGTCTTATAAAACCGGATGGAAAAGTATTTTTTTTCATTTTCAGATAAAAAAATAGAATCAGGTACTGAAAATGTAAAAAATCAGTCATGGTTTAAAAATGCATCCGGCTCAAATTCAATTTTTAATTCAGGTGCAATGGTTTCAAAAAATTCAGAAAAAACAATTATGATAATTTCAGCACCTGTTTTTTTTGACCACAAGCTTAAAGGTTATGCAGTTTTTGAAATGGACTTTGATTTAGTCTGGGAAAAATTATCTGACTACAAATATGGAAAAACAGGCTATGTTTCACTTACAAATGAAAAGGCAGTTATTTTATCCCATCCAAAATACAAACTTAAAGATAATATAAATTTAAGCGACAAAAAATTCGGGGAGCTTTCTAAAATAGCAAAAAATGATTTAATCCCTGGAAATACAGGCATCAGACAGTATTCATTTGAAGGTGTTGAAAAAATATTTGCATTCTGTCCCCTTTCTGTTGGAAATAAAATTTATTCAATAGCTGCAAATATTCCTGTAAAAGAATTTTTATATTCCATTGAAATTTTAAAAAAAGATTCTCAAAAAAGACTTTCTGGACTTTATAAAATTTTATTTTTGAGCAGCTTAATATTTTCCATACTTGGTATATTCTGCGGTTTTTTCTTCAGCTCTAACATTTCAAAAAAACTTTCCAAAATAAGTGAAAACCTAAAATCAGGCTCTGATGAACTTTACAATGCTTCAGATCAAATTTCAAATTCAAGCCAGCAGCTTGCAGAAGAAGCCTCAAAACAGGCAGCAGGAATTGAAGAGACTTCAACTGCAATTGAAGAAATTACAGCCATGATTAAAAACAATTCCCAAAATGCAGGCCAATCTGAATCCATTATGAAAGAAACAATTAATTCCATGATTTTATCTGCAAAAGGAATAAAAAATCTGTCACATTCAATGAAATCCATTTCCAAATCAAGCGAAGACACTTTTAAAATAGTAAAAACAATAGATGAAATAGCTTTTCAGACAAACCTTCTTGCACTTAATGCAGCAGTTGAAGCTGCAAGGGCCGGAGAAGCAGGTGCAGGATTTGCAGTTGTTGCAGGTGAAGTAAGAAACCTTGCATCAAAGGCTTCAGACGCTGCAAAACACACTTCTTCAATTATTGAAGAAACAGTTAAAAATATTGGAGCTGCTTCACAGGCAGCTGAAAAGACATTTGCTGATTTTTTTTCACTCCAGGAAAATGCAGAAAAAATAAAAAATCTTATCTCCCAGATTACATCTGCATCTTTAGAGCAATTAAACGCAATAGATCAGATCAGCAGCTCTACAACCCTGCTTGACCAGGCAACACAAATGACTGCCTCAAATGCAGAAGAATCTGCTTCAGCATCAGAAGAACTTAATGCACAGGCAGAGCAGATAAAAAATATTGTACAGGAACTTTTAAAAATTATTGAGGGAGATACAAATAATCATGTGAACGAAAAAATTAAACCTTCAAATAAAATCAGAATAAAAAGATTTTAAAGATTAAAATTTCAAATCAGCAGATAAAGGAAAATTTTTAGTTTTCATTTATCTGCTGATTATTTTTCCGGCAGAGGGCTGCTTTTTTAAAACTATTTTAAATTTTTTCATTTTGCTTCTTAAAGTTGAAGGATTAAGTCCAAGAAGTTTTGCAGCTCCGTCTTTGCCTTCAATTTTGCAGCCTGAAATTTCAAGGGCTTTTTTTATATGAAACTTTGTCATATTTTCAAGGGTTTCAAATTTTTTTAAATTATCTAAACTCTCTTTTTTTTCAAAAAAACCACCAGCAGACAAAATATTTTCAAATGAAACAATGTTATTATTTGTTCTTAAAATCAATGCTCTTTCAATTATGTTTTCAAGTTCTCTTACATTTCCGGGCCAAGAATAATTTTCAAGCTGATTTATTGCGATTTGCGTAATTTCAGGAATTTTTTCCAGATTCATTTCAAATGATTTTTTCTTTATAAAATAATCTGCAAGGTCTTTTATATCTTCTTTTCTCTGTCTTAGTGGAGGAATATTAATTGGAAATACATTAAGCCTGAACCACAAATCCTTTCTAAATCTTTTTTGACTTACCATTTTTAAAAGATCCCGGTTTGTTGCTGCAATAACCCTTACATTTACCATTACAGGCGAACTCCCGCCTACCCTGTGAAATTCCATGGTCTGCAAAACCCTTAAAAGTTTTGCCTGGGCAGCAAAAGAAAGCTCACCAATTTCATCTAAAAAAACAGTTCCCTTGTCAGCCTGCTCAAAAAAACCTGTTTTTCTTGCAAAAGCACCTGTAAAAGCACCTTTTTCATGTCCAAAAAGCTCACTGTCCATAATTGTTTCAGGAATTGCAGCACAATTTACTTTCACCATTTTTTCTTTGCGTCTCAAAGACATTTTGTGGATTGCATTGGCAAAAAGCTCTTTTCCTGTTCCTGTTTCACCTGAAATAAGGACAGGACTGTCAAGGAATGCAACCTGGGTTATAAGGTCAAAAACATTTTTCAAGCCTTTGTCTGTTCCAATTATTTCCTTTGCAGAAATATTTTTAAGGGAATATTCCAAAAATTCCTTTTCCCTTGAAAGCTCTTCATTTTTTTTTAAAACTTCCCTGTGATGCAAAAGATTTAAGACTGCACCTACAAGCTGTCTTTTAACAAGCTGCATTATTTCTATATGGTTTTCACTATAAACATCACTGCCCCTTGCAACCATTCCAAATCCGCCAATAAGAGGTAAAACTATATCAAAGGCTATGAGCATGACTGAAAAATCTTCATTATACCCAAATATTTTAGAGCTTAATTTTTCTTGAAAATGTGACTGAATTTTTTTTAACACAATACTTTTACTGCTTTTTAAAACAACAACTTGATTAAGCCTGATATCTTCAGGACCAAACATATCCATATTTTCAAACCTGATTTTTTCATCAGTTAAAACCCCTTTTTTTTCAGTTGCCTCTGCTAAATATGACAAAATATTTTTCCTGATATCATAGGTAAAAACATGAACAAGATCACAAGGTACATACTCTTTTAAAAGCAGAAGTGTTTTGTGAAGGGATTTTTCAAGATCAAGACTTGAATACAATGACATGGTTATATCCTGAATAAGCCTTTCCTGATTTTTTTTCATAAAGCCTCGAAATTTAGCAGTTTATCCAAATATAAAATGTAAAACTACTTTATTCAGCAGTTTTTTTCTATAAAAAACAAAAGCAGCTCTAAAATCAGCAAAAACAAAATGGTACATTTATTGCAAGTTTTATTCAGTGAATGGCCGAAATATACAGTTTTAGCTAATCAATTATTTGGAAACAAAATAATTTTTAACCCCAAACCATACTCAGGAGTCATAATGAGCCTTAAAATCAAAAAAGTTCTTATTCTTGGTGCAGGTACCATGGGACAGCAGATTGGACTTCAATGTGCTGTTTCAGGTTTTGATGTAACTATTTATGATATAAATGAAGATTTTATAAAAAAAGCAGAAGAAAGACTTCCAAGACTTGCAAAAAATGTTGCAAATTCAGGAAGATTTACAAATGAAGCAGCAGAACAGGGAATTAAAAGAATAAAATTTACAACTGATCCTGTTGAAGCAGGAAAAGATGCAGACATTATAAACGAATCCGTTCCAGAAGATCCAAAACTCAAAGGCAAAGTCTTTGCACAATTCAATGAAATCTGTCCAAAGCATACAATTTTTACTACAAACACATCAACCCTTGTTCCTTCAATGTTTGCAGACGCCTCAGGACGGCCTGAAAAAGTCTGTGCTCTTCATTTCCACGATCTTGCACTTACAAATGTTGTTGATATAATGCCTCATCCAAAAACATCTGAAGAAACACTTGAAATTGTAAGACAATTTACAAAAGATATTGACCATTATGCAATTGAACTCAAAAAAGAATATCACGGCTATGTTTTCAACAATATGCTTTCTACTCTTTTTTCAACAGCTCTTACACTTGCAAGCAGAGAAGTTGCATCATACGAAGATATAGACAAGGCATGGATGGGAGTTTTAAAAGCACCTATAGGACCTTTTGGAATGATGGATTCTGTAGGACTTGAAACTGTATGGAAAATAACCGATTTCTGGGCAAACACCCTAAATGACAAGCAGTCAAAGAAAAATGCAGAATTCCTTAAAAAATTTGTTGATGAGGGAAGATTTGGAATCAAATCCAAAAAAGGTTTTTATGAATACCCTGATGCAGATTATTTCAAGCCTGAATTTCTTAAGGGAATAAAATAATTTTTGCAGCTGTTCAATCTAAAACGGAACAGCTTCTGAATAGTTACTATTTTTTTATAATTGCCGGTTTTTATCTGCCGGCAATTATTATTTTTCTGATAAATTCAAGATTTCCTTTAAAAAAATTTCCTCTTAAAATAAAAGATTTAAAATCTTTAAATCCTAATTTTTACTGCAAAAAAAATTTTAGTTGAACCATAAAAAAGATTTTAATTTTTATATTATCCTGATAAATTATTCTTAATAATCTTTTAAAAAAACTTTTCAATCCTTCCAATTTTTTAAAAAAAACTTTTTAGTGCAAAAAAATTATTGCCAATAAATTTTAATTTTTTTACCTGCTTAATAAATTTAATATTTCAAAGGCATTCCAAATGATATTTAAAAAAGATATTGAAAATACATCTATTAAATTCAAAACCCTTATTGATAATATAAAAAACATTCCTGTTCAGGGATATAATTCCAAACGTCAGGTTATTTACTGGAACAAGGCAAGCGAGGAAGTTTACGGATACAAAAAAGAAGAAGCAGCCGGCAAAAAAATAGAAGATCTCATAATACCTGAAGAAATGAAAAATGATGTTATTAATGGAATAAATCAATGGATAAAAAAAGGAATTCCAATTCCTTCTTCAAATCTCACTTTAAAAGACAAATCAGGAAAAGATGTAAATGTTTTTTCAAATCACATAATGCTTTCAGATTCAAATAATAATCAGGAAATGTTTTGTATTGATATATGCCTTAATGAGCTTAAAAAAAAAGAAAACGAACTTTACCTTAACCAGACTTTTATAGATGCAGTATTTTCAAGTATTCAGGATGGAATAGTCATAATTGACAAGGATTTAAACATAAGATTCATAAATCCTGTTATTTCAAAATGGTATAATAAATGCGGAATTGTTCCTGGTACAAAATGCTATGATTTTTTCCCTTATGATGAAAAATCATGCAAAAAATGTCCTGTAAAACTATGTATGAAAACAAAAAAAACTGAATCCAAAGTAGTTGAAACCAAAATTTTCAATTCAACAAAAAATATTTTTGAAATATTTTGCTACCCCATTATAAACGAAAAAACAAACGAAGTTCTTGGTGCAGTAAAATTTATGAGAAATATTACCAAAAGGGTTTTGCTTGAAAAACAGCTTCTCCAGTCCCAGAAAATGGACTCAATAGGCCAGCTTGCAGGCGGAGTAGCTCATGACTTTAACAACCTTTTAACAATAATAAACGGATATTGTGAACTTCTTCTTGACTCTACAACAGACCCCGGAAAAAGGGAATATCTTGAAAATATTTACAAAGCAGGACTTAAGGCCGGAAAACTCACAAGCCAGCTTCTTGCTTTCAGCAGAAAACAAACAGCAGCACCCGAAAAAATAAGCGTAAAAAAAATTATTCATGACAATATAAAAATGATTGAAAGAATACTTGGGGAAGACATAATTATAAAAACTAAATATTATTCCCCAAACGATACAATCATGTTTGACCCAGTTCAGTTTGAACAAATAATCATAAACCTTGCTGTAAATGCAAGAGATGCCATGCCAAAAGGCGGAACACTTTATATAAAAACCAAAAACATTAATGCATCAGGACTTATAATTGAACACACAGAAATAAATCCAGGCGAATATATTTTAATTGAATTTCTTGATACAGGCTGCGGAATGGATGAAAAAATAAAAACCAAAGCCTTTGAGCCTTTTTTTACAACAAAAGAAGTTGGAAAAGGCACAGGACTAGGACTTTCAATGGTTTATGGAATTATCAAACAAAACAGCGGATATATTTTTATTGAGAGCGAAAAAGACAAGGGAACTTCATTTAAAATTCTTATCCCTTTAACCGGCTGTGATATTATTCTTGAACATGTATCAAACGGATTTGAAAAAAGCCTTAAGGGTAATGAAACTATTTTATATATTGAAGATGACAAATCAGTAAAAAATATTACTGCCTGCATACTGAAAGACCTTGGCTATAAAGTATATTCAGTTGACTTTCCAGAGCAGATAAAACTTTCTTTTGAAGAAAAATACCTTGATTCAGACCTTTTAATTACAGATGTTGTCATGCCTCAAACCGATGGAAAAGAAATTGCAGATTTTATTAAATCCAAAAAAAATAATATAAAAATTCTTTTTGTTTCAGGATATACAGACGAAAGAATCACAAAACACGGAATTATCCCACATGGAATAAATTTTTTACAAAAACCTTATTCAAGAAAAGAACTTGCCAAAAAAATAAGATCTGTTCTTGACAATGATTAACCTGAATTGAGCGATTTTCAAGTTTGCTCCATATACAAGGCAAATTGCATCAGGCTATACTTTTGCTATGCGTGATGCAATTTAACGCCGTAGATGCAGCAAAATTGGAAAGCCCGAAGGGTTTCATATTTTTAAATACAATAAGCTTGATTCATAAAAAATTTATTAATTTAAAAATATGAAACGCTCAATTCAGGATTAAATATTTTACAATTTAACTCAGCTTAAAAATTCCGACATTTCAAGAGCATCATTCCTGATTTTATCAATTTCTATCAAAGACATATCTAATCCTAAGTCTTCAATAATTTTTTCAAGAAAAAAAGCAGAATATTCAGGACCGAAAAAGCTGTATTTACAGGAAATCTGCAATGACAATCTTATAATTGAAGATATTTTTTCAGATTTTGGAATATCGCCGTCAAAATATACTAAATCAACTGATTTTTTTATAAAATCCTCTGAAAATTCCATTTTTTTTAAAATTTTTCTGCAAAATCCAAAGTGATGCTTTTCAACAGCAGAACAGATTAATTCATCAGACATTTTTTTATTTTTCATTTTTTTTCTTTCAATTTCAGATACTACAACCACCATAAAAAGTCTTCCAAGGTTTCCAAGCAAAGACATTACAAAAGGATAGCCTTTGTTGGCTGAAAAAAATTTTTCTGAAAGAATCTGGCTTATAAATGAAGTTAAAAGTGCAAAGTGAAAAAGACTGTCCAAAATATTTTTATATCCCGGGTTTTTGGAAACAAACATATCTTTTGTACATATTGCAGCAATCATCTGATGAGTTTCTGAAAGTCCAAGACGGGTTACTGCCTCTAAAACAGTTGTATTTTTTGACATTCCTCCAAAAAAGGCAGAATTTGAAAGCCTTATGAGTTTTGCAGATATTGTCATATCATTTTCAATAAGACCTGAAATTTCTGAAAGATCAACGTCTTTTTCAACAAGCTCCATAAACTTTAAAAAAATATCCGGAAGGGTTGGAAGTTCAATATCTGAATTTAAAAACTCTTTTTTTACCTTTTCATAAAGCTTTTTTTCTTCTTCCTCATAAACAACAGGCTCAATCCCTGTTTTTTTCTCAAGTTTCTTATAAAGAATTTCCTTTTCAAAAGGACTTACAAAAAAATCATTACAGCCTGCCTTAAAAAAATTTATTACAGTTTTTTTTTCAACACAGTCTGAAACAACTATTATAAGAAGCCGTTTATTTTCAGAGATTTTTCCATCATCTTCCTTTTTTCTGATTTCTGAAATTATTGCTTCATTTTTATAATCTTCAAGATAATCATTTATAAATAAAACATCATAATTTTTTACAAAATCATAAAGAATTATTTTTTTTGCAGCACTTCTTCCTGAGCCTAAAATATCTGCTGTTCCAAAATCCAAAAGCATTTGTTTAAGATGATCTGCTCTTTTTAAATTATTGTCGATTATAAGAAACTTCAAAAAAACCTCGTATGAATTATGATTTTATTTTTTTAATTTAAAAAAACAAAACAGGCAAAAAAGTCCTAAACAAATTCTATTTTAACGAGTATAAAAGATTTCAGCCTGCTTTTGAATAATTTATTACAAAACACTTTCTTTTAACAAAAAAACAACCCATTTCAGTTTTTCAAAGGGTTGAAACAGGATTTTAGGTAAAAAAATTGCCTGACAGTATTATTAATTTATATATTGAAGTTTATCTTTGCCTTCCGCTTAACAATTCGTTTTTTTACAGTGTACCAAAAAACCTTGAACCTGAAGTTGAAATTGGGAAAAGGGTAATTGCTCCATTTGGAAACAGAAAAATTACAGGATATATAAAAGAAATATTAAATAAAAAACCTGAAATAGATTTTGAGATTAAAGATATTTTAGAAGTTCCGGACAAGCTTTCCTTTTTTTCAAAAAAACTTTTAAGCCTTTTTGAATGGGTTTCAAATTATTATATTTATCCTCCAGGACTTGTAATAAAATCTGCTCTTCCTTCAGGAATTAATCCGGATATTTCAAAAATTGTAAAAATAACTGAAAAAGGGCTTGAAATTTTAAATGATCCAAAAAATTTCAATGAATTTAAGATTTTAAATCTTTTAAAAAACGGTGAAAAATCAGAAAAGGAAATTCTTGGTTTTGGTTGTGATAAAAAAACAATTTTAAGCCTTAAAAATAAAAATTTTGTTGAATTTGATTTTTATGTTCCAAAACCTAAAACAAAAGAAAAACTTGAAAAATTCATTCAAAGACAAAAATCAGATAAAACCTTAAACCTTACTGATAAGCAGATAAATATTCTTGAACAGATTCCCTTTGATAAAGAAATTTTAAAAAACAAAATCAGCTCACAAGAAAAGGGGGCTTCTTCTGTAATAAATGCTTTAATTAAAAAAGGGCTTGTAAAAGAAAATGAAAAAAGGGTTTTAAGAGACCCTTTAGGCGAGGCTGTTGAAAAAGATATTCCCCCCGTTTTAAATGAAGAACAAAAAATTTCCTGTGAAAAAATAAGTCCTTTTATTGGAAAAGATTTCAAGCGTTATCTTTTATATGGAATAACAGGAAGCGGAAAAACCGAAGTTTATCTAAACCTTGTAAAAAAAGCTCTTGAACTTGGAAAAACAGCACTTGTACTTGTTCCTGAAATATCCCTTATTTCCCAGACTGAAAGAAGATTTAAGGCAAGATTTGGAGATAAAACCGCTGTAATTCATTCAAATTTATCCCCTGGTGAAAAATTAGACCAGTGGACACTTATTGCAGAAAAGAAAAAAACAGTTGTAATAGGTGCAAGATCGGCAATTTTTGCTCCACTTGAAAATTTGGGAATTATAATAGTTGATGAGGAACATGACCAGTCATACAAACAGGATTCAAATCCGGCCTACAATGCAAGGGATATGGCTGTTGTAAGGGCAAAAACAGAAAACTGTCCTGTGGTTCTCGGGTCTGCAACACCTTCAGTTGAAACATATACAAACACCATAAACAACAAGTTTGAAATTCTTTACTTAAAAAAAAGAGCAAACAATGCCTCCCTTCCGGAAGTTTTTATTTATGATTTAAAAACATCTGCAAAGGATAAAGGTGCATACAGGTTTATATCCTACTCCCTTGCACTGGAAATAAATCAAAGGCTTAAGCAAAATGAGCAGGTTTTACTTTTTTTAAACAAAAGGGGTTATTCAAGCTTTGTTTTATGCAATCTTTGTTCTGAAGCCATAAAATGCAGATTTTGTTCAGTTACAATGACATATCACAAATCAGATGACAGCCTTTTATGCCATTTATGCGGATTTAAGCAAAAAGTTCCAAAAGAATGTCCAAATTGTGCAAATCCAAATCTTGTTCATCTTGGAACAGGTACGGAAAAAATTGAAAAGGCCTGCGAATTTTTATTTCCCGATGCAAAAATTATAAGACTTGACCAGGACACAACCAAAAAAAAAGGCGAGCTTGTAAAAAAACTTAAATCAATAAGAAAAAAACAGGCAGACATAATAATTGGAACCCAGATGATTGCAAAAGGCCATGATTTTCCAGACATTACCCTTGTTGGAATAATTAATGCCGATCATGGATTTAATTTTCCTGATTTTCGTGCAGCAGAAAAAACATTTCAGGTTTTATCACAGGTTTCGGGAAGAACAGGAAGGGGCGAAAAAAAAGGCAAAGTAATAATGCAGACCTATAATCCTGACCATTTTTCCATTCAGACTGCAAAAACACAAAATTTTGTAAATTTTTACAACCAGGAAATAAATTTTCGAAAATCCCTTTTTTATCCGCCTTTTGCAAAGCTTGGACTTATTAAAATTTCGGGAACAGACGAAAAAATCACAGATGAATTTTCAAAAAAATGTAAAAATAGTCTTTTGGAGATTAAATCAAATTTTAAATCAAATATAATTATTATGGGGCCTGCAAAATCTCCGGTTTATGTAAGTGCTGCAAGATTCAGATTTCAGATTCTTTTAAAATCAAAAACTTCAGCAGAATTAAATCTTGTTTTTAAAAAATTTAAAGGCTCTTTTTCTTCTTTTCCATCAGATATAAGAATGACCTTTGATATTGATCCCTATTCAATGATGTAGAAATTGTAAAATCTTAATTTGAATTTAGAATTATTTTATTGCTGATAAAAAACTTATCCTATAAAATTTTAAAGATTTAAAAACCAAAGGATAAAAAATGATTCAGGCATTTTCAGGAATTTTTGTATTTATTTTAATTTCTTTTCTTTTAAGTGAAAACAAAAGAAAAATTTCAATAAAATTTGTTGTTTCAGGAATTTTTTGTCAGTTTTTACTTGCAGCAATTTTTTTAAAATTTCCATACTCAAAAGAAATATTTATTTATCTTAATAAAATTGTTCTTATCCTTGATGAAGCAACAAGAGCAGGAACATCTTTTGTTTTCGGATATATTGGAGGCGGAGAGCTTCCATTTAAGGAAAATTTTCCGGGAAGAACATTTTCACTTGCTTTTCAGGCTCTTCCAATAGTTTTAGTAATAAGTGCAGTTTCATCACTTTTATTTTACTTAAAAATACTGCCTGTTGTAGTCAGGGGATTTTCATATATTTTAACAAAAACCCTTAAAATCGGCGGAGCTGAAGGTGTTGGAGTTTCTGCAAATATTTTTATTGGAATGGTTGAATCCCCTCTTTTAATAAGGCCCTATCTTAATCAAATGACAAGAAGTGAAATATTTTCAGTCATGACAACCGGCATGGCAACAATAGCCGGAACTGTTATGGTTTTATATGCCGGAATCTTATCAGATAAAATTCCAGGAATTTTAGGACATATTCTTACAGCATCAATAATAAGTGTACCTGCCGCACTTATAACTGCAAAAATAATTATTCCTGAAACAGATGAAGTAACAAAGGGAGAATTTTTTGATCCTGATCCTTCAACAAGTTCAATGGATGCAATCACCAAGGGAACCATGAGCGGACTTAATTTATGGCTCAATATTATTGCAATGATAATTGTTCTTGTAGCACTTGTTCATCTTGCAAATATCTTTTTATCATTTTTGCCCTTTTCATCACCTCTTACATTACAAAAAATTTTGGGATATTTAATGGCACCAATTGCCTGGCTTATGGGAATTCCATGGAGCGAGGCTTTGAATGCAGGCTCACTTCTTGGCACAAAAACAGTTTTAAATGAGTTTATTGCATATCTTGAACTATTAAAACTTCCCAAAAATGCTCTTTCAGATAAAAGCGAACTTATAATCACTTATGCTTTATGCGGATTTGCAAATCCAGGAAGTCTTGGAATAATGATTGGCGGCCTTGGTGCAATGGCACCAAACAGAAGAAATGAAATTGTGTCTCTTGGATTAAAATCAATAATTGCAGGAACAATAGCAACCTGTATGACAGGTGCTGTTGCCTGTATTTTTATTATATAAAGGTAAAAAAATGCTTACAGCAATAATGAGTGACAGCCATGATCATCTTCACATGATTGAAAAGGCACTTTCAATAATCAAGCAGAAAAAAATCGAGGCTATTATCCATTGCGGAGATTTTGTTGCTCCTTTTTCCCTGAAACTTCTTGCATCTTTAAATATCCCTTTTTACGGAGTTTTTGGAAATAACGACGGAGACAAAATTAAAATGATGGAATATACAAGAACAATTTTAAAAAATGTAAAGCTTTATGAAAGATTTGGAGATATTACCCTAGATTCAAAAAAAATTGCATTCACCCATTATTTTGACATTGCCAAACCCCTTGCAAAATCAGGAATATACGACATTGCCTGTTTTGGACATTCCCATACATGGTATTGCAAAAAAATAAACTCATCTATATTATTGAATCCCGGTGAAATCATGGGAAAGGAAGGAAACCCGGGATTTGCTGTATACAATACAAAAACCAGTGAGATTACAAAGGTGAAAATATGAAAAAAATTCTTTTTTATCCCATATGTTTTATTATTTTATTTTCAGGTTCATTATCTGCTGCACCAGTATTTGAAATAGACCAGCCAAGGGCTGTTTATAAAAAAGTAATTGAAGGAAAACCTCTTATCCATACTTTTCAATTTAAAAATTCAGGGGATGAAAAACTTGAAATTAAAAACATGAAAGCAAAGGGCTGAGGCTGCGATATAGTCTCCTATACAGGAGAAGTCCTGCCAGGTATGACAGGAGAAATAAAAGTTAAGATTTCAACATCAGGAAGAGGCGGCCAGGAGGTCGAACAGGAATTCTACGCCTATACAAACGACCCTAAAAACAGAAAAGTTAATTTAAAAGTCAACGCAAATGTTGAATCTATAGTTTCAATTAAGCCTGACAGAGTTCATTTATGGGGAAACTCCGGTGATAAAATAAGTGAAACAATAAAAATAACACCTGAAAAAGGATATGAATTCAAAATTCTTGATATTATTGCTGCAAACGGAAAAGAAATTGAATACAAACTTGAGCAAAATCAAAACAAATCATACTCAATTACAGTTTTAAACAAGAAAAAAGACAAGGGGACATATTCAGATATTTTGTTTTTAAAGACTGACAGCAAATTTAAACCCGCATTAAGAATAAATATTTTTGGAAATATAAAATGACATCACTTAAAAAAATAAACACAATTGTTTTTGACTGCGACGGAGTAATGTTTCAGACAGAAGAGCTGAACAAAAAATATTACAACGCCATTCTGGAAAAATTCGGCCTTCCTCAAATGACAGACTCACAGGCTGAATTTGCAAAAATGCACACAGGCGAAGATTCCATAAAGCATATTTTCCACAATACAGGCATTGATCCGGAACTTATAAACAGGGAACGAAAAAAAATCCCTTATATAAATTTTGTTCCCTTTATGGAAATGACAGAAAATTTCATGGAACTTTTAAAATTTTTGAAAAAAAATAATTTTAAAACAGGAATTGCAACAAACAGATCAAATACAATGGACAGGGTTATGGATACTTTTGGTCTTAACGAGTATTTTGATATACTTGTAACAGCATCTGATGTTGAAAATGCAAAACCCCACCCTGAACAGCTTTTTAAAATAAGAGATTATCTTCAAATAAGTTTTGATAACATGATTTATGTTGGAGATTCTTCCCTTGACCAGATTGCAGCAAATGAAGCAGGAGTTAAATTTATTGCCTTTTGCAATGAAAAACTTAAAGCTGATTTTCACATCTGCGACATGCTTGAAATAAAAAATCTTCTTTCCAAAAAAACCGGATAAAAAATCAATGGGCGGTGAAAAATACTATCTTGTGTTATCAGGCAGGCATAATGGGCAGTATGACAAAAATGAGGTTTTAGAAAAACTGGCAGAGCTTTTCAGCATATCACCAGAGGAAAGCAAAAAGCTTTTTGAATCAGCACCAACTAAGATTAAAAGCGGTTTAAGCCTTCAGGAAGCAGACAGGTATTCAAAACTTATTTCCAATAAAACAGGTGCCAAAACAGAATTTTTTCTTGATCTTGACCATGAAGAATTAATATCTTCAATGGGACAGATAAATTTAAATCCGGTCAGTAAGGACACAAAAAAAACAGCACAGCAGAAATTTGATAAAATGGCTGTTTTAAATACGTTTAATTTATTTCCAAAATTATTTTCTCTGCCATATACAGAAAAAATTCAATCCCATAAATTAATAAATTAGTGGCTGAACGAAAACATCAAATTTTATAAAATCAGGCCTCAAAAAATGAAATTATTTTTCTAAAAAATTTTGAGAAAATTATGAGAAAGATGTCTTTTTGTTAAATTTAAAAAATTTATGCAA
>JAVERC010000075.1:0-9893 GCA_034007295.1 Desulforegulaceae bacterium | reverse complement strand
AAATATGATGCAGACTTTTCACAATAAAAAAGATTTACTTTCAAAAAGACAAAATGAAATTATAGAAATTGTAAAAGATAAGGGATTTGCTCCTATTGAAGACCTTGCAAAACATTTTGACGTAACCCCCCAGACAATAAGAAGAGATATAAACAAATTATGTGATCTCAATGTCTTAACTAGATACCACGGGGGAGCCGGAATATCATCAAGTGTCCAAAATGTTGATTATTCAGCAAGAAAATCCATGCTTCATGAAGAAAAGCAGAGAATTGCAAATCTAGTGGCACAGGAAATCCCAGATGGTGCATCAATTTTCATAAATATTGGAACAACAACTGAAGAGGCTGCAATTGCACTTTCATCTCTAAAGGGAATCAAAGTAATAACCAACAACTTAAATGTTGCAATGATATTAAGTTCCAATGACACCTGTGAAGTAATTGTTGCAGGCGGAATGGTAAGACACAGGGACAAAGGAATAACAGGAGAGGCAACTGTTGACTTCATTAAGCAGTTCAGGGTTGACTATGGAATAATTGGAGTTTCTGGAATTGATGAAGATGGTACGCTTCTAGATTATGACTACCACGAAGTAAGGGCTGCAAGGGAAATCATTGCAAATTCAAGAAAAATTTTTCTTCTTGCGGATCATACAAAATTTTCAAGAAATGCCATGGTTCGAATTGGAACACTTGAAGATGTTGATTATCTTGTAACAGATAAAAAACCCGAAAAAAAATTCAGGGATCTAATGGATCTTTATCAAGTCAAACTTCTTGTTGCAGATAAATAAAAAAATGTCACGGTTAATCAGGGTGAAGTTTTTTATATCACAGAAGTTTTAGCCCAGCTTGAAGGCTTAGAAAGAGGTCCTGCAGGTAATACCTCTCTTGTAGCAGAAACATCAACAAATAATGATTATGTAAAAAATATTATATCAAAAATTACCCTCCCATAAAAAAGATATAAATTTTTATCCAGCTAAAATCCCCTCTTATTCAAAATAGCCCCTCATACCAGGGGCTATTTTTCATTGGACAACTATTCAGTTGATAAACTAAAATAATTTTTTTTGTTCATTTCAGAGTCAGATTCAAAATTAAATACTCAACTACCTTAAAGTTTAAATTTTTCAATTGAACTGAAACAAAATTCTCATTTTCGGCCAACCACTATTTATAATATCGCCATAAACCTTTTAACAATGATTTCCCAAAACTTTGAAATTTCTAAATTTTAGACATTAAAAAAAATAGCATCTGCCTATATAAATAAATTTGGTTGATAAATATTTTAAATTAAAATATGACTCAAATTCAGAAATGGATAAGCATGTCTGTTTCACTCTTGTAACTAAATTGTTCAATTAATTGTAATGCATATAAATAAATAAATTTTATATTTCAATAATTGACATGATGTTAGCATTAACTATTTAATATCTGTTGAAAATTTAATTTTTATTTGACAGGCAGGTTAATTTTAAATAAATTACGCAAATATTAAGATAAAATATTTTCTTTCGAGGGGGATAAGAAAATTAGATTTATTCTTAATTTATTTTTAATGAATGATAATTATTTATTAAATAAATAATACAAAAAAAACCCAAATGGGAGTAAGGACTTAACTTTATGAATGAATTCCTTCAGCATTTAAGAGCTACAAGCAATGAAAGAAGAAGAAACACTAAAAACTATAAAAACAACGATGGAAACATTGGGAACCACCATCCAGAAAGAAGAAGTGGGAATGACAGAAGACTTCGTGCTCCTAAACCATCCGGTATAAAAGAAGAAGCTATATCATCTTTAAAACAGTCAATTGATGAAATTCAAAATGCAGTCCAGGATCATATTCTTGTGCTTGAAAGAAATACTGATGCACAGGAAAGGCAGGCCGAAGCCTTAGAGCATATTGCTGATATGTTTGCAGCTTTTATGGACAGACTCGAAGAAGTACCGCCCCAGGCACCCCAGGAAACTGTTCCAAGGGAAGCTGAAATCCTAGATGAAAGCAATTTGATGCTAAGTGCAGAAGATGCCGATCAGATTAAAAAGACAAGCAGAACCTATATTCTTAATCTGATTCAGAGCTTAAGAGATAAAAATTCAACATATGATGAAATTGCTCTTTATCTAACAGAAAATAATTTCCCTACCTTTTCAGGAAGAGGAAGATGGCATGCTCAGACTATTCATAGACTCTGCCAGGAAATAAAAAAAGCAAAAGCAAAAAAATTAAGATAAAAAGTTAAAAAGGCAGGTTAAACCTGCCTTTTTTATTTTAAAATTCAAATGCAAAAAAATTAAAATACATTCTTTAAATTTACTTAATAAAAACTCTATTTTTAAAAATCAATTCTTTCTTTATCTAAAAAATTTATATTTTAAAAAAATCGCATATTTTGATCTTTAATTAATTTTACAAAAAAACAACTGCCTGAATCTCAAATGGAACTCAAAATAAAAGTATTTAGTGTTTGGTAAAAAACAAATTTTTTTAGTTGATGTGAAAAATTTAACCTTTAGATATTTGAGTATTTTAGAGATTAATTTTTAAACCCAACTCTACAATGACTTAAAAAACCGTTTTTGTTCAGCATCTGTTCATTTATCATTTTGAAAACTAAATGATGAAATATACTCAGCCCATTCCATTGGAAGAAGATTTTTCTTTTTATTATTGCAATCCTTGCATGAACACACAAGATTTCCTTTTGTGCTTTTCCCCCCCCTGGACAAAGGCACAACATGATCCATTGTAAGCTCTTCAGGCAAAAAACTTCTGCCGCAATAAAAACAGATCCCCTTTGACAGTTTTCGCTTCCACCACTGGCTGTTTCGCAAATCCCTTGCCTTTGATTTTTCTTTTCTTAAGTCTTTTTCATCAACAAACATTTACTCTATTCCGTAATCCTTGAAAACCCCTGGTTTTCTTGTCCAGTTTTTATGAACTCTTACAAAAAGGTGAAGCACAACTTTTTTTTCTGTAAATTCTTCAATTTCAATCCTTGCCTGAGTTCCAATCTCTTTAAGCATGGCACCTTTTTTTCCTATTACAATTCCTTTCTGGGAATCACGCTCAATATTTATATTTGCAAAAATTTCAATCTGTCTTGAGGATTCCTTAAATTTATCAATGGTCACTGCTGTAGAATATGGTATTTCATGGTGGGTAAGATTAAAAACCTTTTCTCTTATAATTTCTGAAACATAAAATTTCAAAGGCATATCTGTCAAAAAATCTTCAGGATAAAACGGAGGCGAAAAAGGAAGCCTTTGTTCTATTAATGGAATCAGCCTGTCTAGATTATCGCCTTTTGCAGCAGAAACTGGAATAATATCTTGAAAATCATACTTATCTTTCCAAACAGATATTGCGTAAAGAATATCTTCCTTTACCTTGACTTCATCTGCCTTGTTTAAAAGAAGGATCACCTTTTTATCAATAGATTTGAGTTTTTCAACAATCATTTCATCATCATGATTTTTATTTATAAGGTCTACAACATATAAAATTAAATCTGCTTCTTTTGAGGCTTCAATTGCTTTTTCAACTATTTTTTTATTCATTATTTTTTCAGAAGAATGAATACCCGGGGTGTCAAGAAAAACAATTTGTGAGTTTTCATTGTTTATTACTGCAAGAATTTTATTTCTGGTTGTTTGCGGCTTATCAGCAGTGATTGCAAGCTTTTCACCGCAGAGTCGGTTTAAAAGAGTTGATTTGCCTACATTTGGAGTACCTATAATAGAAACATAGCCTGCTCTGAAATCAATTTTATCCTTAAATAAAAATTCTGAATCAATCATTTAAAACTCCTGCAAAATTTAAAATTTTTTCCCAAACTTCTTCCTTGCCTGTACCTTTTATTCCTGAAGCAGTGATAAGCAAATCTTCATCAATATTTAGTTTTAAAGCAATTTTTTTCTTCTGAGCAATCTGCTTTGATTTGGAAAACTTATCTGCTTTTGTTAAAACATTGATATGATTAATATTATTTTGTGTAAGCCATAGAGCGAAATTATGCTCAAATTCAGCAACGTCTCTTCTAATATCCATTATCCAAACAAGACAGCAAAGATTAGACCTTTTCAAAAGATAATCTTCAATCATTTTTTCCCACTCTGCTCTCATTTTTTTGGAAACCTTGGCATAACCATATCCTGGCAGATCTACAAACCTTAAAACATTATTAACCTCAAAAAAATTTATTCTCTGGGTTCTTCCTGGAGTATTGCTTGTTTTGACAAGTTTTTTTCTGTTTACAAGACAATTTATAAGAGTAGATTTTCCAACATTTGATCTTCCTGCAAATGCAATTTCTGGCATTACTGCCTCAGGGTATTCTTTTCTGCTGCCTGCACTTGTCAAAAATTCAGCACTTTTTATTATATAACCTTTATTCTCATTATGAGATTCCATATTTATTTATATACCTTTTCTGGATCAAAAACTTTTTTTGCAATAACAACAGGCTCTCCGCTTTTTACAGAAGTATGAAAGCATGAATTATAGCCTTTGTGGCAGGCAGCACCTTTTTGTTCAACCAAAAGAAGAATTGTATCATTATCACAGTCTATTCTTATATCAGACACAGTCTGAGTATGACCTGAACTTTCTCCTTTAACCCAAAGTTTATTTCTTGATCGTGAAAAATATGTTGCCTTTTTAGTTTTCAAAGTATGCTCAAAAGCCTCTTTGTTCATGTATGCAAGCATTAAAACTTCTAAGGTTTCCTTATCCTGAGCAATAACTGGAACAAGTCCGTTTTGCTTTTCAAAATCTACAAATAGTTTTTCTTCTTTCATTAAAACCCCTTTTTTTATAAAACAATTTCACAATATAAGTTTATTAAGTTCATATTGCCATATTATGCACTATCTGATACTGATAATCAAAATATAAGATAACCGCAAACTATAAAATAATAAGAAAATGACTGCAAAAGAAAAAAACGACAAACCCCAAAAAAGAAAATCATCAATTTTAAAAAAAATAACTCTATTCTTTTTTATTTTTTTTATTTCAGGCCTGATTGCAGGAGTTTTATCATTAGCTTTACTTTATAATTATTACAGCAAGGATCTTCCCAAAATAAAAACATTGTCAGATTATTATCCGCCTCAGGTCACAGAAGTTTATGACACAAATGGTGAAAAAATTGCTGAATTTTATAAAGAAAAAAGAATTTTAATCTCTCTTGAACAAATGCCTGATTACCTTATAAAAGCCTTTATTGCTGCTGAAGATTCAAGATTTTATGAACATGGTGGAATTGATCTTGTGAGCATAGGAAGAGCCTTTTACAAAAATTTGAATGCCGGTGAAATAGTTCAGGGAGGATCTACAATAACCCAGCAGGTTGCAAAATCTTTTTTCCTTTCCCCTGAAAAAAGCTACTCAAGAAAAATTAAGGAAGCCATACTTGCTTATAGAATAGACAAGTATTTTTCAAAACAAGAAGTACTCTACCTTTATCTTAATCAGATTTATCTTGGTAATGGAGCTTATGGAATTGAAGCAGCAGCAAGAACCTATTTTGGAAAAAATGCAAAACTTTTAACTCTTAGTGAAAGTGCAATGCTTGCAGGTCTTCCCCAGGCACCCAGCAGATACTCTCCTATTAAATATTTCAGCCGTGCAAAAACAAGACAAAAATATGTTCTTGACCAAATGGTTCAAAACAATTTTCTTACAAAAGAAGAATCAGAAAAAGCTCAAAATGATGAAATAATTTTATCAACCAATACAAATTTTTTTATGGAACAGGCTCCATACTATTCCGAACATATAAGAAGGCTTATACTTGAAGAATACGGTGAAGAAATGCTCTACAAGGGAGGTCTGAATATTTATACAGCCTTATCCCTTGATATACAAAAAAGTGCCCTAAAAAACCTTAACAAAGGCTTAAGAGAACTTGACAAACGTCAAGGATACAGAGGTGCGATTAAAAATCTTAATAAAGATGAAATTCAAATTTTTCTTGAGGAACAAAAAAATAAAATAAATGATGAGCAAATATCCCAAGGATTTGAAACAGAGGCAATTGTTACCAAAATTAATGACAGAGATAAATATGCCCTTGTAAAATTTTGCGGATATACAGGAAAAATCCCAATTCAAAACATGTCCTGGGCAAGAAAACCAGATCCTGAGAAGTATTATCTTTACCATAAAATAGAAAGACCTGGACAAGCTCTTAAAATAAATGACCTGATATTAATAAAGCTCATGTCAAGGGATGAAAAAACAGATTTATGGGAAGTCTCTCTTGAACAGATTCCTGAAGTTTCAGGAGCTATACTCTGCATTGAGGAAAATACAGGGGAAGTAAGGGCCATGGTAGGCGGAAAGGATTTTAAATCAAGCCAGTTTAACCGTGCAATTCAGTCAAGAAGACAGCCCGGATCAGCATTTAAACCAATCATTTATTCAGCAGCTCTTGACAAGGGCTACACAGCAGCATCTGTTATTATGGATAATGCCTTTGTATTTCATGACAAGGACCAGGACTTTACATGGAAACCGCAAAACTACAATGAAACTTTTTACGGTCCTACATTGCTGAGAAAAGCATTAACTCTTTCAAGAAATCTTGTAACCATAAAACTTACAAAAGAAATAGGCATAGATTATGTCATAGATTATGCCAGAAAAATGGGAATAACAGCAAATCTTGACAGAGATCTTTCTCTGTCTCTTGGATCTTCAGGTCTTTCTCTTCTTGAAATGACCAATGCATATTCTGTTTTTGCAAATAATGGCAGTTTTATTTTGCCGGTATTTATTAAAAGAATTGAAAATAAAAGGGGCGAACTGATTTTTCAATCCAAAATATCTCCAAAACCTGTTATCCCTGAAGAAACTGCCTACATAATGACTAGCATGCTTAAAAGCGTTGTTGAGGAAGGAACAGGCTGGAGAGCAAAGAGACTTTCAAGACCTGTAGGTGGGAAAACAGGAACAACAAACAATCTTAATGACGCATGGTTTGTAGGATACACCACAAACTATATTGCAGGAGTATGGGTAGGATTTGATCACGAGAAATCCCTTGGCAAAGAAGAAACCGGATCAAAATCAGCCTGTCCTATCTGGACAGATTTTATGGAAGAAATTCACAAAGACCTTCCCAAAAAAGATTTTAAAGTTCCTGATAACATAATTTTCCAGAAAATAGATGCCAAAACAGGACTTTTGCCAGGACCTGAAACCGAAGAAACAATTTTTGAATGTTTTGTAAAAGGCACTGAACCTGTAGAAACAAGCCCTGTAAAAGAAAAAATTAAAGATAAAACTGATTTTTTAAAATTTGGAATGTAGCATAATTTTTTCAGCCGTTTTAAGATAAACGGCTGATTTTTTTTATTCTTTTATCTCAATAAAAAACAACTCAGGTTTAATTGAAGAATCTTTTTTTACAATTATACTTTTAAATTCAAATCTTTTTTTCAAGTTCAAAAAATTATTATTTTTAAAACCTCTTGCAGCAGATTCAAATACAGGGTTAAGTCTTAAAATAAGATTTTTTTCTTTGGTTTCTTTTCCTGAAACAATAATTTTTATTATGGCTTTTTTGTAAAAACTCTTTGAAATAACCAGCTCTCCAAAACAGGGATGCCATGGACCGCTTACAATATTATCATCTTGTGCAGCTTCTCCTGGGAGTCCGGTTCTGATTATTGTAATATTATTTTTTTTAGAAAAATCTCTGATCAAGGAAGATACTTCAACTGCTTTATCAAGGCTTAAAGGTTTGAACAACCCTTTATTATAGAGCTTTTCCAGATGGGTATTTTTTAAAATTACAAGCGGATAAATTCTTAAATAATCAGGTTTTGAATATTTTAAAAATTTTAAGGTTTTAAATATACTCTGTCTTGTTTCTCCTGGAAGTCCAGGCATAATCTGAAGGCCCAGAGAGATATTTTTTAAATTATTTTTTATTAATTCAACAGCTTTTAATGAGTCTTCTGCGGTATGTCCCCTTCCAGATTTTCTCAAGACCCTGTTATCCATTGACTGAATGCCAAGCTCAATTGTTTTTACACTGAAACCTGACAAAAGGGCTATTTTTTCCATACAGATAGTATCTGGCCTGGTTGAAAATCTAATTCCCCTGTTTTCTCCCTGCTGACAAAAAATTTCTGCAATTTCAAGGTATTTTAAAATTATATCATTTTCCATCCCAAGAAAATTTCCGCCAAAAAAAGCAATTTCAACAGGTCTTTTTTTGTTTTTAGAATAGGAAAGAAAATTATTAAAATATGACAAAAGTTCATCTTTTTCTGGCAAAGCAGGCGAGCTTTTTCCTGTTACCAAATTCTGATTACAGAAAAAGCATTTATTGGGACAGCCATAAAATGGAATAAAAACAGGTATTACAATAATATTATTCATCTTCTATCTTGCCAAGGCCTTCTTTTGCAGCTTCCTGCTCTGCTGCTTTTTTACTTCTGCCTTTGCCTGTTGCTCTTATGTCTGCTATTTTCATTTCAACCTTAAAGGTTTTGTCATGATCAGGACCAATTTCTGATACAACCCGATAAACTGGAGGCTCCTTGTATTTCATTTGTGCAAGTTCTTGCAGCCTGCTTTTTGGATCAAGATAATTTTCTGGCTTTCCAGCAACTTCAATTACCGGAGAAAACATATGCTCAACCATTTTGTATGCTTTTTCAAATCCGCCGTCTCTATAAATTGCTGCAACAAGAGCTTCAAAGGCATTGGCAAGAATAGAACTTTTTTCCCTTCCGCCTGAACCTTCCTCACCTTTACCAAGGTTAAGATAGTCTCCTAGAGAAATATTTTTTGCAAGCTTTGAAAGCATAACTTCATTTACAAGATTTGCCCTTATCCTGGAAAGATTTCCTTCATCCATATCCTTAAAGTGCTTCATCAGCATATCACCAACAACAAGATTGACAACAGAATCACCTAAGAACTCAAGCCGTTCATTATCTTTAACAGGCTCAAAAGACTCATTTGCATAAGAACTATGACAAAGTGCATTAAAGCAGTATTTTTTGTTCTTAAACTTGTATTTTATTGTTTTTTCGAGTTTTTTATATTCATCAGATAAAAATCCCATAACTACCTTTCAATTAAGTTAGTACAAAAATAATTTTAGGTTTCGGGATTATTTACCAGGAAAGACAAGCTGATTATCTTTTCGGGTAAATAGTCCAAAAAATCTTTTTTACATTTCTAATATTGATTTGTAAACAGAATATGGAATTTTAAGGTTATTTCTTCCTCTTCCAAGTGTAAGGCCTTCATTTTTATAGCCATGGAAATCGCTTCCCCCTGTAAAAATAAAACCAAGTCTTTTTGTTTCATTTATCAAAAAAGAGCGAAATGAATCAGAATGTGCAGGATAAAAAACTTCAATACCTTTCAGGCCGATATCTTTTAAGTATTCAAAAAAAAGCCTGTAATCATTTTTATCATAATTTTTTATTAAACCAGGATGTGCTATAACAGCAACACCGCCTGCAAGTCTTATCTGTTCAATAGCTTTTTCTACAGGTATTTTATATTTATCAACATAACAGGGCATTCCTTTTCCCAAATATTTCAAAAAAGCTTCTTCAACATTTTTTACATAACCTTTTTCAAAAAGATATCTTCCAAGATGTGCCCTTCCAATCTGTACATCACCTGAAAACTTTTCCAAACTTTCCATTGATATATTGATCCCGTTTTCTTTTAATTTTTCAACTATCAATGGATTTCTGTTTTTTCTAGAATCCCTGAGAAGCAAAAGCTCTTCTTCAAGAGACTTACTATTTAAGTCAATTCTGTATCCCAGGACATGAACACTTTCAGAAATATTAAATTCTTTTGGTGCAGAAGTACTAATTTCAACACCAAAGAATTTC